>CAMMBV010000081.1 GCA_946494335.1 uncultured Ruminococcus sp. | reverse complement strand
GAACCATACCGTCCCCATTATCATAGGCTGTTTATTTCCCGACAGCCCCTTTTTTGCATTCAAAAAGCATAGAAAAACTGGAAGAAAGCCAGAAAATGTGGTATAGTAAAACCATGCCGAAGAGAGCAGCAGAGGAGATGCAATGACTGCAAAAAGCAAAATAAAAACAGATACCGTGTTAAAAGATTTCTGGCGGGATAACGCCAGGTTTGCAGATCTGTTCAATGCGGCACTCTTTCAGGGAAAGCAGGTGATTCATCCGGATGAACTGGAAGAATCAGATACCGATTTTTCATCCATTTTAAAATGGAATGGACACATGGAAACAGTGCAGAAAATCCTGGATGTGGTAAAAAAGCGAGCACACGGGGTAGATTTTGTAATATTGGGGCTGGAAAACCAGCAGCGCGTTCACTTTGGGATGCCCCTGCGGATTATGCTGGGAGATGCGTTGGGGTACCTGAAGGGATACCAGGAGATTGCAAAAAAGAACAAAGCGCGGGGAAATTGGGAGGACTCGGATGAGTTTCTATCCGGACTTCGCAGGGAAGATCGTCTGCATCCCATGGTGAGTATCTGTGTATACTATGGTGAGCGTGCGTGGGACGGCCCTCATTCTCTTGTGGATATGCTGAAAATTCCAGAGGAACTGCGCCCGGTGGTGAGCGATTATAAAATGAACCTGATTCAGGTGAGGGAGAGCGAAGAACTTGTATTTCACAATGGGGATGTGCAGACTGTTTTCGAGATCAGCCGGAATATCTACAAGAGGAATTATAAGAATATCGAGGAAGTGTACCAGGATAAGGAATTTTCCTCTGAACTGGGTGTTGTGATCGGAGCGATCACAGATTCCCCGGAACTTGTCAACCAGGCCTTGGAAAGAAAAGGGGGCAGGATGAATATGTGCACAGCATTGGATGAGCTGAAAAACGAAGGAATCACTGAGGGAAGAAGGGAGGGAAGAATACTAACTTACTTTGAGTTCGGTGTGTCTTTGGAAGAGATTGCAGAGAAGACAGGAATTACGGTAAAAGAAGTAGAAAAGGTATTGAAAGAAAACGGTGTGCTGAATCCAGTATAAAAGTTTTTGATATTGTAAAAATCTATTCGGACAAAATAGTAGATAAATATGAGGAGGCGGACAGCAGACAAGCTGCCTGCCTTTTTCTGCACCGGGAAGCACATTAAAAACATCACAGAAAAGTCACAAAATATCATAACTTCTTTCTTTACAATGAAAAATATAAGTGTTATATTACAAATAGAACAAAAAGAAATTGACGTAAAAGGGAGGGTGATGATATTGAAAAAGAGAGATTATTATGAAGTTTTAGGATTAAACAGGGATGCTGACGCCGCGGCGGTGAAGAAAGCATACCGGAAGCTGGCTAAAAAATATCATCCGGACTCTAATGCAAAAAATGCGCAGGCGGAGGAACGGTTTAAGGAAGTGACGGAAGCCTACAGCGTATTAAGCGATGAGAAAAAGAGAAAACTGTATGATCAGTTCGGCCATGCAGCCTTTGAAGGAGATGGATTCCAGTATCAGTCAGGGGCTGAAGGTTACGGCGCGCCTTACGGGGAGTACAGGGAGTATCATTTTAATGAGGATGGCATGGACGATATTTTTCAGCAGTTTTTCGGCGGCGGTTTTCAGAACAGCGGGTTCCAGGGAGGCGGCTTTTCCAGAGACGGTTTTGGCGGCGGCCCCTTTGAAAATTTCCGACAGGAATCCTTTGGAAAACGGGGCATGGATATAAACGCCCAGGTGACGATAAGCTTTGAGGAAGCAGCTTTTGGCGGAAAGAAAATGATTCACCTGCAAGATCAGGAAACCGGCATGCTTCAGAGTCTGGAAGTCAATATACCGGCCGGTATTGAAGACGGCAAAACCATACGTCTGCGGGGAAAGGGAATGGCAGGTACGCCAGGCGGCGAGCCGGGAGATCTTCTTCTGAAAGTTCAGATTGCGAAAAAACCTGGATTTGAAAGAAAGGGGATGGATGTTTACACCAGGCTGTTTATACCATTTACCACAGCGGTATTCGGCGGAGAGGTGCAGGTTCAGACACTTTACGGCCCGGTTGTCTGCAGGATAAAAGAAGGCACCCGGTCAGGGACAAAGATACGGCTGAGAGGAAAGGGAATTGTTTCCATGAAAGACGCTTCCCTGTACGGAGATCAGTATGCTGTGGTGGAAATTCAGGTGCCTCAGAATCTGAATCCGGAGGCGGAAAAGAAATTGAAGGAGTTTCAGAGGGCCTTCGAGGGCAGCGGCCGAAAGAGTGCGGCCTGAAAGAAAAAAATAAGAGAACCGAATCACTGGTTCTCTTATTTTTTGTAAAACATATAATTATTAAGCACGTTCTACTCTTCCGGATTTCAGACAAGAAGTACAAACGTACATCTTCTTTGCTGCTCCGTTTACCTTAACTCTTACAGATTTAATGTTGGATTTCCACATTTTGTTTGTTCTTCTATGAGAATGGCTCACATTGTTTC
>CAMMBV010000080.1 GCA_946494335.1 uncultured Ruminococcus sp. | reverse complement strand
GGCGAAAGCCCGCGAACGAGCGAAGCGGATGCGTAGCGAGTGCGCACGGCGAAAGGAGCCGAGGGACGGCGAAAGCCCGAGAACGAGCGAAGCGGATGCGTAGCGAGTGCGCACGGCGAAAGAGCCGAGGAGAAGAGGAGGTATCACACATGTCCTATAAATCACAAAGTTATGAAAATACAGCCAGAAGCGTCATAAAAAATTTTGAAAAACGGGGAATGGAAGGCTGGTATTGCGCCGACCGCAATGCAGCCAGAGAAAAAGTTCTGGAATTAATAGAAGAGGGAGCCAGCGTAACCTGGGGAGGTTCCGTCACATTGGAGGAAGCAGGTATTATCGATGCGGTTAAAGCAGGCCCTTACCGTGCCATAGACAGGAAATCAGCTGCAACGCCTGAAGAGAGCAGAAAGCTTTACGGTGAAATCGTCTGTTCCGATTATTTTCTGATGGGAACCAATGCTTTTACCCTGGACGGGCAGCTGATCAATATAGACGGGCGCGGCAACCGTGTTGCCTGTCTGATTACGGGGCCGCAGAATGTAATTGTGGTGGTTGGCATGAATAAACTGGTTAAAAATGTACAGGAAGGTCTAGATCGGGTGCGGACAGTGGCGACGCCCCCCAACGCCATTCGGGTAGGCGCATCCACGCCCTGCTCCAAAACCGGCGTATGTGCAGACTGTACGGGCAGCGGCTGTATCTGCTGTCAGGAAGTGATCACCCGTGCTTCCATGATCAGAGGAAGAATCAAGATTATACTTGTGGGAGAAGAACTGGGGTTCTGAAATCCCCTGATGCTTAGAAGGAGAAAACAAAATGAAAAAATTTATTGATTTTATCACAGAGGAGATGACGGCGGCTTTTGAAAAAGCGGGTTACGATGGGAAATATGGAAAAGTGACGATTTCCAACCGCCCTGATCTTTGTGAGTTTCAGTGTAATGGAGCCATGGCCGGTGCGAAGGAATATAAAAAAGCGCCTGTTATGATTGCGCAGGATGTAACCGGATGCCTGGAAGGCAGCGCAGTATTTTCCAGCGCGGAAGCAGTAAAACCAGGATTTATCAATCTGAAAGTAAAAGAAGAGCTCCTTGGCGAATATCTGCGGAAAATGCAGGAAGAAGAACACCTTGGTGTGGACAGAACACAGAATCCCAAGACGATTATTCTTGATTACGGCGGACCAAATGTGGCAAAACCGCTCCATGTGGGACATCTGCGTTCCGCCATCATCGGTGAAAGCATCAAACGGACGGGGCGTTATCTGGGACACAACATGATCGGTGATGTTCATCTGGGAGACTGGGGACTTCAGATGGGGCTGATTATCACGGAATTAAAAGAAAGAAAACCGGAGCTGGTTTATTTCCGGGAAGATTATGAGGGAGAATATCCCAAGGAACCGCCCTTTACCATCGGCGAGCTGGAGGAGATCTATCCCGCAGCCAGCGCCAGATCAAAAGAGGATGAAGAATATAAGGAACGGGCGATGGAGGCCACGCATCAGCTGCAGCAGGGCAACAGAGGGTATCATGCGCTCTGGAACCATATTATGACGGTTTCGGTGAATGATCTGAAAAAGAATTATGAGAAGCTGAACGTAACCTTCGACCTCTGGAAAAAAGAATCCGATGCTCAGCCTTACATTCCCGAGATGGTAGAGTACATGAAGAAGGAAGGCTATGCCCATCTGGACGAAGGTGCGCTGGTAGTGGATGTAAAAGAAGAAAGCGACACAAAAGAGATTCCGCCCTGCATGATACTGAAATCTGACGGCGCATCTTTATATAATACCACTGACCTGGCGACGATTGTGGAGAGAATGAAACTGTTCCATCCGGATGAAATTATCTATGTGGTAGATAAACGCCAGGAGCTTTACTTTACCCAGGTGTTCCGCTGCGCCAGAAAGACGAAGCTGGTGGAGGAAAATACCGGACTTTATTTCCTTGGCTTTGGTACCATGAACGGCAAAGACGGAAAACCCTTTAAAACCAGAGAAGGCGGTGTAATGCGCCTGGAACGGCTGCTTTCGGAAATCACCGACGAAATGTATAAAAAGATTATTGAAAACAGAAATGTAAAGGATGAGGATGCCAGAGCAACGGCGGAAACAGTAGGACTGTCGGCCATCAAGTACGGGGATCTTTCCAATCAGGCTTCCAAGGACTATGTATTTGACGTGGATCGTTTTACTTCCTTTGAGGGAGATACAGGTCCCTACATCCTTTACACCACAGTGCGCATCAAATCCATTTTAAACCGGTTTCTGCAGGAAGGCGGCTCTTTGGAAAAGGGAAGCATTCAGGGAGCATCCAGTGAAAGTGAAAAAGCGCTTATGCTGGAGCTGTGCCGCTTTAATCAGGTGGTGGAAAATGCTTTTGATGAGAAAGCGCCCCATAAAATCTGCGGATACATTTATGGTCTGGCCAACGCCTTTAACCGTTTTTATCATGAGACTAAAATTCTCAGTGAAGAAAACGATCAGCAGAAGGCGTCCTGGATTCATCTGTTGACTCTGACCCGGGATGTTCTGGAGACAAGCATTGATCTGCTGGGATTCTCCGCACCTGAGAGAATGTGACAGGCGGATTACGGCACAGCAACCGATTGCCGATGAAGCAGATCAAAACCAAATAAGGTATTTGGACAGGGGGCAGAACCTGAATGTTGATGCAGGCTTTGCCCCTTTGTCTGCATCAGCAAAAAAATATCGTAACTATTTAGCCTGATGACTGAATAGTGATAAAATATCTTTGATTTTTTGATGATTTAAAAATGCACTTGCGAAGGCAGGTGTCCTGTGCTATCATAAAACCATCTTTTATCCGGGATACCGGATTCCAA
>CAMMBV010000079.1 GCA_946494335.1 uncultured Ruminococcus sp. | reverse complement strand
AAATCAAGGCTTTTCAAGAACTTCATAAGACAGCGATAAACCAGGAGCAAGGTACCGAGTGCCTTGCTCCTGTTTGGAACCGCGGAAGCGTTCCGCGTCAGAGAAAGGAGCCGGACTGCCGGATTCTGTATGAATATGCCATGTTTGTGGAGCTGGTGAGACGGCGTCTGAGGGAAATACGGGGAAACCCGGAAGAGGCGGTGGATATGGCGGTGCGAGAGAGTATTAAGAAGGGAATCCTGGCGGATTTTTTGAAGAAACACAGAGCGGAGGTGAAAGATGTGATACTGACGGAGTACGATCAGGAAGCGCACATTCGCAGTGAGAAAAAAGCTGAAATACAGGAAGAGAACAAAAGAAGAGAAAGGAGCTGCACAATATATGAAATTGCTACTGATCCGGCATGGTGATCCGGATTATGAGAAAGATTCCCTGACGGAGAAGGGATGGAGGGAGGCTCGCTGTCTGTCGGAGCGGATTTCCAAAATGGATGTGAAAGATTTTTACGTTTCTCCCCTGGGCCGGGCGAAGGATACGGCTTCCTTTACACTGGAAAAGATGGGGCGGCAGGCTGTGGAGTGTGAGTGGTTGCGGGAGTTTGCCTGCAGGATCCGGCGGCCGGATAAGCCGGATGAGAAATCCATTGCCTGGGACTGGCTGCCCCAGGACTGGACCATGGACGAGCGTTTTTATGACAGGAACCGGTGGGCGGAACCGGAGGCTTTCCAACAGGGAGGCGTGCAGGAGGAATATCGGTGGGTGACGGAAAATTTTGACCGGCTTCTGGCAGAGCACGGCTATGAGCGGCAGGGGAATTTCTACCGGGTAAAAAAGGCCAATGAGGATATGCTGGTGTTTTTCTGCCATTTCGGACTCACCTGTGTGCTGGCGGCCCACCTGCTGGGAATTTCTCCCATGGTACTCTGGCATAATGCCATCGAAGCGCCCACGGGAATTACCAGCTTCGTGACGGAGGAACGGCGCAGAGGGATTGCCGCGTTTCGGATGACTTCCTTTGGAGATACGGCACATCTGTACGTCCAGGGGGAACCGGAGGCTGTGGCGGGGAGATTCTGCGAGACATACGATCATCCGGGGCAGCGGCATGACTGACGGCGGGAAATTGGGAATCCGCCAAAAAGACGCGGCTGACAGGAAAAATGGCTGACAGAAATCAGACTGCATCCGAAAATGACAGAAAAACATCCATTCCTGACGACAATCCGGCACAATCTCCATTTCTGCTTATAATGACGGTAGGTATAAGCAGAGTTATGGAGGCTGATGAAAAAATGGAAAACAGGCTGCGGTATATCCGGCTGGCCATCTGCGACAGGGAAGAGGAGACCATGATCCGTCTGGAAAATTTTCTGGAAGAACGCAGAGCCAGGGGCCAGGTGCAGATTCATATTGATACCATGAAAAACGGCGCACAGCTGGTTCGGAAAATTATGGAGCAGGAGTCCTATGACATTATCTGTCTGGAATCGGAACTCTCGGATACGGATGGGATTCAGCTGGCGAAGACCATACGGGAAACCGATGAGGAGACCGTATTTCTGGTTCTGGCCGCGGATGAATCCAGGATCAGGGAGATTTTTGATATCATGCCGGCGGTTTATCTGAAAAAACCGGTGGAACGGCAGGAATTTCTCCACTGGCTGGAGCGCAGCATCCGCCGGATGACGGACGAACGGAAATACTATGTGTTTAATTTTAACCGGAGAACGTACCATGTGCCCTACCGGCGGATCTGTTATCTGGAATCCAGAAACCATAAATTGGTGATAAAGACAGAGCTGGAGGAATACTCCCTTTACGGAAAGCTGGACGAAGAGGAGGAGCGGCTTCAGGCCGCCGGCGGTATGTTTTTCCGGATTCACAAATCCTATATTGTCAATTACTGGCATATCCACTGGCTGGACGGCAGCGCCGTTGAGATGGTAAACGGAGAAACCCTTCCAGTCAGCGATGCTTACCGGGAGCGGCTGCGCAGGGAGTACTGGCAGTATACAGAAAAAATCAGGCAGAAGCTTCACAGAAGCATCTGAGGGACGGAGAAAAGAAGGAAAACATGCGGCTTATGTTTTCCTTCTTTTTGTAAGTAATGGCTCAAAATTTGATTGTATAATTATGCAAAAATTGAAGCTGATTATGCATAAATGAGTATAAAACATCAAAAAATGACAAATTTCGGTGTAAAACATTTATAAAGGGCATGAAGTATGGTAAAATCGTAACTGTTCGGATATTCACTGTATTCATGGAAGAATGGCGGAATTTCCTTTGCGGGGAGATCTTTATGGCTATGCAGCCGGCAACATGGAAAGTGAAAGTCCGGACCGGTTAGGTAAATCACATCCGAATATGAGGGGAAGGTGCATGCAGGATGAGGATTGCGATTT
This sequence comes from uncultured Ruminococcus sp., assembly GCA_946494335.1. Taxonomy (GTDB): domain Bacteria; phylum Bacillota; class Clostridia; order Lachnospirales; family Lachnospiraceae; genus Ruminococcus_G. Next base: position 1,643 of record CAMMBV010000079.1, on the reverse strand, counting down.
GTGACGATGATATGGCGGTTACCGGCGTTATGGACGGTATGCTGTAGAAAATAGAGAAAGAAGAAAAAATTGAAATGGAGGTGGATGTATTTTTCGGCGGCGCCGGATTGTGGGAGCAGATTCAGCAGACAGGCGCCTACGATCTGATTTATCTGGATATCGAAATGAAGGATATGGACGGAATCACGGTGGTCAGGAAAATCAGGGAAAAGGATCCCTATACCATTCTGATTTTTGTGTCCGCCTACGACAGCTATTTCCGGCAGCTCTTTGAGGTGGAACCCTTCCGGTTTCTGGACAAGCCTTTGGATGAAAAGATTTTCCGGGAGTATTTCCTGCTGGCGTATAAGAGAATCAGCAGCCAGAACGAGCGGTTTGCTTTCCGGTTTGAAAAGCGGATCTATCAGCTGCCGCTGAGGGAGATTGTTTACTTCGAGAGTAATCTGCGGCTGATTTACATACATGGGAAAGACCGGGAATACCGGTTTTACGGGAAACTGAATCAGGTACAGGAGCAGATGGAGAAAATGAGCCGCTATTTTATACGGATTCAGAGGTCGTATCTGGTGAATTATTATCACATTCTTTCCATGAACGGAAAGGAAGTGGAACTGATCACGGGAGAAAAGCTGCCGGTCAGCAAGGAATATAAAGACCGGGCCCTGAGCCGTTACCTGGAACTGCTGGGGGATGCCTGAAGGAGCGTGGAATAAAAAATGTCTGGTGTGATTCAGTCAATTCTGTATGTAATTGCCGTAGAGGAATTTTTTTCCACTTTTGTTGAGAAAAGAGAAAATAAGAAATGGGTTGTGTGGACAACCTGGATCCTTCTGTTTTTTTACCGGATGGCCGTTATGGTCTGCGCCCAGAACACTTGGCAGAACATTCTGGGAAATCTGTTGGGAATCTATATCGTGCTTTACGTTTTGTATGTTCACAGATGGCAGACTTTTGTTCTTGCGCCGGTATGGTTTTTTTCTTTATCCGGCGCCGTTGAGAATGTTCTGGGACTGGCAATTATCTGGCTGCGCGGCAGCATCGACCCGTCTGTCCGTTTATACGGAGCCGTATCAAATATTATTTTCTGGTTTATAACGAAATTTCTGGAGCTGACTGTCAGAAAACCGTTGGCGGATAACGGGAGAAAGCGAACATCGATAATTCTTGCGGTTCTGGCGTTGGCGAACATCTTTTTTGTTATCCTGTTCTTTGACATAAGTAATCGGATCGACAGCTTTCTTGTGCATGGTACATCGTTTGCCCTGATGGCCGCTGTGTTTGTGATAAATATCCTGGCATTTAACATTTATGGTTTTATGTATGATAAAAGAATCATGAAGTATGAAAATGAGCAGTACGTCTATCAGCTGAAACTGTGCATGAAAGAGATGGATGAGAGAAGAGTCACAATGGATGAGATCCGCCGGGTACGTCATGATTTGAAAAATCATATGATTTATCTGCAGAAACTGGTGGAAAGCGATCCCAAAAAGGCCCAGGCCTATATTGGAGAAATACTGAAAAGTTGTTCAACGAAAGAAGTCTCGCAAACGGGAAATCTGGCGGTGGATGCTCTGGTAAATTATAAACTCAAACTTCCCATACCCAAAATGGGATTCGTACCTTGAAAAATCAATACTTTA
>CAMMBV010000078.1 GCA_946494335.1 uncultured Ruminococcus sp. | reverse complement strand
GCGACTATGTATACGGATCAGTCGGCGGACGGGATTTCCTTCTTCGCAGACGGAGTGGTAAATATGGATGTGGTGAAATATGATCTGGTGTCTGAAGAATAAACAGCTTGCGAAAGAGATTTGATAATGATATTCTTTTCATGGGTGATTAGTTATGCAGAATCTGAGAAAATTTGACAATTTTATTTCTAATTTGAATGTATTGGAAAAGGCAGAAAACGAGGATCTGAATAACGAATTTGTAATAAGTGGAATTATTGTTAAGTTTTTTATCCAATTCGAATTCAGCTGGAAGGTGTTAAAAGAGCTTCTGCGCTATGAGGGCAAAAGCGCGGCAAATTCGGGATCGCCCAGAGAAATATTGAAGGCTGCATATTCTGTCTATGATTTTATTGATGAAGATATCTGGCTTGATATGCTGAAAACAAGAAATGACATGACTCATATATATGACGGTGAAGCGGCGAAACGTCTTGCCGATATGATTCTTGGAAAGTATATTCCGGCTTTTAAAATAATGGCAGAGAAAATAATGGAAAAATATAGGGACATTCTGGATGCAATATGATGGTTCTGATGATGAATACTATTTAGGTCAAAAACCGGCTTATCAAAGCCGGTTTTTGTCGCCCCATTCGCACATCCCATCCAGAATGGGGATCAGCGATTTGCCTCTTTCTGTCAGGCTGTACTCCACTTTAGGCGGAATCTGGGGATATTCCTCTCTGTGTTATGCAAAGTTAATAGTTATGCAAAGTCAGTTCCGAATTCCTTTTAAAACCCAGGAATCCGGAACTTTTTACTTTGCATAAAATTTCACCATCTTACAGGTTCTTTTTCAACCAGTCGATTAGATCTTCTTTCTGTTTTCGGCTATATTTAGGCATTGGGGACACTGCAGCGCTATGCTTTCTGATCTGCTCCTCTTTGATCTTAGGATTGGCTTTGGCATAAATCTCTGTCGTGACAACGGATGTATGTCCCAGTAAATCACGGATATAGACCAGATTTACACCAGCCTCTAGCAAGTGCATTGCTTTACTATGTCGGAAACTGTGGTTTGTTATCCTGTCCCGGAAAAGCTCTGGATGGTACTCCCTGGCTATTGACACATATTTATCTATGATATACTGTATACCTGCACGGGTAAGTTTTTCTCCTTTGCGATTTACGAACAACGGCTCATTTACATCCGTCCTTTTGCATCGGCATATGTAATTCCTGACAATAGCGGCGGCATCCGCATTGACAGGAACGAGCCTTGTTTTGTTTCCTTTCCCGTGAAGTTCTACTGTGTTTGTAGTACCAAAACGGATGGATCGGGGACAAAGGTCAATAATCTCCTGTACCCGGCCTCCGCTTTCATAAAGAAGAATCATGATGGCAAGATCCCGGAGCTGTTTCATGTCTCTCTGGTCCGGGATAGAAAACAGCAGGGTGATTTCTTCCTTGGTCATATATGTCATTGGTGCCATAGGAGCCTTTTTGAATGGGACGGAAAGAATCTCCGCACATTGGCCAAATCCTGCTGGGTCCCGGTACTGGATGTACCGGAAGAATGCATGGATCGCTGCAAGCCTCTGGTTTCTGGTGCGAATGCCAACCTTTCTTTCTGTTTCCAGCCATGTAAGGAATTCTTCTATCCTTTTTGATGTAAAATCCAGATATTCCAGTTTTTCGGGTGCCAGGGAGTATACCTGTTTGTAGAAGCTTAAAAGCTGCACGAACGTATCCCTGTATGACCGGATTGTATTTACAGAGGCGGCCGTCTGCCTGGGCAGGTAGTCAGAGAAATATTTTGTAAGATGATAGGAAAAACCATTATCCTTCACCGTTACCCTCCTCGCTGACTGGGAATAAATCCGGGGCGTATGCTGCGGATTTTTCCAGTATCCCGTCAAAATGTTCATCCAGCATCCTGAGATAGTATTCCGTCTCTGTGATGTGTTTGTGCCCAAGGTAAACCGATAACAGCGGAAGCGAAACATACAGGTCAAATCCCTTCAGCTGCATTTGTTCCAGTGTCCTTACGCAAAAGGTATGGCGTAGGTCATGCAGGCGCTGCCGTCCCCCATCGGCCCTGGGGGGAATAGAGGCTTCGGTAAGGAGGCAGTGGAACTTCCGGTATATATCCCCGGCAACAGTGGCCCGTTTCTTTTCCCGGAAGAAAAAGAAATCTTCCTGCGAAGGATTCTCCAGGTAGGTTTTTCTATGCAGCCGCAGCTGCGCCAAAAGAGAATCCGATACCGGAATGATACGTGCGACGTCATTTTTTCCATGAAGTATGCTGATCTTCCCCGTCTCAAAATTTATATCCCCAAGTTTCAGTTCCTGTGCCTCTGCTTTCCGCAGGCCACAGCAGTAATACAGAAGCATCAGGATACGGAACGCATCATTCTCATAACAGGGAGACTCTACGCATGATTGCTCAAGGACCCCAAACATCCTTTTGGTCTCTTCTCTTGAAAAAATATATGGTATAAAATCCCTTTTAAAAATCCGGGTATCATCGTATCCGGTGTAAATATCGGTATATCCCAGAGAAACAAGATATTTGGCGAATCCCCGTATAGTCTGCTGTCTTTTCTGGGTGGTCGTTTCTTTTTCCGGAGGGTGAGGCTTTGTATACGCTTCATACATTTCCCTGGTGACCCTAATATCCTGAACCCCCATTTCCATAAAGAAAAGGTCCATTTCACGGAGATGGTATACAACTGGCTCCCGGTATTTATATCCCTGACCTCTTTTATAAGTAATGTAATCCGGGATCAGTTCCCTGAAAGGCCCGTGGAACTGCGGCATTCCATTGATCTTTTGCTCCGGCTTACGCATTTGGCACCTCCAGTGAGAGCTCTTTTAAGTGGGTCTCATCCACAGTAAGATAAATTTCTGTAGTTTTCGTGCTGGAATGCCCCATGATATTTGATATGGCGCTGATCGGGACATTTTCCGCCAGCATGTTTGTTGCCAGGCTGTGCCGCAGGGAATGCGGGCCATGGTGCCTTCCTTCATAGTCGATCCCGGCAGTCTGCATACATTTCTCTACCATACGAAATACAGAGGAAGTACAGCTGTATTTCGTATAAGGCGCGTACAACGTGACAAAGATGTATTCCGGGTCAGCGCTTTCATGCCGTCCGTTCCTGATATAATCAAGCAATGGGAATTTTACTTCATCCAGAAGTGGGATTGTCAAAGGGTTCCCTGTTTTCTGCTGTGAATAGGAAATGACGCCTTTGTCCCAGTCAATATCCCTGAATTTCAGGGCGATCACATCTCCCGCCCGCATTCCGAGATACGTAAGCAGGCAGATGATTGCATACACGCATTTACCGGCTGCAGTTTCTGTATCAATGCAGGAAACAAGCTGCCGGATCTCCTCTTTTGAGTAATACGAAAGAAGCTTATTACGGGGATCTTTGCGGATAACCGGAAACATCTGCCGTCCGGAAAAGCGGACATATTTTTTCTCGTACATCCAGTCATAAGCCTCCCGCAGGTTGGTTTTTATGACCCTTACCGTTGCGGGCGCAAAACCAGCCAATGAGGCGATATACTCATGGACCGTATTATATTCAATCTGGGAAAGGGTCAGGATACCTGTGGATTCGAGATACTCCAGATACTTTGTAAAAGACCAGATCTTCCTTTCCCGGGTCTTTAAACCGATTGGCATAAGGTTGACATGATCCACGAATTCACGATAGACCGTCTCATAAATCAGGGGGATTTTCGTGGTAGAACCACGCTGATGGGTCTTCTTGTAATTGCCAAACTCCTCGAATTCAAAAAGGATAAGAAGCGGCCGCCGCAGGACGGTCTGGAAACGAGAGGTGGTGTTGTAAAAGTCAAATCCGAAACTTTCCTGTACGAACTCAACCGCAATGGGGACTGTGACCTGAATAATATCATGTTTGACACAGTAATTAAAAAAATGCTCCAGAATCCAGGTAGTATCTTCAATTCTGGAACTACTGTAACCATCCGACTTCATTTTTTCAATAAGTGCGGATGCCACATTTGGTAAATCTTTTGTTTTCATGATGAAAACCTCCTTGAGTTTATTACAACCAATCATAATCGGTCGCCTCTTGAAGGTATCATGATTTTATGCTAAGTTAAAGAAAGAAAAAAGCCCTTGTTTTGGGAGAAACAAGAACTTTCTTTACATAACAAATGACTTCGCATAACATAA
>CAMMBV010000077.1 GCA_946494335.1 uncultured Ruminococcus sp. | reverse complement strand
CCGAGAGGTCGCAGGTTCAAATCCTGTTGCCCCGATTTTTTCTTTTATTTGCGTGGGTTTCTGATATCGAAAGGTACCAGAAACCCATTTTTAATTGGTATTTCTTTCCTGACATCAACCCCATCCCCTTTTGCAAAAATTTCAAGTTCAGTATTCCACTATTCTCCAAACCACGTTCAGCATACCATTTTCAGAAATAAATTTCAACTGTTCTTCCTGCCTGTCAAATCAGCGTTCTTCCCGCCTTTTTTTCCGAGTCCTCATTAATCTGCCGTTTCAATTCCTTCAAATAGCCAGAAAACTGTACGTCCTTTTCGCCATAGGTCATCTGTAAATCATATTCCAACGGCAGCCAGGTAGAAAGGGCTGCTTCATTATGCTGAATCAATGCCTCCATCCGGTCCAGTGCCTTATATATTTGGGCCTCTAAGGTTTTCTTTTCTTCCATTTCCTCAAACAGTTCCGTCAGTTCTTTTTTATAAGGATGCGGGAGACTCTGAACCCATACTTCTACTTGCCGGCCTTCCTCCTCCTCATCCGCCTGAGTTTTTCGAAATGCTGGAATATCTCCGGTGAATACTTCCCCCATATCATGGAACAGACACATTTTCATCACCCGCATTATATCTGCCTCCGGGAATTCATCTTGCAAAAAGAAAGCCATTATTGTCAGGCGCCAGCTATGCTCCGCTACGCTCTCTCTTCGTCCGGCCGATGTCCAGGAATGTCTTGTCTGGTTTTTCATCTGTTCCATAAGATCCATAAGTTCGATCAGACGTCTTTGTTCCATAAGTCTCCCCCTTTGTTCTATTGTCATTAAATTGAAATTAAAAGTAAAAAAATTCAGGCCGCCCTTTCAGGCGGCCCTTCTTAATAACGCCACATCAATTAATTAGTACAGGGACAGCTGATTTACCAACAATACGGGAATATCCCATTCATTGTCTATCGTCAGCGAAAACTCTACTTTCACCTGCGTCTGGCTCGATACATCTACCGCAAAGGAAAGAGGTTTCTCATTGTAATGAATGTCCTGGGAGGTGTAAAGTACCTGGTCATTGTCGCCGTACACTGTAAGCTTTCCCATCAGACCACTATCAAATGTAGTAGACGGAGAAAACTGTCCGGCTAAAATTTTATAGGTTCCATCATTATTAAAGCGCACATAACTGCCTTTTCCGTAAAGGCGAATCGCATTGGACCAATTCTGTTGACGGTCCGCCGTACGGGCCTGAGCAATAATAGAATATCCATTCGTTTTTAATCCCGTCATATTCTGAACCAGAACCGGATTCGTAAGATTCAATGTAGATCCTACTGGCTCACTCTGTCCTTCTGCCGGTACCCATACGCCGCTTGCATCGATCTGGCGTCCCTCAATGACTGCATTTGTCACCATCACACCATCCAGCGGGGATAAAAAATACCAATTCATTCCATCCTTCAGCCATCCCGTCTGCATCGCTCCGGTATCATCCATATAATACCACTGTCCATCAACCTGAGTCCAGCCTGTAGACACATAGCCATTGGCATCCATATAATACTTCTTTCCCTCAACTGTAATCCACTCCTGCATGGCATATTTGGAGGCACTTCTCTGATACTTCCAGCCATTATTCACATATTTCCAGGAGCCGGCGTAAGACGGAACCGCCATCATCACGCTCAGAATCACTGCGGCCGCCACCATTGCAATCCGTTTCTTCATAAGGCTATACTCCTTTCCAAATAAACACTGCAACTATGGTATTCATTATAATTCATTCTGCCGCAACATGCAACCAACAGGCGCTTTACTTTTTTCTTAAAGTTCTGAAAACTGAATCAGGTATTCTTCATCATAACGCTCTCTACCACATCTGCTACATGCTCACAGGCGTCGCAGCATTTTTCCAGATAATCGTAAATTTCTCTCCAGGCAATAATCTCCAGAGGATCCGTAACTTCCGTATGCAGCTTTCTCATAATCTCCATATAGACCCGATCGCCCTCTTCTTCAAGCGCGTTGATCTCCACAATCAATCCATGAAGTGTTTTGGACTTCTTGAAATCCGCAAATTCCTGCATAATTTCCTTCAGCGTCTCGCAGCAGCGAATAATCACCTTTGTAAACTCGATAGCTTCCGGACGGATTTTTTTCACGTTGTTAATATAGATTCGGATCATCACATCCTCAATCTTATCCGTTACCTCATCGATACACTGGCTCAGAAGAATAATATCCTCCCGTTCGATCGGCGTAATAAAGGCTTTTACCAGTACCCCCATCATTTCATGCTTCTTCTTGTCCGCATCATGCTCAATCTCGTGAAACTTCCGAATGATTTCCTCCAGGTTGTCCCCTGAAAAATCAGCCAAATTCTCCTCCAGCATCCGGGCAGCCTGGCAGCCGCACTCTACACACTGAATAAAATTCTCAAAATAGTAACTGTCACTCTTCTTTGACATCCTTTTATTCTCCTTTATCTTATATGATCAGAAATCAGCGTCGCTGGTTCCGATATTCAGAACAGTACCATAAATAATTTTGCCATAAGAAAACCGATTATTCCACAGCCCGGGAATGTCAGCAGCCAGGTCAGCACCATGTCCTGCACTACCTTAAAATTGATGGCGGAAATACGCTTCACAGCGCCCACGCCCATAATCGCGGTTGTTTTCGTGTGTGTCGTACTGACCGGAATTCCAAAGACGGAGGAAAGCAGCAGACAGGCTGCGCCGGCCAGATCCGCGGAAAAGCCTTGGTACTTTTCAAGGCGAACCATATCCATGCCCACAGATTTGATAATTTTTTTCCCGCCCACGGAAGTACCTACTCCCATCACAATAGAGCACAGCAGCATCATCCAGATAGGAAGATCCACGCCGGAAGCGCTCTCTGTTCCATTTACCAGGCAGATTCCAAGAAGCAGCACTCCCATAAACTTTTGTCCATCCTGAGCACCATGCATAAATGCCATTCCTGCTGCACCGGCAATCTGGGCCCCCCTGAAAAATCCCCCTGTTTTGCGGCGATCCACATTGCGGCAGGTCCAGGCAACAAAGCGGCACGAAAAATATCCGCTGAAGAAACCAAGGATCGTAGACAGGCCCAGACCATAAATCACTTTAATCCACTCTTCCGGATTGATTCCGTCGATTCCTCCCTGAAGGGCAATGGCGGCTCCGGAAAGTCCGGCAATCAGCGCATGGCTTTCACTTGTTGGGATTCCAAAATACCAGGCGAGAACCGCCCAGAATACAATAGCAAACAGCGCCGCACACAAAGCAATCAGCGCCTGAGAACTTTGACCGCCGAAATTGACCATATTCGTAATAGTCATCGCAACGGTAGAATTGATCATCGTCATTACCAGCACTCCCACAAAGTTGCAGACAGCAGCCATCACAATCGCCGCATCTACATCCATGGAGCGGGTAGATACACAGGTGGCAATGGCGTTGGGAGCATCGGTCCAGCCATTGACAAAAATCACGCACAGTGTAAGAAACACTGTAACCAATAAAACCGGATTCGATGCCAATTGTTGGCAGAAGAATGTAAAAGATAGATCCATACCTTACATTTACCCACTTTCCTAACGTATTTTTTACATGTTCTATACGCTTATTTTACATAAGCACGTTTATTTTAACATGCCCTTGCTGGTTAGTAAAGTTCTTATCCAAAAATAAAACATAAAAAAGTTATCTTTTTTTGGCGTATGTAAAATATATGTAAAGTTAAAGTAAATTTTGTGAAAATCCCCAAGAATGCGTCCTGCCTTCTCTGGTCCTCAGCTTATTTATTATCTATTTTTTGATAATAGTGCCCATTTCAACAGGCGACCGCCCAGAAGCGTGGGAAATTGGCTGTCTTTTCCTTTTTCTGGTATTGAATATAAAAATTCATTACCAGAAATCCCCTTCCAACGATTGACAAGACTTGCTGTTGATGATATGATGATTAAAGTTTTAAATATGCGGCTATGGTGGAATTGGCAGACACGATGGTTTTAGGTACCATTGGGCGACCGTGCAGGTTCGAGTCCTGTTAGCCGCAGCACAAAAAGCAGCGTAAAGGAGCAGCTTCATCCATGCGCTGCTTTTTCTTGATTTTCCCGCAGATCCTCTCATCAATAAAAGCTCTTCACATACAGATATAAAAAACGAGAGAACGCATTGCAATCATGCATTCTCTCGCTTTCCTTTAAAGGAGCGACCCGGAACGGGTTCGAACCGTCGACCTCCGCCGTGACAGGGCGGCGCTC
>CAMMBV010000076.1 GCA_946494335.1 uncultured Ruminococcus sp. | reverse complement strand
CTGTGTGCATATTTTTGTGATAATGAACAGGAAGACCGAACTGTTACTAAAAAAGCGGCCAAACCGGAGAAATTCCTGAAAAAAGATGCGATCAGACTGGTAAAAAGCAGCTAAACAGAAGAAAGTTCCTGAAAAAGATGCTACAAAAGATGCTACCTGGATGGTAAAAAGCGGCTAAATCGGAGAAAGACCTGAAAAAAGATGCTACTTGGATGGTAAAAAGCGGCTAAATCGGAGAAAGACCTGAAAAAAGATGCTATCAGGCCGGTAAAAAGCGGCTAAATCCGAGAAAGTTGTGAAAAAAGATGCTATCAGGCTGAGAAAAGGCAGCTAAATTGGAGAAAGTCCCGAAAAAAGATGCTATCAGGCCGGTAAAAAGCGGCTAAATCCGAGAAAGATCTGGAAAAAGATGTTTTCAGAACAGGAAAAGCGGCTAATCAGGGAAAAGTTCTTCAAAAATCGTTCCGAATCAACCCTCAAGAATTCTGCAGGGCTGAACTATTAACCAAAACGCTATTACCAAAATCAGTGAAAAAATAAAATAATGTGTTGACAAAAGGGAAACTCTCCGTTATAATAATTTTTGCTGATGACAAAACAGCAAATCGAAGCGTGGCTCAGCTTGGTAGAGCGCTGCGTTCGGGACGCAGAGGTCGCAGGTTCAAATCCTGTCGCTTCGACTCCTTGGCAGGGGCGCCGGAATCCTTTATTCAAAGGGTTCCGGTTCTTTTTTTGCTTTTACCGCTGCCTGATGAAAATATCCCTTTATGGTCTGTTCACTAAAAAAATCCACAAAAATTCCCCAAATACTCAGTGGGTAAAAAAGATTCCTGGAAGCTTCTGACCTTTTCTGGCATTGGACACGCATTTTGGGTCAAAATGGAATATGGCTGTGAAGCGGAGAGAATAGTTATGATGCGCTTGAAATGGTAAAGGCTTTATGATAGTATAAATATACAGAAAATCAGGAGAAATTAGGAAGAAGTTTTGACAACAATGAAATCACAGCTGAAAAAAATTCCGGAAAATTAGCAAGGATATAATAGGGTTTCGGCTGCTTAAAGATGATTTTCTTATGCGGATCCGTCAGATATGTAACATAGCGTGTTGGCCGGGAGTCTGAAAACAGGTTCCCGGCCTTATTCATGACAAGGGAATGATAAGGGAAAATTCGCAAAGCGTGTTTTCCCTTGTTTATGGCAATGGAAAACCTGCGGTGAGCTTTCATTGCTGGATACTGTTGACGGCAAAAATTCTTTTAAAAGCTTCTTATCCCTCTCTCAGCGTTTTCCGGAAAGCCTGGGGCGACTGGCCGGTTTCGCGGCGGAAGACTCTGCTGAAATACAGCGGATCCGGATAGCCCACGCTGGCAGCAATTTCTCCGCAGGAGAGGGTGCTGGAGTAGAGAAGCTCTTTGGCTTTGGCGATGCGGATGTCTGTGAGATATTTCTGCGGGGTGACGCCGGTATATCTTTTGAAGCATCGGATCAGCCAGCAGACGCTGACGTTGAGGGCATCTGCGTGATCCCGGATCTGGAGGGGCTGCTGATAGGACTGGTAAAATTGCACGATGGCCTTTTCCACCAGCTCGCTGCCATGCCCGGAGGTATCCTGCTGAGACTGGGTCTGCCGGATCAGCAGCTCCAGCAGCTCCCGGGTGTAGAGGGCGCACAGGGGATGACAGCGGGGCTTTTTCAGCTGCACCTCCCGGATAATCCGGCGGAACAACAGGACAAATTCACTCTGGAGTCCGGTTCTGAAGAAACCGCTGTGGGAAAATCCCGCCCGGCTCGCCCAGCTGGCCGCCTGACTTCCGGTGAAATGAAGCCAGTATGCTTCCGGATGGTTTTTCCGTTCATACAGATAGTACTGCCGTTCTCCGGGATAATACAGGATCACATGGCCTTCTGTGAGATGGAAATTTTTTCCGCCGATGACAAAATCCGCGGAGCCGCCGGCAAGATAGAGAAGCTGGAAATCATTTCTCCCGGCAGGGCGGATTGTCTCAAAACTTTCCCGGCGGATCAGTTTATAACGTCCCGCGCTGTTGACGGACAGCTCATACCGGGTGTCACAGGCACCTGTTTCATCGGGGTAAAAATAGCCGGAATCATTAATCATTGGAATCATTCTCCTGTGAAATTATTTTCATGTGTTTCATTATAGCACCGGCCGTATCGGATATTCAAGCGTACAAAAATCCCGCTTAAATGAAAAAAGTTACCAAAAATCCCAAACAGAGTAAAGGGATACCGACGGTTCGTTAAAATAAACAGAGGGGGTCGCCTTTGAAAAAGCAGGATGAAGAATTTTACAGGGAAATATATATTTTGTACGATAGGGACGTGAAAGCTTTTCTGAGACATTACTTTCCGGGTATCGGCGAGGAGGATGCCAGAGACATTGCGCAGGAAGTATGGGAGCAGTTCGGCCTGGACATTGCTGCCGCAAAAAAGAGAACCGACAGGGAAAATCGTTCCTGGCTGCTGACGGTGGCAAGGAATAAGGCCATTGACTGGATCCGAAGCAATGCGCGGAGATACCGGAGGGAAACCGAGCTGGATGTGTACGAGCCCTTGCTGTCAAGTAAGGTCTATCTGCCGGATGATATCCTGGAAAAGATGATCGCGGAAGACATTCTCCGGGAGCTTTCCAAAGAGGAGAAAATCTTTTTCCGCGATGAATTTTGCGGCCCGAAATCGGATAAGCTGCAGGACAATGCGAAAACCTGCAAGAAATACCGGCTGCGGAGAAAGCTGGAGAGAAAAATGGATGAGGCGGATTTCTACCCCGGGAGCGAATGGTGAGCAGAACTGCCTGCGCTCCGTAAGAAAAGGGTGGCAATCCTCTGTGGGAGATGGTAAAATAAAAAGGAAAGCCGACAGAGGAAGAAACGATCTGCCGGCAAAGACTTGTGGCTTTCTGCGCGGCGGTCTGTACGGGAGGAAGGAACGTTGAAAAGAAAGGAAGAAGAGTTGTGTCTGCGGATTTATGAGGAGTACGGGAATCGGATATACCGCTATCTGAAACATAAGTTTCCCGATATACCGCAGGAAGATCTTCGTGATATCATGCAGAATGTGTGGGCGGATCTGGTGAAGGATATTCACAAGCTGATCCCGCTGGACGAGACGGACCGGCTGAAGTGGCTTCTGGCAGTGGGAAAGATTGAAGCCTGCGAATGGTATCGGAAGAACCAGAAAATGCAGTTTCAGAGCCTGGAGGAAGTACAGGAAGAGGAAGGGAAGGGTGTGTGGAGACATATGCTCCCTGATCCGGTGCAGGATCTGGTACTGGAAAGACTTGAGGCGCTGGAGATTATCCGTAGTCTCACAGAGCCGGAGTGGAAAGTTTTATATTCTTTCTGCGGGGAATCCTGCCAGGAGGAACACAGGCTTTCCGACAATGCGGAACGATGCAGAAAATATCGTGTCAGAAAGAAGCTGAGAGAACGGTTTGAGAAGGGAGAGCTTGATGAGTAGGCGAAAGGATGTTTTCAACAGCCCGGAGTACCGCCACATCGAAGAAAATCTGGACGATATTCTGAAAGAACTGGAGGGGGATGAGGAAACCAGAAATATGACCATGCCGGAAGAGTGGGATAAGGACTTCCGGGAAATTCTGGAAAAGGTAAATGAAGAAAACAGACAGCGCCATCGCAAAAAACTCCGCCGAACCATCGCGGCCGCGGCTGCGGTTTTGATTGTTTCGGTTCCTTTGATTGGATTTGTGGGGATGGAGACGGTTGAAGGGGATGGGATATTGGAGCTGTTGGGGAAGAATGTTAATTTCATAGGAAGACGATATGAAATGGCTAGTGCGGAGCAAGAAAATTTGAATATTGATATCCAAAATCTTAATGAAGTTGTCTTCTCGTCAACCAAAATACAGGAGCTGAATAATGAAATAGACCAAGAATTGCAGCATCCATTTTATCGGGTAAATTGGCTACCAGAAGGATTTGGGGTAAAAGAAGCAGTCTATAATAAAGAATTTGATACTTTAAACATTGAATTAGATAACGAAGAAAGATATATATATATATCGCAACAATTCATTGTTTCAGATAATGGTGTAAAAAATAATGTAAGTGAAGATAAAATAGTAGATTCCACTGAAAACAATGAAATTGGAGTATTAATTAATATTTATGATAGCATAGCAGATGATTATTTATATTTTAGCATAGTTTATAATAATTCTAAAATTAGCTGCTACATGAATACAACAGTTGAAGACTGCAAAACGCTGGCTGAAAAGATATCTTACAAATAAGGAGGATTTGATTTGAAAAAGTATAAGATATTTGTGACAATATTATTAGCATGGACATTATTATTTGGACAGGCGTTGTGTGCATGGGGAGCAGAATCAGAATGGTATGATTTAAAGGAAATAGAAAATTATTCTGACATAAGCAGTGACTTTGAAGAAACTGAGATCACACCGTATACGCGATACATAGTTGGTGCATCTGCATATATAACACACCCGTCTGGCGATAAAATATGGATGAGAACAGAAGTATTTTGCTCACAGACGATGAAAAAAATTACAACAGTCTTTACGCTTCAAAAAAAAGTTGGAAGTAGCTGGACCAATGTGGGAAAAGGTACTGTTTCAGTAAGTAACGATAATAGTATGTATAAATCCATGGAGGCCACAGGTGTTTCTTCGGGAACATATAGATGTATAGCAGATACGCAAGTAACGAGTAGTTCTGGATATACTGAGACTATAAGTGCAGTCAGCGGAGAGGTGAAAGTATAAATCTCAGAATATTTTTTAAATCATTACTTTCCAAAATTGGTGAGAAATCGAGGACTCAACATGAACCCCATCAACTACCTAATCCTAGGCGCCGGCGGCACCGGCGGCTGTATTGCCGGGTATCTGACGGATGCCGGAAAGAATGTTACATTAATTGCAAGAAATCAAACACTGGAGGCCATACGCAGGGATGGCCTCCTGATTTGTCTGGGGAATGAAATGCGGAGTATTCCCGTGCGGGCAGTCAGTGAGGAGGAGTACCAGGGGACGGCGGATATTATTTTTGTCTGCGTCAAAGGGTATTCTCTGGAAGAGATGTATCCGCTGATTCGCAGGGCGTCCGGGCCCGGGACGGTGGTGATTCCGATTCTG
>CAMMBV010000075.1 GCA_946494335.1 uncultured Ruminococcus sp. | reverse complement strand
TCCATTTATTAACAAAATACCAAAGCATACATTTATGTATCAGACCAATACAACCAATCCAAATGATAGAAAAGAAAAACTTATTCAACAGGGACTACTGAATTCTCGCGTATGCCATCATTTCTGTCAAGCTCCTTCCATCATTTTTTTAATTCATGAAATCTAAAGACCTTTTTCGTCCCTTTTGTCCATCATTATTAATTATTATGGCAGAGCGCACCAGAAAAATCAAGGCCTTCAACATTTTTACTGTATCCTGCTTTGCAGTACTCCGAACAGATCTCCAGGTTTTAGCATAGTTTATTACCCTGAAGAAAATGCGGAAAATTTGTACTCAGACTAAAAAACCCTTTTTATTTTGCCCACCCAAGGTTATAATGAATGAAAAACAGGTAGGAGGAATTTATTATGAACGCTGTTATTGAGAACCTGCTGACCCGAAGAAGCGTAAGAGCTTTTCAGAATAAAACGGTCAGCGACGAAGATCTGCAGACAATTTTAAAAACTGCCCTCTACGCTCCCAGTGGGATGGGAAAGCAGACCTGGAAGTTCACCGCAGTCACCGACCGGGCGAAAATCCAGAAACTGGCTGCTGCTATCGCCCGGGAACTGGGACGGGAAAACTACGATATGTACAGTCCGCAGGTGCTGATCATCCCTTCCAATGAAAGAGACAGTATCTGGGGAAAAGAAGACAACGCGTGTGCTCTGGAAAATATCTTTCTGGCCGCCCACTCTCTGGGAATCGGTTCTGTCTGGATCAATCAGCTCCAGGGAATCTGCGACGTTCCAGCCATCCGCTCCATCCTGGATGAATTTGAAATTCCGGCGGATCACGTGGTTTACGGCATGGCAGCCATCGGCTATCCGGCTGACGCTCCGGCAAAAGAAGTATCGAAAAAGGGAACCATAAAGATCATCCGCTGACTCTTGTATTTTGTTATAGTTTCCGATATAATGAATACACTGTTATAAAACGGAATATTATCAGATAAAAACAAGAGGCAAAGTATGAAAACGAAACGAATTACAGCCTGGCTGCTGGCTTGCACGCTGGTTCTGCAAAGTCCTGTCGTCCTTTACGCAGCGCCGGCTGATTCTCAGACTTCACAGGAAACTTCCAGATCAGCTGAAAGGCAGAAGGCCAGGGCGGCTTCTTCCGAAAGCAGCCAGGAAACTGCCGTCTCTGTTCCGGAAATCACTAACGCAGCGGAAGTTATGGCGCTTACGGAAGCAGAGCGGGTTGATGTGATAGGAAGAATGTGCCGGAGAGATTATGCCAAAAGCGGGATTTTGGCCAGCGTAAGCGCAGCACAGTGCATCCTGGAATCCGGATATATGGGAACCGATCTGGCCCAGGAGGCCAACAACTGTTTTGGAATGAAAGCCACCCTTTCGGGAAACCAATGGGAAAACAGCACCTGGGACGGAGTCTCTACATATACGAAGCAAACCGGCGAAGAGTATGGCGGAAAACATGTTACCATCACTGCCGCTTTTCGAAAATATGACAGCGTGGAGGATTCCGTAGCGGATCATTCCGCCTATCTTCTTGGTGCAAAAAACGGAGACAGTCTGCGGTATCCCGGCTTAAAAGGAGAAACAGACTACCGAAAAGCCATCCAGATCATCAAAGACGGCGGCTATGCCACAGACAGCAATTATGTCTCCAAAATCTGCAATATCATTGAACGGTTTGATCTCACTCAGTACGATACGGGAGTGGAGACCAAAGGCAACGAAGAGCTTTTAAAAGACGTTCATTTTTACCGGGTCCGCAAATCTTGGGAGGATGAAGACAGCCAGCTTGGAGCTTTCCTGGATCTCAATCTGGCCAGGAAAAACTGTAAAAAGGGATACTCTGTATATAACTGGGAAGGCGAAGAAGTCTATCAGAATCAATAAGATTCTGCCGACGTTTTCCTTTTCATATATCCTGACATCATGCAGGCGCCTGCGGCGCCTGCATTTTTTACTTCTTCCATCCGCTCCGGCGTGATACCGCCGATGGCATATACCGGAATGGAGACGGTCCGGCAGACTTCCCTTAAGAAATCTAGTCCTCTGGCAGGCAGATCTTTCTTGCAGTCCGTCTCATAAACATGGCCGGCTGTCACATAAGTCGCCCCGTGTTCCTGGGCCCACAGCGCTTCCTCTACACTGTGAATGGAGGTTCCCCTTACCGTAAAATCCAAAAGCTCTCCCCAGCAGCTCCGGTAAGCTTTGAGAGGCATGTGGATGGCTGAACAGCCAAGACGTCTGGCCGCCTCCGGATAGCTGTGAAGCACACATTCCATATGATTGGCGCGGCAGACGACCAGTACCTGCCCGGCCAGATTTTCGTACTCTTTTTCCGGCAGATCCTTTTCCCTTACTATGACCAGATCAGGACCGCCCTCTCCCGCAATCCTTTCTATCTGCTCCGGCAGACTTCCCTCACAGAGCTTGCGGCTTGTCACCGCAATATTTTTAAACGTACACATAATCATTCATCACCGGCTGCAGACCCCGTTTCAGGATACTGTCGTATACTTCTTCCACATTTCTGTTATCCGCAATCTCAAACTGATCGTCGCCTTTTTCTTCTTCCCCCTCCACATGACTTCCGATTCCGGTGCTGACTCCCGCCGAAATTTTGGTCGCTGCAAGACCTATAACATGATCCCGGAATCCGGCCCGCTCTCTGGTGGAAATGGTCATTCCCGCAAAGGGCATGAAAATCCGGTAGGCACACATTACCTGAAGAAGCTGGGGTTCATGCACATCCTTTGGATTAATCTTATCGTTGTTTATGATGGGACGAAGTCTGGGACAGGAAAAGGATATTTCAGCCCAGGGATATTTTTGCTGCAGAAGATAAGCGTGCATACCTGTGGCAAACGCATCCTTCCTGAAATCTGCAAGCCCCAGAAGCGCGGCAAAGGCCACGCCCCGCATTCCTCCCAGCAGCGCACGCTCCTGAGCGTTAAAACGATAGGGGAATACCCGTTTATGACCGGCAAGGTGCAAGGTCTCATATTTATCAGAGTTATAGGTCTCCTGAAATACTGTAACGTAGTCGGCGCCGCACTCATGCAGATAGCGATATTCATCGGAGTTCATGGGATAAACTTCCAGTCCTGTCATTTTAAAGTACTTTTTGGCTATTTTGCAGGCTTCTCCGATATATTTCACATCGGAAGCCTTTCTGCTCTCACCGGTAAGAATCAGAATTTCCTCCAGTCCGGTTTCAGCGATGGCTTTCATCTCCCGTTCGATTCCTTCGGCATCAAGCCTGGCTCTTCTGATTTTGTTGTGGCAGTTAAAGCCGCAGTATATACAGTAATTCTCACAGTAATTGGAAATGTACAGCGGCGTAAACAGATAAACGCTGTTTCCGAAATGACGCCTTGTTTCATCCTGGGCGCGCACTGCCATCTCCTCAAGATGGGGCAGCGCCGCCGGGGAAAGCAGCGCTTTAAAATCCTCCGGACTGCACCGATCGTGACTCAGCGCTGCTTTTACATCCGCCTGCGTATAACGACTGTAATCGTATTCGTTCATTTCCCGGATTACCCGATCCATTATGTCGGAGGAAATAACTTCCATTCCCTCCATATATTTCATATGATCCGTTCTCGCTTCCATAACGCTGCCCTCCTACTCTTCCAGAAATCCTGTCAGCGGCGAGGACGCCGCTCCGCCTTTTTCCAGCACCCGGCCCAGCCCGGCCAGATAAGCGGCGCGTCCTGCTTCAATGGCCTTTTTGAATGCAGCTGCCATGGCGGGAATATCTCCGGCTGTAGCGATCGCCGTATTGGCCATCACGGCCGCCACACCCATCTCCATGGCCTCACAGGCCTGGGATGGCCGCCCGATTCCCGCATCCACGATAATGGGAAGATCAATTTCATCCACCAGTATCTGAATAAATTCCTTCGTGGCCAGCCCTTTGTTGGAACCGATGGGAGCAGCCAGCGGCATAATAGCGGCGGCACCTGCATTGACCAGATCGCGGGCCACATTCAGATCGGGATACATATATGGCATGACGATAAAACCTTCTTTTGCCATCAGTTCTGTCGCTTTTATCGTCTCATAGTTATCCGGCAGCAGATATCTGGAATCCCGGATCACCTCCACTTTTACAAAGTCTCCGCATCCCAGCTCTCTGGAAAGCCGCGCAATCCTGAGGGCTTCCTGGGCGTTTCGTGCCCCCGATGTATTGGGAAGAAGGGTTACACCTTCGGGTATATAATCCATAATATTTTCTTTTCCATCCGTGTTGGCTCTTCTGAGCGCCAGCGTTATCATCTGAGCGCCGGCATCCTCCACTGCCGCTTTGATCAGTTCCACATTGTATTTTCCGGAACCAAGAATAAAGCGGGATGTAAATTCATGTCCACCTATCATTAATACATCTTTTTTCTCCATTTTTATCCTCCTTTAAACTTCTGTATATCCAAGAATCAAACGTATCGCCATGTTTGCCTGATGGCCTGCGCATACCGAAACCCGGGGCGCCATCAGCCCGATTCCTTCATACGCATCTGTTTTCTCATCCCCGCACAGATACAGTCTCCTGAATATTTTCCGCGTGCGGATAGTGTTGGCGCTTTCATAACCCGCCATACCGCTCCCTGATATCACCGTCATATCCGGACAGGATTCCAGAAGGGTATTGATCAGCATGGCCTTCTGGCCGGGATCATCAAAGGCCTCACAGACAATAGGATATTTCCCCAGTAAATCCGCCGCATTTTCCTGCGTCACCCTGGCCTGATCCCAGGTCACTTTCATATAAGGATTGATTTCATAAAGTATCCGGGACAGCGCTTTTGTTTTCGGTTGTCCAAGATGGACGGTGGTATAAACCTGGCGGTTCAGATTTGTGACATCCACCTTGTCAAAATCGATCAGGTGAAGATGGCCGATTCCGCTTCTGGCCAGCATTACCGCAATATGGGAACCCAGCCCTCCAAGACCTGCTATTCCTACCGACGCCGCTTTCAGCTTCTGATGAATTTCCGGAGAAAAGCGGGAATCTTTTGCCCGATCCAGCTCTTCTTCCGACAAAACCTGTTCCGGAAACCTTACTGATTCCTCCGCCATTTTCAGCCTCCCCCCACAAACCGGACAACTTCCAGATGATCTCCATCCTCCAGCACCGTATTTTCATAGAAAGCCCGGGGAACAATTTCCTGATTTTTCTCTACCGCAATCCGCTTTATATCATATCCCAGCTCTTCCAGCATCACTGTCAGTGAAATACCCGGGCGGTATTCCATTTCTTTTCCATTTACATACAGCATTGATTTCCTCCTTTTCCTTCTCCATGCACTCATCCGGTCACGGGCTTGCGCCCTATGTTCCGCACAAAAAAAGCCACACAAAGAACTACACCCGCGGTGGTGTACCCCTTCGTATGACTTTCTCACACTCTGTTTTATATATTACTTCTGTTTTTCCATTTTGTCAACTTTTTTAGGTCTTTTCTAAGCAGAACAGTGCAAAACAATCCGAAAACTTTTTATACCGGATTCAGCACACCGTTTTCTTCCAATACCTTTTCTACTTCTTTTACCGTAATTCCTGTCTTTTTTGCAATCTCTTCCAGAGACACACCGAACTCAATAAAGTGTACCCTTTGTCAAGGACATTTTAAAAAGAAGGGATTTTGACTATCT
>CAMMBV010000074.1 GCA_946494335.1 uncultured Ruminococcus sp. | reverse complement strand
ATGATTATGTAAGAAGACTATTAGAAATAATAGAACAAAGATAAATCCCTGTTTGCCGAGTAGCACACAGAAAAACTAGATAAACCACCCACAAGGGACAGCCGAGAAATCGACTGTCTTTTTTCTATGCCGACAGGCAGAAAGGAGCGACCAGCCATGACGAAACCGCGAGGAATTGACCGCCGAGATTGAGGACGGGAAGAAGAAAATCCGGCAGTACGAAAATCGGGAAAAGATGTTACGGCAAAAGTTGTCAAATCTCTTAGGCACTAAGGGCGCACTTATAACCTTTACACACCCTTACGGGCGTGTGCGCTCTGCCGAGGGCTTTATCTCCGCACAGGACACAGCCCCGGCGGCTTTGCCGCAGACAGGGGAAGCTACACTTCTCCTGCGGCAGCTTGCGCTGTCTACCCCTTTGTGTACTTGCTGGAGGCAAACACCCTCTTTTTCTGACCGCGCTGCTTTGTGGAACAGCGTGGAGCTTTACGAGAAGATAAAATTGTATCACTCAGAAAATTTCATAGCAAGTGGAGTGTTCGCTTAATTTTCTTCAAATTTCTTCAGCAGTAAAACTGCATTATGTCCTCCGAAGCCAAATGAATTGCTCATCGCCCAGTGAATCTGCCGCTTCACCGGTTTTCCAATGGTATAATTCAAATCACATTCTTCGTCCAAATTGCGGGTTCCCATAGTCTGATGAATAAAACTATCTTCTATGGACTTCACACACGTAATAAATTCTACCGCTCCTGCCGCCCCAAGCATATGCCCGATCATCGACTTTGTAGAATTGATCAAAAGAGCTCTGGCAGCTTTTTCGCCAAAGGCCCTTTTAATTGCCCTCGTCTCAAATAAATCATTGTGATGGGTGCTGGTTCCGTGTGCATTGATATAATCCACCTGTTCCGGTGAAATTCCCGCTTCTTTCAAAGCAAGCTGCATGGCCCTGGCCGCGGCGCTTCCATCCTCTTTCGGCGATGTGATGTGGTACGCATCTGCTGTAGATCCATACCCGGCAACCTCTGCGCAGATTCTTGCGCCCCGTGCTTTTGCGTGGTTTAATTCTTCCAGAATAACCACTCCAGCGCCCTCCCCCAGCACAAACCCATTTCTGTCTTTATCAAAAGGTATCGATGCCCTTAACGGATCCAAAGTACATGAAAGTGCAGTTAAAGCGGTAAAGCCGGCTGCCGCGGTCGGACATATACAGCTTTCTGTCCCGCCTGCCGCCATAATATCGGCATCTCCATACTGAATTGCACGAAAAGCATCCCCTATACAGTTTGTCCCCGTAGCACATGCAGTGACGACGTCTGTGCATTTTCCCTTAAATCCCAGCTGAATAGAGACATTTCCGGCAGCCATATTGGATATCAGCAGCGGAACGGTAAGGGGATTTACTCTTGCAGGACCTCTTTTTAATATAGTTGTATATTCCTTTTCGATTTCCTGTATGCTTCCCACACCACAGCCGATAATCACTCCGGCACGGAAAGGATCCTCTTTTTCAATTACAATCCCAGCGTCACTTACCGCCTCTTTTGCCGCTGCAACTGCATATTGGGAAAAGGGTTCCATGCGCTTTGCCGCTTTGAAATCCATATGATCTTTTGGATCAAAATTTTTGACCTCGGCAGCATTTTTTACTTTGTAATCTGATGTGTCGAATTTTGTAATCGGCCCGATTCCAACTTTCCCTTCTTTGATGGAACTCCAGAAATCATACACCGTATTTCCAACAGGAGTAACCGCTCCCATTCCTGTCACCACAACACGTCTTTTCATAAGGAAACCACCATCCTTTCTGCTTCATCCAGCGTATCTGCGCTCTTTACTCCCGCTGGAACGGGGACTTTTTCCCGATTCAGCCATATAGCGCTTATCCCTGCCTGACCAGGACATCTGACATCACCTTCCAGAGAATCTCCTATGTGAATCACTTCCTCCGGCTTCAAACCGGTTTTTCCAAGCGCATATAAAAAAATTTCTTTTCTTGGCTTTGAATACTTCGCCTGTTCGCTGGTGATTACTCCCTGTGGATGAAGATTGTGTTTTTTCAAAGATGCATCTATATACTGATCATCGCTGTTTTCGAAGACCCGCTTTACAACTTCCATTGTGATGGGACCGTTTTCGTATGTCACCGTTCCGTAATAATCCATAAAAACCGCTTTAAGCACGTCCGCTCACCTCCTGCTTCTGCATCTCTTATTTTCCAAACAGTTTTACCGCAGTCTGTGCTATGTATTCTCCCATAGACTCAAAATCTTCTGCTGACTGTTCCATATTGCCTGCCAGCGCCACTGCTCCTATCTGGAAATTGTGTGCGCTTCCCTGCCCGGTTCCGGAGCAGACCAGCATCCCTTTTAACATCATATATCTTGCAATTTCCATTATGGCAGTATCCGTACCTCCCAAAGGTGACCGGGCAGTGACAAAGGCTGCACCCAGTTTACCGCGCAGGTCAATTTTAAAACTGCTGTCAAACCATTTTTTCAGTTCCCAGCTTAAGCTGGTAAAGTATACAGGTGTTCCAAAGATCACCGCATCACTTCCGGCGATAAAGTCCAGATCCTCCTCCTGTTCCCGGATATTCATAAGTTTCACCTGAATAAAGGGATATTTTGCAAGAATTCCATCCTGTATATATTCCGCTGCTGCTTCCGTATTTCCGGTCTGACTGGCATAAATAATTGAAATTTTCATCTCATTCTCCTTGCTTTATTTATAAAAAGAATTCATTTTCTTTCCGGACATCTTTTAGTTTTTCCATCATCTGTCCCATCTTTTCTTTCAGCGGCGGCGGCAGAATGCGGGCATTTTCCGGACAGACAGCGGTACATGCCATACACAGCATACATTTTTCCGTATTGGTTGTCACAGCTTTATCTTCCATGGAAATTGCTCCTGCGGGGCAAATTGCGGCACATTTTCCGCATTGACTGCAGGAAGGCAGGGTGACAGGCGTCACAGGCATATGCATTGCTTCTTTATAGGGATAATTTCCTGGGACCTTTACCGGATTTTCAATTTTTCCCTCTATTTTCTCCAGCACCTTCCGGGCAAACTTTCGTATCTCCTCCTGATCCTTTTCATCAGGTCTTCCCTGTCCAACCTCCGGCGCCATAGAATGCTGTGCGATTAACGCCGCAGATGCTTCTATCTGGAATCCCTGCTCTGCTGCAGTACGATTCAACTCTAAAAGCGCATCCTCGTATGCTCTGCTTCCATAGACCGCCAGGGTAACCGCCTTTTTGCCGCTGCCATCCAGTTCCTTTAATTTTTCTGTTACGAGTTCCGGAATTCTGCCGCCGAAAACAGGCGACGCAATCACTGTCAGTTCTTCCCTTGGCTCTTTTGTCTTGCTGACCCGCAATCCCAGATCGTTGGTTTCCACATTTGCAGAAATCTCTTTGCAGAAAATTTCTGCTGCTCTTTTTGTCCCGCCTGTGGGACTGAAATAATATAAACATATTGTGTTCATCATAATACCTCCTGTTACATCTCCGATATAAAATCTCTGTCAGTAATCATCCGCCCCGGCTCCGCAACCAGAAACTGCTGATCCCATCGCCCGGATACCAGTTTTTCCAGCAGCAAATTGCTTCCATTGACGTAATTCAAACGTCCCTGAATCAAATCTGCATTCTTTTTTGCCTCGGCCGTATATTCCCTGGAATGGCAGTCATAAACGCCTGTATCAATCACATCCACATCCGTATAGGGAGCAAACCACATCTGAAAAATATCCTGGCCGTCTTCATCGCCGTATTTATCACACAGACTTTGCTGCATCGCAGTCAGAGAACCAAATTCCGAGTCCGAATCCGTCAGATAAAAATGACCCGTTTTTTTCAGATTTGAATGCCACGTATCATCTGAGTGAAGCAGCAACGTGATGCAGTCATCCATTCTTGGAATCACAATCCGCTTTTTCGGGACTATGTCTTTCCAGGAACCGCCGCAGAATCCCATCGCCACAAGTACGGTGTCCACCTCCGGAGCCAGGTTTTGAACAGCTTTGATTACCTGCTCCTTCATCTTTGCCGGTGATTCGTGATATCTGCGGTCCACGTTGATTACCGGAAAAGCGGTATTCATTTTTGCCTGAGCGGCGTCCACATGCCTGTTCAGTGAGCTGCAGGCCAGAATCACTGCATTCATGTTTTTTGTTTCCTCCTATTTGTTGTATTTTTATTTTTTACAACGTTTATTATACGCCTGACAGGATGTATTGTCAATATTTACAACCTGTTGAAAATGAAGTATAATCATTTAAAATCATGGAAGG
Source organism: uncultured Ruminococcus sp. (assembly GCA_946494335.1). Classification (GTDB taxonomy): domain Bacteria; phylum Bacillota; class Clostridia; order Lachnospirales; family Lachnospiraceae; genus Ruminococcus_G. The sequence continues at coordinate 1,865 of CAMMBV010000074.1, read as the reverse complement.
AGTCATCGATGTGAGACTTAACACGAAATGTTCAATTGCACTGCACTGTCTGATATTTATCTCTGAATATGAAAACAGAACGAAGGTGACCAGCGAACTGCTTGCCAGAAGTACGGGCTGCAATTCCGCCGCCATCAGAAGCATTTTAAACGCTTTGCAAAAAGCCGGCATCATTTCCGTTGTCCGCGGTGTCGGAGGCGCTTATCTGAACCGCAGCCCCAAAGAGCTTACTCTGTGGGAGGTATATCACGCCCTCGAACCGGACGGACTGGACCATTTCATAGGATTTCATCCAAATCCATCTAACAAATGTCCTGTCGGAAAACGTATGCCGTCCGTACTGAAGAAACCATATCATGAAATCGGCGAAGCTGTGAAAAAAACCATGGAAGGTATTACGCTGCAGCAGCTGCTGGACGATTATCGCAGCAACGATGAGCTTTAAGATAAAGATTATGTACCGGAATATTCAAACGCCGTCTCCTCAATTCTTTTTAAGATGTGAAACGTCATAAACTGCACAGTCTCAAAGTGCATATAATCCAGAATGTTTTCATCGAACATAAATTTCATGTTCGGCAGAAATTCATCGTCCCCGTCCCAGTATTGAAACATCACAGGGAGAAAAGGAAACGCCTGTAAAACGGCTGCCACATCGCCCGCCCCACCGGCAGGTTTCCCCAGCACACTGCAGGCATGTGCAAGCTGTTTTGTTCGCCCCTGGAATTTCACGGCTGTATTCTGAAACAATTTTGTATCGCCCCCATACAGGGTTCTCACCATTCCCTTCGCCATATGAAGCGGACAAAAATTTCCTGACAGATGACAGCCATCTTTTGAGTAACATAACACATCATAGATTGTCATGGACTCATTGTAGTCCGCTTCTGATGCTGACAAAAAGCCATCCTTTGACCATTCGACCGTTCCATTCTTTCGGTCTATCCGGTAGTTTCTGCACAAAAAATCAAGATAAAGATAATCCTTATCAAAATTAAGATTAAATTTTTTTATCATCTTTTCCTGATCGTATTTTACAAACTCTTTTCTCATTCGGTTGCGCATAATTTCATAATTTGATAATGACATCGCCCATTCCCCCCTGAACGTTTCTTTTTCATACAGTATAGACGGTTTTCTTCTTGTTGTAATAGTTTGATAGATTTTCGATTATCTCTTTAGAAGTTCTTATATGCCGGTATAGCCCATCACTTCGGGCTTTTCCGGCATTTTCGATAGTGGAAGATACTCACGTTTCCTCTCATAACCCCTCACGTCTTTGCTATGGTAAGTAGTAGAAACGGTAGTAAAACCGCCCGTACTACTAAGCCGCAGCCTTGGCTGCCTCCGTGGTTTCCTCGGTGTTCTCCACGGTGGTTTCCGGCTTCGCTTCCAGCCGCTCCATTTCCGCCTGGGCGGAATGGAATGTGGCGTGGGCGTAATAGTTCAGCGTCATAACGATGTTGGCGTGTCCCATGATGTACTGCAACGCCTTGGGGTTCATTCCGGCGTTTGCCATCCTTGTGCAGAATGTGTGCCTCATGGTGTGGGGCGTCATTACCGGCGGCAACGGCTCCTGGTGACACTTGTTGAATTTCTTGGCAAGGCACTTAAACATGGCTCTCTCCAGATTTCAAAAGGCGGCCTTTGCTGTCACGCCTCTTTTCATCTCGTTCTTTTCTCGGCATTGTCATGCTCCTTTCCGTAACGGAAAGAGCCGGGTCACGCTTATTGAAGATATTATAGCACATCCCCGGCCCGATTTCACTAGATCGCGTCAAGAGTATCAATTATTTTTTCAAACTGTTTCCTTCTGCAAAACCGTTCTCCGCAATGAGGCGATAAGCTATCTGAAAAGTTTAGGA
>CAMMBV010000073.1 GCA_946494335.1 uncultured Ruminococcus sp. | reverse complement strand
GCCCTTTTTTGATTCCTGCCTGCAGTCGAGGTTTCTTTTTTTTGCATCTTATATTATAATAAAAAAAGCGGCAAAAGAAACACAGGAGGAAAATATGGAGATTAGCGAACTGATACAGGGAACGGGAGTCAGACCTGAATGGATGCTTATCGCTGCTGTTGTCACGGCGGCGCTGAACTGTTTTTTTGGTTACAGGCTCATAAGATTCTGGGTTTCCTTAACCGGCTTTCTGGCCGGAGGGCTTATTGGCTATATGGCGCTGAACCAGTACGTAAATAATATAGGGTACGCCATACTTGCCGGTTTTCTGCTGGGAATTCTCATAAGCTTTCTGGCATGGCGTTTTTATCTGGCCGGTGTTTTTTTCATGGTTTTTATTATGATTTTTTCTTTGTTTCTCCGGATTCTGCCGGAAGAGACGCTGTATCAGATTCTGGTTTTGATTGTCGGAATTATCGCATCGCTGGCCGGAGCCGTTTTGTCGGTAAAGCTGGTCCGTCCGGCGGTGATCGTTACGTCTGCTGTCAGCGGAGGCCTTTCGGCGGCGGCTGATCTGTTTGTCCTGCTGGAGAAACAGGATATCCGCTGGGCTGCGGCAGTCGGACTTTTAATGGCTGCGGCGGGAGTGGTGATACAGTTTCTGACGACGAAGGACAGAAAAAAGGGCTGAAGAACTGCAGGAGGTGCTGAAAATGGAAGCTTTGAAAATTTTGGTAGTGGATGATGAAGCCAGAATGCGCAAGCTGGTGAAAGATTTTCTGGTGAAACAGGATTTTACTGTTCTGGAAGCGGAAGACGGAGAGCAGGCGCTGGATGTTTTTTTTGAACAGAAGGATATCGCCATGGTTATACTGGACGTGATGATGCCAAAGATGGACGGCTGGTCGGTCTGCCGGGAAATCCGCAAGTATTCCAAAGTGCCCATTATCATGCTGACCGCCAAGTCGGATGAGCAGGATGAGCTGCTGGGATTTGAACTGGGCGTTGATGAGTATATCTCCAAACCCTTCAGTCCCAAAATTCTGGTGGCGAGAGTGGAAGCGATTTTAAGAAGAACAGGAAAAGCGGATGCGGATTCTGTTCTTTGTGCCGGCGGCATTGAAATAGACAAAGCGGCCCATCAGGTGACCATTGACGGAAAGCCTGTGGAGCTGAGCTTTAAAGAGTTTGAGCTTTTAACTTATTTTCTGGAAAATGAGGGTATTGCCCTTTCCCGTGAAAAAATTTTAAATAACGTATGGAATTATGATTATTTCGGAGATGCCAGAACCATTGACACCCATGTGAAAAAACTAAGATCCAAGATGGGAAAAAAGGGAGAGATGATACGCACTATCTGGGGCATGGGATATAAATTTGAGGTGAATGGATAACGATGGCGGTAAAACACTCAATTCGCAGACAGATAGCGATGATCTTCATAGGCCTTATGCTGCTGGCGCTGATGACGGTAGCGCTGTGCAACCAACTTTTTCTGGAAGACTTCTACGTGGCTTCCAAGACGAAAATACTGGTGGAGGGGATGGACTTTCTGAATGAAAATGACATCTCGCAGGGAAGCAGCGATTTTTCGCTGTTCTGCTCCAACAATAATTTAAATTATGCAGTTGCCAGTATTAATTACAGTCATATTTACACCAATATGGTGGAAGAAAACGGCAATCTTCTGGCCGCCAGGCTGTTTGGATATATGGCGGGGATCGATACCAGCAATCCGGTTGTGCTGGAGAAGACGGAACAGTATACCATACAGAAAAACACTGATATAAAAAGAGAAACTTCTTACGTGGAAATATGGGGAGAGCTGGACAGCGGGCAGAGTTTTATCATCCGTACACCACTGGAAAGCATCCGGGAGAGCGTGATTATCTCCAGCCGATTCTATCTTTATATCGGTCTGAGTGTGGGAGTTCTGGCCATGTTTATCATCTGGATGGTGACAAAACGGCTGACCCGGCCGGTGATTGAGCTGACGGAAATGTCTCAGAAGATGGCGGCGCTGGATTTTGACGTTCGTTATGAAAGCGGCGGTGATGATGAAATCGGCGTGTTGGGGTATAATTTCAATGCGATGTCAGAAAAGCTGGAGCAGACTATTTCGGAGTTGAAAAGCGCCAACAATGAGCTGCAAAAGGACATAGAGAAAAAGACGCAGATCGATGAAATGCGCAAGGAATTTCTTTCCAATGTATCCCATGAGCTGAAAACGCCCATCGCCCTGATACAGGGATACGCAGAAGGGCTGCAGGACAATATCAATGAGGATGAAGAAAGCCGGCAGTTTTACTGTGAGGTAATCATTGATGAAGCGGCCAAGATGAATAAGATGGTGAAAAAGCTGCTGACTTTGAATCAGCTGGAATTCGGAAACGACCAGATTATGATGGAGCGCTTTGATATTGCTTCTTTGATCCGCGGAGTCATCCAGTCTTCCTCCATTCTGGCGGAACAAAAACAGGTGCAGATCATTTTCAATCAGAAAGATCCGGTGTACGTATGGGGCGATGAATTCAAAGTGGAAGAAGTGATTACGAATTATTTTACCAATGCCCTGAATCACGTAAAAAATGAAAATATGGTCGAAATCCGGTGTATCCTTCAGGAAGGAAAGGTGCGGGTGACGGTGTTCAACACAGGCGATCCTATTCCGGAGGAAGATATTGACAAAATATGGATTAAATTTTATAAAGTGGATAAAGCCAGAACCAGAGCGTATGGAGGCAGCGGAATCGGCCTGTCCATTGTGAAGGCCATTATGGAATCCATGAATCAGTCCTGCGGCGTGAAAAATTATGAAAACGGCGTGGAGTTCTGGTTTGAGCTGGAATCAAAAGCATAAGAAAGTAAGGAGAGAACAGATGATAGCATTAATCGACTATGGTGCGGGCAATATTAAAAGTGTGGAAAAAGCCCTGCAGATGCTGGGAGAGGAGGTGCTGCTCACCGGGGACGGGGAGAAGATCAAAAAGGCGGACGGAGTGATCCTGCCAGGGGTGGGAGCCTTTGGCCACGCCATGGAAAATCTTCGCCGGCGGGAACTCATACCAGTTATAGAGGAAGTAGTAAAAAAACAGACGCCTTTTCTGGGAATCTGTCTGGGACTTCAGCTGCTTTTTGAGAGGAGCGAGGAAAGTCCCGGGGTGAAAGGACTGGGCATCCTGAAAGGAGAAATCAGAAAAATCCCCCCGAAGGCGGAGCTTAAAATCCCCCATATGGGATGGAATTCACTGGAACTTAAAAATGACGGAAGGCTGTTTCGCGGCATAGAGCCAAAACCTTACGTATATTTTGTGCATTCCTATTATCTTAAGGCGGCTGATGAAAAAATTGTGAAAGCCACCACGGACTACAGTACGCGTATCGACGCATCCGTGGAGCAGGGCAATGTGTTTGCCTGTCAGTTTCACCCGGAGAAAAGTTCAGATACAGGCCTTAAGATGCTGAAAAATTTTGCTGATATTGTAAGGGGGGAAGCATAGAATGTTTACAAAGCGGATTATCCCATGTCTGGATGTAAATAAGGGCCGGGTGGTAAAAGGCGTCAATTTTGTGAATTTAAAGGACGCCGGCGATCCGGTGGAAATAGCAAAAGCCTACGACAAAGCCGGTGCGGACGAGGTGGTCTTTCTGGATATTACAGCGTCGTCGGACAACAGAAATACCGTTGTGGATATGGTAAGAGACGTGGCTGCCAATGTCTTCATTCCCTTTACGGTGGGAGGAGGCATCCGGTCTGTGGAAGATTTTAAGATGCTGCTTCGGGAAGGGGCGGATAAAATCTCCATCAATTCTTCAGCCATTAACCGGCCGGAACTGATTTCGGAGGCAGCGGCCCGGTTTGGAAGTCAGTGTGTGGTGGTAGCCATAGACGCCAAACGGCGGGCAGACAACAGCGGATGGAACATATATAAAAACGGCGGCCGGATTGATGTGGGAATTGATGCGGTGGAATGGGCCAGGAAAGCGGAAAAGCTCGGCGCAGGCGAGATTTTGCTGACCAGCATGGACTGCGACGGGACGAAAGCAGGCTATGATATTGCGCTCACGAGAACCATAGCGGAGAATGTGTCCATCCCGGTTATCGCTTCCGGAGGGGCTGGAAATCTGGAGCACTTTTACGAGGCGCTGACAGAGGGGAAAGCGGATGCGGCGCTTGCGGCGTCCCTGTTCCATTACAAAGAACTGGAGATAAATGAAGTGAAAAAATACCTGGCGGACCGGGAAGTGCCGGTACGCCTGTAAGAGAAAGGAAATGTGAAGATGCCGCCGATCAGTGGAGAGTGGGCGAAGGCGCTGGCCCCGGAGTTTAAAAAGCCTTATTACAGGAAACTGTTTCAGACAGTGGCCAAGGAATATCAGACACACAGAATTTTTCCGCCGGGGGATGATATATTCAATGCTTTTCATATGACACCTTTATCACAGGTAAAGGTGGTGATTTTGGGACAGGATCCCTATCACGGTGAAGGGCAGGCTCACGGCCTGTGCTTTTCCGTCAGACCGGATGTGGAGATACCTCCGTCGCTGGTCAATATTTACAAAGAGCTGGAAGATGATCTGGGATGCTACATACCCAACAACGGATATCTGGAGAAGTGGGCCCGTCAGGGCGTCCTGCTTTTAAACACTGTATTGACAGTGCGGGCGCACCAGGCCAATTCCCACCGTGGGATCGGCTGGGAGGAGTTTACCGATGCCGCAATCCGCATACTGGCTGGTGAGGACCGGCCCATGGTGTTTATTCTGTGGGGGAAACCGGCGCAGGCAAAAAAAAGCATGATTACCAATCCGGATCATCTGGTGCTTCAGTCGGCTCATCCCAGTCCCCTGTCTGCCTACCGGGGATTTTTCGGAAGCAGAGTATTCAGCAGGACCAATCATTATCTGGAAAGCCACGGCCTTGAGCCCATTGACTGGCAGATCGAAAACAGATGACGGCGGAGGGAAACATGGATAAGAAAAGTTCATCATTTGTGAAACAGGCCACATTTCTGATGGTGGCCGGACTGATTGTGAGGATTATCGGCCTTTTATACCGTACACCGATGAAAGCCACCATCGGCGGACTGGGGTACGGATATTACGGATACGCCTACAATGTATACAATATTCTGCTGCTGATTTCCGGATACAGTATTCCAGTGGCGGTGTCTAAACTGATGTCAGAACGGATTGCCAAAAAGCAGTATCACAATGCACAGCGGGTATTCTGGGGAGCTGTCATCTATATTGTTGTCATCGGTTCGCTGGCGGCTCTCGTTGCCTTTGTGTTTGCCAGACAGCTGCTGCCGGCAGGGGCGGAAGGAGCTGTGCTGGCCCTGCGGATTCTGGCTCCGGTGATTCTGCTGGCGGGACTGCTGGGCGTGCTCAGAGGCTATTTCCAGGCCAATAACAATATGATGCCCACATCCGTGTCACAGATACTGGAACAGATTCTGAATGCGGTGGTCAGCGTGGCAGCTGCATGGTTCCTGGTAAATAACTTTGGAACCACAGAAGAAACGAGGGCCAGCTACGGAGCTGCGGGAGGTACCCTGGGTACGGCAGCAGGGGTTCTGATGGGAATTCTGTTTATGCTGCTGGTGTTTGCATTAAACAGAAAAGTGATTAAAAAGAGGGTGCGGCGGGATACCACCAATCATGTGGAGAGCGCTTCTGAGATTGCAAAGGTGATTCTTTTGATGATGACGCCGGTTATTTTCAGCACCTTTATTTATAATGTGAGCGCGTATATCGATCAGTCCATCTTTTCGCCGCTGATGCTGGCAAAGGGGGCCAATGCGGATGACATTACCACCATTTACGGTGTTTTCAGCGGACAGTATATGGTATTGATCAATATTCCAGTGGCGCTGGCCAATGCAACCTCCACGGCCATGATGCCCCAGGTTACCACAAATTATGCCGTGGGCGATTATGAGGGGGCGACGCAGAAAATCCATGAAGCCATCCGGATGACTATGTTCATTGCCATTCCGGCAGCGGTGGGTCTGGGTGTGCTGGCATTCCCCATCATGAATATTCTCTTTGCCGGTTCACCCGATGAAGCGGGTTATATGCTGATCGTTGGCGCGGTTTCTGTGATTTTTTATTCCCTGTCAACCATCACCAACGGCGTCCTGCAGGGAATCGGCAAGCAGCATCTGCCGCTGCGAAACGCAGCCATTTCTCTTGTGGTGAATGTGGCCATACTGGCCGGGCTTACCTGGTTTACGGATCTGGGAATCTACAGCGTGCTGCTGGCTACCATGGGATATTCGCTATGTATGTGCATTTTAAACAACCTTTCCGTGAGGAAATATCTGAAGTTTAAAAATGAATTGATGACGACCTATGGAAAGCCGCTGGCGGCGGCGGCCGGTATGGGAATCGTGGCCTGGATGGTTTATTATGGCCTGAGCATTTTTGTACCGTCGCAGCTGGTATGTCTGATTCCGGCGGTGGCGATTGCCATTGTCGTATATCTGATTCTCTTTGTGGTTATCACAAAGTCCACAGAGCAGCAGATGAGAGCGTACCCGATGGGAAATATCATTGTAAAGATGATGAAAGTATTACGGATAATGAGATGATTATTGCAAAAGCAGCCGAAAATCAATCATATTTTTTATGATTGTTTTCGGCTGCTTTTAGATATGGGAGGTCCTTGTTTTATTATCATGCTAACTTTTTCAAAAATTCAGTCGGCGTGATCGCCAAAACGGAGGACGGAGCAGATAGAAAATATCCGTGGCGGCGGATGCAGAAATCAGACATTCCGTATCGGTCTTAATGGCCTTGCGGAGAGCCTGGTAGGAATCTGCGAAGAATGGTTCCCGTTTCTGGACAATATCCAGAATGACATTGGTATCAATCAGTATTCTCATTGTCTCGACAGCCGCTCCTCTCGTATGGTATTTTCATCCATTGCCTGATCTTCCGGAACAATCCCTACGAGGTCGTCCAAAAGCGCCAGCTTATCAACAGTGGGGCTTGTGAGGCGGGCGATGTTTTTCCCATTCTTGGTAATAAAAATATCCTGGGATCTTGCCATTTCCAGATACTTTCCAAGATTGGTTTTAAATTCTGTTGCAGTAACGATCATACGAATCCCTCCTTTGTTCAGGGTGTATTTTGTATATTGCTATAAATAATAGTCAAACTTGGATATGACTCCTTTCAGTTCTCCACATAGGCGCGGGCGGGTTGTCCCTTTTTTAACTGTTTCTCTATCCCTTTCTCTAACTCTATCTCTGCTGGACTGTGGCGCTGTGCGGTTGAACAGTGACAGGTAGAATAATCTGTTTCATACCGTGGCCCCCTTGATGAACCTCAATTGTAATCCGAGATTCCATACCTGCTATCCCGGATAGGTGTAAAAAGTG
>CAMMBV010000072.1 GCA_946494335.1 uncultured Ruminococcus sp. | reverse complement strand
TTCTCTCACCCGCGACAGCTATAACAGAATACCACGTTCTGTTTCGTTTGTCAATAACTTTTTTCTATTTTTTGTCATATTTTTTTCTGACAAAACATACATAAAAGTCCACCGATCACTCGGTGGACTTTTATGATACCATCTCTGCAAATTCATGTCAATTACTTTTTACAATAAATGCGAAATTTCCGCCGTTAGGTCCGCCTTTATCCCTGAATCACTTCCAGAATCACATTCATCAGTAGATTCTCTTCATATAATATCTTGAGTATCTCATTTCCGCTAATCTGATCCATCACAACCTGCCCTGCTGGCGTATTGCACAAAATCGTTGCCAATATAAAGAATACCCATATCCAGAGCAGTGCCTGTACCGCTCCCAGCAGCATTCCGCCAACTGCATTGATAAAACTGATACCGGGAAGCTCCGTCAGAATATCAATTGCGTACAGAATGACTTTGATGATAATTACAGCTATGATAAATGAAAGTATATAGCCGATACCATTGGTAATACAATTGGCAATATAGCTGGCCGCGTAATCGCTGAAATACTCCACTCCCAGCGCATTATAAATCTCAGAATTATTATTTTCCTTCAGAGCCTCCTTAAGCGTCATGGGCAGCGGCATATTTTCAATCAACTCAAGCTGCTCACTCAGCGGCAATTCCTTCTGAGCATCTTCGCCTTCATTTTCGGGCAGCTCTTCTGTCTCCTGCTCCAAGATCAGTGTTTCACACCGATCTGCCACGAATTGGTAAACCGGTGTGCTTTCCTTTAGAAATCTGCCTGCATACGGATTAATCCAGGCGGCTATCAACATAACCAGTATCAAAGAGACCATGGATATCGCTGTTCGCGCAAACCCTTTCCGTCCCCCTCGTATCACCGACGATACGGTAAATATCAACAGCACCCAAAATAACCAGTTCATAAATACACTCCTCTGTTATGCTTAAGATAACTTTATTGTCTTTATTCCGCTGTCCACGATCACCTGATAGCGGTTTCCGTCCATCTTAAACACATCATGAATCTTGCCTTCGTCTAAATTGCCATTGAACTTTTCATGTCCTTTCATACTGAAAACACACATCTGGGTATCATTGTTCATTATAATCTGATTACCGCTTATTTTTATTGTAGAGTACTCTATACTGAAGTTCTCTTCAAAGACGAGCTTCCCATTGGTATTATACAGAACCAATGTATATTTCTTTTCTTCATCATCGCTCTGGAACACCATTCCCACGTATTTTTCATTATAAAACGTGCTTACAATTTCCTGATCAACCGTAACCTCACAGTCAACTTTTGGAATCTGCTTTCCTGTATAGATCACAAAGCCGTTGTCGCGAAAAGCCACTGATTTTCCTTCTTCAAGATACTGCACCTGAGGAACCACGGTTCCTTCGTAGGTGTATCCGCTAACCATATTGTCCATCTGGCTTTGTCCTGTATTTCCAAAATTATAAAATGCCACGTAACTGGTGGTTTTATTATTTTCAATATACAGATAGGAAACCATAATCAGCAGTCCGTCGGGAGATACGGCCAGATCTACCGGATAGCCGGGACTGTCAATCCTGGTCTTTCCGGTCGCGATTTCTTCCCCGCTGGTGGAATAGAAGTTTATCCAGGTATTTTCACCGTCCTCCAGAACAGCGGCCACCACTCCCTGAGACGCTACCCTTGCCTTCAGAATGGGCATCTGCGTATTGACTTCGCCCAGTTTGCCGCTTTCGTTCACCATAACCATGCTTGTGCCCTTTTCGTCGTAGACCACCGCGGCAGAACCACAGACGTCCGCAACCGGATTAGTCATTTCAAAGCTCTGATTCCAGAGACTCTTCCCGCTTTCCCCCAGCAAAGACGCGCCGTCGCCTGTAAATTTCAGAAGATATCCATTTAACTGTGCATAGCTGGTGGACATGGTATCCTCCTGCGTACTGGAAGACAATACTTTATAGTCTTTGTATTTCCACCTTTCCGCTACTGTTTTCACAATCAGCACAGCCGCAATGACAACCGCTGCCGTCACTGCAATTCGTATCAGGAGTCTTTTCCGGTGCTGTGTAAGCCGCCGTTTATATGCTGTCATTTCATTATTATCCGCCGGCACATTCTCTTCCCTGCTTTTACGTTTCCTGCGCCTGAAAATCTTTTGCAACTTATTTTTTAATACTCCCATATTAATTCCCTTTATCCTGCGTTTATCGTTACGGTTTAGATTATAGCACACTCTTTTACGGTAGTAAAATAATTTGTCCCGCATAAATTAAATCTTCTGAGTTGAGATGATTAAGTTCGCAGATCTCCTGCACTTTTTGAATCCCTCCGTAATATGTTTCACTGATTTTCGTCAGGGTATCTCCTTTTTTCACAACGTATTTTTCATACGATCCTGTGGCTGTTTCCTGCTCTTCAGACAGTTCTTCAGAATCGGACGTTTCCTTATCATCTTTCTCGGTATTTTCCTCAGTTCTTCCCTCTTCGCTCTCTTCTTCGCTGTCCTGTGAAAGCGTATCATCCTGCGCATCCATTCCCGGCGTATCCTCCGAATCCTCCCATGACTCCGGGGATGGCTCTGCGGAAGGTGTTTCAACAGGCGTCTCGGTAACTTCTGCAGAATCCATTTCATTCTCATCTGATATTTCCCGGGTAGGCTGTATTTCTTCCGGTGTCTCTTCCAGCTCACTTCCGCTCATTTCCAGCACATCATTTTGTGCCGTCTGCTCCGTCATTTCATCCGCGTGCTGTCTCTGATTCAAAAAGGTAAATCCCACAACCAGCAGGGCTGCCGCCGCACAGACTCCGGCTGCATAGGAACCGCCGCCTTTTCCTTTTTTCCCCGCCTCCTTTTTCCCTGCTACAATCTTGCGAAAATCCAATACTGCCCGGTCGGTGACACTCTCTTTGTTTTCTATGGACTCGTTGCCGTTTCTGTCTATCATGTAATTCTGCATGGGATCGTTTTTTTCATAATAAATGTAAAATCCGCTCTGTCTTTTCAGCTTGCCGTTCTCAAAAACAAAAAACACTTCCTCTTTTTCTGTGGGTTCCATGGCAAACAGTACTTTCTGATTTCCGGCAAAGTGATTCAGGTGTGTGCGCAGAATCACATCCGTAATCTCCATATCATATCCCGGCAGAGACAGACTCCAGCCTATAATCTCCTGATCCGGAAAGTACTTTTCCATATCCTGATGAACCTGCTCCCACTGTGTGTCTCTGAACTCCACATGTTCAGCGGCCAGTTCCGGGCACTTCACTTCCAGCGCGCTTCTGACAAAAATGTAGGAAACGGATTCTTCCCATTTTGTCTCCCCCAGCAGAACGGCTGCACATCCCTTCTCCGGCTCAGCGGCCGATAACCGTTTCAGATAAGTATAGGCATAATCTTCGATGTAAATTTTCAGATTGGGCCTGCTCTCTCCAATCTGCCGTATATTATTAGGTAAATTAACTTTTTCATTTTCTGCCGTATTCCCCTGATTCATTTCGTTATAAATGATTTCGATCATTATTCATCACCCCTTCGGGGTAAACAATATCACGGGAAAACTGCAAATTTTATCATTTTCAGGATTGAATCTCCCGAAAGTTTGCGACACATTTTGCACTGTTTCTTTTTACGGTCTCCATGTATTTTTCAGCCGGAAATTGAATATTCTATAAGTATGAACCAGGAAAGGACAAATCTGCCATGTTTAATTCTAAGCTTCCGCCGGTATTTTATATCAACAGCAAAAAATATTCCGCCAGCAGCGAATTATCTTATCTGTTAAGGAATGCCGTATCTCATATCAAATACGAGTGGAAAGAACTGGTGTTTTTATGCATTGGCAGCGACCGCATCACAGGCGACAGCCTGGGACCTCTGGTCGGACACCTGCTTTCTCAGTATACCTGGCCCCACATTCATGTCTACGGCACGCTGAAGGAACCGGTACATGCGCTTAATCTGGAAAAAATTACGGCACAGATAAAAGCGAGACATCCTCTTGCTCTCATCATAGCAATCGACGCCTCGCTGGGTTCAAAAAAACATATCGGTTTTATTACGCTTGGAATCGGATCTTTGCGTCCCGGCCTGGGAGTTAACAAAGATCTTCCTCATGTGGGAGATATTTTCATCACCGGCATCACCAATGTATCCGGTACTTTTGAGCATTTTCTTCTTCAGACGACACGGCTGTCAACCGTAGTTGAAATGGCCGACTCCATCGCCCAGGGTATTCTGAACGCCATTGACTCATCCTGTCCGGAAAAAGAATTACAGCTCAGTCCTCCCCTCCAGAGCTCTTAACAGGGTTACTTCATCAATATATTCCAGGTCGCCCCCTACAGGTACTCCGCTGGCAATTCTGCTCACCTTGATTCCCGTGGGCTTTATCAGTTTACTGATGTACATGGCGGTAGTTTCGCCTTCAAGGCTGGAATTAGTAGCGATGATGACTTCATCCACATCTCCCTGGAGACGGTGCATCAGCTCTTTCAGCTTAATATCATTAGGTCCGATCCCCAGCATTGGAGAGATCGCTCCATGCAGCACATGATACACCCCTTCATATTTCCCTGTTTTCTCATAGGCCGCCAGATCTCTTGAGTTTTCAACCACCATTATTTCCTTGTGGTTTCTTTTGGGATTGCGGCATATCGGGCATACCTCATCATCTGTCAGAGTAAAACATTCCTTACAGTAACAGACATTTGACCTGGCTTTTGTGATGGAAGAAGCCAGCTGCTCTACCTGTTCCATGGGCATATTCATAATATGAAAAGCCAGCCTTCCCGCTGACTTTGCACCAATCCCCGGCAGCCGGGACAATTGTTCAATTAAATGGTTAATATGTCCGCTGTAATATTCCATAATTAAAAGGGAAAGCCTCCGCCTAACCCGCCTGTCAGTCTGGACATAGCGGCTGCTGTGTCTTCTTCCATTTTTCTGAGGGCTTCGTTGGCGGCAGCCATGATCATATCCTCCAGCATTTCTATATCATCGGGATCCACTGCTTCTTCCGCCAGTTTTACTTTCACCACTTCCTTTTTCCCGGAAACTGTGATTTCTACTGCCCCGCCGCCTGCTGATGCGGTATATTCTTTTTCCTGCAGCTCTTTCTGACTTTCTTCCATCTGTTTCTGCATTTTCTGTGCCTGCTTCATCAGATTATTCATATTGCCGGGCATTCCCATTCCGCCCGGAAATCCTCCACGTTTTGCCATTTCTTATTTCCTCCTGAAATTCTAAACTTCAATATCGATATCCATCTGAATCTTGTCTTTTAATATATCATCAATTGATATTTCTGCCAAGTCCCCCGAACTCTGATTTTCCCGCAGAATAAATTCCACATCCACATGTCTGCCGATCTGATTTTCTATGATTTCTTCCAGCTGGCTTTTGGCCTGCTGATTGCCCAGATAGTGTTCCGCCAGATTATTGCCAAACTCCACGTAAAGTCTGGGTTCGCCTGTTATGCCATTGTATTTTGGAACCGCGCTCTGCAAAAAGCTGCGGAACATTCCATCCGTCTGCCCCACGATGATCTTCCACTCTTTCTTTACCCGCTGCAGATCTTCCGGCGCCGCCTGAGGCGGTTTCGGCTTCTCCACAGGTTTGTCAGGTTTTTCCGGCACGGCAGACTCACGGACCATAACCGGCACACCTTCCTCCATCCGTTTCTCCAGAATACGGATGCGGTCCAGAACGGAATCCAGATTAGTTTCCATGGATGGTCTGCACAATTTGATCAGGGCGATTTCCACCAGCACTCTTTTCTGAGAAGCATATCGCAGCTGATTGGAAAGATCAGAAAGAATACGGATATAGCGCATCAGTGTATCCGATTCAATCATGCCGCTTTCCTCTGTCAGAAGCTCCATATTTTCCCAAGACAGATCAAGCAGCTCCCCGGAATCCGGAGAAGATTTGAGTAATAGCAAATTCCTCAGATACCAGGTGAAATCCGTCACAAACTGCCCCATCTCTTTCCCCTGAAGCACCAGTTCTTCCAGAAGATGTATGACGGCAGCCACATTTTCTGCTGCAATCTGCCGCAGCATCCTGCTGAAAATTTCCGTATCTACAGTGCCAAGTACATCCAGCACATTGTCGTAGGTCAGTGTCTGTCCCAGATAAAAGGCAACGCACTGATCCAGAAGGCTTAAGGCATCTCGAAGTGAACCGTCGGCCGATTTGGCAATATAACGGATCGCCCTTTCTTCCGCCTGAATATTTTCTTTTTCCATCAATTCCTGCAGTCTGTCTGAAATGGTATCGATGGTAATTCTTCTGAAATCATAGCGCTGGCAGCGGGACAGAATAGTAATGGGAATCTTATGCGCTTCCGTAGTAGCCAAAATGAAAATTACATAAGAAGGAGGTTCCTCCAGTGTTTTCAGCAGCGCGTTGAACGCGCCTGTTGACAACATATGAACCTCATCGATAATGTATACTTTATATTTTCCCTGCGTCGGCCGGTAAGCCACTTCCTCTCTGATTTCCCTGATATTATCCACACCGTTGTTGGACGCGGCGTCAATCTCAATCACATTCATGGACGTACCGTCCTGAATGCTTTTGCACATGGCACATTCATTGCAGGGATTTCCGTCTTTTGGATGCTCGCAGTTTACCGTCTTTGCAAATATTTTTGCCACCGTTGTCTTCCCGGTTCCACGCGTACCGCAGAACAGGTACGCGTGGCCGATCCGGTCGGCTTTAATCTGATTTTTTAACGTTGTCACAATATGTTCCTGGCCTTTTACATCCTCAAAAGTATCCGGCCGGAACTTTCGGTACAGCGCTGTGTAGCCCATTTAAAATGCCTCTTTCCTTTAGTCTCCGAAACTGATTCCGATGCGTTTTGCTTCCTGGATTTCCTGGCATTCCGGCGGCACTGTTTTCAGTTTGCCTGCACTTTCCTCCAGCGGAACCTTTTTAATTTTTCCATTGACAATCCCCACCATATATCCGTACTTTCCATCCATAATCATCTGTGCGCAGGCAGAGCCAAGTCTCGTAGAAAGAACTCTGTCATATGGGCAGGGGCTTCCGCCTCTCTGTGTATGTCCCGGAACTGTAATGCGCACTTCCAATCCTGTCAGCTTTTGAATATCAGCGGCCAGTTCATAGGAAACGGAAGGCATTGTCCTCTGTTCCATTTTTTTCTTAAATTCTTTCTTGCTCAGACTGGCGTCTTCTTTGGAGATAGCGCCCTCCGCCACCGCCAGTATGGTAAATCCTTTTCCGGCTTTTGATCTGGCCTGAATCGCCTCGATTACTTTATTGATGTCATAAGGAATCTCAGGTATCAGGATAATATCCGCTCCTCCGGCAATTCCGGCATACAGCGGCAGCCATCCTACTTTGTGCCCCATAATTTCCACGATGAATACCCGGTTATGGGAAGCGGCTGTGGTATGAATACAGTCAATGGCATCCGTCGCAATATTAACCGCACTGTAAAAACCAAATGTCATATCTGTTCCCCAGATATCATTGTCTATGGTTTTGGGAAGATGCAGGATATTAAGCCCTTCTTCTCTTAACAGGTTCGCCGTTTTCTGCGTACCGTTTCCACCCAGGATTACAAGACAGTCCAGTCGGAGTTTATAATAGGTCTGCTTCATGGCCTCTACTTTGTTCAGACCATTCTTGTCCGGTTCTCTCATCAGCTTAAACGGCTGACGTGACGTACCGATAATTGTGCCGCCCTTTGTCAGTATTCCTGAAAAATCCTGTGAGGTCAGCAGACGGTAATCTCCGTAAATCAAACCTTTATAGCCGTTCATAAATCCATAGACTTCCAATTTGTCCACGTTGGAAGCCAACCCTTTCACCACGCCGCGCATGGTTGCATTCAGCGCCTGGCAGTCACCGCCGCTGGTTAATAATCCAATGCGTATCATCTAATCACACCCCGTCCTTAATATTGATACAGATATTATATATTATTTTCCAGGTACTGTCCACCAAACATTTTTCATCCCTTGACTTTTTCCAAAAAACAGGCTATACTTAAAGTCCGTGCAGCCGGGGAGTTAGCGGTGCCCTGTACCTGCAATCCGCTACAGCAGGGGTGAT
>CAMMBV010000071.1 GCA_946494335.1 uncultured Ruminococcus sp. | reverse complement strand
GGCCATATGCCGTCAGCTTTCCACAGTCCGGACATCGTTCCGGGAGCTGTTCTGCCATGTGATAATCAGCCGGGTCAAAAGTATAGTGACAATAGTCACAATGACATATCATGTTGTAATCGCCCCCCCATTCTGTATCAGTTTTTCCATCCTTGCCGTTATCCTGCGGAATATGCGGACTCCCATAGACCTTCCATATCCATGACTCCGTCAACAAAAGCTTTGCGCAGATTTTTCTCTGTCATCCAGCATTCACTTATGGGACGGAAGTAGTAGGTGGTATTTGTAAACGCTGAGTCATAAAGACTCCGGTTGATAAACGATAAGAGATTATCGGGACTCTCCCCATTCCGCAGCATTCCAAAGCAGTGCAAAAGTTGAAACTGCGTAATTTGGGGCATCCGGTATCCAGACTCAAACTCCTGATGGTCGCGGAAGGAGATGATGAGGTAGTCGGTATGGCCCTTGGGATCCTTATTGCAGCCTTCCACGCCGTCAGCCCGAGTTGTGCAGTCAAAATTACTGGCAACAGGGATTGGCGCTTCACCGATGGAGACACATATTGTAGTGCCATAATACTGAAATGTATTAATCACGTTATCCAGGAGAACCTGCCGATTGGTGGGGAGCAATTCCTGCAATGAGAATGGATAACGTTTATTATAGATAAAAAAATCATGTCTTTGATCCTGTTTCTGCCTTCTGTACATTGATTAAAATCCCTCCTATTTTTCCCTGTTTCTGCGGGAATGGGTGCCTTTAAATTTATATCCATTACATTGCACCCTTAAAAACCTTGTCATACCTTTCAAGTTCCAG
Organism: uncultured Ruminococcus sp.; assembly: GCA_946494335.1. Classification (GTDB taxonomy): domain Bacteria; phylum Bacillota; class Clostridia; order Lachnospirales; family Lachnospiraceae; genus Ruminococcus_G. Next base: position 7,433 of record CAMMBV010000071.1, on the reverse strand, counting down.
TGTATCAATATCATATCCCCGGATGCGGAGTGCTTCCAGTTTGTATTTCAGGATTGTCTCTGTCGTCCCAAGTTCATCAGCGATCTCACGGAATGAATGGCGGCAGCCCATGGCCGCAATGTCCGATTCCAGTTCCTGTTTTTTATCCTCCAGATCTTTCAGTGAGCGCTGGTATTCCGCCAGGCGATACTTTACCATTTGAGATGGATTGTCAGCGTTGGCGGAAGAACACAGTTCCTTATATGATTCGCCTAACTTGTCCTGGTATGCCTTGAGACGGCGATAGTCCTGCATGGTGCGGGTGTCGTAGGCAATCACCTCAAGCACAGTCTTGGTTTCAATGTTATACTCAGCGGAGATAATATTGGCCTCTCTCTCATTTCGAGGGATCGAGCGGCTGTCCACTTCCTGTGAAAACAGGACTGAGCCAAAGTGTTTCGTACTGAACCCTGGCTCGTCTATGTGCCCCTTTACAACGTGGCCGATCTCATGCCAAAAGGCATAATCACGCCACATGCCTTTCAGTTTAAAATTTAAACCAATCACAGGGAAATAGGAATAACGGGTTGCCAAGGCAGTGATGGTGCCTGTCAGGTCATAGACCATGATTCCAAGACAGTCAGCCACATCCCCCGGCTTCGTGGAACCGGCATGAGCAACAGCAGCATCTGAAACCGCAAAGAAATCGTCATCCATAAGGATCACCTTCCTTTTCCATAATCCATTGCGTGGATTATTACATCTATTTATTGATCATTGCCGGAAGAGATGGCGTTGATCTTGCTGTCCAGTTCTTCAACTTTTGACTTGGTTTCTTCCGCTTTCGCTTCAACGGTTGCATGGTAACGTTTATTGGTGTGGGTTTCCCGTAACCTCTGCTGTGCCAGGAAGGCCATCTTCTGCATCTCGAAGATATATTCCTGGGCCTGGGCCTCGCTGAGTTCTCCGCCCGCAAGGACGCTGCCCACTGTGTTCAATGCGTGTTCCAGACGTGCGGCACCAGATTTCCCGTTTGTTAAGCGCATAGAATCCAGCGCTTCAGCCTTTGCCATCTCTAACTGTGGGTTGCTCACACCCAGCAGTTCATCCGTTGTGATCCCGAAAGTCTCCGCCATTTTGGCACAGGTATCCCCGAAGGGGATGCGCTCACCATTCTCGTAATTGATGATAGACCGTCCGGATACACCGACTTTTTCGCCAAGCTGTGCCCTGGTGAGCCCGGCATCCTCCCGTAGTTTTCTAAGGCGCTCCGCAAAGTCTTTGTAGGGAGCGTCATCTTTGATCGTTGCTGCCATATTATCCTCCTTGTCATTGCCCGCTGGTGCGGTCTGGTTTTACAGAGGCGCCGCCCGCTGTTGACAATCAACCACTGAAAAAATGCGGTGGACACTTCTGTATCAACAGTTTCCAATTGCACGAATGTTCGGTAACCGGATGGGAAAGGGAAAGTCACCCATACGATTGCCATAGCCTAAGGTAGCGATTGGCTTGGAATGATTGTGCAAATTGTTGAATGTGAAATGAATGTTCGTGTAAAAACAGCTCTTGACATAAGGAACGAATGTATATATAATCAAAAGCGTAAGTTACACGAAAGTTCCTTTGATGATGCCAGTATAGCACAGAGGAACGAACGTGTCAATAAAATTTTAGAACGAACGTGTTAATTACTATTTAATAATACAAAAATACGAAGAAAATGGGTAATAAAAATGTTGACTACCCAAATAATTCGTGATACTATGTTTCTGTAAGGATATTTACGAGGTGAAATACATGAATTTAACGGAAGAACAGCGTACTTTTATAAAAAAAAGCATCCAAGGGAAAAAAGTCAATGAGGAAAAAATGCTTTCTTATCTTGAATCGCATGATATGGTTGATGAGGAAATTTTTGACAAGTGCAAATCTGATGATGACCGCACAATATACTTTGGATATGGCTTCCTACGGTCAACTAAGGAAAGAGGATTTTATCCCATTAGTGTTGATACATTTGTTAAAAGACTTCCCCTTTTCTATGATCGTGATGACAGAGGTATGTCATTAAGAAAGTGGGTAGCGGATCTACTTGAAACAGACAGTGGGGATACTGTAGAACAACAAACAGAAGAGATATACCGATTGTTGGAATTCTTTTATTTTGATGCAGGAGTCACAGTTGAAGAGATCATGAATTATCCCAGCATCCAATTGTATCCTGAAAAACGTAACCGGGCACAAACGGGACACTTTGACATCAATGAGATCTTGGAAGATGCCGAAGCTGGAATGACTGACATAAAAACCAAGGAGTTTTTAGTACGCTGGGCGGATTATCTCGGACTGTGCCGGGAACTAGGCTGGAACGATCTTTATCCTGAACGTTTTATCACGCGGTACAATGAAGCCAGAGAGGCAGCATGTCTGGAGCCGATTATATATGGATATGAATCAGAATCTACCAGGTTAAATATGGTAAGGGATGGGAATGTCATTCGATTTTTTGGAAATTTTCCATGTGACGGTATGGGACGGCCGATCATGAAATGGATAGGAATAAAGGCAGAAAATATAAAAAGTGTGACCTGTAACTGCATAAAATCTAGGCGAGGCGAACTGAGAATAGAAATCCTACCAGACAGTACTATTTATCTCCTGACCTATTTGGATGAGGAAGGAGATTATACATCGGTAAACAACCAAAACGCAATTTTATCTTGGGAACAGGAATATGCGGGGCCTTTAAACATGGTTTTTAACCATGAAGTGCTAAAGGAATACCGCGTATATAAAAAAATGACTCAAAAGGAAGTTGCAGACGCAGTTGGAACTTCAGTCAGGACTTACCAAAAATGGGAAAACGGAGAAACAAAGCCGGATTGTCAATTTTTGCTTCGCCTCATGAATTGGCTGGAGATAGACGATGTGCAGTATTTGATTTCTGAAAAAAGCATCGGCTTTAATGTGGAATGAGGGAAATGCTTATGGGGGAAGGAAAAAGAGAACAAAAAATGTATACAACTCATTGCCATCCGGATAAGCGTCCCAGGTTCATCGGGCAACCAGCGATTATCAACGGAAAGCGAGCCATTGCTTATATGAAGGATGATGAAATAGAATCATATATATTTTGGGACGAAGCGAATGAGCAGATTTTTAAGGACAACGTTCCTGAAATGAAGGTAGAGTTTTAAAGAACGGAAAATGTTTCTACACAGAAAACAGTGAGACCGTGGCCTGCCGAAGGCGTGCAGGTTCGGCATGGTGTGGAGATAATATGATACCTGACACGTGCAGCCCATTGCGTGGCGAGGCCGGGGTATAGGCTAAGATTAATGTTCCTTATAGGGACGGATCTATGTCTATACCCTGGCTTTTTTAGTTTATTTTTCGCTAACCAATTGCAGGTTTCGACGTCGTACATACTGCATATATCTATAATATAGGGGATATAGGCGAGATACGGATAAATACAAAGAAAAAAGCGGAAAAAACAAGAGGAAGGAGGGAAAATAGATGCCGAGTAAATACAATCCGTTGCTTGCAGCAATCGGAGAGAAAATAGTTAATCGCAGAGAAGAACTTGGAATGACTGCGACGGAGTTGGCTATCCAGGCGGATATTACACCGTCATCACTTTCCCTCTATGAATCTGGGCAAAGGGTGATGGGCGTGGACAAGCTACATAGAATTGCAGCGGCACTCAAAGTTCCGCTTTCATATTTTCAGGCTGATGAGCTGGACAGGTTCTCAGATTATTCATCGGAGATGATGTCGTTGATGGAACAGCTGAGGGATTTACCTTTGGACAAACAGCGCATGATGATCAAAATGTTCTCGGCACAGATAGCCACACTTTGAACCGTTCACAGGAGGAAATCTTGTGGACGGTATTTTTCTACCCATTTTATCCGGGGTTCAATCTGCGCTTGCCTTGAACCATCCTGTAGTCGGCTGCACCAGGTTTGTATTCAGTACGGATTATCTTTTTGGTAAAACGCTGGCGTGAAATTTTATCGTATTCGATAAGAACCAAGACGCAATCTTATCGTTTGCGATAATTCTTTTGAAGAGCGATTTGTTACCATATAACCATCCGAGGTACAAACCTACAGGGCGTTACTGGAAGGATAACAGAAATTAGAATTAAAAAAACAAAATCTCAAAGCTGGATGCATACGGCAGAGGATGTTTTCATACGGGATCTTCCTGATCTACTTGTGATTGGAAATCAACCACGGGTGGATCGGGAAGGTGCGTAAGAGGACACCTTTGGCCTTATGCATCTTTTTTTATGCGCCAAGCCTGGGAGTTCTCTGAAGCGGCAGGAAGCCGTCTGGTGCTCTCCACATGGTTACATCCTTCTGCCGGGAGCGTCCGCGGAAAGGACGTAATCATGGAAAGAAGAAATGACACCAGAAACATTACCGTAACGGAGGAGACCACCTTAAGAGAAGTGCTGGAGATAATCGGCGCTGTGGCCAGGGCAGAGAAAACGCCGACTGCAAAGGGTCTCCGGGAGAAGAAGAATAAGGATGGCACTGTGGAGCAAATACAGCCGCTCGCAGAGACAGCGGACGGGGACTGCAAGGTTTATGCCAATGGCTATGCGGTGTATTCCAACAACACCGGGACCACGGTTCTGTGGCTTGCGGACTGCTGCTCCTTCACCTATCAGTTTGACGCAGCGAAAGAGGACGGGAAAAACTATGTGCCGCAAAAAAGTATCGTTGAAGAAGATGTGCTGGGTAACCAGCCTTGGTTCATGGCCGTGATGCTGCGTGGCGATCATCAGGTAGAGATAAATAGTATGAACCGGCAGTTTGACCGAAAGGGTGCGAAGAAAGAAATATGGGATGAAGATGAATCTGAGGAGAAACGGGAGAAACGTTGGAATCCCGGCTATCACTTTGAAAGCCCTGAAGTGGCGTACATAAAGAAGGAGAGTCTTCAGGAGCAGCTTGCAAAACTGACAGATCGGCAGCGAGAAGTATTCCTTCTGTACCATCGGTGCGGATATAACCAACAGGAAATTGCGGATATGTTGGGGATCAGCCAGCAGGCCGTGGACTATAGATTAGCTGGTGCCGAGAAGAAAATCAGAAATGTCACAAATTTCATTTAATTTTTTTCAAGTAATACTTGTTAATCGTCCTCTCCCACGACTATTTATGAGAGGAACTTTTCATAAAGGTCATTCCTCTCAAGTTTGTGAGAGGAGGATAAGCCGGATGGACAGCTCTTAGAAGAAACACCTTTCAGGTACCAATAAACATAAACGCATTGCGGCTTCGGATGATCACGGAGCCGCAGGAAGGAGGACATTATGGATACAGCAATGATCAATCATCCCCCTGGGCACAAGGAGGCAGGTACCGCTGCGGCGGACCGCAGGCTTCGCATCTATGTCTGCTCTCCCTACCGGCCCAGGATGGAGCCGCTGGAGTTGGCAAAAAGAGAGCTGGCAGACAATATCGACCGAGCAAAGACAGCCTGCCGCCTGGTGGCAGAACTTGGGGCGGTCCCGATCTGCAGCCATCTCTTCTGCACACAGTTTCTGGATGACAGCATCGTCTCGGAACGTGAGCAGGGACGGCGCATCGGGCTGGAGATGCTCAAAGACGCGGACGAGCTGTGGTGCTTTTCCGAGTATATCTCTGAGGGGATGATGGCGGAGATCCAGGAAGCTTCCCGCCTTGGCCTTCCGGTCCGGATGTTCTGTGAGACCACCGGGCTTCTGGGAAAGGTTTTGAAGCGGGTTGTCAGCGACCTGTATTCGGATGTGGATGACCAGGATAGGCCATGATGAAGAAAATGACTACGGTTAAAAGACCGAGAAAGATCAGGAGGATTTTCACTATGAGCAAGAAGAACAGAGCGCAGCACAGCACACCCCGCCGCCATGGCGACCGCAATGTACAGACCCGCTACTCCGGGAAGCACCAGTGCGGAGATGATCCTATCCGTGAATCCAGTCTCCATAACTGCCCCGGCCGCGCCTGCGGTGGCGCCTGCCATGAGGCGGACGAAGCCGTTTGCATGGATGGGATTGGCCTGACCCTCATCCCGGAGGTAAAGGTCAAGATCCGTGAGCTGCACATCCACCTGGATGACCACATGGAGACCTACAACTTCCACTCCGGCAGTATGGCCACTGTCCTGCACGGGACCGGCGGTGCTGCCGAGGTGGAGACTGGTTTTGAAGAGGAGGAAAGCAATGGCGAAGAAGAATGAGAATAACAGCGGCAGCCTGGTCCTGGTGGATGCGGAGCTGCTCAGTCAGGGACTGAAGACAGCGTTCACGGGCATTGCCATGGTTTTTGACAGCCTGGGCGCGTCCGGGGCAGCGGGTGAGATCAAAGCGGCGCAGGAGGCACAGCCCGCTTCTACTGTCCCCACTGTTTCACAGAGTTCTCCCGGAGCGGATGAAAACGACCAGGAGGAAGCGGAAGACCTCCCTTTTGACCCGGAGCCGAAAGGACCGGACAAGCCCTCTCCCGCTCCAGCGGTCACCATCGATGACATCACCAAAGTCATTGTGGCAAAGATCAAGAAGAAGCGGGACAACAACGCCAGGATCGGCGCGCTCCTGAAGTCCTATGGCGTGGAGAAGGTCAGCGGTCTGCCTCCAGAGAAGTATGAGGCATTCCTGACTGACATCTCTGAACTTTAAGGGCGGTGGCCGGGATGCCGGGAAAACACGCGGTCTTATCCGCGTCCTCATCCAAACAGTGGCTGCACTGCCCGCCCTCCGCCCGTCTGCAGGAGAACTTCCCCAATGAATCGTCGGTGTACGCGGAGGAAGGCACCTGGGCGCATGAACTGTGCGAGTACAAGGTAAAGAAGTACCTGCATGAGAGGAAGAAGCGCCCGCAGTCGGAATTCTTCACGGAGGAGATCGAGCAGGCCACCGATGTTTACGCGGAGTTTGTCATCTCCATCATCGAGGGGATGAAGCGGAACGGTGTGGAGCCTCTCTGCTTTGTGGAGGAGCGGCTGGACTTTTCCAATATCGTTCCGGAGGGCTTTGGCACCGGGGACATGATCATCCTGGGGAAGGATGAACAGGGGCGGGGCCTGCTCCACATCTGTGACTACAAAAATGGCAAAGGCGTCTTTGTGGACGCCCACGAAAACAGCCAGATGATGCTCTACGCGACCGGAGCTTTAAACGCCTATGGCTACATTTATGAGATCGAGACGGTGCGGATGAGTATCATCCAGCCGAGGCTTGAGAACATCTCCACCTATGAGATCTCAGCGGCAGACCTCCGGGCCTGGGGCGAGAGTATTAAACCTATTGCCCAGATGGCCTTTGAGGGTAAAGGCGAGCAGCATCCGGGGGACTGGTGCCGGTTCTGCAGGGCAAAACCTGTGTGCAAAGCCTGTATGGAGGAAGCGCTGGCGCTTGCCAGGGAGGAGTTCCTTGACCTGGACGGAGGGGCATTGGC
>CAMMBV010000070.1 GCA_946494335.1 uncultured Ruminococcus sp. | reverse complement strand
CGTCTGAAAAGACTGCTGGAGCTGGGAGCTCCGGATATCATTGTCCGCAACGAAAAGAGAATGCTGCAGGAAGCTGTAGATGCGCTGATTGACAACGGACGCCGCGGCCGTCCGGTAACAGGACCGGGTAACCGTGCCCTGAAATCTCTTTCCGATATGCTGAAGGGTAAATCAGGACGTTTCCGCCAGAATCTGCTGGGTAAACGTGTGGATTATTCCGGGCGTTCTGTTATCGTGGTAGGCCCCGAACTGAAAATTTATCAGTGCGGTCTTCCCAAAGAAATGGCTATTGAGCTGTTTAAGCCTTTTGTTATGAAGGAGCTGGTTGCCAACGGCACAGCCCATAATATAAAAAATGCAAAGAAAATGGTGGAGAAGCTGCAGACAGAGGTCTGGGATGTTCTGGAAGAGGTGATTAAAGAGCATCCGGTTATGCTGAACCGTGCTCCTACGCTGCACAGACTGGGTATCCAGGCATTTGAACCCATCCTGGTGGAAGGTAAAGCGATCAAGCTGCATCCGTTGGTATGTACTGCTTTCAACGCTGACTTCGACGGCGACCAGATGGCCGTGCATCTTCCTCTTTCCGTGGAAGCGCAGGCAGAGTGCCGATTCCTTCTGCTGTCACCCAACAACCTGCTGAAACCCTCTGATGGAGGACCCGTTGCGGTTCCTTCACAGGATATGGTGCTTGGTATTTATTATCTGACACAGGAAAGACCGGGAGTTGAAGGAGAAGGAAAAGCATTCCGGAATGTAAATGAAGCCATCCTTGCCTATGAGAATGGGGCGATTACACTTCAGTCCAAAATCAAGGTACGCTGTGAGAAAAAGATGGCCGATGGCCAGGTGCTCCGCGGCAATGTGGAATCCACGCTGGGACGTTTCCTGTTCAACGAGATCCTTCCCCAGGATCTGGGATTCGTAGACAGAAGTATTCCGGGCAACGAGCTTTTGCTGGAAGTGGACTTCCATGTGGGCAAAAAAGGCCTGAAGCAGATTCTGGAAAAAGTAATCAATACCCACGGAGCTACCAAGACGGCGGAAGTGCTGGACGATATCAAGTCCATGGGATATAAATACTCTACCAGAGCCGCAATGACGGTATCCATTTCCGATATGACCGTACCGCCGGAAAAACCGGAGCTGATTGCAAAAGCACAGGATACGGTGGATAAGATCACGAAAAACTTCAAGCGTGGTCTGATTACGGAGGAAGAACGGTACAAAGAGGTTGTGGAAACCTGGAAAGAGACGGATGATACACTGACCAAAGCGCTGCTGGGCGGTTTGCATAAATATAACAATATTTATATGATGGCTGACTCGGGCGCCCGTGGTTCTGATAAACAGATCAAACAGCTGGCAGGTATGCGTGGTCTGATGGCCGATACAACCGGTCATACCATTGAGCTGCCTATTAAATCCAACTTCCGTGAGGGTCTGGATGTACTGGAATACTTCATGTCTGCTCACGGAGCCAGAAAGGGTCTGTCCGATACGGCTCTTCGTACTGCGGACTCCGGTTATCTGACGAGACGTCTGGTGGATGTTTCTCAGGAGGTTATCATCCGGGAGACAGACTGCTGCGAAGGCAAGGATGAGATTCCGGGAATGTATGTCAAAGGCTTCATGGACGGAAAAGAAGAGATCGAAAGTCTCCAGGAACGTATTACGGGCCGTTTTTCCTGTGAAACCATTAAGGATAAAGACGGAAATATTATTGTGAAGGCCAACCATATGATCACACCGAAGCGGGCAGCTCGCATCATGAAAGAAGGTGTGGATGAAAACGGTCAGCCCTTTGATAAAATTAAAATCCGTACGATTTTAAGCTGTAAATCACACATCGGCGTTTGTGCGAAATGTTACGGTGCAAACATGGCTACGGGTGAAACCGTACAGGTGGGTGAATCTGTCGGAATTATCGCGGCTCAGTCTATCGGTGAGCCGGGTACACAGCTGACCATGCGTACCTTCCATACCGGCGGTGTGGCCGGCGGTGACATCACACAGGGTCTTCCCCGTGTGGAGGAGCTGTTTGAGGCGAGAAAGCCGAAAGGTCTGGCCATCATCACAGAGATCAAGGGTGTGGCCGAGATTAAAGATACCAAGAAAAAACGTGAAATCGTTGTGACAGACAATGAGGAAGGCGTTTCCAAAACTTATCTGATCCCGTACGGATCCAGAATCAAGGTACAGGACGGCGCAGTGCTGGAAGCCGGCGACGAACTGACAGAAGGAAGTGTCAATCCCCATGATATCCTGAAAATCAAGGGTGTCCGCGCTGTGCAGGATTACATGATCCGTGAAGTGCAGAGAGTATATCGTCTCCAGGGTGTTGAGATCAACGATAAGCATATCGAGGTTATCGTGCGTCAGATGCTGAAAAAAATCCGCATTGAAAACAACGGCGATACGGATTTCCTTCCGGGAACACTGGTGGATGTACTGGATTATGAAGAGGCAAATGAAGCGCTGGAACAGGAAGGCAAAGAACCTGCAGAAGGAAAACAGGTGATGCTGGGTATTACCAAAGCATCTCTTGCTACAAACTCTTTCCTGTCTGCGGCATCCTTCCAGGAGACCACCAAGGTACTGACAGAGGCTGCAATCAAAGGAAAAGCAGACAACCTGATTGGTCTGAAAGAAAATGTTATCATCGGTAAACTGATTCCTGCCGGAACCGGTATGAAACGGTACCGCAATATTAAATTGGATTCAGATCTGATCGAGGAAGAGGCAGATTTTGAGGATCTGGAAATTGAAGAGAATGATCCGGAAATTGCACAGCAGGATGCAGATATCACGAAGGAAGAAAATCAGGAAGAAGAACTGATCAGCATTTCCGATTCTGAATCAGAGGAATAATGACAACTGGGAAAAGCCCGGAATCAGGAACAAAAAGCTTGTTCCCGTTCCGGGCTTTTGCGCGATACGCCCGGAGGGCGCCCGCCGTGCTTGCACAAGCGGGCATCCGACGGGCAACGGTCATCGAGCGGTTTACCGCGAGATAGACGCGGTATCGCAGGATCGGATAGGGAAGAAGCTTCCCCTGTCCGATCGATACTACAGCCGTAAAAGGGAGGAAAAAAAGTGAAAAAAAGCAAATTGGTAATCATTCTGGTCAGCTGCATTGCATTGCTGGCGGTGATATTATTTGTCTGCTCTTTCTTTATCCTGAAGCAGGCGAAGGAGACGAGGGAGGAAGCCAGGCAGATGGCTATGGAGGCCCTGGATGAGACCAGAGAGGCAGAAGAAAAAGAAACGGTGCAGCCGGAGGAAACACAGGATAATACAGAGGATACGCAGGATTCCATCATCGCTTTTGAGGATACGCAGGACAACATATTCATTATCCAGGAGGCCAATATCCGCACGGAGCCCAGCACCGATGCGGAAATCATTGAAACAGCGCCCAAAAGCAAGTTGTTTAAGCGAACGGGTATTTCCACGGACTGGAGCCGTCTGGAGTACAACGGGCAGACCTGCTATGTCAGCAATGACCTTATTTCCACAGAAATGCCTGCCGATGCGGTAAACGGTGAGCTTCTGGAAAACGGCACAGGAGATGCGGGAGTCACAGAGCAAACCGCTGGAAAGGTAGTGGTGATTGATCCCGGCCATCAGGGCCAGGGAGACAGCGGTCAGGAGCCCATCGGCCCCGGCGCATCCCAGACCAAGCCAAGAGTGAGTTCCGGAACATCCGGCTCGGTATCCGGTCTGGATGAGTATGAGCTGAACCTGATCGTTTCTCTTCAGCTTCGGACTGAACTGGAAAGCCGCGGGTACACCGTTTATATGACACGGGAAACCCATGAGGTGAGTATGAGCAACAAAGAAAGAGCGGATTATGCCGCAGCCCAGGGCGGGGATATTTTTGTGAGAATCCACGCCAACGGTTCAGAAGACAGCTCGGTCAGCGGAGCGCTTACCATGGCACCCTCCGATGCCAATCCGTTTTTGTCACAGGATCTGATCACAAAGAGCCAGGCGCTGTCTCAGTGCGTCATTGATTCCTATGTGGCGGCCACCGGATTTAATAATCAGGGTGTTTATATGACGGATGATATGAGCGGAATCAACTGGTGCTCCATGCCGGTCACCATTGTGGAAATGGGATATATGAGTAATGCTTCTGATGATGCGGCCATGGCGGACGCGTCCATGCAGGCAAACATGGTAGATGGAATTGCCAATGGAATTGATCAGTATTTTGCATCACAGGGAAGCTTTAAGAATTAAGATAGGGGGACGTTACTTTGAGTGAATACAAACCACCCTTTCATATGACTGACAGAATCACCAATCTGGTCGCAGAAATCAGTGAGCAGATTGGTCGAATTACTGTACTCTCTCACGGTAATCTGAACCCGCGCCTCCGGAAAGAAAATCGAATCCGCACGATTCATTCTTCGCTTGCTATTGAGCATAACTCGCTTTCATTGGAGCAGGTTACGGCGATTTTGAATGGGCAGCGGATTCTAGGTGATCCGAACGAGATCCGGGAGGTTCAAAACGCTTATGAGACCTACGAGATGCTATTGATGCTGAACCCTGCTTCTGTGAAGGATTTGCTGAGAGCGCACAAGCAGATGATGAACGGTCTGATTCCGGAAAACGGAAGGTTCCGCTCTAAGGGAGTAGGCGTATTTGACGGGGATGTGGTCGTGCACATGGCACCGCCTGCGGAGTTCGTGTCCGGACAGATTCAGGACTTGTTCGACTGGTATCAGGCTTCCGAAATGCACCCGCTGGTAAAAAGCGCCATTTTCCATTATGAGTTTGAGTTTATTCATCCATTTGAGGATGGCAACGGGCGAATGGGGCGACTGTGGCACAGTCTGCTTCTGGGCACATGGAAGGAACTGTTTTTCTGGCTGCCCATAGAGGAACTGATTCGAACGAGGCAGAAAGAATATTACGATGCCCTTGGAAAAGCCGATAAGGAAGCTGACAGCAGCGAATTTGTCCGATTTATGCTTGAGGTTATTCTGGATACATTAAGGCAGACCGTAGTGGTCGGTGAAGCGGAAAATGCTGGGACGAGCCCTGTTTCTGCATCCATTCAGCGTCTGCTTGATGCAATCGGAGGCGAAACTTTGTCCGCTGTCGAGATCATGGAGCGACTTAACATGACACATCGGCCGACTTTTCGCAAGAACTACCTGAACCCCGCATTAAATGCCGGTGTGATTGAAATGACCATTCCAGATAAGCCAAACAGCAGAAACCAGAAATATCGAAGAAAATAACTTGATCGCTGATCGACCAAGTAAAACGATCAAGTTGCCGATCAAGTTATTCAGCCTCTCATCAACGGCGAGAGAAAAACCAATGGGGTGGAATTTAATTTGGAAAATAAGTTTACCTGCAATTTACACGGATTTTTGTTTATTTCCCTTGACAGTGGCAAAACTGGAGGATATAATATCTAAGCGTGCATAAAAACGCAGTAGTTTTTGCGCGCTTAATTACGGAAAATAGCAGCCGCAGAAAACCCGCAAAATTGCGGAGGAATCTACAGGAGGTGAATTGGAATGCCAACATTTAATCAGTTAGTAAGAAAAGGTCGTCAGACATCTGTAAAGAAGTCAACAGCGCCGGCACTTCAGAAAAGCTTTAACTCTCTGAAGAAAAAATCCAGCGATATGTCTTCACCGCAGAAGAGAGGTGTATGTACAGCTGTTAAAACTGCTACACCGAAGAAACCGAACTCTGCTCTTAGAAAAATCGCCAGAGTACGTCTCTCCAACGGTATTGAAGTGACAAGTTACATTCCGGGAGAAGGTCACAATCTGCAGGAGCACAGTGTTGTACTGATCCGTGGAGGAAGGGTTAAAGACCTGCCAGGTACCAGATATCATATCGTAAGAGGTACACTGGATACAGCAGGTGTTGCCAACAGAAAACAGGCCCGTTCCAAATACGGTGCCAAGAGACCGAAAAAATAAGTAAAAATAAAGACGATATTATAGAAGTATCACAATGCTATGTACGGTCATTCCAAAGCCCTGCCGGCTGCGGGTTAATAGATGGAATTTACCAGTGCGAACACATAGTAGGCAGTCAGGTACTGCCCATGACTGTCATTGTGAGTACCTATGATTTAATCGAAAAAAGATGTCTGTCTGCATGACAGACGGAAATGATTAAGGAGGGAAGTAACGTGCCACGTAAAGGACATACTCAGAAAAGAGACGTTCTGGCGGATCCGATGTACAATAACAAAGTGGTTACAAAGCTTATCAACAACGTAATGCTGGATGGTAAGAAGGGTGTAGCTCAGAAGATTGTATACGGCGCATTTGCCAGAGTGGAAGAAAAAGCTGGAAAACCAGCTCTGGAAGTATTTGAAGAAGCAATGAACAACATCATGCCTGTACTGGAAGTAAAGGCAAGACGTATCGGCGGTGCTACTTACCAGGTGCCGATCGAAGTAAGACCTGACAGACGTCAGGCGCTGGCTCTGCGCTGGCTGACATTCTTTTCACGCAAAAGAGGCGAGAAAACAATGGAAGAAAGACTGGCCAATGAGCTTTTGGATGCTATGAACAACACAGGAGCATCTGTTAAGAGAAAAGAAGACATGCATAAGATGGCAGAAGCTAATAAAGCATTTGCTCATTACAGATTCTAGGAGGAAATCCAATGGCTGGAAGAGAATATCCATTAGAGAGAACCAGAAACATTGGTATTATGGCTCATATCGATGCGGGTAAAACCACACTGACAGAGCGTATTCTGTATTATACCGGTGTTAACTATAAAATTGGCGATACCCATGAAGGTACTGCTACCATGGACTGGATGGAACAGGAGCAGGAACGTGGTATCACAATTACTTCAGCCGCTACTACCTGCCACTGGACATTGCAGGAAAACTGCAAGGCAAAGCCAGGCGCTCTGGAACACCGTATCAATATCATTGATACTCCGGGACACGTGGACTTTACAGTAGAGGTTGAACGTTCACTCCGCGTACTGGACGGCGCCGTAGGCGTGTTCTGTGCGAAGGGCGGTGTTGAACCCCAGTCTGAGAATGTATGGCGTCAGGCAGACACATACAATGTACCTAGAATGGCATTTATCAATAAAATGGATATTCTGGGTGCAGACTTCTACAATGCAGTAGATCAGATCAAAACCAGATTGGGTAAAAATGCAATTTGTCTTCAGTTGCCTATCGGCAAAGAAGATGAATTCCAGGGAATTATCGATCTGTTTGAGATGAAAGCCTACATTTATAATGACGACAAGGGTGAGGATATTTCCATCGTAGATATTCCGGAAGATATGAAAGACGACGCAGAGCTGTATCATACAGAGCTGGTTGAGAAAATCTGCGAACTGGATGATGATCTGATGATGGAATATCTGGAGGGCGACGAGCCTTCTGTTGAGGCTATGAAAGCAGCGCTGAGAAAAGGAACCTGCGAATGTTCTGCTGTTCCGGTGTGCTGCGGAAGCGCTTACAGAAACAAAGGCGTGCAGAAACTTCTGGATGCGATTCTGGAATACATGCCGGCTCCCACAGATATCCCGGCTATTCAGGGTGTGGATATGGACGGCAATGAGACAGAAAGACACTCATCTGATGATGAGCCCTTCTCTGCTCTGGCATTTAAGATCATGACAGACCCCTTCGTTGGAAAACTGGCATACTTCAGAGTTTACTCAGGAACCATGAATTCCGGTTCTTATGTGTATAACTCAACAAAAGATAAAAAAGAGCGTGTTGGACGTATCCTGCAGATGCATGCCAACAAGCGTGAAGAGCTGGATAAAGTATATTCCGGAGATATTGCTGCAGCGATCGGATTTAAAGTGACCACAACAGGTGATACGATCTGTGACGAGCAGCATCCGGTAATTCTGGAATCCATGGAATTCCCGGAACCGGTTATCGAGCTGGCCATTGAGCCGAAGACGAAAGCCGGACAGGGCAAACTGGGTGAGTCTCTTGCCAAACTGGCAGAAGAAGACCCCACATTCCGCGCTCACACAAATCAGGAGACCGGACAGACAATCATCGCCGGCATGGGCGAGCTTCATCTGGAAATTATCGTAGACAGACTTCTGCGTGAATTCAAGGTGGAGGCAAACGTAGGCGCTCCTCAGGTTGCTTATAAAGAGACCATCACCAAACCGGCGGATGTGGACAGCAAATACGCAAAACAGTCTGGTGGACGTGGACAGTACGGTCACTGTAAAGTTAAATTTGAGCCGATGGATGCCAATGCAGAGGAAACATTCAAATTTGAATCCACTGTTGTCGGCGGCGCTATTCCGAAGGAATATATCCCGGCTGTAGGCGAAGGTATCGAAGAGGCTATGAGAGCCGGTATTCTGGGTGGATTCCCGGTAGTAGGCGTTCATGCCAATGTATACGACGGTTCTTACCATGAAGTCGACTCTTCTGAAATGGCATTCCATATTGCCGGTTCTCTGGCATTTAAAGAGGCCATGGCAAAAGCGTCACCGGTACTTCTTGAGCCGATCATGAGAGTGGAAGTTACCACACCGGAAGATTACATGGGTGATGTTATCGGTGATATCAACTCCCGCCGCGGCCGTATCGAAGGTATGGATGACATCGGTGGAGGAAAGATGATCCGCGGATTCGTTCCGCTGGCTGAAATGTTCGGATACGCAACAGACCTGCGTTCCAGAACACAGGGCCGTGGTAACTACTCCATGTTCTTTGACAGATATGAGCCGGTACCGAAGTCCGTTCAGGAAAAAGTACTTTCCGCGAAAGGTAAATAAAGAAAAATAACTTGCAAATATCCTTGATTTGCAATATAATCAAGGATAGCAAGTTTTGTTTGAAACGAAAAAAGAAGAGCCCCCAGGGGCAGATGTTGTATTTAAGGAGGACATTCAAAATGGCTAAAGCTAAATTTGAAAGAACAAAACCGCATTGTAACATTGGTACCATCGGCCACGTTGACCATGGTAAAACAACTCTGACAGCTGCTATC
>CAMMBV010000069.1 GCA_946494335.1 uncultured Ruminococcus sp. | reverse complement strand
TTACCGTATCCTGTGTGTAGGCCGGTATCTGGATAAAGGCTCCACTAAACCAGGCGCTTACATCTTTCATCACCACAACCTGTGGATGCTCCTCTGGCCGCACTACTACAACTTTAAGCTCTTTGTTTCTTCCTTCCATAATGATCTCCTTTCCTGGTGTAGCCTGTGGAACGCGTAAGAGATGCCATCAAAAAAGGCCGCAAATAAGCAAAGTACCTCCATTGATCCATACAGCATCGGTTTCTTCCGAAAACTGTCAGAATCTATATGGCATCCTTCGCCTGTTCGCGACCAGGCATTATGCTGTGTGTTTGTTGTGATTATATGGTAGCAATTCCGACAGGCCATTTGTGGAGAGGTTAATGAAAAATTAGCCATATTTGGATAATTTTTGCCTACTGAGCCATGGCCAAAAAAAAATAAGCCGCTTCAGATTCATCTCCCCGAAGCGGCTTTCATACATCATTATCGTCCATTTTTTTATTCCTACACTTTTCCTATTCTATTTATAATTCTTCCGGGATCTATCTATCGTCCCCATAAGATGTTCCAGTGTGTCCATATCGTCCTCTTTTTCTTCACAATACGGGCTATTCTCGTACCACATTCGAAGTCGCCTTATAAGATGGTTTAGGCGGGTCTCCATCGGCTTACTACCGCTATGCGGCTTGTCCCGTTCCATTTCAGATGTAACGAAAAACTCAAACTCCACACCCATAAATTCCTTTAATCTGTAAATATCCTCCCAAGCCGGCAGCCTCTCTCCCCGTTCCAACCTCTGCACTTTTCTATGCGAGATGCCAACGAGATGTGCAAAATCTTCTTGAGTCTTATAGCCGTGTGATTTTCTCCAAAGCGCAAGCTCCTGGCCTATAATTAAAAGCGTCCTCGGACTTTTCCCGTCGGCATCCATGCAAAACCACCCCCTTTCCGTTTGATGAATCCCCCCTGACATTTCAGCCAGGAAAAGGCAAAAAGGCCGGACCAGGTCATGACATTCCATTCCTGCTCCGGCCTTTACCGGTCATCAAAAAGAGTGGTTTCCCACAAACGTCTCTAAGGCGCATCGCTCGCCACATACACTCTCTTCTTTAGCAGCCAAATCTGCTCTCATACGCTGAAATTGATCGGCTTAAGAGAACAGACATACTCATATGTATGCCCAACCCTGCATCACAAATATATACTTGTCAGATTCCCTATGGCACTGGGAACCTTCCAGCGATTATTGTGGATGCAGTTACTCTGGGGTTTGACTGCATCGTCTTAATTGCTACAAATAATCGTTCTCATCATATGCTCACTTCTTTTCCTTTGCAGCGTCAGAGTACTGACGCTTATCATGGGCAGACATTCCAAGGTATTCCCCATGGTCCAGCCTACGATACGTTCTCGCAATGTCGGCCATGCCTCCTCAGTCTGCTGGCTAATGTTGTCCGATACCTGCCTGTCATTCCAAATAATAAATCCCACTGCCGCAGGAATCCTTCATATAGGAAGTGTGGGGACTGTTAATTTGCCAAAGTCCTCGGATTTCCCGAAATCGCATGAATTGCGCGAATTTTCAAAAATACTCAAAAAGTGCTTGACAGGCAATGCGTTGTGTGGTAACCTATACGAGATGTACAAAAAGAGACCATAAGGTTTTACAGTAATTCGAGGCAGGGAAATGCCTCTATTATTTCGTCAAAAGCCCTTGTCATTCATGTACATCATCAGTTTAGGGATAAATCCAGGGAAGTTGTAAAACAAAAATCTGTATAGTATTCAAGTGCCATTGAAATATACAATTTTACATTCTCAGATTTATCTATTACGAACTATTAAAGAGATCCGCCCTGTGCCAAGGGTGGGTCTTTTTTTCTATTGTATATGTTCCCTCTAGATTTGTCAATACTTTGTGAAAATTATTTAAATTTTTTGTAAAATCCGCAGTGGTTTTTGTGCATTTTGTAATAATTTACTCTAAAATCAAACCTCATAGTCTTATCTTACTATCACATCATACATTTGAGTAAAATAATACTCATAAATTTTATTTTTATATATATTTTTTCTAATTTCCGTGGTATACTATAGTAAAGATACCCGAGACTCAACCGGAGGGGCTACCCGGTTCCACCCACAAGGAGGCATTCACATGACAAATGCAGAAATCATCCAGAATGTAATCAACTATATTAAGGACTACGCCGAGAAAAAAGATATCCGCCAGAGAGGGATACGTGAACTCTGCCACGCCAAAGGGATTAACATTGCCCAGAAGACCATTGACAATATGTACAAGCGCCCATCCTCCACAACCATCTCTACCTTGTTGAAGGTGTGTGACGGGCTGGATCTGAATCTGAGCGCGATATTCCACATCATTGAGAACATGAAAACGGAGGGCGAGAATAAGGCCACCCGCTTCCGCTATAGTATCCATGAGGAGGCGTTCGCACGGTATCCTGGTGACTATCATATATTCTTCCTCTCAACTACCCCCAATACAGAGCCCAAACTCGACCACGGGATACTTCATCTGGGTGACCTGCATTCTAATGGGGAGTGTACCGCTTCCCTTAAGATCAACACCGGGGACGTGGATGACAGCGGTAATCCCGGCATTAAATACTTTGAGGGTCGGCTTACGTACTCGACTACAGGGATTATGTTCTGTAGCCTGGCCTGCTCCAGATATGGCGATATGTGGCTGCTTACCATACCGCATGTGAAGTTGAACATCCGCGCCCTCTCCTGCACCATGGGATGCGCGACCACATCCTGCTCCGGCCCGACAGCTTATCCGGCGATACACCGGTTCTGCTTCTGCAATAAGGATGAATATCCGGATATCAGTCCCGAAACGCAGGAAGAAATCAAAGGGATCCTCCGCATGCACAACCAGACTCTATACATAAAGAAGGAAGAACTGGAAGCGTATCTGGACTCAAAAGATGTTAATAGTAAACTGATCCGTCACATGAGACACTATCTTGAGATTGCCGGCATGTACTATGCAATCCCCAAGAGGACGTTCGAGGATGACACGGACAGTATTACTTTTTCCAGAACGATGGCCGAGCTTGCAGCAAAATCTGCCATGGAAACTTGTATGCACATCCTTCCAGGCGATACAGCCCAGCTCAGAAATATCCTCGAAAAAGACAGAAAGGCAAAATCGTTGGCGAATGCGGTATCCACAGAGGAGACAGTAAATTAGGAATTTTCAAAAATCTCCGTCAATCTTTACACACAGACTACACCCCACTACAAAACCGGGCGAACGGGCATCTCTATTGTCCACGCCCGGTTTCCTCTATAATATAATCCTACGCTTACCACCCTTACACCACAACCCCTGTGCGCATTGCAGGATCTACACGGACTTTCCATGCATAATAAACCGGGCAAACTCCAGTATCTGTGCTTTCTGCTCCGCACTCATCCCTGTAAACATGCCTACCATCTCATCGCCCATTCTTGTTTGCACGTTCGTACATCCCATCCATTCCAAATCCAGGTCATTTGCGTTTACATGGAGAGCCGTTGCAATCTGATACAAACGGTTCGCCCCCATCTCCCTGGTGCCATTCTCGTAGAAGGAGAGGGTTCTGCCGTCAATATCCACCAGTCTGATGAACTGTTCACCTGAAACCGTTTCTGAAATCTGGAAAGCTAAAATGGTCTTTCCAGACAAGTCTAACCGACCAAAACAAAATACGTCAAGGCATAAAAAAAACCTCTGCAAAGGATGTAAACAGGTACCCTCTGCAGAAGTGCCTTATCAGTTCATTCTGTGACCGGTTCCATCATCTCCATCATCAGCCTCGCCCCGACTTTGATGCCTTCCACATAGCTCTGACGCTCATATGCCGCGCATAAGCTGAAAACAGTGTTCATGTACTCATCCGCCGCCTCATCCGTTTCCGCCAGATCTCTCAGTTTACGGTCCAACGGTCCTATCTTCGCCTTAAACTCCGGGCTCTCTGTAATGTTATACTCCGTGAAAGCATAATAGAGCAGTTCCAAAAGGCTCTCCACCTGAAACCGATAATCCGGAGGATTGCTGTGCAGGTAAGCTTCCAGGCTGCCAAGCACCGTGTGTACGATTTCTGATGAATTGGCGGTGCGCTTTCCCCACAGCCTGGGTGCCTCCTGTTTTCCAGATTCCGGTTTTCCACACGCAATTTTCTGGCTTGTGTCTGCCTGACCGATTC
The DNA here is from genome assembly GCA_946494335.1 of uncultured Ruminococcus sp. Classification (GTDB taxonomy): domain Bacteria; phylum Bacillota; class Clostridia; order Lachnospirales; family Lachnospiraceae; genus Ruminococcus_G. Next base: position 5,282 of record CAMMBV010000069.1, on the reverse strand, counting down.
TGTCTTGTTCCGTATCTCGTCCCATTCTACCCATTTTATTACCCACCTTCCAGCCTATAATGATTTCTGGCCCATGTCCAGTACTCCAGGCTATGGTGATATTCGCTCTATAGTTGATACATAGCAAGTGGAAAACGGGAGATTATCAATGAGTATTTTCGTTTCAATCTAATCAGTAAATTATCAGCAATTTTTTTAGCAATTTCTTCCGCGTCTTTTCCTCCACTTCTTTATAGCCGCATTCATAACCAAACATCCCAGCATACAACCGAGGCCGTTATGGATCATATCGTCCCACTCAAAGAGTCCACGCTGAAAAATCAGCTGGCTAAGTTCAATGACCGCTGAGATGACCACCCCAATCAGGAACACCATGGAAGGCCGAAGCCGGCTGTCCAGAATCATCGGCAGTAAGATCCCTACCGGGAGCAATAGAATCATATTCAAAAGGTTTTCGATCAGCAGGTCCTGGCTGTGGTTTACAATCACCTCATACCATGACCAGAATGGAATTCGTTCATAGCGCCGAACGGTCGGTGTCCTGGTAAACACTGTGGAAGCAAACACGACTCCGAGAAAGAGAATCAGAGCCAATACCGCTGCGCCCTGCTGGAGTTTTAACCGTTTCCTACGCACAGCCCGAAAAATAAAAAAGGAGCAGACCGACAGAATGATCAGGAAAACGATAATTTCCCGAACTGACCATGGTCTGTTATGTGTTGTCCAAATCTGAAATAGGCTCATTTTCTTCCTCCTGCTGATTTATATCTGTCAATTTACGGATCACCCCGATCCTCACAAACACAGGATACAGGTAACTTGCCCCGAAGGTTCCCAGCTGTTTCGGACCGTTCACAGATCCGTTCTCCTTCATCAGCTCCACCGCTTTCCAATACGCCATGAATACAGTGGCCTGTGTGATCGATTTTGACTTCCGGTTCACAAACATCTCGCCGCCACGGATCTTATAGGTAAACTTCAGTCCCTTCGATGTGAGGAACACACAGCCCTGCAAAAATTTCAATAGTTCCCACAGCTCCGCTTCCTGCTCTTTTGCCGTCATTCGATTCACAGCCGTCATCTGGCCTGCCCTGGAACAGAACTCCTCACATCTTCTTTTCCGTTCCCGATATAAACGTATCCGCTCCGCATTGACTGACAGCTCGGCAAGGTTGTACGGGATCTTGGTATAGGGCAAATAGGAGTGAACAGACGCCCGGCTCAATTCCGTGATTTTCATCATCTGCTCAATCTTAGCGCCATTAGAATAAAGCTTTGCTATCCGGCGGGATAATGCCGTGGAGTACACACCTGCCATGATCAACAGCTTCCTGGCTTTCAGAGCTGTAATCCCAAACTCGGCTGCCACGGCATTCAGGCCGGGAGCTGTGTCATCATCTCTGTCATCATAGGAACCAAAGGCATCAGCTATCGCGTCCATGAACTCTTGCATGATCTGGTGTGGATTATAATTTGGTTTCTTCTTTGGTCTGGACATAAGTCATCTCACACTCCTATCAAAATTGTTATTTACATTTCAATCTAAATTATATTGTTAAAGAAAAGCCGGATTTTTCATCCGGCTAAAATTGTCACGGGACACCCGAACTGCGAATTCCGTGTCCCATATTTTTTCCTGAGAAAATAGCGTCCCGCCTATTCCAATCATTCCTCTGTTCTGTTATTTTATCCACAGCAGCTTGCCTTTGCAATGCTGTAATAACAGAAGGAGGATTTTTTATGTCCAACAATCCAAACATCTCAATATCTGGCTCTCCGCCGCCACCACGTCAGCCGGAAGTCGATTCGGAAACCTGGATCACTGCTTCGGAAGCAGCATCTATTCTGCATCTGTCGCTGCGGACAGTCCTAAATCGTGCTGCCTCCGGCAAACTGCCGTCCAAAATTCCAGATGACATACCTTTCACCTATGACGGCAGGCAAAATTATCTGATCCGTCTGGAGGGCCTGCCTCAAAAAGCCCAGTTCGAATACCTGCAAAATAAGCTTCCCACAAGCCAACGGTGCGAACTGGATCTTGCAACCCCCAGAAGTTCCTTTGGCGATGCCTGGCTCTCTTCCTTTTTGGATGTAGCGCAGCTTATACAAAGCGCCGAACAGCTCCGGCAGAAATACCGGCATTCCGGGAAAGCAACCAGGGAGCTTCGCAAGCTTGCAGATGCCAATAGCATCTCCCTTGCCACACTGTACCGGCTCTGTGGAAAACCATCATCAAAAGAATTGTCCATGCTTTACCTGGAACCGGTCTACCTGCAGCACCATCTCCCGAAAACCATGTGCCTCTGGAGCGCTGACCTTGCCTATGCCCTTTATCTCGACCACCATCAGCACTTCTCCCAGAACAGCATCTTCCGGGAACTGGAGGCTCACAAAGATGTCCACTGTTCGGCCTGCCCGTACCACCCTGAAAATGCATTGGCGGATACGGAGATACCTGCCTGCAAATCCCCCGGCGGATACATGCGCATCCCGAACAATCGCAAGACTGTAAACAGGCTGCTTGCCCATATCCCGCCCCAGATGATCTGTTACTGCCGGGAAGGCGTGCGTAAGTGGAGCAGCCTGTATGGCCACTTCACCCTCCGGGAAAAACCGATCCTTGTCAATGAGCTCTGGCAGGGCGACCACCACGTATTTGATCTCTTTGTCAGAGTCACGGTGAAGCGTCAGTCCGGAGGGCGGATCCTTGAAAAGGAGATCGCTGTCCGCCCAACCCTTACCGCATGGATGGACACTGCAACCGGATGCATTGTTGGATGGGTGGTCTCCATCTTACCCAATGCAGATACCATTGCAGAAGCCTTCTGCCGCGCTGTCGCTCTTACACAGGGAGAGATCTTCCGCGGGCTCCCAAAAGCGATCCTGGTGGACTGTGGGAAGGATTACCGCAGCGCATTGCTTGAGGATCTCCCGGATGAAATCTCTGCTGACTCAGATGATACAATGTACCTGAACAAACGGTTTGCCGGTCTTGGACTCCTTCGCGCCCTGTCGGTGGAAGTCCATCATGCTTTGCCTTACCATCCCCAAAGCAAATCCATCGAGCGGATGTTCGGGACGCTTGAGCGGGAATGGATCTGCAAGCTGAAGGGCTGGTGTCACAACAGCGTAAAGGAACGGCCTGATGGTTTTTCCAAATACCTGCAGCAGCTCCTGGAAAAGAAGGAACTGCTGACACTGGATGACTTTGTACAGAAATTTCAGTCCGAAATCCTTCCCGCCTACCATCAGTTCCATAAAGATGGCATCACTTCAGACCAAGCGGATGCGGATGGGTGGCTTCCTTCCTTTGACACCATGAGCCCTTTGGAAAAATACCACGCGCTGGAAAAGCCATACCTTGTCACGCCGGACTGGAAAACCCTCTGTGCGCTGAAGCTCCACCATGCCGCTGGCTGCCACATCGGCCGCCATGGGATCCGTTTCTCAAACGTTTGGTACTGGGATGATGCGCTGCGGATACATATCGGCGCAAATGCGGATGTCTTCTATCACGCCGTGGAAAAGCCCCTGGCCCCTTCCTCCCTTACCGTCACAGTGAATGGGAGGTTTGTCTGTGAGGCCTTCCCGGCACAAAAGCTGCCCTTCACAGGCGCGGACCCGGCAGAGCTGCAGGCACACCTGGACGGAAACCACCAGCATGAAAAATCGCTGAAGGGAACCATCACAAGGATCAGCCGCTCTGCAGCCGCAATCCTGCCGTCGGAAGCTTCCACATCTGTGCCCACAGAGAAATCCCAACTCAGGGATTACTGCTATGCAGCTTCTGTAACTGACGAAACCAATGTAACAGAACAGGCATCGGAACTGTCCGACTGTGTTGCCGCACTGCCAGACAGCCCGGAAATACTTCCGGAAACCGATGCCGGTTCCAAACCCACCTCCCCATCAAACGTCCAGGAACTGCTGAATTTCCTGTTCGGGGAGGAATCTATATAAACGCAGAGAAAATGCCTGCGCTTATACCATTAAAAAAGTGAGGATAAATACTATGTCTATAAAAAACAGCCTTAATAAAAACGAAGCAATCGCTGAAACAACTGCCAACCCCAACAGTATGTTTCCTGAGGAAAAGGACCCATTTGACAAGCCGTTGGAGGACAACCTCATCATGAACGACACCCTGTTTGAGGAAGCGAGGAACTCCGTCACCGTAGACGGTATGGAATATTCCTTCCTTAAGCCGCCGTATATGAACTTTGATGACCAGCTCCGCACCAAACGCAAGCTCCGGGAAGCTTATACTCAGCATGAATTCCTCCTGCTGTACGGCTATTCCGGCTGCGGGAAGACCACTGTGCTTACACAGTTCCATGAAAAGTTTCCGGATTACATCCATCTGATCACCGATTTCACTTCCCTGAGCCCGGCCAATCTTATCGTGAAAATGGGGGAATTCATCGGCCTCCCATTAAAGCTGCGCTCCTCTGAAATATTTACCCTGCAGGACCGGTTAAGATCCATGAGCGGGGTCATGTACCTGATGGATGAAGTCTCCCTGGACGGACCAGGTTCCTTTACAAAACTGGAACTTCTCCGCAAAATCTATATGGAGACCCATGTGCCGATCTGTATCTGTGGTGTGCCGAGGTTATATTATCAGCTGTATGACAGCCGTCACTATGATAAATACTGCTCCCTGATCACCCGGCTGGATGAACATGAAATGCGGGGCATGCGCCGGGAAGATGCCGGAAACTACCTGAATATGGTCGCAGAAAAGGAATCTCTCCGCTTCACTTATCCGGCACAGCAGGCGCTGATCCGGATCGCGCTCTCGAAAAACGCCGGCGGAATCCATGCTTTCACTACCATTATCGGCAGGTGTATCACCCTGGCCAGAGTCATGTACTACAAGGCTCCGGGACGTTCCTTCCCCGATAACACCCGATGTATCCGCCCCGCCGTGCCGGAAGGGAAAACCTACCCTGGCGCTGAGTTGATCCTCACGCCTCCTGCCACTCCGGAACCGGTTCTGATCGACGAAGGTATGGTCAGCAATATGCTGAATGAGTACAAATCCCATTTCCCGACGGACACCTCAGAGAGCAGGAAGAAATCCTGATATAAACAGCTAATTTATCGTAATTTATCGCATTCTGTGGGCAGATTTTAAGAGTCTGCCCACTCTTTTATATGCCGAGATAACTCGGGACTCTGGATTCTCAATGGGACACATAATTCTCACTTTTCGCGGGCCGTGACAAGCTGGCAGGCTGGTGGACCAGGGAAGCAGTTCCAGCATGGCTTCCTTTTCCGGG
>CAMMBV010000068.1 GCA_946494335.1 uncultured Ruminococcus sp. | reverse complement strand
AGATGAAGATCATCTGTATCGCACCGGCTTTTTTGCGCGATACGCCCGGAGGGCGACCGCCGTGCTTGCACGGGCGGGCATCCGACGGGCAACGGTCATCGAGCGGTTTACCGCGAGATGGACGTGGTATCGCGGTATCGGATAGGGAAGAAGCTTCCCCTATCCGATTGCGATACGCCCGGCAAGCGGCTGCTGTGCCTGCACGAGCAGATATTTGTCGGGCAACGACAGAAAAGGAAAGTGATATATTCCAAATATAGGGAAATTCTATAACACATATAAAATTATAATATTTTACTTATATATATTCCGGTGTTATAATTAACAGAAGAAAGGGAAATGCGTAATAAAAATATTTATACAAGGAGGACTTTATATGGCCACATTAACCATCAGCCCGGAAGAAGAAAAAAGAGTAAAAGCTATGGGCTTTTTAAGCAACAAAGGAACCGATAATTTTTCCGGACGTATTATTACGGTCAATGGAAAAATCACAGCGCAGCAGCAGAGAGTAATTGCGGAGGCAGCAGAAAAATTCGGCAACGGTATCGTCACCTTTACCACTCGTCTTACAGTGGAGGTACAGGGAATTCCTTTTGATAAGATTGAAGAATTTCAGGCGTACATAGCCCAGGCAGGACTGGTAACGGGCGGAACCGGAGCTAAAGTGCGTCCTGTCGTTTCCTGTAAGGGAACCACATGCCGGTACGGTCTTTTGGATTCCTTTGGAATCTCTGAGGAGATTCACCACAGATTCTATGAGGGTTACCGGGAGGTAAAACTGCCTCATAAGTTTAAGATTGCAGTGGGCGGATGTCCAAATAACTGTGTGAAACCAAATCTTAATGATATCGGTATCGTGGGTCAGCTGGTTCCTCAGTTTGACGAGGAAAAATGTAAGGGATGTAAAAAGTGCGGCATCATAGAAGCCTGTCCGGTAAATGCCGCAAGTATGGAAGACAAAGTAGTGAAGATTGATCCAAACGTATGTATCAACTGCGGCCGCTGCGCGGGCAAATGTCATTTTGACGCGCTGGGAGAAGGAAAGCCGGGATACAAGGTTTATATCGGCGGACGCTGGGGCAAGCAGATAGCCCAGGGCCGGCCCTTAAGTAAAATTTTTGAAACGAAGGAAGAAGTTCTGGATGTGGTGGAGAAAGCGATTCTTCTCTTTAAGGAGCAGGGAAAAGCGGGAGAGCGCTTTGCAGTCGCCATTGACCGTATCGGATTTGAAAATGTGGAAAAGCAGCTTCTGTCCAATGATCTGCTGGAGAGAAAAGAAGAAATTTTGAAAGCATAGCTTTATGCGGCATAGAATTGGCTGTGGGAAGTAATGGCGAAAGGATTTCATAAAATGTTGATTTTATGAAATCCTTTCGTTTTTTTGTGGAATCGTTAAAAAACATTGACAAAAGCACATTGTAGAGATAAACTAAAGGTAATCAAGATTACCTAAGGGGTGCAGCATGAATTTTAATCCCGGCAGAAAAATCAAATACGTTCGGATCACCAGTGAAATACTCGAAAAAGAGGGGATAGAAGGGGTAACTATCCGGAAGGTTGCGGAAAAGGCCGGGTGCACCAGTGCGGTTTTGTATAAGCATTTTGAAAATAAAGAGCACCTGATTATGCTGGCTTCCGTAAAATTCCTGGAACCTTATATTGTGGAGTTTCTGAAGCAGACAGCCAGAGATGATATCACTTCCATTCAGATGGATTTATGGCTCTGGAGATTCTTTATTTTTGAAGCTTTCCGCAACAAGCCTTATTATGAGCTGATGTTTTTCAGCGATCAGCGGGATATGCTGGAAGACTGTATCTATGAGTATTATCAGATGTTTCCTGAAGTGCAGAAGCATTTCAATGGACTGACTGCCAGCATTATTTTCAGTAATAATCTGAATGAACGTGAGCTGATCCGGCTTCGGCGTGCGGCCAACGCAGGATTGATCACCATGGAAAACGCATCGTTTTTAAGCAGATTGTCCGTTGCGGTTTTTCAGGGAATGTTCAGCCAGTATTCGGGGATGACCATGACGGAAACGGAGATCCAGTTTGCTGCAAAAGACTGTTACAATCTGATTTATACGCTGTTTCAGCGGTTCGTTGAGCCGGGGGTAAAGCTGGATATGGATTCTTGATCATTAAGGATAATAATTTACTGATATTTCGGTATCAGTAATTATTTTTAGATCAAAGGTAATCGGGATTACTTTTGAATTACCATTATTATTTAGAGGAGGAATTTGAAATGAGAAAAGAGGAAGTGGCAGCAAGAGACGCGGAAATTGTTGAACTGATCCACAAAAACACCATGAGGATTCTGGAAGAGATCGGTATTGCTTTTCTTTCAGAGGAAGCTCTGGATCTGCTGCGCAAAAACGGAGTGAAGGTGGAAGGAAACCGCGCCTATTTCACGGAAAAACAGGTGATGGATGCGCTGGATGCAGCGACAAAGGAATTTACCGTTTATGCCCGTAACAGTAAGTACAATGTAAATATGAACACGGAAGATCTGTATATGACGCCGGGTTACGGCAGTCCTTCCGTCTGTGAGGCAGATGGTACGGTTCGTCCTGCTACTTTCGATGATTTCCTGAAACTGGCGGTGATTGTTCAGGAGAGTGAGGAATTCTCCATCAACGGCGGTATTCTGGCACAGCCCTGCGATATTGCGGCGGAAATTTCTGCGGAAGCTATGGTTTACGCCACACTCTGCCGTTCTGATAAAGCGCTGTTCTCCGTATGCGGAGACGGACAGGTTGCGGAAAACATCATGAAGATGATGCGGGTTGTATTCGGCGGTGACATCACGGAAATCCCCTGTACCTTCAACCTGATTTCTCCTTTAAGCCCTCTGGGAGTGACAAAGGCTACGCTGGAGACCATAGAAGTATGTGCCAGAAACGGCCAGCCGCTGGTAATTGCTCCTGGAAATATGGCCGGCGCCACAGGCCCCATCTCTCTTGCGGGCAATGTTTCACAGGCCAATGCGGAATTCTTAGGCATTAACGTATATGCACAGATGGTTCGCCCCAAAACTCCGGTTATCTATGGATTTGCATCCACAGTCAGCGATATGAAAAATATGCAGGTGTCAAATTCCAACCCCGGATTTTTAAAAGAAGCAAAATACGGCGCACTGATGGCCAAGAAATATGGCCTGCCCTGCAGAAGCGGCGGCGGTATGTCAGACGCTTCCGGTCTGACGGCACAGGCTGGTGTGGAAAGCGCCATGAGTATGTTTGAATCCTTTACGGAAAGAGCAAACCTGATGATGCATGCAACCGGTTCTCTTCATTCCTTTAACACCGTAAGCTTCGAGAAGTTCCTTATGGATATCGAAACCTATACCAGAATGAAATACTATTTCAGCGATATGCCCACCGATGAGGATGCTCTGGCCTTTGACGCCATCAAAGAAGCCATTGAAGAAGAAAACGGAACCTTCGTTACACTGGATCATACTTTTGAAAGATGCCATATTGATCCCTGGACCAGCCAGGTTTCCATCCACAGCAACACAAAGGGCGATCCCAACCAGGTGCTGTATCAGTCCATTCAGAAAAGAATTGACAAGCTGGTGGCTGATTATGAATGCCCGGCCCTGCCACAGGATCAGAGAGCTGCTCTGGACGAGATCATGCGCGGCCTTGGCATGAAAGACTCCGATATTGCAAAAGTGTGATTTTGGGCGGAAGAGAGTAGAAGAAGAAAGGAACGAGTTGTTATGAATAAATCAGCAGTGAGAAAATACGGAATATTATTGCTGCTTGCGTGTGGAGCCGGATTTATCTATACGCTGCCTTATATAAGAGAGACATTTTATATTCCCATTCAGAATGCCATGGGGCTTACCAACGCTCAGATGGGTTCTTTAAATGCCTGGTATGCCATCGTAGCTACACCGGCTTATTTCCTGGGAGGAATTGTAGCCGATAAGTTTTCACCGAAGATCATGCTGACCTTCTCCTTTATATCGACGGGACTTTTGGGACTGTGGTTCTCCATGTTCCCGGGATATAACGCCAGCCGGATCATTTTCGCCATAATGGGATTTACAACGGTTATGACTTACTGGAGTTCCGTTATTAAAGCGGTTCGTATGCTGGGTGATTCCGATGAACAGGGACGTCTGTTCGGTCTGCAGGAAGGTTTAAGAGGTATTTTAAATGCTGTTCTGGTCTTCGTGATGGCAGCGGTTTATGCCAGCTTTGCGGACAATATCGCCGGAGCTGCATGGTCTATCCGTCTGTGCGCGGTGCTGCTTCTGGTAATCGGCGTGCTGTGCTGGTTCCTGATTGAAAATACCAATGAAAAAGGACAGACGGAGACATTAAAGGATGTCTTTGTGGGAATGTTCAAATGTATGAAAATCCCCCGGGTATGGCTGCTGGTGGGCATTGTGTTTACAGCCTACAGTATCTATGGACTTATGAGCTATATCAATACATACATGGTTACAATGTATGGTATGTCTGAGACCATGGCTGCCAATCTGGGAGGTATCCGTTATCTGCTCCAGGGCGTGGGCGGTATTGTCGGCGGTTTTCTGGCGGACAAAATCCATTCCCGTCTGAAAGTAATCTGCGGAGCCGGAGGTATTCTGGCGCTGAGCTGGGCGGCCTTTATCGCAATTCCGGTGAATACAAGCTACTATATGATGGTGCTTTTGAACTTCTTCCTGGGCGTTATCCTGGTATATGCCATCCGAAGCCTGTACTTTGCCGATATCGACGATGCTGGTATTGATGTAAATATCACCGGCCGTGTGTCAGGTATTCTGTCCACCTTCGGTTACCTGCCGGATGTGTTCATGCTTTCCATGGCAGGCCACTGGATTGACACCTATGCGGGAAAAGCAGGCTACAACCGGGTGTTTATCTATGCTACGGTGATGGGCGTGCTGTGTATGGTAATTTCAGGTGCGCTTTTGATGGTGGTAAGAAAGGATAAGAAAAAATAAAGAAGAGTAAAATACAGCGGCATTTGTACATGTCGCTGTATTTTTTATGGAAAAATTGTTGACTTTGTCCTGGGAATGTGGTACAGTAAAAAATGCACTATTATGGCAAGATATGCCTAATCATAGGAAAGAGGCATGTGCGGTAATAAATTTTAATACACAAGGGGTGAAACGTCAATGGAGAAAAACAGAATACGTCCAATTACCACCGGTAAAAGTATGCGGATGAGTTACCAGAGACAAAAGGAAGTTCTGGAAATGCCCAATTTGATAGAGGTTCAAAAGGACTCCTACAATTGGTTCCTGAATGAAGGGTTAAGGGAAGTTTTTGCAGATATTTCTCCAATTACAGATTACAGTGACAAGCTGAGCCTGGAGTTTGTAGATTTTACATTGTGCGAAGATGATGTGAAATACTCCATCGAAGAGTGTAAGGAAAGGGATGCTACGTATGCAGCCCCCTTAAAGGTGAAAGTCAGACTGTATAATAAGGAAAACGGCGAGATTAATGAGCATGAGATCTTCATGGGCGATCTGCCTTTGATGACAGAAACTGGTACGTTTGTTATTAATGGCGCCGAGCGTGTCATTGTCAGTCAGTTAGTGAGATCCCCGGGTATTTATTATGCAATCGCACATGACAAAGTCGGCAAAAGGCTGTTTTCTTCTACGGTTATTCCAAACAGGGGAGCGTGGCTGGAATACGAGACCGATTCCAACGATGTATTCTACGTACGTGTGGACAGAACCAGAAAGGTGCCCATTACGGTATTGATCCGGGCGCTGGGTATCAGCACAAATGCCGAGATTATAGAGTTGTTTGGCGAGGAGCCCAAGATTCTTGCCAGCTTTGGAAAAGACACTTCTGAAAATTATCAGGAGGGTCTCCTTGAACTGTATAAAAAGATCCGTCCCGGCGAGCCGCTGGCGGTGGAAAGCGCAGAAAGTCTCATCATGAGTATGTTCTTCGATCCGCGCCGTTACGATCTGGCCAAGGTGGGACGTTACAAATTCAATAAAAAACTGCTGCTGAGAAACCGTATCGCAGGCCATGTGCTGGCTGAGGATGTGGTGGATACCACAACCGGCGAGATTATCGCGGAAAAAGGTACGGAAGTGACAAAAGAGATGGCGGATTCTATTCAGAACGCGGCTGTTCCTTTTGTGTGGATTCAGACAGAGGAGCGCAATGTAAAAGTGCTCTCCAGCATGATGGTGGACATCACCAATTTTGTGGATGTTGACCCCAAAGAGGTGGGCGTCACAGAGCTGGTTTACTACCCTGCACTCCAGCGCATCCTGGAAGAAAATGACAATATTGACGATATAAAAGAAGCAATCAGACGGGATATTCACGATCTGATTCCGAAGCATATCACAAAAGAGGATATCCTTGCTTCTATTAACTATAATATTCATCTGGAATATGGTCTGGGAAATGATGACGATATCGACCATCTGGGCAACAGAAGGATCCGTGCAGTGGGCGAGCTGCTTCAGAATCAGTACCGGATCGGCCTTTCCAGACTGGAGCGTGTGGTTCGTGAGAGAATGACCACACAGGATATAGAAGGTATCTCACCGCAGTCTCTGATCAACATAAAACCGGTTACGGCCGCGGTGAAAGAATTTTTCGGTTCTTCCCAGCTGTCACAGTTTATGGATCAGAACAACCCGCTGGGTGAGCTGACTCATAAAAGACGTCTGTCTGCATTAGGCCCGGGCGGTCTTTCCAGAGACCGTGCAGGATTTGAGGTGCGTGACGTTCATTATTCCCATTATGGAAGGATGTGTCCTATCGAGACGCCGGAGGGTCCCAATATCGGTTTGATTAACTCTCTAGCCTCCTATGCGCGTATCAATGAGTACGGATTTGTGGAAGCCCCTTACCGTAAGATAGATAAAAGTGACCCGAAAAATCCCCGTGTAACCGACGAGGTTGTCTATATGACGGCGGATGAAGAGGATAACTACCATGTGGCTCAGGCCAATGAGCCTCTGGACGAAGAAGGACACTTTATTCATAAAAATGTTTCCGGTCGTTACAGAGAAGAGACCCAGGAGTACGAACGGCAGATGTTCGACTTCATGGATGTGTCTCCGAAGATGGTATTTTCTGTTGCTACGGCGCTGATTCCTTTCCTCCAGAATGACGATGCCAACCGTGCGCTGATGGGTTCCAACATGCAGCGTCAGGCGGTGCCGCTTATGATTACAGAGGCGCCGGTGGTCGGTACCGGTATGGAGACGAAGGCGGCTGTGGACTCCGGTGTGTGCGTGGTTGCCAAAAGAGCAGGTACGATTCTGCGTTCCACGTCCAAGGAGATTGTGATCCGGTATGACGATGACAGCAGTACGGAAACGTATCATCTGACGAAATTTCTGCGAAGCAACCAGAGCAACTGTTATAATCAGAAGCCCATCGTAAATAAAGGGGAGCATGTGGAAGCCGGAGAGGTAATTGCCGACGGTCCGTCCACTTCTCAGGGCGAACTGGCCCTTGGAAAGAATCCGCTGATCGGATTTATGACCTGGGAAGGTTACAATTACGAGGATGCCGTTCTGCTCAGTGAGCGTCTGGTACAGGAGGATGTTTATACCTCCATCCATATTGAAGAATATGAAGCGGAGTCCAGGGATACAAAACTGGGCCCGGAAGAGATCACGAGGGACGTTCCCGGCGTAGGTGACGACGCCCTGAAAGATCTGGATGAAAGAGGAATTATCCGTATCGGTGCGGAAGTGCGCGCCGGTGATATTCTGGTGGGTAAGGTTACGCCCAAGGGTGAAACCGAGCTGACGGCGGAAGAACGTCTGCTGCGGGCGATCTTCGGTGAGAAGGCCCGTGAAGTGCGTGATACTTCCCTGAAAGTGCCCCACGGCGAATACGGTATTGTGGTGGACGCCAAAGTATTTACCAGAGATAACGGCGATGAGCTGTCACCGGGGGTAAATCAGGCGGTTCGTATTTATATTGCACAGAAGAGAAAGATTTCCGTGGGCGATAAAATGGCCGGACGTCATGGAAACAAGGGTGTTGTTTCCCGTGTACTGCCTGTAGAGGATATGCCGTTCCTGCCAAATGGCCGTCCTCTGGATATCGTGCTGAATCCGCTGGGTGTACCTTCTCGTATGAACATCGGGCAGGTGCTGGAGATTCATCTGAGTCTGGCTGCAAAAGCGCTGGGATTCAACATTGCTACGCCGGTATTTGACGGAGCCAACGAAGATGACATCATGGATACACTGGATCTGGCCAATGATTATGTCAACTTGTCATGGGAGGAGTTTTCTGCGAAGCATAAGGATGAACTTCTTCCGGAAGTATATGATTATCTCTATGAAAACAGAGATCACAGAGAGTTGTGGAAGGGCGTTCCCATTTCCAGAGACGGAAAGGTACAGCTGCGTGACGGAAGAACGGGAGAGTATTTTGACAGTCCCGTTACCATTGGTCACATGCATTATCTGAAACTTCACCATCTGGTAGACGATAAGATCCATGCCCGTTCCACAGGTCCATATTCTCTGGTTACGCAGCAGCCCCTGGGCGGAAAAGCTCAGTTCGGCGGACAGCGTTTCGGAGAGATGGAGGTTTGGGCGCTGGAGGCATACGGCGCGTCCTATACCCTTCAGGAAATCCTTACTGTCAAGTCCGATGACGTGGTTGGACGTGTGAAGACTTATGAAGCGATTATCAAAGGCGATAATATTCCGGAGCCGGGTATTCCGGAATCCTTCAAGGTTCTGCTGAAGGAACTGCAGTCCCTTGGTCTGGATGTCAAGGTTCTCAAAGATGACCAGACTGAAGTGGAAATCATGGAAACGGTAGATTACGGCGAAACGGATCTGCGTTCTATTATTGAAGGTGACCGTGGATTTTCTCAGGAAGAATCTTACGGCAGCTACGGTTTCTCGAAACAGGAATTCTCAGGAGATGAACTGGTTTCAGTAGATGAGCCGGAAGAGGAAGAAGAGGAACTGATTGACCTGGAAGAGACTCTTGACGATGAAGAGTAGGAGGGTAACCAATGGCAGAAACAACAAATAAAGATGCATATCAGCCGATGACTTTTGATGCGATCAAAATCGGTCTGGCTTCACCGGAAAAAATCCGTGAATGGTCCCGAGGGGAAGTAAAAAAACCGGAGACGATCAACTACAGAACACTGAAACCGGAAAAGGACGGTCTGTTCTGTGAACGGATTTTCGGACCCAGCAAGGACTGGGAATGCCACTGCGGAAAATATAAGAAGATTCGTTACAAAGGCGTTGTCTGCGACAGATGTGGCGTGGAAGTTACCAAATCCAGTGTCCGCAGGGAACGTATGGGACATATCGAGCTGGCGGCTCCTGTGTCTCATATCTGGTACTTTAAGGGGATCCCGTCCCGTATGGGTCTGATTTTGGACCTTTCTCCCAGAACCCTGGAGAAAGTACTGTATTTTGCAAATTATATTGTTCTGGATCCGGGAACATCTCAGTTGATGTATAAGCAGGTGCTCACGGAAAAAGAATATCAGGAAGCGAGAGAAAATTACGGAAATTCATTCCGGGCAGGGATGGGGGCAGAGTCCATCAAGGAACTTCTGCAGTCCATTGAGCTGGAAAAAGAATCCAAAGAATTAAAGGGTGCGCTGAAGGATTCTACAGGCCAGAAAAGAGCCAGAATCATCAAACGTCTGGAAGTTATCGAAGCCTTCCGGGAGTCCGGCAATCGTCCTGAGTGGATGATTATGGATGTGATTCCGGTTATTCCGCCGGATCTGCGTCCGATGGTACAGCTGGACGGCGGCCGTTTTGCCACTTCCGACCTCAATGATCTTTACCGCAGAATTATCAACAGAAACAATCGTCTGAAAAGACTGCTGGAGCTGGGAGCTCCGGATATCATTGTCCGCAACGAAA
>CAMMBV010000067.1 GCA_946494335.1 uncultured Ruminococcus sp. | reverse complement strand
TTTCTCCCCATCACCCTGCAAAACACCGCCGCCGCCGCCGTACTCATGGCCGTAGCCGCAATAGCCGGCCCCACAATGGCCGCCGGGGCCGCGCTTCCATACTGAGTTCGGTACACAATCATATTAATGGGAATCAGCTGCAGGGATGAAATATTGATAATCAGAAAGGTACACATCTCGTTCCCCGCTTCTCCTGCTCTGCGCGCAGGCCCCGCCGCCAATCCGGCCCTGCGCTTCTCCTCCAGCTTTTTCAGCTCCTCCATAGCCTTTAAGCCTGCGGGCGTGGCCGCCCATCCAAGTCCAAGAAAATTGGCAATCATATTGACGGAAATCTGCCTGGCCGCCTCGGACTCGGGCGGAAGCTCTGGAAATAGAAACCTCAGGATCGGCCTCATGGCCCCGGACAGACGCTCAATGAGCCCCGCCCGTTTCCCCGCCTCCAGCACTCCGGTCCACAGAACCATTACCCCCAGCATAGTGATGCACAGGGAAACCGCCTCCCCGGAGGCGGCCAGCATCTCGTCTGTCACCTGTCCTAAAGTGCCGTGAAAGGAGGCCCAGGCGATTCCTGTGAGAATCATCACGGTCCATAAGATGTTCAGCATGTCAGTCCTCTGTCGATTCTATTCATCGTTACTACTTTATGTGGGCAGGGAATCATAGATGAATCGTTTTTCATCCAGCTTTAGGAACAGGCATTCAGATCTAATTCTCCGTCTTCTTCTGGTCCAGTCCGTATTCCTTCATTCTGCGATATAGGGTTGTCCGGGAAATTTTCAAAATTTCCCCGATCTCCTTTTTTGTATACCTTTTTCCAAAAACATCCCCGTTCATCAGCGCTTCAATCTGTCTGCGTTCAATCTCCTTCATGGAAATAAAGTAATTCTCCTGCGGATGAATCATTTCTCCTTCCGATTCCAAATCATCCCCTCCCTCCTTGATAATTTTTTCCAGTATTGTTTCAATTTCTCCAATAGACAGATGACGGTATTTCTGCCATAACGTTTCCAGAAGCCCCGGCGTAATCATCTCTCTGTTTTGATTCCATACCTTACTGTAATAGGAGAGACCTGAGAATGCAAATTTAATAAACGCTTTATAATCGTTATGTATGGTTTCTGGATTGCTGATTACATGGTGTGAAATCTCCAAATACAATTTCTCGCTGAATTTCCCCGCCTGCACAAGTTCCTTCAAATTTTCTGTCGTACAAAATATAAAGCGTACATTGATACGAAGGCTAAAGCCATGTTTAACTTCCAGTTTTTCCTTTTTCATCAGTTCCGCTAGTTTGTCCTGCACATATCTGGTCATTTTTTCCGGCTGCACAATAACCATCGTTCCATTGTCCATACTCCTCAGAAGCCCGTATTCGTCCATTAAATACTGATCCAGAAGATCACGGTAAACATTCTGCATATAAATTACTTTAATGCCTTCCAGCCTTCTCTCGGAGTGATTAAAGACTGCCTTGGCAATTAATTCATTCAACGCATTATCGCTGCCGGTAATCAGAAGGTTCTCGTCTTTTTCCGCTAGCTCCTTCGCCGTTTCAATTACATCTTCCCCCACAAACTCCGAAATCCAATCAAATGTCACCAGAGTACCTTCCAGAAATTTAACAGAGGAATCATGAATCTGCTGATAGGGCCGGAAACAAAAAATAATTCCATACTCCTGACCGCTGTAGTAGATCTTCCGACTTTTTACCATCCCATAAAAAATCCCGCTTCCATAGTCGATGGATACCTTCACATTTTTTAAGTCCTTATCGCTTTTATACCAATCTTGAAAAATCGGATAAATCTCCATAATTTTCTTTCCAGCCTGAGAGCGATTGACTTGAAATTCCCTTTTAAAGGAGGTATTCATGTATTCAATATTCCCATAGGTATCCGTGTACACCACCGCATCGTCCATTAAATCCAAAACTGCTTCCAACTGATGAATCCTCTGCTGCAAACCTTTCTTTTCCATATGTTCCATCATACGTACAGCTACCAGATCAGCCATGCTCTCCATAAACGATACGGTAGAATCTAATTTTTCAAATAATGTCTTAACCTTAAAACGCGGAAGAATCAGGGCTATTACCCCAATCACCTGATTTCCGTAGTGAATGGGTACCCCTACAAATCCTTTCATTTTACAGACTCTGTATTTTTCACATTCCCGGCAGCTTGTAACTGCAGATTTATCTTCAATTAAAAGATTATGGCGGTTAATCAGCACATCCGCAATCAGAGAACCGATTTTAATGTCCTGATAAAGGGAAAAGTATTTAAAAGCACTGCCCACAATGTTCATGTTGGAATCCGTAATAATCACATCCGTATCTAACACATCCGATATAACGGAGGCGAAATTATCTACAAATCCTTTGATTGTTCCTAGTCTACTGTCCATGATGTCACTCTCCTGCAATATAAAACACAAATAGGCTTATCGCACAGATTTCTCAATCTGTGCGATAAACCCGCTCATTTGGATCCACCAATTATTAATTCTTTTTAATTCTTACTTCACAGATATCATCGCCGTTCGCGATGGTCTTTCCTAAATGGAAGTCAAATCCCATCTTCTCGCAGATTCCTCTGTCCCCGTCCATCGCAATATCACAGAGAACAGAACATTCTTCATCGGTAGCCCCTAATTTCTTCCATGCCGCTACCAACGGGCAGTAATGGAAATCAACGCTGAGTTCGTGATCCGTACAGGTATCCTCCATCTGGAATACACCTTTTACATTGTCATTTACAAATTCTTTGTGGAATACACTGAAATCATCGGTATGTGTATACTTGTTTTCTCCGTGGAACCGCCCGCACTCGAGAATGGCCTGATGGGCAAATTCATCATCCAAGCCTCTTTTCTTGGCCTCTTTATACATCAGATAAAACCAGGCCGCTCTGTGCTCAAATGCATTCCTCAAATCCTCAATATGTTGTCCTCTGTCCTCGGGTTTGTTTTTAATCATGTTTTTTTCCTCCTGCAATTTTATAATTTTTGTGCTATATAATCCATCAATGTACATATCTGATATGACATTGTAATAGCCCCAGGGTCTAAATGTCCTACGCCTTTATTCGCCTGATAGGTTGCCCTTCCTCTCACTGCTTCCATATTTTTTGTGTTTTCAGCCCCATCCTTAGCCGCCTTTTCCACTCTGGCACACAGTTCCTGGTCATTTACATTTTTTTCCAAGCACTCTTTATATTCTCTAACAGCCGGGGCCAGGCTGTCAATCATTGTTTTAAATCCTTCCTGGGCTTGGCCGCGTGAAATGATCGCTTCCAGCATGGCCTCCAAAACATCCAGAAGTTCTTTCCTTCCTAGGGTTTCTTTTCCGGAAACCGTTTTTGCAGCCGCCAGGTAAGCGCTGCCGTACAGAACTCCCGAGGAGCCTCCAATAACAGACATCATAATTTTTCCAATTTCTTTTAACTCCTCGCTGATACTAAGCGTTTTGAGCCGATTTGCTTCCTGCACCAGCTTCTCAAAGCCCATATTAATATTGGACCAATGATCGCCATCTCCTGTAGCCAAATCCAGCTGTGTTACATAATCCTGATTTTCATGAATTTTCTGATAGGCCCGCTCAATATACTCCATATAATCAGAGGCCGTTAATTGAAATCCCATTGTTCTTTCCTCCTTAAAGCTTCAGCGCCGGCGTATCACAGGGCGCATCCAGCAGTTCTTTTAATTCCTCATCCAATTTCATCAAGGTGATTGAGCAGCCTGTCATATCCAAAGCGGTTGTATAGTTTCCCACCAGAGTCTTATAAACTGCAATTCCCTTCTCCTTTAAGTATCTTTGAACTTCCTGGTTCAGTATATAAAGCTCCATCAGCGGAGTACCTCCCAGACCATTGACAAGAACCGCCACCTGGCTTCCGGTATAGTCATAGTCCGCCAGGATATGATCCAAGAGAATCTCTGCTGTTTCTTTGGCCGTTTTAACAGAGGTCCTCTCCACGCCGGGTTCGCCATGGATTCCCATACCAATCTCAATCTCGTCCTCTCCCAGGGAAAAGCCAGGCTTTCCTACTGCCGGAAGGGTACATGGCGACATAGCCATTCCCATGCTGCGAATATTGTCAATCGCATGCTGAGCCGCCCTCTTGACTTCTGAAAGCGGTGCTCCTTTTTCAGCCATAGCCCCGGCAATTTTGTGAACAAAAACCGTACCGGCTATTCCCCTCCTTCCGGTGGAAAATGTGCTGTCCGGAACTGCCACATCGTCTTTCACCACCACAGTCTCCACCTCTATGCCGTCTGCGTCAGCCAGATCAGAGGCCAGGCCAAAATTCATAATATCTCCGGAATAATTCTTAACTACCAGCAAAATTCCTTTTCCGGCATTCATATGCTCAATTGCCGCTCCGATCCGGTCCGGACTCGGAGATGAGAATACATTTCCGGACACAGCCGCATCCAGCATGCCCTTCCCTACAAAACCGGCGTGAAGCGGTTCATGGCCTGCCCCTCCTCCTGAGATGACTGCCACCTTATCGCCCTTTTCTTTTCTTGAAATGACCTCTGCTCCGGGAATGTATTCCAGCTGATCCGGGTATGCAAGACACAGACCGTTCAGCGCCTCTTTTACTACATCCGCAGGATTATTGATAATCTTTTTCATATTTTCCTTCTCTCCTTCTTTATCCAATACCCAGGTAGGCTTTCTTAATTCTTGGATCCGCAGCTATGTCCTTGGCCGCTCCCTGCATTGTTACCAAACCGTTTTCAATCACATAAGCGCGGTCCGATGTCTGAAGCGCCATATTTGCGTTCTGTTCGATCAGTAAAATGGTAACCCCCTGCCGGTTGATCTGGCGTATCATTTCAAAAATCATAGCCACAAAATTAGGGGCCAATCCCAAGGAAGGTTCATCCAAGAGCAGTAGTTTCGGGTCTGACATCAGCGCTCTTCCTACTGCAAGCATCTGCTGCTCGCCTCCGGACAGCGTCCCTGCCTGCTGCCGGAACCGTTCTTTCAATCTTGGGAATAGTTCGTAAACTCTGTCATATCCCTGTTGAATCGCTTCCCGGTCTTTTACAATATAAGCGCCCAGTCTGAGATTTTCCTCCACCGTAAGTTCCGGAAATACCTCTCTTCCCTCTGGTGAAATACTGATTTTGATTTGTGTCATTTTATAAGGGGGCGCATTCGTAATATCTTTTCCTTCAAAAACCACGGTTCCCTTACTGGATTTGGTAACACCGATTATGGTGTTTAACAGCGTGCTTTTTCCTGCGCCGTTGCTGCCAATCAGAGAAACAATTTCTCCTTGTCCCACTTCCATATCCAGCCCCTTCAGCGCATGGATTGCTCCGTAATATGTATGTAAATTGCTGATCTTAAGCACCTTTTTGCCCTCCTCCCAGATAAGCCTCTATCACCTTCGGATTATCCGCAATCTCTCTGGGAAGTCCTGACGCAATAGGCTTTCCATGGTCAATCACATAGATACGGTCTGAAACATTCATTACGACGCTCATATCATGCTCGATCATTAAGATCGTATATCCCTGATCCCTCAGCTTATAGATAAATTCCATCAGCTCTGCGGATTCCTGCGGGTTCATACCTGCCGCAGGTTCATCCAGGAGAATCAGGCATGCGCCGGTAGCAATCGCTCTGGCAATCTCCAGTTTTCTCTGCTCTCCATAAGGAAGGTTAGAAGCATACTCATCACGTCTGTGATCCAGATCTATGGACTTTAATAAGCGGATCGCCTCTTCCGTAACCTTATCCTCTTCTTTCCTGAATTTCTTTGTACGGAAAATCGACTGGAAGAAATGATAGTTGGTGCGGATGTGAGCGCCAATCAGTACATTCTCAATGACTCTCAGATCAGAAAACAGCCGGATGTTCTGAAATGTTCTGGAAATACCCGCTGCCACAATACTTCCCGGCTTCTGGTTTTGAATTTCCTTTCCGCGAAAAATAATTGTCCCTTCATCCACCTCGTATACACCGGTCAGCATATTAAAAACCGTCGTCTTCCCGGCACCATTAGGTCCGATGATGCTGATAATTTCTCCCCGCTTTACTTCAAGGCTTACATGATCAACCGCAACAATACCGCCAAACCGCTTCGTAATATTCTCTACTTTCAGTAAAACATCCTGTCCCGCCATCATCAGTCCTCATCTTTCTGCCATAAATTTAACGGCTTATCCTGATCTGCCTGCTCCACTCTTTTTTGAACCTCCGGACTCAGCCGATACGGAAGGGTAGATCTCCATCCCAAAATTCCCTGAGGTCTGAATCTCATCATGACGACCAGAATCACTCCATAGAGGACGAAACGATACTCCATCAGGAAACGGGATACTTCCGGAAATGCAATCAACAGGGCTGCTCCTACAAACATTCCCCGGATGGTTCCCATTCCTCCCAGAATCACTACGCTGAGGATCAAGGTAGATACATCGAAGTTAAAGGTATTCGGATCAATATATCCAATCAGTGTCGAATACAGGGAACCTCCCATTGCGCAGATGCATGCCGAAATGACAAATGCTAATATTTTGTATGCTGTTGTATTAATTCCCATCATAACTCCAGCCAGTTCATCCGCCCGGATTGCCTGCATGGCTCTTCCCGATTTGGAGCGAAGCAGCGCAATACAGAACAAAGTCGCTGCCAGAAGCAGAACCAGCATCAGATAGTACAGTCCATAATTTGAAATTGTCAGATCGATTCCAAAAAGAGAGGGCTTGGGAATATTTTTAACTCCAAGGGTACCGTTCGTTACCGGCGTCCAGTTCATTGCGATCATTTTAACGATCTCTCCGAATCCCAGGGTAATGATCGATAAATAGGTTCCCGTTACCCTCAATGTCGGAAGTCCCAGAAGCACTCCCACCAGACCAGCAACTACCATCCCAAGAATTGTTGCCCCAAAAAAGTTCATTCCCATCTTTACTGCCAAAAGTGAAGATGTATAAGCGCCGACTGCTACAAAGCCTGCATGTCCCAGTGAAACCAGGCCCGTATATCCGGTCAGTACATTCAGCCCCAGAGCAAAAATCACATATGAGCCAATCTTAACAGCAACGGTAAGAAGGTACTGGTTGTTCAGCGCCATCGGCAATACAATCAAAACTGCCATCAGAAGGGCCACAAGAATCTTTTTATTGCGATCTGCGAATAACTCTGCCTCATGAAGCAGATGTCGTTTCTCTCTCTTCTCCGTCTTTTCCATGCAGCTACACCTTTGTGATTCCTTTCCGTCCAAACAGACCGTGCGGTCTGACAATCAGAACTATAATCAGAATAATAAACGCCACCGAATCCCTGTAAGTAGAGCCCAAAAAGGTGGCCGCCATACTCTCCGATACTCCAACAATCAGCCCACCCAACAATGCTCCGGGCAGGCTTCCGATTCCGCCCAGAACTGCTGCCGCAAATGCCTTCAGTCCTGCCATAAAGCCCATGTTCGGATAAACGATCTGATAATAGCCGCCTACCAAGGCTCCTGCAATAGTTGCGGAAACTCCCGCTAAAAAGAACGTAAACGATATGATAAAGTTGACATTAATCCCCATCATATTCGCGGCTTTTGCATTCTGCTCGCTGGCCCTCATTGCCAGGCCAACTTTTGTTTTATATACGATAAATACCAATATCAGCATAAGGCAGAGAGAAACAACACACATCATAATCTGCATGACAGAAATTGTGATATTTCCCAAAGCAAATGAGCCGTCTCCGAAAATCTGAGGGAAGTTTCTTTTCTCTGATCCCAAAAATACAATCATCAGGTTTGTAATGATGTTAGAAATTCCGATCGTTGTAATCAGAGAAGCAATCGGCATGGACTGTTTCTTTCTTAAAGGCTCAAGAGCCGCCTTATCAATCAACACGCCCAAAATTCCCGTCAGCAGCATACTTGCCAGAATCCCCGGAATAATGCCGAAATTCATTCCAATAAATACCATTGCCATTTCAGCGCCGAAAGCATAGATTGCGCCGTGTGAAAAGTTCACCAGCCTTAAAATGCCAAATACCAATGAATAGCCCACCGCAATCAGAGCATATCCCATTCCCAAAGCCAGGCCATTAAATATCTGTTGTACTAACATGAGATATCCTTTCTCCCGGCGCCGGTACGGCGCCGGATTTCTTTATGCTTAACCAACTAGTTCATCTTGACAAATTTTCCATCCTGAATGGTTACTTTTACAAACTCCTTATCTACATCTCCGTTGGAGTCAAATTTTGTATCTCCCGTAACGCCAGGATACTCAATCTCGTAAAGCTTATTTTTTACAGTTTCCGAATCTGTCGTTCCTGCTTCCTTAATTGCCGTCAGAAGCATTCCCACGGAATCGTATGCCTGGGAGGTAAGAGCGGAAGGCTCTGCTCCGTAGGCCTCCTTATAGGCCTCCACGTATTCTTTAATTTCCGGTTCATCAGATTCCGAGAAAAAGATTACAGGGAAACAAACACCTTCCACCGCATCTCCTCCCAGTTCAATCAACTGCTGACTATAGGCGTTAGAAAATCCCACAATCGCAATATCCGGATTAACCTGTTTATACTGTCTGGCCACCGGCGCAACCAAATTGTACATTCCGCAGCAGATTACCACATCTGCTCCTGCTTCATTTAATTTTGTTATGGCTGGTGAATAATCATCGGATCCTTCCATTACCTCTTCATGAGCCACAATTTTTACATCCGGATCGTCGCTGTTTTCAATTAATTCCGTAATAACCTGCGAAGTATTGGTTCCCCAGTCAGTCATAATCGAGATGATCCCAATGTTTTTCTTTCCAAGATCATTCACCGCAATATCAATGCTGGCTTCCGCCTCCTTGGAAATTACCGTGTTATTGCGGAAAATATAGTCACCGATGGATGAATAATCCGGATGAGAGGAGGACGGAGAAATTTCGATAATCTGATTTTCCTGATAAATCGGAGCGGCAGTCATACAGACTCCGGAAGCAAAATGTCCGATTACCCCTACAGCAGTCTTATCAGAAACAATTTTCTGCGCAATCGTTGTTGCCTCCTCTGATGTATTTTTATCATCATAGGCCACTATCTCAATTTGCTTTCCTAAAACCCCTCCTTCTTTGTTCCATATCTCTGCCATCAGATTTGCAGCGTTGGTAAATCCGATTCCATATTCCGAATTATCTCCCGTCATAGGTCCTGCAACCGCAATCTGAATCGTCTCCTCTCCGGAACCAGCCGAAGAACTGCTCTCAGATGTGGCAGATGAGCTGCCGCATCCGGAAATGAGGCTTGCCGTTAGTGTCAATGCTGCAATACTCGTCCAAATTCTTTTCTTCATTAAATTTTCCTCCGTTCCTTTGATGTATTGCATTATACATTTTATTTCCAATTATTTCAATATTTTTTGTATATTTTGCATATTTTCATGAGTAATTCACAGCAGTTTTTTATATATAATTAATAATTACGAGTTTATTTCATCATTTTTAATAATGCAAATTTTAATTATGTTTCAAGCTGAAACACCGTCTTCTACAAATTTAAATTTTTTACCTCCATAGGCCCAAAATACATCTCCATATCCCATAACCCTCTTCCGATCACCTTCGCAGTTGACCAGGGTTGTTTCATGAAAGATTTTTGAAAGTATAAGAAGATCAGATTTTATCGAGGGTTATATACGTTATACAAATACGTACATATCTCTCGATTTTTCGTTCCTGTATAGGCAGAATGTCTATATAGTATAGGTATACTCCACCCATGCAGAAAGGAGGACAATTATGCCAGTAACTGAGAAAAAATATCCGGATTGGGTTCAAAGCTACCGAACAAAAGGGACTACTGTGAAGAAAAAAGGAGGTTCCTACTATCTCTATAAAAGGACATCCCATCGCGTGAAAGGAAAAAAGTACCCACAGCCAGTCGATACTTATATCGGCGTGATCACTCCGGATGGAGTGATACAAAGCACCAAAAAGAAA
>CAMMBV010000066.1 GCA_946494335.1 uncultured Ruminococcus sp. | reverse complement strand
GATTAGCTTCTGTATGAAACGCCAGAAATAAAATGCTTTTTTGCATTATATCATAATTATTTGATAAATGCTACTAAAATACTCTTTTTCCCGTCCATCATTTGAAGCTGATAGTTTTTTGATAAAGCGCCTCCTTCTCCAAAAGCCTTACCCACTCTTCCCCTTCTTCCATACAGCCGTTTTCCTGATACCATGCTGCATTTTGCAGCTTTTCCATGTAAGACTCTGCATCCAAAATATAAATCTTCACAGCGGACAGATCTCTGTCTTGAATTGTAAAATTATTGGTGAAGCGGCTGGAATAGTTATGCGGCATGGCATTTCCATCTGCATCCAGAACCCTCATTTCGCAGTAGCTGTTAACCCCCTGTCCCCGCAGCATATTGACAGTCAGCTCATAGGGCGTTTTGACAACGGAGCGCAGACCTGCACCTGTCCTTTCATCCCGCTCATTAATTTCCAGGGTTACTGTCTGGCTTTCATCGATGGAGACGGGAATCTCAAAGTTCCAACTGCCCTCGCCAAGCAGTACCTCTTCATTTGCATTGGAAGCTTCGTCATAAACAATGCCTGCTATCCGACTAATATCAAGGTGAAACTTAAATTCACCTGGAATTTCTTTTTGTTTTATATATGAATCCAGGTCTCCCGAGCGCCTGGAAAGTTCTGTGTAAAGCTCATCGACTTCTTTTGACCATTCCGTCAGATCTTCCTGTGTCAATCCCATTTCTTCCATGATTTTCTGCTTTAATTCCTCCCGCTTCTGATAATACACCTCTTTGTCCATGGTATCATAAGCAAAGTCAATTCGCAGTATACAGGAGTAGGTATGGTCATCCAGGAACATACCTTCCAGATCTGCCTTGTCCATTTCCGTTTTTTCAGGATATTCCATAAAGCTGTAGTCTTTCTGGAATTCCATGTATATCCAAGGAATAACATCGGAAACACCCTCCGGCAGCCTGTCCTGATCTGCTCCCGCCCAGTCCATCGCGGCCAGTTCGGGGAAGGGCTCCTCCCGCTCCATCAAAAGCGTCAGATAAATAGCCGATGAATTGGCATAAACCTCTGATACGGTAACTGTCATACCGTCCTGCGTCCGGGAATAGGTCTGCGAGTCCTCACTCTCAAGCGGCTTTGCCACATCGGAAAAGTCGCCATAAAAACTCACCCGGTTCTGCAACCGTTCAAACAGATGGCCAATCCAGGGCAAATCTCTGGCAGCCACCGGATGGGATATACAGTAGAAAAGAAATATTGCCAATACGGCTGCCAGGCCGCCCGCGATTTTGCAGGCCGCTGCTATCCAGTTCCTTTTTGGCCTTATATGCTCACGGACCACTTCCTTGTTTTCTATTTTCCGATAAGCTTCCTGCAGATGATCCATCACATGATCAGGGATCGGTACGTCTTTTTTCAGCTGCATTTGTATGGTTCTCTCTGTCTCATTCATTCTCATACCTTTCCCTCCCTGAATTTGTTTTCATAAATCTGCGCTGTCTGTTTCCTGCCGCGAAGAAGTCTGGATTTTACCGTACTTTCCTTCATTTCAAGAATCCGGGCTATTTCACGTGTGTTAAATCCCTCCATGTAGTAGAGCAAAAGAATCGTCCGGTATTTTTCATCCAGCGGCTCCAGTATCTGATTCCACTCAGCGATCTCGTAATCTTCCTCATAAAATGGTATCTCCGGCATGATATCCGTACAGATCATTCGGTTTTTTCTGTTGAGACAATCTTTGCATTTATTAATCAGGATTCGAATTATCCAGGTTTTGAAGTACCGATCCTGTTTTAAGGCCCCGATCTTCTCATAGCAGGTCAGTGTGGTTTCCTGGATAACGTCCGCCACATCCTCCTCATTTTTCAGATAAGACCAGGCTATTTTGTATATACTTTGCAAATGCAGGTCCATCAGACGGCAGAAAGCATCATCGTCTCCTTTTCTGGCTTTTCGCACCAGTAATTCTGACATAATATCCCCCTTCCTTTTGTATACAGCCATTCCGATCTTTCAATGACCGGAAGTGCTTTCTGTATATTAGACTGACAGGCCTGAAAAAAGGATGCAAAAAAGACTGATATTTTCCTTATTCCCGCTTTTTTACCAGCACCCCCTGATCCATCTCAAATACTTCATCACACAAAGTACTGATGTCTTCTCTGTTATGACTGACCAGCAAAATAGTTTTCCCCTCTTCTTTCATATCCAGAAACAGTTTTCTGATCTCTTCCACCCCGGAATAATCCAATCCGTTAAAAGGCTCGTCCACCAATATGACAGAGGGCGATTCCATAATGGCCTGCGCAATCCCAAGCCGCTGCTTCATTCCCATGGAAAATTTTCCTGTCTTTTTTCGATCGGAAGGGTCAAGCCCCACCAGACGAATGCAATCTTCGATTCTCTTTTTGTCCGTTCTCTGATTCACACTGTACAGATACGCCAGGTTTTTAAATGCGTCAAACTGAGGAAGAAATCCTGGCTTTTCTATGATAAATCCAACATCCTGCGCAAATTCCACATCTTTTCCAATCACCTGACCATGCACGGTAATTCTGCCTTTCGTAGGATGGACGAATCCGCAGATACATTTTATCAGCATGGTCTTTCCGGAGCCATTCCTGCCCACAAGTCCATAGATTTTTCCTGTTTCCAGTTCCATGCTGACATCCTTTAACACCTGTGCGTCTCCAAAGCATTTGCTTACGTTTTCTACTTTAATTACAGTTCCCATCCTTCCATCCCCTTTCTCCTTCGAGTGACGACACAAATCACCGCTGTCAAAAGCAGCAGTATCCCGCCAGAAAACGCCAGAACCCACACTGGCGTCAGGTATTGATAACGCCCCATCAGATTGGACAGCCTGGACAAAGATACCGGTGAGAATCTCAGCCAGCGATGATCCAGAATATTTTCCGCCGTGATATCCAAAAAGATCCAAAAAAGCCCTGCTGCCGCTCCCAGTGAAGAGCGAAAACACCAGTTAAAAAACAACACGCTCATGCCCAGAAGAAATACCGCCAGCCAGGCCAGCAAAAAGCTGATAAGCGCCGCCTTTGGAGGAGCGATGCCGCTCATCACCGTCACCGGAAAAGAAACCGGCACCGGAAACTGAAAGGATGCATCCGTATAGGCCAGCGTTCCCAGCACCTTGCCCCATTCCAATGTAACATCCAGTCTGGGGATGGACAGGATCACAGTAAAGATATATACCGCCAGCAAAAACACCCCGGAAAACACAAAGAGAAACAAAATTTCTCCCCATATCCAGCCCATCTTTCCCGCTCTGCCCGCATAATACAGATAACTGTCATTACGAAATGGAGCATCGCAGATTAAAAAACACCAGAGACAAAAGACAATCATGGAACATACGGTATCGTTCATCAGCACAACGAAAAACCAGGGGGAAAGCTGCTGATCAATCACCGCCGCAAATTCCTTCACCGGGGAAAGAATTCCCCACAGATAAAGAAAAAGAATCAGAAACACCGCTCTGGTTCTCGCCTCATGAAACTGCAAGGCCATCTGATAGCCGCAGACTTTTCCAACACGTCTTATATTTTTCACAATGTTATCCATTTTCCAGCCTCCATTTCAATGCCTTTGAAAATATCCTCCGGCCGATGATGCAGATAAAAACACAAAAGACCAGCAGTAATCCCAGACAGACCGGTATGGGAAAAGGCTGTGTCAGTCCGGTAAACCACCGGTCAATGCGAATCTCATCCGGAAGGCGTAACATTTTAGCGGCTTCTATGTACATTCTTGAGAGGAAATATGGAAATATCATAACCAGGTATGTATGATTCAAATAAACAGAAAATCCTGCCGCCAGCGCCGTCCAGGTCACACCTGACAAAAAGAGGATCAAAAGCATGTACACTACAAACAGCCGGGCGTTTTCCTGCGTCAGATCGCCGTAATAAGGCATGGCTTCCAGCCAGTCATACATTCCTGTTTCCCGGAAGTGTTCCGGAATAACAGGGATAAACATCCGCATCCAGAAAAAATATAAAAGAAAGCCGCCAGCCACCGCCAAACCGCCGCTCAGCGCAGATATTCCTATCTGAATCCTGGCATACGTTTTGATTCCCATACGGCTGACGAATCCGTGAACCATCCCGCACTTATAGTCAGCCGGAAAAGAGGTTCCATACCCTAACGTCATAAATATCAGAAAAAGCTTATAATTCGTACCGTAAAGCAATACATATTCCAGGTATAACACAATCCCTTCCGTCCCTGTCGGTGGATACTTGCCCAGCATGATCTGCCGCATACTCACTTCCGTGTCCAGAAAAAAAGCCAGACAAATCAGGAAAAAGGAAAGAAAAAAGCGGATATGAAACGCTCTTTTTACGGTCACTCGGATAAAATCCGTACCTGCATACCCCTGTTTCACTCTATAATCCTCCCTGTTTCTCCATTTACCAGAATCACATCCTCGATAACCATATCCTCTGTCCGATCGCTTCCTGCAATCTGCATCCGTACGGTACTTTTCGTGTCAAATTTAACCACTGGAATCAGATACTTATCTCCGCTTATCCCATCTGGAAGAATCATATATTTTAACTGAGAATCCACGATTTCCACTTTGTCTTCCGATACAATGTTCTGATATTTGTTTCTCACAGCTTCTACCCCTTCCGGGATACCGATGATGTCGATCTGTTCCTCATCGCTTTTATCTGCAAACGCCAGGGGATTGATGGTAAAGCTCTGAATTCCATCTTTCGTAAGATACACCTGCATTTTCAGCCCTTCTGCCAATGTCTCATCCTGCAGCGAAAGATCCTCCTCTTCCACAGGGATACCATCCTCCAAAAAGCTGACCTCCACGTAATACATTTCATCCGCGGCAGTCCAGTCCCGTTCCAGTGTTTCCGGTTTCACAAAATCAGAATATGCCTGGCTTTCTCCTATTGCATTTACCAATTCCGCATAATACGCTCCCGTATAAGACTCAATGCGTATCTGTCCCACTTCAAAAGAAATCCCCAGATCTTTTACCAGTTCCCGCATTTTCTCTTCCGTATCTTTTTTTGACTGAAACGTCAGTTCTTCATCGGTCGGTACGCTCAGGCTGATATCCTCTGCCGTTCGCAAGTGAATAAAATCATTATACACATCCCAGTTTTTTGTACTCCCACCTGTGTTTACCACAATCAGCCCCTCATCTGTGGTAAGGCGCATCACACCCTTTTCTACTTCATCAACCGCATACGAACCGGTATCCTCCGGGAAAACTTTTTCCTTTATAAGTACCGGATCCATCTCTCCTGATTCCATTCTTATTTTTTTAACCTGCTGCTGGTAAGAAGGAACTTCCGCGATATCCACGGAAAGACCTTCTGTCAGTTCTCCCTGGAGCGTACCGTCTTTTTCCACCGTTACATCCTGCTGGAATTCTTTTGCGCAGGCAGCCAAAAGCAACACGTTCACTAACAGAATACTGCAAATTGTTATCTTCTTTCTTTTCAAAATATTCCTCCTAAAAAGCGAACAAGACGTATTGTCCGCCGGACAATACATCTTGTCGCTATTAATAATTACGGTGTCCATACCCCATACGCTGTTATCAAATTGGATGCGCTGGAACTGTCTACCTGTGCATGCAGCCTGCATTGTTGTCCTTTATATGCGGATACTCCAGAAAGAAACGGAAAATTAGTCACACCATTACTATTTTTCACTCCCATTTTTCCTATACGGTTAGTTGTATAGTAATTTGTCAGCGCCGTACCACTGCTATTTCTCACTCTTGCACCAAATAGAAATGTATCACCTGTGCTGTACATTGCAGATTCTAATGTGACATAAGATGCCCGTTCACTGTCATTTTTGTAGACTATTCCTGATTTTTGAGGATCCTCCCCCTTTTTTACTGTAAATTTATATACCGTTCCATAACCAAATGCTGGCACACACATAGCTATTGATAAAACTGCAATACATAGAATACATATTAATTTTTTGAATTTTCCGCCCATTTATATTCCTCCTAGTATAACAAATTAATAATATTTTTAAATTCTTTTACCTGTACATTGGCAGCACTCCCTTCCCATTTTCATAGAAATATAACTCTTATCCATTTCGCCTTTTAATGGATAACCGCTTCTTCAAAATTCCCCGATCCATTTCATATTCTTCGTCACACAGATACTCGATATCCTCCCTGTTATGACTGGCTAATAAAATGGTAGTCCCCCGGTCTCTCCAATCCATCTATTTGTCCCTGATGCTGTCCACTCCTTCATTGTCCGGTCCGTTCATCGGCTCATCCAAAATCAACAAATCCGGTTTTTCCAGCAGCGACAGTAATTATTCTTTTCTTCATTTTTCCTGACCCCCTTACAATTTTTTCGCTCTTTTTCGCTTAGACTATTCTAAATATACATTGGTATCTCCTCCTCTCAATATATAAATTTATCTACGAACAATAAATATATTAACTACTATACTTAATATGTATTTTATGTTTTGATTGTATATTTTTTATCTTGTTTTGTCAACCATTTTCCCGCATATAAAAACACCTTTATCAGATATTTTTCCGATAAAGGTGTTCTCATCATCCATTGTTACATATCAATCCAATACGGATCTACCCAGCATTTTTTTGTTTCGTTCCAGCGGCGGTACTGAAGTATCCCATTTTTCACGCGATACTTTTTTACTATGACATCCGCATATGGAATAACAGAAGGATGCTCATTCGCCTCAGCAGTTTGATAAGAAACACAAACACTTTCGGCGCTTACCGGCAATAAATATACTAAATTCATAACCAACATACAAATTGAAATAATTAAGATTTTTTTTCTCATTTTCTCTTCCCTTCATGCACTATGCTAAATCCTTCAGAGACTAAATCATCAACATCTTTTTCATCATTAGTCATATATATAACTTTTTCATCACATACAATAGCAAATGTTCCGTCTCCATTATCCAATAAATATGTATTTTCAGGTGAAATATCTATCGCTCTCTGAGATATCGGCGCAGAATATTCCGCCTGAATCTGCACCAGATATGTGCTGCCCATTAATAAACATAGCGCCAGAATGCACATGCCGCAGACAGCTTTGGATTTCCGGCTTTTTTCCCTCTGATCCATCACAATCTGAAACCGCTCCAGTATATCCTGTTTCTTTTTCTTCCCAAACAGCCATACCAGATCTTTTTCTCTGCCTTCCTTCCGGCCTTTTCCGGTGCTTTTTACTGCTTCCACAATGGTTTTTAGATACGCGCTTTTTTCTTCCCCGTTCATCTTCCTCGTCACGGTCAGATCGCAGCGTATTTCCAACAGGCGATCCAACTCACTTTGCAGCAGCCGCACAATGGGATTCCACCAGAAGATACAGCATAAGATATGTACCAGAAATTTTATCAGGGTGTCTCTTTTTATAAAATGCGTATACTCATGCAGCAAAATATAATACAGATTTTCTTCCTTACGTATATGTTCCGGCAGAAGGATCACTTTATGAAACACTCCCATCCCCATTGGGCTTTCTACGTTCGAACTTTTCCAGACTGCCACTTTGACTTTTCCGGGATATATCCGTTTGACCTGATCCATGATTTCCTCTACCTGCGCCCCGGCTTCCACTTTGCCCGCTGTATATCTTCTGACCGCGCTTCGATACTTCACCGCCCATCGTATCAGCACGATCAAAATGCTTGCCGCCCATATTGCGCCAAATATATAGATCCGCTTCGTATGCATTCCCAACACATAAACTGTATCAATAGAAAGATATTCATATATATCCGCAAACAGGCCTCTTAAACCAACGATATACACGATATGCGGAAATTCCACCGGCAAAAGCAATCGAAGACCCCATATCCCGTAAACTGCCGCGGCTCCTGCGATACCGAAATATTGTACAAAGCTGCGGTTTCTGTGCAGGATACAAAGCGGCAGAAGCGCCGCGCTGCTCCAGAGAAGCGCCATAAGAAAGGAAAAAAATGATATTCCCATTTCTCCTCCTTTATCCTAACTGTTCTTCACCTGTTCCACGATTTTCTCCAATTCCGCTATCAGTTCCTGTTTTTCCGCCTCACTTTGTTCTTCGCTTTTGCCAAGCAGAGCCACCGCTACCTGTGCAAAAGATTTTTTCTCACGGATTCCCAGCTTTTTCATAACAAATGCCGCATACTCTTCCCTTGTCATGGCCGGTACGAAGGCTCTGGCGTATTGTTTTCCTGATTTTACCAACCCGCTTACCTGCAGCATTTCTTTTTTCTCCAGAGAATTTAACAACCTGTGGATATAGCTGTCGTTAAATTCATCTGTCATCTTGCTAAGCTCCATGCTGGTAAGGGGCCGCCCTGCATCCCAGAACAGTTCCATTAGTGTCTCTTCTCCTCTTGTCAGTTCAAACTCTTTTTTGCGCATTGGTTTTCTCCTCCTTTTTCTTTTTATTATAGATCAATTATACTGAAAGTACAACAAAAAGATTTGCAAAAGAAAACAAAAATCATTCCCATGTTCAAAAAAGAGAAATACAGCGGATTGGTCTTTTGCTGTAAACCAATCCGCTGTATCTGCCAGTGCCTGGTATTTTCTGATTTTATTCCTGGTATAATCCCTCACGAAAACATTCTGCCATACATAATCCCGGCTGCTTTCACTCTTTTCGTTCCTTTATTTTTTCCACTACGGTTTCAACAATAAGAAGTGCTGTAGCCAACCATGTATATATAATGCCTATATACCCAAATAGGTCATTTACACCAATAATCAGAAAGCAGAGTATTAGAATAAGACCAATACCAGCACATATATATCTCAACACCTTAAATATTTTCATTTCGACTACTCCACATTAATATGCTGGTGCAAAAGAAGTGTACTTAACTGTTATCTTTTCCCAATGGAATCACCTCCAAATTTGTTTTTTATATTATTTTTATCATATTTTTAATATACATATAGTATTTTTATTTATATAATATATCTATTTTTTCTCTTTGTCAACGATTAATATATTTATTATTTAGACAACACATCCCATATAATGCTATACGCATAAAATAACCAAAGCAGTATAACCACGTTTTTTAAAATCAACACCCTAATTTCACCAGATATTCTATCATTTCATTTTTTACAAAAATACAGCTGATTGATTCTTTTTGTAAATCAATCAGCTGTATCTATCGTGTCTGTCACTTTCTGATTTTATTCCTCTTTCTCTTTCATCAGCCTTTTTATCGTCTCCTCCTCTTTCTCCAGCATATCCGCTATCTCTGTCATCGTCAAACCTTTTTCCAGTTTTCTCCTAAATTCCTTTAAAATCTCCTCCCGGCCAAATAGGCGGCCTTTTTCTAATCCGAAGCGTCGGCCTTCTTCCAGTCCCAGGCGATGCCCATCTTCCCAGCTTTCCTCTTTCTCCTGCCTCATATGTTTTTCCGCATCGTATTCGTATATGCTCACATGTATCACCTCCGCCCTGTTTTTCTTTAAGAATTCTGCAAGAATCCCTTCCTCTATACACTCCGTCACGGCACGCTCTACCGCTTTCCTTAGTTCCATCACTTTTGCATATCGTCTCACACGGTCGGTGTATTCCGCGTAGTCCCTCAAAGACCGGCAGGTTTCCATCAGCTTCTGATTGTGCCCTTTGTTGATGTTCAGCATCACCGCCTCCAGCTCCAGCGCCGGATGCTCCTCCGGCAGCGCGAACAGTTCCGACAGCTTCAGCACCTGCATATCCGGCTGCTCCTTCCTCCCGTTATAAAATATCAGAAACCGCGGCGGCGGAATCTCTACTTTTCTGCTTCCGTACAGGTTTTCGTCCTTCACCAGGTCCGAGTACAGGTCTGATATATACAGCAGGAACCGCAGCGGAAGATTGGGATTCACCGTGGACTGGTGCTCGTACAGATACAGCCGGGACACGATCAGAAAGGACAGATCATTTTTGATTCCCACATAGATGGCGTTTTCCAGCGTGTTGACCGTCAAAAGTTCCGGATCGGTATAGTGGGTGCCGTTCACCGCATTGTATAGCTCCAGCAGTTCTTTTTTATCACTGTAAAGCATGGCGAAGATACTGGACTTGAACTGACGGTTGACGAATATCTGTTTTTCATTTGACAGGTTTGACATGAGATAAAACCTCCTTTTGCATGGGCGCAGGAGATTTCACCTTGGAAAACTGTCTGTCTTCTCCTGGAAATCTCTCTGCTTTTTAAATGGGAACTAAATAAGCATTGAGATTTCCAGACATGGCCGGGATTTTTCTTATTATATATAAAACATCCCGGAAGACTTGATATTTACAGATATGATTTCATAGATTAGCTTCTGTATGTAAACCAATCAGCTGTATCATCGGTGCCTGGTATTTTCTGATTTTATTTCTCTTCCTCTTTTATCAGCCTTTTTACCGTCTCCTCCTCTTCCTCCAACAAATCTGCTATCTCCGATAGTGTCAGACCTTTTTCCAGTTTTTTCCTGAACTCCCTTAAAATCTCCTCACGGCCAAATAGGCGTCCCCTTTCTTCTCCTTCTTGCAGTCCCAGGCGGTGGCCATCCTCCCAGCTCTCCTCTTTTTCCTGCCTCATATGCTTTTCCGCATCGTATTCGTATATGCTCACATGTATCACCTCCGCCCTGTTTTTCT
>CAMMBV010000065.1 GCA_946494335.1 uncultured Ruminococcus sp. | reverse complement strand
TCCTCGACAATTAAAATCTGCTTCATATCCTCACTTCCTTTGCTTTTTGCAGATAATATAACAGGCAAATGTCCGCGAAATGTTACAGCAGACGGATTTTTTCAAAAAAGTGCTTTTTCTTTATTATAGGATAGCCTGTTTTTCCGTACAAGGCATATCAGACTGTTTCAGTTACAGAAAAATAGGATTAAAGATACCTGCACTATACGCATTTAGGCCGGTAAAATCCCCTCTGATGTGGTATAAAAAAAGTTGACACCTCATTCTCAAGGATTGGTTATATAATCAAGAGAATAGGGAGTGAATAGAAATGGCAAAAAACAGGCAATATGACCGCGAATACAAAGTGCAGGCAGTAAAGCTGGCAAAAGAAACCGGACAAGCTAAGGCAGCCAAAGAACTGGGTGTTCCCGAGAATACCATGTATGGCTGGGTAAGAGCCAACCGGCTTGGGAATCTTGATCTTGGAGCAGGCTCACAGACACCACAAAGCGCCATGACACTTAATGAGGAACTCATTCAACTTCGCCAACAGGTGAAAGAGCTGGAGAAAGAGAACCGCCGTCTGAAGAAAGAAAATGATTTTCTGGAGGAAGCCAGCGCTTTTTTCGCCGCGGGCCGTCTGAAGTCAGCAAAAACGAAAGAATGAAGTTTATTGCTTTTAAAACGGAAGGCGGCAAATTAAAAGGAGACCTCACCTTTTATTGCAGGGCCCTTCATGTCAGCAGGCAGGGGTTTTATCAGTATCTTGCAAATAAAGATCGCCCATGGAAGTACCAGCCTCTGGCAGATGCCATGATGGAGATAGTTGAAGAAGACGAATGTAATGATACTTATGGGCGGGTTCGGATGTACCAGGCGTTAATCCTGAAACAGCCTCAAAACGTTGATATTCCCTGTGAACGCACGGTTTACCGAGTCATGGAAGAGATCGGGATCAGCCATCATCCTAAACGCAAGCCGAATGGGACCACAAAAGCAGACAGGGAAGCCAGAAAGTCAGAGGATCTTTTAAAACGGGATTTCACTGCAGAAAAACCACTGACCAAATGCGTAACGGACATAACGGAGATCAAGACCAGCAATGGGAAACTTTATGTTTCTGCTATTTTTGATTGCTTCGATTCCAGTGTGATCGGTTTAGCGATGGATACCAACATGAAAGCCCCATTATGTGTACAAACACTGGAAAATGCCAGAAAGTCATACCCAGATATCCGTGGAGCAATCATCCACAGTGACAGAGGGAGCCAGTATACCAGTCAGATTTACCGGGAAGCAATCTGTAGATATGGTATTCAGCAAAGCATGAACAGTGCAGGAGGGAGATGCCACGACAATGCCCGATGCGAAAGTATGTGGGGCAGAATGAAATCAGAGCTGTTGTACGATCGCTATAATACCGAGGAGATGACTACAGAAGAACTAAAAACACTCATCTGGAGATATTTCATTAGCTACTGGAATAACCGGAGAATCTGTTCAGCGAATGGAGGACTTCCTCCAATGGTAAAACGACAGCAATACTATGATTCCCTTCAAGAAGCAGCATAAGATACAAAATCCTTGAGGAAAAAGTGTCAACCAATCTTGACAAAATCAATATAAGCCAAAAATGCCGCCGTCCAGTGGGTTTCCCTTATCCTTGTCTTTTTTCAGTACCTGGACTTCTGCCTTCTGGCGGTCATTCGTAAAGGTGGACTCTGAAAATACCGTCTCCACGTTCTGGCCCGCATAGGACAGGGTTACGGTCTTTTCCTCTTTCCCATTGTAAAAGTTCTCCGGGGCCTGCACTTCTTTGATCACGTAAGTACCAAGATGCAGGTTTTTCAGCACTGCGGCCCCATTGGAATCTGTCTCCAGGTTTTCTTTCACTAAATCCCCTTTGTCATAAACCTTTGCGCCGTAAGCCGTCCGGATTTCCGCCCCGGCGTAGACGTTGTAGACCGCACCTTCCTGGCGGCGGTTCTCATAAGTAAAGGACACGCCATCGGCGGATACCTGCGCCCCGGCTAACACCTGCCCCTCCTTATACACGGTCAGCTCCCCAAGCTGTTCCTGGTCTGGCACCGTGGCGGAAGTGGTCTGGTTCGCCACCAGCTTCACGTTATAAGCGGATGTATTCAATCGGTATCCCGTGGGGGCCGTGATCTCTTTCAGATACACCGTATCCTGTGTTTTGATGATCTCCGCTTTGGAGGAACCATTTTTGTCCGTGGCCGGCATCTTCGTAATCAGCTTTGTGCAGTCTTTATCGCTGTAAATGCCGAATACCGCCCCGGACAGCTTCGCACCCTGTTTGACGGAATCCACTTTCACAACTTCCACCTTTGCCAGTTCCAGCCACTTCACGGAGAAGCTCACATATTTTTTATCTTCCACGCCTTCACCAAACACTAAGGCCAAATCCTGATCATCCCCGCCGGTGGTAATCTTATAAGCGGAATAATCCTTTGTGATGCTTCCCTGCATCTTAGACGTCCAGGAACCGGACACATCCGCCGTCTGCGTCAGCGGGGCCGTCAGATAAAACTTTGTGCCCCCGGAAATGGTCACGTCCGCCCCTGCCGCACTAGTTTTCCCGGTGCTGACATTATGCAGCTTTACCCCGTCCGGTAATTTCATGGTAACGGTCTGCTGACTAGACGCTTTGAACGTCACTTCCTCCGTCCTCTGCTGGTTCCCGTCCACATAGGCGGTCACATTTGCATTGGAGAAGAACATATCCACGTCGGGAATATCCGGCTGGCTGACCGCATAATTGTATAATTCCATGGCCAGGGACTGCCCGGTGCTGTTGGTTCCGTAAAAAGCGTCCTCGCTGCCGTTGGCATAGGATGCCGCCAGATGGGTCACAATGAACCGCTTCCCGGTGGAAAAATCTGTGTGTTTTTTCGCAAAAAAGTAGGCGGAACCGGAAGCGGAAGTGCCGTAGTAACATACTTTCGCCAGTTCCCGGCTTCCCGCCAGCTTTGTGATCTGGTATGTTCCGCTTCCAGGCCCCGGTTTGGAAGGCTGGATACAAAATGCGGTGGCCGTCACATTTCCAAAAGACACGGTAAAGGGACTTGTCAGATAAGAGCCAAGGCCGTAATCCGCATAGTAATAATAATCTCCCCGTGTGATCGTGACCGTCTGCGCCGCCCTTGCCGCACGGGATACCTGGGATTTTGCCGTAAAACTGGCGCTCTCCCCGTTTTCCAGTTCCTGGATTTCTGCCCCCTGTTCCTCTGCCTGAAGCAGCACGTCTCCAAGGGTCAGGCCGCTTTCTTCATCCACGGTTTCCTGCCCTTCCGCTTCCTCTAACGCCGCAGACAGAGCTTCCTCCGGGAGCATTTCTGTCTCATCGGGAACCGTTACTTCCGTTTCCGGTTCTGCCCCGGTTTCCAGTTCTGATCCGGTTTCCTGCTCTGTCTGCGGCTGTTGCCCTGCTTCCTCATCCTCGCTTTCTGTTTCTTCACTCTCACCGCCGGGTTCGGAAGTCTCTGTACTCTTTTCAGACTGTGTTTCCGCTGCCGGTTCTTTCACAAGGATGCTACGGCACACATGGTAAGACGGATTCCCACTGACCGGCTCCACAAAGTACACGGCTTTGTAGGTGTCTGCCCGGTTCCCATCAAAATCTACCCCGGCTTCATTTTTTGCTTCATGGAACGTCACACGGACTTTTTCATCGTCGATCTCCAAACCGGAAAAATCCAGTGACACGTCAAAACCGCTCCCGGCTTCCACTTCATAATCCTCTGCTGTGACAATCTCTCCGTCCGCCAGCATATCCCGGACAGTATCCAGGGCCGGGTATTGCGCTTCATACCCGGCATCCGCCGGCTCCGCTGCATAAGCCGTCATGGGCTGGATCACAGAAGTCAGGATTGTCAGCACCGAGAGAATCCCGGAAAGCACTCTTTTTACTTTTCCTTTCATCTGTTAAACCTCTCTTTCTTTTACTCTGCTGTTGCTGATCCCACAGTTGCTTTATCTTTTCATGGCCGCCATCCCCCTTTCGTTTTCTTAGCGCTGTCCCGATAACAGCACATGAATACGGGGAAGCCTAAAAGACCTCCCCGCATGGTATCTGCTGTTATCCAGCCTGCAAATGCAGACTGGCATATTTTTTGAGCGTTTCGCCTGTTCTCCCTCCAGACCCGTTCCTGCTCCGGTTCATTTTTCCGCAGCGTTCTCTCCGGCAGGGTACGCAAAAGGCACACTCGCATACCGGGTATCCGTCTGGACAGGCTGATGAAGTTGTCA
This sequence comes from uncultured Ruminococcus sp., assembly GCA_946494335.1. Classification (GTDB taxonomy): domain Bacteria; phylum Bacillota; class Clostridia; order Lachnospirales; family Lachnospiraceae; genus Ruminococcus_G. The sequence goes on along the minus strand of CAMMBV010000065.1, from coordinate 6,934 downwards.
AGGTTCATTGAAAGGGAAAAGAAAAAGAATGGTTCTGCGTCATGCCCTCTCACTAATGGCATGTTTCAGAAGGGGAAATATAGGGTGGGGAAGAAAATTTTTGAAACTTTATTTGATATTCGTTGTCTGCCATGTAGATTGAAGTTATAATATCTGTAACCAGATTGAAATTGACCGATGGGAGAGTCTATTATGTGGATATGTCCAAAATGTAATAGAGAATTTAAACGAAACAACCAGTCTCATTACTGTGGAGAAACTCCAAAAACCATTGAAGAATGGATATTACAACAAGAGAAACCATTACAGAATTATTTTCAAAAACTCCATCGTATAATCCGTGATGTAATTCCCGATGTAAAACAGAGAATTGCATGGAGTATGCCAACATATGGCGAAAAAAGATTGTTATGCAATTTTCAGCTTGTAAGAATCATGCTAGTCTTTATGTTGGAGAAAAAGCAATAGAACACTTTTCGCTGGACTTGTACGGATATAAATGTAGAAAGTCAGCGGTTTATCTCCCATATAGCCAACCACTTCCTGAAACGTTAATTGCAAAAATGGTAAAATGGTGTTACGAAAATTAGCAGGCCAGCGCAAATTGGAGTTCGTGTAAGGTCAATTCTTCTTCAAATAACTTATTGTTAATTAATCTGGAAAATATAGATCGCTGTATGATTATTTTTTAACAAGGAGATCGAAATGATTAAGAAAAAAGAGATATATGATAGAATTGTTCATGAACTATCAATTTATGCTAAAGATATAGAAGCAAAGGCTGAAAATAATCTATTAGATGATAATGTTTTTTCAGAAGATTTTATTAAAGATTTATTGAATACATGTATGAAATGGAATTTAGTAAATCTAAATACCGATACTCAAAAATTCCCTGGAATTGATTTAGGGGATAAAGAAAGACATATTGGTGTTCAAGTTACTTCCACTAAAACAAGCAAAAAAGTTTTAGATTCATTAGATACGATTATTCGCAATAATATTGATAAGGATTATAATGAAATTTATTTTTTTATTTTAGGGACAAAGCAAAATAGTTATACTGTAGATTTCACTAAATACAACACATTGGACTGTTCTGAAAGTAATATCTGGGATATTTCAGATATAATTGCATGGTGTGCCCATTATGATTCAGTGCATATGAAAGAAGTATGGGATGTAATAGAACGTGAAATTGTTGCAGACAATGCACAATATGTCATACCGTTAAATATAAAAAAGGGGATCATTGAACTAAAAAATGCAATACATAAAATTTTTGAAGCATCCAATCAATTAATTCAAACACATCATACATCGGAAACGTATCTACATGATGTTAGTAAATCTTTAGCTGAATTAGAGCAATTATTGCCATATCTTGATGAAAAAACATATTTGGCCTGTAAAGAAGTTCTTGAAAATGGAATAGAATTAGGTAAATTACTAGAAACCTATCACAAATGGGAATGGAAAATTGAAGCAAAATGTATTTATATTATATATAAATCCCTACTGGTAAAAAATCTACAAGAAGTATCGGAATTAATTGAAAATGACATTTCAGGATTGCAAAAAGGGATTGATATTGTAATTGACGGAGATAACTTATTTGAAAGGTTAACTGAGTTAAAGATAGATAAAGATATTCTTTATAAACAATTTTCTGTGATAAAGTTTCAGAGTATAATAGAAGATAGTATCTTGCGAAAAAGCAAAAAGTGCATAATTTTCTTTTCAAAAGATGGCAGCCACTATAACGAAGAACTAGTGTATCGCTTAGAATCCGAAGGTACATACGTCATAGTATTTGAACGCAGATCTCAAACTATTGAATTTGTAAATGAACAAATCAAAAAAACTTTTGAACTTGTATTGATAAGTTCCGGTGAAGACATGGTAAGCGGAGTATTTTTGAAAAAAAGTGATTGCTATTTGTATACAATTTCTTTTGAAAATGATTTGCCAACACGTTCTGTACCAATTTTCTTCTCAAAAGGTAATATAACATCTCCGGGACTTAACCAATGCTTCAATTATAACGAATGTAAAACAATCAATATAAAAAATATAACTGAAGCTATATATAAAGATATGCTTGCTAACGCAAATGATTGTATTTCACATCAATTGAGGGTTGACTGGTCTGGCGATGTATATATTTCGACGATAACGGGAGCTGAAGAAATTGAAAATACAAAGTTTCGATGGGAAAGTTGGGATCCTGGGAACGGATATACTGGACCATGTGCTGCTTCAGATGATGAATATGTAAAGCAATCAGTAGCTTCGTTGAAAAAATGCTGGGAAGATGGAGTTCGCGGATATTGTGATTATTATGCTATTTTATGAGTATAATTGATATTTTATTTACCCAGATATATTAAAACCTATTGTTTATTAGACCATTTTTTAAAGTTTAAAGAGGCCTATAGTTTAACTCGAGGGCGTAAAATTTTCTGTGTCTATGGGGAAAAATCTTCTTTGATAAGAAACAGATATGTAGAATTGTACTGTCCGAATTTCTGTTTTTCTGCTGTCGAATGTCTTATCTGATTATAGTATTGCCCATTTGACTCATGTTATACAGGAATTTTAAATTTTTTGCATCAAAAATAGCGGCATCCGTAATCCCTTTTTTGTGGGCGCTGCCCACACCCGGCCTCAGGAATAAGTTGGGATTTTCTGGGAATACTATGAATGCCGAAGGGATAAGGTAAAGACAGGAGCGGAATGGTTTTTATTTCCACTCCTGTTTTTCTTTTACAGGTATGCCGTCAGCCTTTCATCGTATAAAATAATCAGCTGATTTAGCACCTGATCCCAGTTCCGATACCTCTGTGTCCATTTCTTTGTTACATTTCTGCTTGCAAGAAACAGCATCTTCTCAAGAGCTGTATCGCTCGGAAACACACTCTTTGTCTTTGTCACTTTTCTGTATTGCCGGTTCAGTCCTTCTATGATGTTCGTTGTATACATAATTCTGCGTGCATTCTGCGGAGCCCAGCGGACTTCGATGCGTTTCAGAGCGGACGCTATGCGGATCATAACGGACGCCCTGAATCGCTTGTTATTATGGATTAGTTTCTGGGCTGGATCACTACGGTATAGTGCTTTGTTGCCCGTTTCAGTATTGCATTGGCTGATACTTCATCATTGAGGATCATCGATGCCCAACTGTTCGGCTCTCTTTGAGAGCATACAATCGTGCACCTTGATAATTCACTGCGTTTTTCCATGACTTCAAAAAGGACTTTGATTTCGCGTTCATCTGTTATAGTGTGAAGCAGGAAATCGTCCAGTATCAGCAGGTCCAGCTTTAAGTAAAATCGTACCTTTTTCTGATATTTCGCGTAGTCCGCCTGCTTAAGAGCAACCATTGTTTCAAGGAATTCTTCACAGTGATGATACATTGCCCGGTAGTTCAGGCAGGCCTGTATTCCCAGTGCTTTGGCCAGATATGATTTTCCACTGTCGGAAGGGCCGAGAATACAGACATTGAGACCTTCACGGATAAAATCCAACGATGACAGCGTAGCGTTGATATCGGAAGGCAGACTCGTTCCACAGAATCTTTGCATTTATCCAATGACTGAGGCCCGCCTGAAAGATGCGCCCGTTTCAGCCGGTTCTGAAACCTCTGCGATGTTTTATTCTGGTATTCCGGTCCGATCACCTGTTCAAGCAGCGATACGGCATCCAGCTCATCAAAGGATTTTGAGTGATACAGCGAATCAAGCGAAGCGGCCATACACCCAAGCTTCAGTTCGTTGAGCTCATCTACAAGTTCATTGATCCGGTCAAGCTTCTTCATTGCGCACCTCCCCGGCAAGTTTGCTGCTCTTGGAAAGAAGCCGGTCAATATCTCCGGCATGCGGGCTCATGACAAAAGCTCCTTTGTTACGTTCTTCATTGAGTTTCGTATTAAACCCCGCACTCCCGATTTCCTCAGCGACAGCGGCGATTGAATTTTTAATAAAGGAGTACGAGATATGGTTCGTATCAATTGCCAGTTTGCAGCAGTCTTCCAGAGCCAGCTTGCTGTACTTCTTTGTGTAGCCCAGAATGCCTATGCACAGGCGATATGTTTGAACTTCATGCTCCCGGCTTCGCAGGATGTGTTCTATGACTTTGACCGTATTCGGCCCCACTGTCATGGCTTTCCTGGTAAAGTATGTGGCATTCCATTCTGACATCTGTTTATAGCTTTCGGGCAGATGTGCAGGATCTGTCAGCCATTCTCCCCTGCGGGATGCCCTTCGCCAGCTGACGATGAGTTCGCCTTTCATGGAATAGATATTGACGGCTGTCGCGGAGGCAGCAATCAAAACACTTTTGTGCAGATACGATTTATCCACACTGTAATAAGCATTATCGAAGCGAACATGGAAATCAGCAGATACTTTTGCAGTCCGTCTTTCCATGTATTCGTAGGGTGCAGCCGGAAGTGGAAGCAGCTCGCTGCGTTCTTCCAGCCATTGGTCGTATCTGCTGTAATCCTTCTTTTTGAAGTTTTCATGGTTCAAAGCGTCCAGTTTTGCCCAGAGATCCCTGTTGAACTGCTCCAGGGAAAAGTAGCGGTTTTCTTCTAAATCGTGGAAAAAGCCTTTTTCAAGGATACCAACAGCGTTTTCCACACTGCTTTTCCATTTTGGCTTGCGGACCTTGGCAGGCAGGATCACAGTGTGATTATGATCAGCCCATGCAGCATAGTCTTTATTCAGGTCCGGATCAATCCAGTCTTTATTGGCGTTCACTGCCTGTTTGCAGTTATCACAAACAACGATCGTGGGAACGCCGCCGAAATAGGCAAGAGCGTGGTTATTCACCTCGATCCACTGCGGTTCGCAGGAAGAGATCATTCCTTCTGCATAGATGTATTGCGAATAGGGCAGAACCGCTACGAATACAACAATGGTCGTGTTCTCGCCAGTGAGTTTGTCAATCAGCTCAAATGTTTTGCCTGCGAAATCAACCTCCATCTTCTGGCCTATTACGGCCTGGATATGCAATGTTTCACAGTTCTCTCTGCACCAACGGGCATACAGTTCACAGAACTGACGGTACTGATAGGGCCTTGCGGATTTTGCGATACAGTCTTTCTGGTAGCGGCTCCACAGGTAAACAAGCGTCATGTTCTTCCGCTCATTCATCTGTTTAAAAACGGATGGAAAATCAGGCTGTTCATAACCGTCATTGCGTCGGTTGGTTCCCGGCTCATGGCCGTATACCAGCTCATAGATCGCATAATTCGTAATTCCCTCCGGAAGCGGATACGACAGCTTCTCACACCTTTCAAAGGCGCGGATGAAGTCGTTGATCCCGGATTTGCTTGCACTGAATTCTTCAGCCAACTGTTTGTAGCTCAGGCCCAGTGCGTACCTTTTGATAATGATGCTCTTGTAATCTAACATAAGGCATCCTCCTTAAATGATTCGTACCATTTTTCAATGGCCTCAATCATTATAAGGTATCAGCAGATTTCAATAGTTGAGTTTAGTCCGCTCGCTCCGCATCGCGTCCGTTTTGCTCCGCAAAACCGTCTGTTGGAGTCCGCTGATTGCACAATGGCATTCCAGCAGAGAAGCCCGCTGCAATTTGACAGCGACACGGGCAGGCCGCAGCCCTTTTTCCATTACCAGCCGGGTGTTCGGCTCGGTGCCGTCCGAAGATACCCGGCTCGACCTCTGGTTCCCGGACAATAAACGCATGACGGAGAGCGTCAGCGCCTATGCTTCCCTCTATCCGTTGATAACCTATTACCTGAACCGGCTGAACGATTGGGGGCTGTGCTTCCGAAAATGTAAAGTCTGCGGGCGTATCTTCCTTGCAAAAAGCCAGCGGTATGAGTTGTGCGGCGATAAGTGCCGGAAAAAGCAGGCTGTATATTACGAATAAACTGATCATCTCTCACGGTCGATTTGATCATCCTTCACGGAGATTTAGATCACTGATCTCGGAGAGAGATAGCATGTAACCAACGTCATTCTTATAATGGATTTGGCACACATTCGTGTGACTATCACATTTAAGGAGGACGATGGTCATGGTAGATTATCGCGAAATCCTCAGGCTTCATAGCCTTGGACACAACATCACACAGATCGCCGGATCGCTGCACAGCTCCCGCAACACTGTAAGAGAGGTGACCAATCCACAGCTTTATGCTCTGCTCTATCCGGAACGACAGGAAAAAGCAAAAGTTTATCTGGAGCCGGACTGTACATGGATCCATCAGGAACTGGCTAAAAAAGGAGTGAACCTGACACTGCTCTGGAAAGAATATCAGGTCAAATGTTCAAATGCCAGGCGTGTTCCATACCAGTATACTCAGTTCTGTGATATCTATCGGGCATGGGTAAAAAAATCCAGAGCCACGATGAGGATCCAGCATAAACCCGGAGACACCATGGAAGTGGACTGGGCTGGCGGAACATTGCCAATTAAAGATCCTATCACGGGAGAAACAGTTCCGGCATACCTGTTTGTGGGAGTTCTTCCATGCAGCTGCTATGTTTACGCGGAACTCTGCAGTGATATGAAGTCTGAAAACTGGCTGCTCTGTCATGTACATGCCTATGAGTACTTCGGAGGCGTTCCCAGACTGACGATCCCGGACAATCTCCGTACCGGTGTGTTGAAAAACACACGCCTGGAAACAATCCTGAATCGCAGTTATTCGGAACTTGCTGACCACTATGGCACTGCCGTCGTTCCCGCGCGTGTACGCCGTCCACAGGACAAGAGCCATGCTGAGGGCAGTGTCTCTTATGCCTCTACATGGATTCTGGCAGCGCTGCGGAATGAAACGTTCTTTTCCCTGGCAGATGCCAAAGAATCTGTTGCTGAAAAACTGGAAGAACTCAATGGTTTTCCTTTTAAGAAGCGGGAAGGGAACCGCCGTGATGCTTATATCCATGAGGAAAAAGAA
>CAMMBV010000064.1 GCA_946494335.1 uncultured Ruminococcus sp. | reverse complement strand
ATACCACGGATTGCTCCCTCCTTCGGACTCTCGCAATCCTCCCTCCACTCGGCTCCCGCGGGGCCCCTTCCCCGCTTCGCCTCCTGCCGGGGCGGCCCGCAAGGTCTGCCTTCTTCATGCACGCATGAAAGGCAGACTTTTCGGGCCTGGTATCATCACATCAGCGGGGCTACGAGGCGGAGGAGTCTCCCCGCCGCTTTCATGATCAGCTTTTCCCTTCTGACCTCTTCCATGGTAATTTCCTGGCTTTTTTCCAGGGTATTCTGGAAATCTTCTTCAATATCCCGGATGCAGGGAACCTGACACATGAATGCCGCGCATTCAAAATGCAGGTAAAGGCTGCGAAAATCCAGATTGATGGTACCCACAACCGCCTGTTCATCATCCACCACAAAGCTTTTTGCATGAACAAATCCCGGTGTGTACTCAAAAATTTTAACGCCTGCTTTTATCAGCTCCGGATAATAAGTCTTTGCCAAAGCAAAGGCATACCATTTATCCGGAATGTGGGGCATTATGATCTCCACATCCACGCCGCGTTTGGCGGCGAACTGCAGCGCCACCGTCATTTCCTGATCCAGTATCAGATAGGGTGTCATGATATGAACATATTTTTTTGCCGTGTAAAGCAGATTCAGATAGACCTGTTCTCCCACCTGTTCATTGTCCAGAGGGCTGTCCGCATAAGGCGCCACAAATCCCGGCGCTTTGTATGCCGCCATAAATCTGGGCACTTCCAGATAACGGGAATAGTCGTCTCCTTTTTTGTCAATGTCCCACATTCGAAGAAACATAAGAGTAAAGCTCTTTACCGCATCCCCCTGCACCATAATGCTGGTATCTTTCCAGTGTCCGAATCTGACTTTTTTATTGATATATTCATCCGCCAGATTAATGCCGCCGGTAAATGCCGTAATGCCGTCAATCACCAGGATTTTCCTGTGATCCCGGTTATTCTGGGAAGTAGAGAGAAAGGGCCGGATGGGAGCAAAAACTTTGCATTGGATGCCAAACTCTTCCATCTGCCTGGGATAACCGGGCGGAAGCTTGGAGAGCGTATTGGTTCCGTCATACATCAGCCTGACCTCCACGCCTTCCTCTGCCTTTTTCTTCAGAATATTCAGCACCGTGTTCCACATTTCTCCCTCTTCAATGATGAAGTATTCCAGGAAAATAAAGTGTTTCGCCTTGCCAAGCTGTATTTTCAGCTCTTCAAATTTATCTTCTCCCAGAGGCAGGTATTTTACCGTGGTATTTTCATAGACAGGGTACCATTCCTTGCGCAGCAGATATTCGGCCGTCCCGGCAGCATGAGGATGCTCCTGACGAAGTTTCTCCATCACCGGCTCCTCCTGTATCGCATAGGGTCTTGTCTCCTCCTCCAGTTTCAAAAGTCTGCGGTTGAGCAGACTGCTCAAAGGCTGTACTTTTACAAATACGTAAAAGAGCGCGCCGAAAACCGGAAAAATAAACACCGGAAGAATCCAGGCCATTTTAAAAGCAGGATTGACAGTCTGATTCACAATATACAGCACGAGAAAAGCCATGAATATCTGGTAGATTACATAGATGTATATAATATCAATATACTGAGCCAGTACGGAAAACAGAGCGAACAGCACCAGAAGCTGTATCAGCAGCAGCGCAACCAGTATGGTCGACCGTCCGAAAATCACTTTCAGAATTCCCTGTTTTCCTTTTTCTACCGACAATCTTTTTTCCATTGTATTTGTCTCGTCGTTCACTGTCATCCCTCTTTTTCGTCAAATCCTGTCTTACCTGCGTTAAAAGCCATTTTACTGAATATATCAGTAATTGTCAATCTGCCCTCCCCAACATTTCCAGAAAATCCGTCTCGGATATTACGCTTACTCCCAGCTGTGCCGCCTTCTTATTTTTCGACGAAGCAGAAGTTTTATCATTATTAATCAGATAATCTGTCCTGGATGAAACGCTGCCCGTCACCTTGCCCCCGTATTTTTCAATTTCTGCTTTCAGCTGACTGCGGTTTTCATAATGAGAAACACTGCCTGTAATGACAAAAGTCTTCCCTTCCAGTATCTGTTCCGTCTTTTTCTCCGGCTTTTCCAGCTGCAGATGTTTTTTCAGATGCTCTACAACTTCCCGGTTTCTGTCCTTTTGAAAATATTCCGTAAAGGTCTGGGCAATCACCTCGCCCACACCGTCTATCTCACACAGCTCCTCTTTGGGCGCTTCCATAAGCCGGTCAAGATCGTATGCAAAATGACTGCAGATCAGTTTTGCGTTGGCGGCTCCCACATTGGGAATGCCCAGCCCGTAAATAAGGCGTGGAAGCGTGGTTACGCGGGCTTTGTCAATACTACCCATAATATTCTCATAAGACTTTTCCCCAAAGCCTTCCATGGCCACAATTTCTTCCCGGTAACGCTCCAACTCAAAAATATCGCCGAAATCTTTTAAAAATCCTCTGCCGATCCATTTTTCCAGCGTGGCCTCCGATAATCCGTCGATATTCAGAGCGTCCCGGCTTACAAACAGTGTAAAGGATTTTATAGCTTTGGCAGGACATTCCGGATTGGCGCAGAAAAGCGCCTCCACCTCCCGGTCCTTTTGAATTTTTGTCTCCCCGCCGCAGGCAGGACAGTAGCTGGGCAAAGTTTTAAACCCGCTTCTCGTCAGATTTTCTGAAATCTGCGGTATAATCATATTGGCTTTATAGACGGAAATTTCGTCCCCCTCTCCCAGTTCCAGCTCCTTTAAAATGCTGATATTATGAACGCTGGCTCTGCTTACCGTGGTTCCCTCCAGTTCCACCGGTTCAAAGACAGCGATGGGATTGATCAGCCCTGTCCTTGAGGGGCTCCATTCGATCCTGATCAGTTTAGTCTGCCGCGTCTCATCCGCCCATTTAAAAGCATAAGCATTTCTGGGAAATTTGGATGTGCTCCCCAGAGATTCGCCGTAGGCAATATCGTCATACAGCGCCACCAGGCCGTCGGAGGGGAAATCATTTTTCACAATCTGCTGTTCAAACCAGGCAATTTCCCGGTCAACATCGTCCGCCGTCACCATATGGTACGGCACTGTCTCAAATCCCTGAAGCTTCAGCCATTCCATCTGATTCTCCCGTGAATTTTTGAAATCCACCCCTTCGGCCCGCACAAGACCGAAGGCATAAAATCTTACCTTTCGCCGGGCTGTGATTCGGTTGTCCAGCTGACGGACAGAACCGCTGCACAGGTTTCTGGGATTTTTGTATCTGGCTTCCGCCTCCGGTATGGTCCGGTTAATCTCCTCAAAATCAGAATAGGTAATCAGCGCCTCTCCTCTTAAAATCAGCTCTCCCTCATAGGGAATTTTCAGAGGAAGATTGACAAAAACGCGGGCATTGTTGGTCACCACCTCTCCCACAACCCCATTTCCCCTGGTCACTGCTTTTGAGAGCTCCCCCCCCTGATAAGTGAGAACCACCGTAAGGCCGTCCAGTTTCCAGGACAGCAGCGTCTTCTGGCTGCCGATAAAGCTTTTCAGCGCTTCCTTATCCTTTGTTTTGTCCAGAGACAGCATGGGGCGTTCGTGTGTTTCCTTTGGCAGTTCGTCCACCGCTTCATAGCCCACCGAAAGAGTGGGACTGCCTGCCAGAACCACCTGCGTTTCCTCCTCCAGACTTTTCAGCTCATCATACAGCCTGTCATACTCCAGATTGCTCATCTCTTCCCTGTCTTCCTGATAGTATGCCTTTGACGCTTCGTTCAGCTGCCTGATCAGTTCTTTCATCCGTTCCTGCCGATTCATCTTTTCTCCTTCCATGGTCTGGAATCTGAATCCTTCAGTAATTCTTCCAGCTCTTTTAATTCTTTCCTGGTAATCTCCCGATATTCCCCTGTTTTCAATCCGTTCAGCGTCAGATTCATGATCCGTATTCTTTTCAGTCTCACCACTTCATATCCCAGATATTCACACATACGCCGGATCTGCCGGTTCAGTCCCTGGGTCAGAATAATACGAAAGGTGTCTTCCGACAGCCGTTTCACCGGGCAGGGTCTGGTCACCGTATCCAGAATGGGAACACCCGCTGCCATCCGGCGGATAAATTCCCTGCTTACCGGACGGTCCACCTGTACGATATACTCCTTTTCGTGAAAATTGCCGGCCCGCATGATCCGATTCACCAGTTCCCCCTGATTGGTCAGCAAAATCAATCCCTCCGATTCTTTATCCAGTCTTCCCACCGGATAAATCCTCACGGGATAATTCAGATACTCCACAATATTTGGTTTCTCTTTTTCCTGGGCCGTACAGATAATCCCTCTGGGCTTGTTCATTAAAAGCAGTACTTTTTTTTCCTCAGCCTGTATCCTTTTCCCGCCAATACAGACGACAGATTCCGACGAAATCTTCATGCCTGTTTCAGCCTTTTTCCCGTCTACTGTCACCTGGCCGGCCTCAATAAGACGGTCTGCTTCTCTTCTGGAACAGACGCCGGCGCTGCTTAAATATTTATTTAAACGAATCGTTTCTTCCATAAACTCCTCCTGTGCGGTATTTATTGTATCACAGAAACGTCAAAAGGTGAACATGCACAGGGAAGGCACCTCATTAAGAACAATCATTTTTCTTGCAAAATTCTCCCTCTCCCCTTATTATGTTAATAGACACAGAGAGATTTGCAAAAAACATACGGGGAAAACATTCAGATGAAAGGTTTAAAAACATTTCTATTGATTTTGGGTATTCTGGCCGTGGCGGCAGCCATTGTCTTCGGACAGCCGGTTCTTTCCTACGTTCAGGAGGAGATCGCCCTTGCCAGGTGGGAGCCTGAGCCTTCCGGAACTGTCCGGCAGCCGAAAGGACACTGGAATGTTGATGATAAGGGATGGCAGTATACCGACAGTGATGGGCAGGTCATTAAGAAACAGTGGCAGTCCATTGACGGAAAAGATTACTATTTTGATGAAAAGGGCTATATGACTACCGGATGGATTCAGCAGGAAAACAAATGGTATTATCTGGATTTTGCCGGTGAAAAAGAGACTGGCTGGCTGCAGGACGGAAAGAAACGGTATTATCTGGGAGAAGACGGCGCCATGGTCACCGGCTGGCAGACCATCAGCCAGACAAAGTACCATTTTGAAGAAGACGGTTCTCTTTCCACCGGATGGGTGCAGGACAACGATACCTATTATTACATAAATGAGGAGGGAGAGCCTCATACCGGATGGCTGGTAGAGGCAGGGAAATATTATTTTATGGATGAAAAAGGCGTTATGCAGACTGGCTGGCTGCAGGACGGAAACGCCTGGTATTATCTTGGAAAGGACGGCGCGGCTGTCAGCGGATGGCAGACCGTGGACAATAAGAATTACTATTTCGACGAAGCAGGTTCCATGCATATCGGCTGGCTGCAGGACGGAAACGCCTGGTATTATTTCGATACCCAGGGTTCCATGCAGACTGGCTGGCTTACACTGGACGACGGTACATATTACCTGAACAGCGACGGCAAAATGTATACGGGATGGCTGGTGGAAGGCCGGAAAGTACATTTCTTTGATGAGAAAGGACGGGAAAATCCCGATGCCGGAAAAGTGAAAAAGGGCACGAAAATCGCTCTCACCTTTGATGACGGCCCCGGCGCATATACTGACCGTCTGCTGGACTGCCTGGAAGATAACGATGCCAAAGCCACATTTTTTGTGCTGGGGCAACAGGTCAGCAAATATCCGGACACGCTTTCACGCATGTACCGTATGGGCTGTCAGATCGGCAATCATTCCTATGATCACACCAACCTGACCAGTCTAAATGAAAAGGAGCTGAAAAATCAGATTACTTCCACCAACAAACGGGTAAAATCCACAGTCGGACGCAGTTCCTGGCTGGTGCGCCCTCCGGGAGGCAATTATACGGAAGAAACAGCCCGGCTGATCAATCAGCCTCTGGTACTCTGGTCCATTGACACCAGAGACTGGGAAACCAAAAATGTACAGGCCACGGTGGAATCCGTACTCAACAATCTGCAGGGCGGCGATATCGTTCTGATGCATGATATACACGAAACATCCGTGGAAGCAGCAGAGGTGCTGATTCCCGCACTGAAATCCATGGGATATGACCTGGTAACGGTGGGAAATCTGGCCAAGGCTTCCAACGTTAAGCTGGAACGCGGAAGCGTATACAGCTCTTTCCATTAAAAAAGGGACATTGGGGATGAAAACTTCTTCCTCAATGTCCTTTTCTATTATTCCATTTTGCTGTCTTTTGGAAAGTAGACACAGATTTTTGTTCCGATTCCTTCTTCACTTTCCAACTCCAGACGGGCATGATGCTGTGATACAATGTGCTTCACAATGGCAAGGCCCAGTCCGGTACCGCCGGTAGATTTGGAACGGCTTTTGTCCACCCGGTAAAACCGTTCAAATATACGTTTCTGATAAACCTTCGGAATCCCAATCCCCGTGTCCCACACGGACAGAACGGTTTCTTCCTTTTCCATATAAACTTTGACAATGACACTTCCGCCCGGATTATTATACCGGATGGCGTTGTCACATAGATTGTAAATCAGCTCGTCGATCATCTGCCGGTTGGCGCAGATTGTACAGGGCCCGCCCTCCAGCCGCAGCATTACATCGTGCTTTTCCGCTGTGATCTGCAGCATATCCACGCAGGCTTCCGCCATCTGGTAAAGATTCAGCTTTGTATATGCCACATCCATACTTTCCGCGTCCAGCTGTGACAGACGTATAATATCATTAATCAGAGTCAGCAGACGGCTGGAGTTTTTATGGATTTCTCCCGCAAATCTTCTGACATCCTCATCTGAAGCCATCCCCGTTTTAATCAGTTCCGAATAGCCGGAGATAGCAGTCAGAGGCGTCTTCAGCTCGTGGGATACATTAGCCGTAAATTCCTGGCGCATCTTGGCATTTTCCATGATATCCTGATGCTGGCTGTGTATCATGGTGATAAATGGCATCAGCTCCGGATACGTTTCTATATCCAGGATGTTTTCCATATCTCCGGCCATTTGCTCTATGGGATACAAAAAGCTTCTTGTAAGAATCCTGGCCAACACCACGCAGACGCCAAAGATCAAAAGCGCAATCACACCAATCACAGGAAGAGCGCTTTTGAGTATACTTAAGATACTGCCTGCCTCTTTTGATACTCTCAATATCCTTCCGTCATCCAGTTTCAAAGCATAATAAAATGTACTTCTATCCATGGTCTCTGATTTACGGATCGCTTCTGCACTTCCCTTTTCCATGGCCTGTGCAATCTCGGGCCGTTCTGCGTGATTCTCCATCGCGTCAGAATCTGCCTTGCTGTCATAAATCACAGAGCCATCCGCCTGAATAAGCGTAAAACGAATATCCGCCTCTTCATAAAAGCTGCTGTTTTCAGACAGCTCTTCCTGGCTGACCGTACCTTTTATCACATCTGCATATGTTTTCAGATCATCCAGCACCTGATCCTGAAACAGATCATAAAAAACCCATACAGACAGCAGCAGCGTTGCAATAATTGCCACCGCTGCTATGCCCATAAATTCACTGTGTATTCTCTTTTTCACAGGCTTCCCCCTAATCGCTGCTCATAATATAGCCCACGTTTCTCACCGTTTTTATAAATTTCCCGTCACTTTTCAGCTTCTGCCGCAGAGTTTTTATATGCATGTCCAGCGTCCTGGATTCTCCCTCGAAGTCCGTACCCCAGACACGATCCAGGATGGTGTCTCTGGGCGTTACAATCCCTGCATTTCGCATCAGCAATTTCAGCAGCTCATATTCTTTGAAAGTCAGATCAACCTGCTCTTTGCCAATATAAACCATCCGTTTTTCATTATCCAGGACAAGATCTCCCATAGAGAGAGACTTTTCCTCTCCCCCATCAGTGCTTCTGCGCAGCAATGCCTTTACTCTGGATATCAGTTCCATCACCCCGAAAGGCTTTGTCATATAATCATCCGCACCCATATCCAGCCCCTTCACCTTGTCGATCTCAGTGGTCTTGGCTGTCACCATAATGATCGGAACTTTTCTTGTCTCTGACCGGGAGCGCAGCGTCTTTAAAATCGTCAGCCCGTCTTCATCGGGCAGCATAATATCCAGCAGTATCAGCATGGGCGTTCTGTGCTGCAGACGTTCATAAAAAGATTTTGCACAGTCAAAATCTTCCACCTCATATCCCACATTTTTCAACGCAAAACTTTCAATCTCTCTGATATTCTGATCATCTTCCACAACATAGATCGCCGCCATTTTCAACCTCCGGTATTATTCTTTCTGCCGCTGTAAAGCCGTTGTCAGGGCAGTGTATATTTCTGTGCGTATTTTATCACGTTTTCTTTGTAATCCTCGTCTTCCGACTGCCTCAGAAGATTCAGATACTCATGGGTATCATATCCCCCTGCCTGTATCTGTATAAGACAGACTGCCACATTGGAACAGTGATCGGCTACTCTTTCGAAGTTGGTAATAAAATCAGAAAGAATAACGCCCAGTTCAATGGTACACTTGCCGTTTCTCAGTCTTTTTACATGGCGCTTTTTCAGTTCTTCCTGAAGTCCGTCTATCACTTCCTCCAGCGGTTCAATATACTCTGCAAGATGACCGTCTTCATTTTGAAATACCTCCACCGCAGTATTTACAATTTCCCGCACAGCCCCTGTATATACTTTCAACTCTTTGGACGCCTTATTGGAAAATGCCAGCTGCTTTTTATGCATTTTCTGCGCGCCCTCCATAATATTCACCGCATGGTCGGAGATGCGTTCAAAATCCCCGATACTGTGCAGCAGCATGGATAAGGTATGACTGTCTTTCACCGACAAATCTTTTCCGCTTAACTTCACCAGGTACGTTCCCAGCTGATCCTCATAATGATCCACCTGATCTTCCAGAACCAGCACTTCCTTTGCTCCTTCTTCCCGGTAATCCTCCATCAGTCCCAGCGCAGTCTCCAACGCTTTCTGCGCCATCTGGGCCATATGCACGGCAACTCTTTTGCACTGAATCATGGCAAAACCGGGCTGTTCCAGAAAACGGGCATCCAGATGCAGAAGATCGCTGCTCTCATCTGCAGACATCTCCTGCTTTTCGTCTTCCCTGACAGTGAGATATGCCAGTTTCTCCAGAAATCTGGAAAAAGGCAGCAGCACTGCCGTGGCAAAAATATTAAAAATGCTGTGCACAACAGCAATTCCCGCCGCATTGGCCGCATTCTGCAAAAACGAGAAATGTAAAAGTGCGTTGCCAATGTAAAACACGATCATGAAAACAGCCGTGCCAATCAGGTTAAAATAAAGGTGTACCAGCGCAGCCCTTCTGGCATTTTTGCTGGCGCCGATACTGGATATCATGGCGGTGACACAGGTTCCGATATTCTGCCCCATGATAATGGGAACCGCAGAACCATAGGTCACAGAACCAGTGGCACACAGCGCCTGCAGAATACCTATGGACGCCGAAGAGCTTTGAATCACCGCAGTCAGCAGCGCCCCTGCCAGAACTCCCAGCAGCGGATTGGAAAACATGGTGAGAATTCCTGTAAATTCAGGAACATCCGCCAGAGGTTTTACTGCATTGCTCATAGTATCCATTCCGAACATCAGAACCGTAAATCCCAGTAAAATCACGGCGATATTTTTCTTCTTCTGATTTTTGGAAAACATCATCATGACAACGCCGATCACTGCCAGAACCGGTGCAAAGGATGAAGGCTTTAAAAGCTGCGTCACCATGTTTCCGCCTTCAATTCCGGAAAGGCTTAAAATCCAGGAAGTCACTGTGGTTCCGATATTGGCTCCCATAATGATTCCCACAGCCTGAGACAGCTTCATAATGCCGGAATTTACAAATCCCACAACCATAACGGTGGTCGCTGATGAGGACTGGATAACCGCCGTGACACCGGCTCCCAGAAGTACAGCTATCATAGGATTGGATGTAAGTTTTTCCAGTGTCTTTTCCAGTCTTCCGCCGGACAGCTTTGCCAGACTGTCCCCCATCACAGACATTCCGTAGAGGAACATAGCCAGACCGCCCAGCATCGTCAACACATCGAATAAATCCATACGTATCTCCTGTTGTTTCTATTGTATATAGTACAGGTAAAATTCATCATCTTTTTCCTGTAAAATTCATGTAAAGTTTTCTCATTAACTATTCAAAATAAATCAAAGCCATCAGATCCAGATTTTCATCTGTGGGATTTTCAATGGCATGGGATTCATTGAACTGAATCACACACACATCTCCCGGCCCTACTTCTGTCCTGGTTCCGTCATTGTCTTCAAAAATACCGTGTCCCTTCAATATATAATATGGCTCCGTATTGCCCACATGCTGATGGCGGCCAATACTGCTGTGAGGCAGAATCCGCAGCATGGCATACATCGTACCATGGCCGTTTAATTCTTCCTCTGAAACAATATAATGAAACTCCACGCTTCCCTTGCCGCCTCTTAAACCCTCCACTGTTTTTACTTCCGGTTTTCTTACCATAAACTTTTCCCTCCTGCTTTAATTTCAATCAGATCGCCATTCCGCCGTCCACGCAGACTATCTGTCCTGTAATATACCCCGCTTCTTCCGATGCAAAAAATGATGCCAGCGCCGCCACATCTTCCGGATCTCCCATCCGCTGCATGGGAATTCTGGCAATGGTTTTTTCTTTGATCTTATCAGCGAGCACCTCCGTCATATCCGTTCTGATAAATCCGGGTGCGATGGCATTGACAGTAATCCCGCGGCCCGCCCATTCTCTTGCCATGGTCTTGGTAAGACCGATAACAGCGGCCTTTGAGGCTGCATAACTGGCCTGCGCCACATTGCCCAGTACGCCGGATGTGGAGCTCATGTTGATCACGCGGCCGCTTTCTCTCTCCAGAAAATGAGGCGCCAGATGGTGCATGGTGTTAAAACAGCTCTTACAGTTGCCGTCCATCACCTCATCATAGGCTTCCTCACTGATTTTTCCGATAAACTGATCTTTGGTCATCCCCGCGTTATTGACGAGAATATCAATATGACCATGTTTTGCAAGCAGCTCTTCTATCATCTTGCCCACCGCCTGAAAATCAGATACATCACAGCAGCAGCTTTCTGCTTTTCCTCCCGCTGCCGTAATATCACGTACCACTTCCTGCGCTTTGTCGGCCGAATGAATGTAATTTACAATCACATACGCTCCCTGAGACGCCAGCTTTTTCGCTATGGCGCGGCCAATACCTCTGCTTGCTCCCGTTACCAGTGCTACTTTGTTTTCTAACATAGTTTCCCTCTCATTCTTCTTCCGGTGAATCATCGGTCAGATAATCTTTATATACATAGGCCTTTTTGCCCTCAAAAGTAATCTCGTACCAGCCGCCTTCCTTACCTGTCACTGCAACCTCCTGTCCGCTTTCCAGCGAGCCGATCACTTCTCCGTCCATGCCGGGCAGCGTTCTCACGTTGACAGGCGAACTGCAGTACATGGCGACACCTTCCGGAACTTCCACCGGATTCACCACATTTTCTTCTGGAATTACGTTATCTTCTTCCTTTTCTTCGGAGGCGGAATTTGTCACGACAGGCTCATCATTCAGCGGAAATAAACTGCGGCAGCCGCATAAAATCCACAGACACAATAAAACCGACGCGAACAGCTTCCATGTTCTTTTCATCATCAGGCACCTCCCTTTGCTGTAATTCTTACCTATTATACTATATTTATTTTCACTTTACAATTCTGCCCTTTGATTTTATCTCGGGTGTTTGACAGTTACATAATAGAAAAATAGCTTGCAGGCCTTATAAAACC
>CAMMBV010000063.1 GCA_946494335.1 uncultured Ruminococcus sp. | reverse complement strand
TGGTTTTGGATACGTCTTACAGCTGTTGTGGTTATGGTAGTGATAGTGCTCATAGAAACAACAGCAAATGACAGGATTACTAATCGGTAACTTGCCTGCATTTTTATGCTTCCGTTCAAACGATGCCTGTCAATCAAATTATGGCTTGATAAATCAGTGTTAAGTAAAAATGACATTAAAGGACGTATCCATGACAGGGTGCGTCCTGTTTTTTAAGAAGCCACAATGAGTAATTAGTATATAATTTCTTATGGTAGATTATAGAAAGCGTTGGTTGGGGGTTGTGCATAATCGTAAGTGAGGATAATTTTAATGCTTTATCCGACAGGCCAATATCCGTCACAAAAGGAAGTTATACGGTCAACATCCATACAGTCAACGGGATTGATTTTCATATCCCCTTTTTATATAATATATAAGTCAGAAATTTCCCCTGATTGGTTTTCTGATAAGTTTGTATCCAAGAGGTTTTGTAATGCTTAACATTGTAATTTGTGATGATGAAAACAACTTTATCATCGAACTGAAAGAACTTCTGAGCCGTTATGCGGCTGAAACCGGCAGGGAGTTCTGCATCTTTTCCTATCACGATGGATCGGAACTACTTGCGAATTATCAACCGGATTTTGACCTGATTTTTATGGATATTAAAATGGAAAAGCTGAGCGGACTGGAAACAGCGGAGGAGATTCGCAAGATAGACGGAACAGTGGGCATATTCTTTCTGACTTCGCTTTCCCAGTATGTGTGGAAAGGCTATGAGTATGGCGCGGTCAATTATCTGCTCAAACCGATGAAATACGGCAGGCTCAAAATGGAACTGGACCGGTTTTTCCAGCGCTACCAGGGCAGGGAAGAGCCTTATCTCAGCTTCGCAAATGATACCGGAAAGTATAAGGTCCTTTATAAAAATCTCCGCTATGCAGAGACGGACAAGAGGAATGTGCTTCTGCACTTTGAGGACCAGCAACAGGTGATCTACAAGAATATGAAAGAAATCGCTTCTCTTTTGGAGTCACAGCGGCAGTTTGCCCGTTGCCATGCCAGTTTTATTGTCAATCTGGCATATGTAAAAAGCGTGGAAAATCTGGAGGCGGTTCTGACAACCGGGGAGAGGGTGCCGATCAGCCAACCGAAGCGGAAGGAGTTTATGGCAAAACTGGCAGACTTCTGGGGGGATATGCTGTGATGATTTTGTTTCGGTTGATCGATTTACTGGCCACGATATCCCAGGGAGTGATACTTTTTGTCATTGTCAACAGTTTTTGCCATACATTAAGGGTAAAATGGGGCAAATGGCTTTTGCCTGTCCTGTTTGTAGCATTAGCGTATTTCTGGACCTGGTTTATCGTAGATGGTACGTTTAAAATTGCTGTTCATATTATATTAGTAATTTCTCTTGCACTGGCATTTTACCAAGATTGCGTGTTTAATATCATTGCTTCTGCAATCATGGGAATTTTGATTCCCGGCACCTGTGAGGCCCTTGCACTTATCTTTGTTGGATTATTTACAGATACAATCACCGTGGATATTTCAGGAATGATATTTGCCTCGTTGCCTGCTTATATAACCTGTATATTTATAAACATAATTGCAGGTCTGCTTCTGCATTTTTTGTTACATGATTTTCGCTATCAATTACAGAAAAAAGATTTTATTGTCGTATTGCTATTTGAAGCTATCATAGTTTTGTTTTACAGCAATAGTATCGTGTATTTTGTTATAGGCGCATATAACGAAACCTTGGATTTGATTGTTTTGCTTCTTTCTACCGCATTTATGTTTTTGTTTCTATATATGAAAAATAACTATTATCTCCGGGAACAGGAACAACGGGACAAATTACAGATCGCCCGGCTTCAGCAGCAGTACGCCTATTATCAGAATAAGTTAAAAGACGAGGAGCGTATCTGTTCCATCTACCACGATATGAAAAACCATCTGCTTGTGATGGAGGGAAGGCAGGGAACAGACGCCACCCGACAGATGGCACAGCAGCTCCGTTCCCAGATAGCAGACTATGAAGATTACATTCATACGGGAAATGACTTTCTGGACATTATTATCAAAGATAAGGCAGAGAAAGCACGTGAGAAACAGATTGACTTTTCCGCTGCCATTGATTTTGATGGCGTAGAATTTATAGAGCCGCTTGACATCAGCACCTTCTTCGGCAACGGAATAGACAATGCCATCGAAGCCAGTGAGAGGTTGCCGGAGGAAGAACGAGTAATACTTATAAAGGCGGGTAAAATGCAGAACTTTGTGTCCATCCTGATTGAAAATAACTGTATGCCAGACAGTAGTATGAACGATCATCGCACTACAAAGGCAGATAAGTTTCTGCATGGTTTTGGCATTTCCAATATGAAAAAAGCTGCGGAGAAGTACGGTGGCACCTGTACCACCTCTCAGGCGAATGGGAAGTTCACTCTGAAGATACTGTTGCCTGTTTCAAAAGGGAAGGTGGTGGATTAAATGTGGCTGTATCAGATTTTAGATATTCTTTGTACCATAACAGAAGGCTTTTGCCTGTATGTTATCAGCAAATGCTTGTGTAAAGAGCCTCGGTTTCAGACAGCAATCAATAAATTTGTTCCGCCGATAGCAGAAATCGTGCTGACTTATGCCCTGACTTGGTTTACAGCTCTTGGAGCTTGGAAAATACCGCTGATTGTTATATTCGTCATTGCAGTTTTGAAAATATGCTATAAAGATACAATATATCAAATTATTACAGCGGTTGAAGTTTGGTTTATGGCAGCTTCGATTTTTATGGAAAGCATTAGTTACAGTTTTGGACATTGGCTGTACGGAAGCAAACAGCTTGTTATGATAGAAAGTCAGGCTTTTACAAGGTGGGAAATTTATGTAATTAGCTTGGTAGTGCGTTTTGTGCTGCTTGTTATATTCTATGTGATTTTGAAAAATTATAAGTATAAAATGCAACTAAAAGACAGCATGATTTTAACATCTGTTTTCTTGGTTGCTCTTGCTATTGTGGTTTTTACTGTTTTTAATGTATTGAATTTAGAAAGAACAGCGGATTTAACGCTGTATATCAGTAGTGGTGTTTTGGGTGCAATTTTTGTAATGATTTTTATGTATGCAAAGAATGTTTTATTTCTCCGAGAACAGGAACAACGTGATAAAATACAGATTGCACAGCTAAGGCAACAGTACGCTTATTATCAGGACAAGCTCAAAGACGGGGAACGCATACGCTCTATTTATCACGATATGAAAAATCACCTGCTTGTACTGGAGGGAAGTCAGGGAACGGAAACTACCCGCCAGATGGCACAGCAGCTCCGTTCCCAGATAGCAGACTATGAAGATTACATTCATACAGGCAATGACTTTCTGGATATTATTATCAAAGACAAGGCAGGGAAAGCTCGTGAGAAACAGATTGACTTCTCCGCTACCATTGATTTTGGCGGCATAGATTTTATAGAACCGTTTGACATCAGCACATTATTCGGCAACGGGATAGACAACGCTATCGAAGCCAGTGAGAAGCTGCCAACGGAAGAACGGGTAATACTTATAAAGGCGGGTAAAGTGCAGGACTTTGTGTCCATTCTGATTGAAAACAACTGTATGTCAGTCAGCGGTATGGACGATAACCGCACCACCAAGGCAGATAAATTCCTGCACGGCTTTGGTATTTCCAATATAAAAAAGGCTGCGGAGAAATATGGCGGCACTTGCACCACCTCGCAGGCGGACGGAAAGTTTACCTTGAAGATATTGTTGCCTGCTTCAAATGGGAAGGTGATGGGTTAAATGTGGTTGTATCAGATTTTAGATATACTGGGTACTTTGCTTGAAACGCTCGGACTCTATGTTCTCGTTAAAGCCTATTGCCTCAATATTAAAAATAGATTTGCCAATTTTATACCGCCTGCTCTGTTTTTTGTAATGATTTATATTTGGACGTGGTTTATAGAAGATGTTACCTTTAGACTGCCTGTAGTGTTGATATTAACTTTCTTTGCATACAAGATTGTCACAAGAGAATCGGCGGTTAACATTATTGCGGGGATAATGACGCAAGCAGTATGTCTTACAGCGGCAAATACACTGGCAGAAACAATATCCTTTCATACTTTAAATGAAATGACTGTAATGGTTGGGGAAAAGCAATTTCTAAAGCCGCAGGTGTATATACTCTATTTTCTGTTGCAAATTATATTTATGTTGTTTTTTTACCATTTTATGAAAAAACATAAAGGTGGAATTGATAAGAAAAGTTTGCTTGTAATTTCAATTTTTTTCTTTATCGTAGAGTCGCTTATGCAGAACATAGCCATAGCTTTTCACGAAGGAACAGCGGATTGGTTTCGGATAGAGATTGAACTTGTCACGATTGTCGTAGCAATGTTGATGGTTGTTCTGATTGTTTATATTAAGAACTATTTGTTTCTCCGGGAACAGGAACAGCGGGACAAAATACAGATTGCACAGCTTCAACAGCAGTACGCCTATTATCAGGACAAGCTCAAAGACGAAGAACGCATACGCTCCCTTTACCACGATATGAAAAACCATCTGCTTGTCTTGGAAAACAGGCAAAACACAGAGGGAACTCGCCAGATGGCACGGCAGCTCCGAACCCAGATCATGAGCTATGAGGATTACATTCACACGGGTAATGACTTTCTGGATATTATCATTAAGGATAAGGCGGAAAAAGCACACGCGAAACAGATTGACTTCTCCGCTACCATTGATTTTGATGGCGTAGATTTTATAGATCCACTTGATATCAGTACCTTCTTCGGCAACGGGCTAGACAATGCCATAGAAGCCAGTGAGAAGCTGCCCGAAGAAGAACGTGTAATACTCATTAAGGCGGGTAAAGTGCAGAACTTTGTTTCCATCTTGATTGAGAATAACTGTATGCCGGACAGCAGTATGGGCGATCACCGTACCACAAAGGCAGATAAGTTCCTGCATGGTTTTGGCATTTCCAATATGAAAAAAGCGGCAGAGAAGTATGCAGGTACATGTACCACCACACAGACGGACGGAAAGTTCACATTGAAAATACTGCTTCCTATATCAAAGATTTAAAGAATTGCAAGCTCGTTTCTACTGCAGAGACGGGCTTTTTTGTGCGATACGCCCTGCAAGCGGACGCCGTGCTTGCACGAGCGGCCATTTGCGGGGCAACGGACAGTGAGCGGCTTTGTCGCGAACTGCACCCTTATATTGTAACAGTTCAGCCTGCGCCATTCGTAAAACCGCACTGCGTGCTTATTGTGGCTTCCGCCACCGTTTTACTCATAAAATGGCGCTCAACTCATCAGGAATGGAGCGGGTCGATTCTTATGCAAGCATAAATCGCCCCACTCATCCCTGATGGCTGAACTGTTACCTTATATTTAGATTTTGCGTTGTAGATATTAGGTTTTGCGCCTGCTATTGTCCGTTCCGTTTTCTTGTGTAAGATGAGATTGACAGCAAGATAAATCACAAGGAGGAAATGATCATGTCAATCTTATGTGCGTCACACTTGAAAAAATATTATGGTAAGGACGAAAGTCTCGTCAAAGCGTTGAATGATGTCAGCGTCTCCGTGGAGAGCGGACAGTTCGTGGCAGTCATCGGTACATCGGGAAGCGGAAAATCCACTCTGCTGAATATGCTCGGTGGGCTGGACACTCCCACATCGGGAGGTGTTTCCGTAGAAAACCAGAGCCTCGAGAAAATGAGCGAAGAGCAGCTCACGGTATTCCGCAGGAGAAGGATTGGTTTTATCTTTCAGAATTATAACCTTCTTCCTTATCTGACCGCTTACGAGAATATCGTGCTGCCGGTCCGGCTGGACGGGAAAATGGAAGATAAGGCTTTTTTAAGAGAGATTGTCCGTTTTCTGGATCTGGATGGGAAGCTGGCGAATTATCCCAGCCATCTGTCAGGCGGCCAGCAGCAGCGTGTAGCCATTGCAAGAGCTTTAGTTTCTAAACCTGCCATTATTCTGGCAGATGAGCCCACAGGAAACCTGGACAGCCTCACCAGTGACAAGGTGATCGGTCTTCTGAAAATGACCAGCGAGAAGTTCCGTCAGACCATTGTGATGATTACGCACAATCCTGAGATTGCCGAAAAGGCGGATGTTCAGATACGCATTGAGGACGGGAAGATCCACAGCCAGAAAGCGCAAAGCGGAAAGATTTATGCATAAGGGGGCTCTCACATGAACGGGAAAAAGGTAAGTACAAAAATGATCGCGCAGATGTCAAAACAAAGCATGAAATCCAGCCGGATGCGAAATATCTTTGTGATGGTGACGATCGTTCTGGCGTCTGCCCTTCTGACAGCAATTTTAATGTTTGCTGCCGGTCAGCGTGAACAGAATGCAAGACAGCTTTCCCACGCGCAGCAGGTAGGCTACTTTAACCTGTCGGACAGTCAGGTGGAGACACTGAAGGCGGATGAACGGATCGCCTGTCAGATCCAAGTGAAAACAGGCACGCCTTCCGAGATAGAGGGTTTTGAAATCATCCCCTACTATACCAGTGAGATGTCTGATGATATTCGGATCGGAGAACTGGAAAGCGGCGCGCTGCCTGAAAAAGAGAATGAAATCGCGGCGCAGGGTGCGATGCTGGAAAAAATGGGGATTACACCCAGTGTGGGAAGCCAGGTGACGCTGGAGTTTTATGACGGCAATACAGAAACATTTACAGTGACAGGGATTTTAAAAGGCGGAGAAACAGCCAAGCAGTTTGCGGTGTTCTTTTCCAAAAGCTATGCCGAAAATGGAAGCCAGCTAAAAGACTTTCCTTATGAGGTATACGCAAAGCTGTATGGCGCCACTACGATGCATCCGGAGGAGTGTAAGGAAGCCATGTACCTGATCGGCAGTGATGCCGGGATTGAGCGCAAATATGTCAATCCGTCCAAAACATTCCTTGATTCTCTCTCCATAGATACCCAGGATATTGTCATCTATGGCATAGTTGGAATTGTCATTCTGCTTGCCTGCGTTCTGGTCATCCATGGTGTGTTTTATCTGTCGGTGATCGGGAAAATCCATCAGTTCGGACAGCTTCGGACCATTGGAATGACAAAAAAGCAGATGAAAAAGCTGGTGTCAAAGGAAGGGCGCAGACTGTTTCTGTATGCGTCTCCCACCGGGACTTTGATCGGCGCTGTGGCAGGGTATTTTATAATCCCTTCCGGATTCAGCATCGTTAACACCCTGATCATAGCGGTGTGTGTATTTGTGGTGACGTATCTCATCACAATGATTTCCGTGCATAAGCCTGCCAAAATCGCGGCGGCGGTTTCTCCCATGGAAGCCCTGCGCTATACGCCTCAGGATACGATGAAAAAAACTGCGAATAAAAAGATGTGCCGGAGTCTTACGCCCTTTGGGCTGGGGATGATGAATTTCTCCAAGAACAGGAAAAAAGCGGTAATCACCATGCTCTCTCTTGGACTTGGCGGTATCCTTTTTATGACGGCGGCAACTTATATGTCTTCCTTTAATAGAGAGAATTACTCCCGGCAGGGCAACTTTGCAAATGCTGAATTTGAGATTGGTTATTCCGTATCCGCAATCGAAGCGGATGACCACGGAATGAGCGGGCTGCAGGCGGAAAAACCTCTCGATGAAACCATGGTACAGGAAATCATGGACATTGACGGTGTAAAAGGCGTGGAGGAGTCAAAAAACTTCGGCGTCCGCTTTGATTTTCCAAAACGGGATGAATACGACAATGATGATACGGTGTATTCTCTGACAGAGGAAGACGCGAGGAACCTTGACGGCTATATCGAGGAAGGCACTGCTGATCACGATAAGCTGATGTCCGGTGACTATGTACTGGTGCAGGGGAACAAGAACGTGATGGAGATCTACGGATGGCAGTTCCAGACGGGCGACGTCCTTACGTTCCACTATTATGACGGCAGCCAGATGGCGGAGCGGGAAATGACCGTTCTCGGAATTCTCAATGAACAGTATTCATTCGACCACCCGGACCTGATCGGATGGTTTGTCATGCCGGAGCAGGCGATCCTGGACTTTGTTTCCTACGACACCTTAAACTCGGACTTACTTGTGTCCACGGAGCCCGAAAAGGAAGCGGCGGTTGGAGAAGTGCTGGAAGATATGGTAGCAGAAAGAGCGGAACTGACCATGGATACCCTTGCCGAAAGGAAAATCAGGGATGCGCAGTCTGTGAGCACCCTGTTTGGAACGATTTCCGGACTTGCCGCCTTCATTATGATGTTCAGTATATTAAGTATGATGAATACGCTGATCACGAATATCGTCACAAGGAAGCAGGAGCTTGCTATGCTGGAATCCATCGGGATGGCGAAGGGGCAGATGCAGAGAATGCTTCTTGGGGAGAGCCTGATGTTAGTGCTTGCGACAGTGGGCGTGACTATGACCATTGGCACCCTGTGCGGTTATGCTCTGAGTAAAATACTTTATCAGATGGGCGCATACTATATGGCGTTCCAATTCCCGGCTGTCTATGCCCTGATCTACGCTCTTGTACTGATCGCTGTGCCGCTTACAATTATCTTCGTATCTATGAAAAGCTTTTCAAAGGAGGCTCTGGTGGAGCGTCTCAGAGGGGCGGAGTGCTGATGAAAGAATACAAGATCAGGATTACGGGAAAGTATGATGTGATTGTGCTTTCCCCGGGAATCATAGCGCGGTTGATTGAAAAGATACGCTGTTCTGATACGAAAGAAATGGTCATCCCTGCGGAAGAGATTCTCCCGCAGGGATACGCCGAATATCTCTCCTGTGTCCTGGAGGCAAACACACAGATCGTCAGGGATTTGCAGGATAGGAATGCGTATACGCTGATCGCTGATCAGATACGAAATCTGCAGTTCGATGAACAGGACTGTTTCGATCGCGTAAAAGTGATCGAGCCTGAAAAGTATCCGCTGCTTGATGTGGAGACAAACAAAGGCTTCTATATCGTCACCAGACAGGAAAGCAGCCGGTTTCGTTTTGCCTATCAGGGCAGTAGGGGAGAAGAGATTAGTATCGTATTAGAATATTTACAAAATAATTGACATACATGCAGAGTGCATGATAATATATACATGCAAAGTACATGTATGGAAAGAGGAGGTGAGCTTTTGCCTCGTAATAAATATCCGGAGGAGACCGTTCAAAAAATATTGGACGCTTCTTTAAAGTTATTTTTAGAAAAGGGCTACGAAGAAACAACGGTATTAGATATTATCAGTGAAATGGGCGGGCTGACGAGAGGAGCTTTTTATCATCATTTCAAATCAAAGGAAGAAGTATTCGACGCCTTATGTGAAAAACTTTTTTATGAGAGCAATCCCTTTGAGAAAGCAAAAAGCCACAAAGAGCTGAACGGATTAGAAAAGCTGAAGTTCGTGTTAAAGACATCTTTTGATGAAACAGAGCACCATCAGTTAAACATGGCATCCATGCAGCTTCTGGAAAGTCCGGCTTTTCTAAAAAAACTGATCGAAAGCAATCAGGAACTGGCGCCGATGTATCAGGAACTGATAGAAGAAGGAATACAGGACGGATCTATTCATTCAGGACAGCCTAAGTTATTAGCGGATTTATTTGTTCTTTTAACTAACTTCTGGTCCATACCTACCATATATCCTATGAGTGATGAGGAAGCATGGCAGAAATTTTTAATGATTAAATCTGTTCTGGATCATCTGGGACTTCCGGTAATTGACGATGAAATTGTCAAATTATGCAAAGAAAACGCGTAGCCTCTTGTCCATCGACGCTGGCGTTTCCTATGAAATAAGATTGTCGCAAGGCAATTTTATTTTTAACTATATACATACATGTAACATGTATAAAAAGGAGAAGATTATGAGCACTTATATTAGAAAGAACATGTTATTATTTATCTTAACGATTTTATCCAGCGTAATCGCTTCTCTGGGATATGTTTTTATGGCTGTCCTGCTTCAGCAGCTATTGGATATCGCTATGGATAAAAATATCCACCAATTTATAAGAATGGTTGTATTTTCGATCATCTATTTTGTTGCGCTGGGATTTTCCCTGTATCTCCAATCGCTGCTGAGCAAAAAAGTGATTTGTAAGATCATGCTTCAAATCCGTTCAGATGTTTTCCGGGGAACAATCAATCACAGTATAGAAGATTTTGAAAAGAAGAATACTGCTGATTATATATCTGTCGTTACGAATGATGTGAAAATGCTGGAGGATCATTTTTTACTTCCATTATTTGAAGTAGTCCAATACACTGTTATTTTTATATCCTCTTTCGTATTGATGATCTATTTTGATTTCATCGTCACAATCTGCGTAGTAGCAGCGATCGCGGTTATGTTCCTTGTTCCGGGCCTGATCGGCGGAACACTGGAAAAAAGGCAGAACAAGTTTTCTTCAAAATTGGCAGACTTCACGGTCAGCTTAAAAGATATGCTGTCCGGATTTGAGATCATCAAATCCTATTCTATGACGAAAAGCGTAATACAGCGGTTTGATAAGGTAAATAGCGAAACAATCCAATCAAAATACAGCGTTGACAAATTACTCGCGCTCAATGAAGGGCTTTCTGCTTTTCTGGCCCTTATGGTACAGATTGTGGTTTTATTCCTGTCTGCTTATTTTATTATCTCAGGACGCATAACGGTAGGAACCTTATTAGGAATGGTACAAGTGAGCAGTAATCTGGCAAATCCTCTTATTATGATATTTACGAATATCCCGAAAATGAAAAGTGTCCAGCCTATTATAGAAAAACTGGAAAATATATCTAAATACTCCACAATTCCATCCCGAAAAGAAAATGCGGACACATTCCAATCCCATATAAGCGCAAAGGATCTTTCTTTTTCCTACGACGGGACAACGGAGGCAATAAACGGAATAGAATGTCTTATCGAAAAAGGCAAGAAATATGTTATTGTGGGAAAAAGCGGCTGCGGGAAAAGTACACTGATTAAACTTTTGTCCGGCTATTACTCTACATATAAAGGCGAAATACGGTATGACGATACAGAACTCCATATGCTGGAAAAAGACAGTGTGGTTCAGTTGTCCTCAATCATCCATCAGAATATCTATCTGTTTGACGAAACCATATATGACAATATCTGTTTACATGAACATTATCCGGAGGAACAGATCAAGAAAGCTGTAGAGGACAGCGGATTGGCTGAATTTATATCTGAACTTCCGACCGGCTTGCAATATCGGGTGGGAGAAAATGGATCTAATCTGTCTGGCGGACAAAAGCAGAGGATTGCGGTTGCACGTGCCTTGATCAGAAACAAACCGATTCTGATATTAGACGAGGGCACCTCTGCCATTGATATGCAGACTGCATATGATATTGAAAACCGATTATTAAAAATAGAAAATTTAACACTCATAACAATTACTCACCATTTAGATCCAAACTTGCTGGATCAGTATGATGAAATCTTTTACATGGAAAATGGTCATATGAAAGAAAGAGGAAGTTTTAAACAGCTTATCAATACGCCCACTTCCTTTTCACAATATTATCATTTAAAGGAATAAAGGAATTTGGGCAGCCATTGACAAGGAAAGTTTGCCGTAGTATGATCATATCCAGAGTTTACAGCTCTTAAAAAGGAGACGGACTATGAATAACTTTCGTTTGACAGACCAGCGTAAAAAGCGAATCAGCTCTGTACAATCCATACCGATGAAACATTGTGCAGAGTATAGCGTAGAAAGAGCGTATTGAGATTTCATCGGAAAGCCAGGGGGAAACTCTACCCTTTTTGAAGAAACGGCTTTCCGCTTCGTGATCATGTGTATAGGGCTATGGACAATGTTTTGTCTGTAGCCTTTTGTTTTTGCTGTTGAAGGTAAAAGGCAGAAGGCAGATGCATGTTTATGTGTCTAAACTTCTGCCTTTTTTATATCATAGGAAGTCCTCCGGACTGACCTATGATATAAAAAGCACTCCGTGCAGAATGCACACGTCGCAATAAGGTGTTTTACCGCTTCGCGGTATTGCGACGGCGCGCAAAGTGGGCAAGCCTACTTTGTTCTTAAATATTTGAAAGGGTGAAATAGAGATGAGTTTATTAGAGATTGAAGGATTATCACATTCATTTGGCGATCATGTACTTTATAAAAATGCTGGAT
>CAMMBV010000062.1 GCA_946494335.1 uncultured Ruminococcus sp. | reverse complement strand
CCCGCAATCCTCCCAATATTCGGCTTCCATGGGGCCCCTTCCCCATTCCCGCCTCATATTTGGGCGGGATCCAAAGTCTTTCTTCCGCTCCCGTGCAAGCACGGGCGGAGAAAGAACTTTTGATCCCTGGTATCACTATTTTACCACCAGGAGGCGATTTTTCCAACCCAGTATATGAGTCCCAGCACCCATGAACTGAATATGCCGTAGAGGATAACCGGGCCGGCAATGGTAAATATCTTGGAGCCTTTGCCGAACACTTCCCCTTCCGTCTGATATTCTACGGCCGCCGCCGCGATAGAGTTGGCAAAACCGGTGATAGGCACCAGCGTACCTGCTCCTCCGAATTTTGCCAGTTTTGGATAAATATTCAGTCCCGTCAGCAGCGCGCTTAAAAGCACCAGGATCAGGGAGCACCAGGAACCGGCCTTTTCCTGATCCAGACCATACCCCATAGCTGTGTTGAGCAGAAACTGCCCCAGCACGCAGATCAGCCCTCCCATAAGAAATGCTTTCGCCATATTGGCAGGCAGGCTGTGTACCGGCGTAACCTCCTTTACGTATTTTTCATATTCCTTTTTCTCTGTTTCATTTTTTACATGTTCCATCATTTACCATCCTTTCCAGAAAAACAGCAGGGACCCGGCCACCTTCCCCAGCGCCATGCTGATAATTACAAAAGCGATTCCCTTTGTCAGGCCCATCCTCCGGAATAAGATGGCATAGATGTCCACCACTTCTCCCAGAGCCACAATCCAGCTTCCAAGAAAAATTCCGGCAAAGGCGCCAAAAATCAGAAGACCCGCGCTGCCCACGGGCAGCGATACCCGAAAAACCGTCAGCACATTTCCCGCAATCGCACCCAATATAGCAGAATTTTCATACAGGATAATGTGCTCCGCCGTTCTTGTAATTCCTGCATAACGGGGAACGATACCCAGACTGATGATAAAGGCAACAACGCCGCTGGCAATTGTGGCGCCGAAACACAGTCCCAGCGCTCCCATTATAATCTGCATCATGACTGTCCCTGACTTTTCCTTTCCTGCTGTTCAATGATCGTCGTATCCACGGAATCTTCATAGGTTCGCATTTCCACCTCCATGGGCGTGGGATCCTGGGTAATTTTCCGTTTGCCAAAATGATTGAAAAAGAAAACGGCTCCCAGGCCGATTCCTATGGAATAGGAAATCTCCAGAATGGTTATACCAGTATAAGGCATGCCGGTAAAAGATTCATAAATATTTTCAAAAAGTCCGGGAAGATCCACATCCGTGTTGAAGGTCATGATAGAAAAAGCAGTGCCAAAAAAAGTAACCAGGCATACAAAGATCACCTTTATCATGCTTTTCCATCTGCTTTTGTCACCGGCACTTTCAAAGGTCAGTATAAAATTCGGTTCTCCAATATGCGTAACCTCCACACTGGGATCTTCCTTTTGAATTTTTTTCAGTACGTCCGAAACCGCCACCGGATATCTGCCGTACTGCTCTTCCCGGATGGTGCATATTTTAAGCGCCTGCATTCTGGCCAGAACATGAGGATCGCTGCAGGAAAGAGCCGCCACATCCTGCAGACAGACATCTGTGTGATTTACTCTGATATTTTTATCCGTCTGCATATACAGCACTGTGCTCATCCCATCACTTCCTTTTCCGTCACGTATTTCACCAGTGTTCCGCCATGCTCCTGCTTCGCGCCGCTTTGTCCCCACAGATACCAGCACACGCCCAGACTCAGGATAAGCGCCAGAACAATCAGACAGATGATTCCTTTTCTCTTGGCCATACATTCCCTTCTTTCCCTTTGTTTTATCGATAGTATTCTGATTTTGGCAAAAAAATATGCGGAGAAAGTCAAATTAACTTTCCCCGCATATTTTTTAAAATTTTTTTCTCCATTCGGGAAACCTGGACCTGCGTCATTCCCATGTCCCGGGCAATGGCCGTCTGGGTCATATCCTGAAAATACCGTTTGTAAATCAGCTCCCGCTCCCTTGCCTCCAGACCGCCCAGCGCCTCCTTAAGCATCATCCGGTCCAGTATCTTTTCCTGAACGCCCGTTTCCTCTTCCAGTTTATCCATCAGTTCAATATCGGTTCCCTCACTGTGATAGATGGTCTGCTGCAGAGATTCGATCTGCGCTCCCGCATCCAGCGCCTCCACCAGCTCTTCTTCCTCGACAGCCAGTTCCTCCGACAATTCCCGAAGCGATGGTTCCCGCCCCAGCTTCTTTTCCATCTGCTCTCTTTTGGCGTATGCCTTATAGGCCGTTTCCTTCAGTGCGCGGCTTACTTTAATCATTCCATCATCTCTCAGAAACCGTTTCATCTCTCCTGCGATCATGGGTACTGCATAGGTGGAAAATTTCACCTGATAGCTCAGATCAAATTTGTCCACCGCTTTCAGCAGTCCGATACAGCCTATCTGAAACAGATCCTCCATATCCACTCCCCGGTTCAAAAAACGTTTTACAATGCTCCAGACCAGTCCCATATTTTCGCTGACAATCGTATCCCTTGCATCCTTATCCCCCTGGTGAGCCTTCTCAATCAGCGCAAGGGTATGCTCCATACTGCCTCCTTTTAGTCCATGAATTCATGGTTCCGGTTTCCTACGGTTTTTTTCATATGAACTTCCGTTCCACATCCCGGTTCCGACACAACGACTACCTCATCCATAAATGCCTCCATAAACGCAAATCCCATTCCGGAACGGTTCCACTCCGGCCGGGTGGTAAACAGCGGCTCCATTGCCTGTCTCACATCCTCAATTCCTTTTCCTTTGTCGATTACAGTAAGATAAAGCTCATGGCCTGCAATTTTGCATTCTATCCGAATCTTATGTACCTGATTTTCGTATCCGTGAATAATTGCGTTGGTAATCGCTTCCGACACAGCCGTCTTTACATCTGCCACTTCTTCCAGCGTAGGATTCAGCTGTGTTAGAAAGGCGGCGACCGCCACCCTTGCAAACCCTTCATTACAGGAGCGGCTGTCGAATTCAATGCTCATTTCATTGGTGTGTTCCATATTAATCCCCTTTCTGATTCCCCACTTTATTCCAGCTTTTTTCTTTCTTTATCTCTATCACTTTGTCAATTCCCGACAGATGGAATAGCTTGTCCAGCCGCTCATTTACATGAATCACCTGAACTTTTCCGCCGATCAGACTGATATTCCGGTATCTTCCCATAATCGCTCCCACACCGGAGCTGTCCATAAATTCCGTTTTGCCAAAATCATAGATAAGCCGCCGGATATTTTTCCGCTCCACGATTCTGTCCGCTCCTGCATTCATCTTTTCCGCTGCATGATGATCCAGTTCTCGCGGAACCTTCACCACCAGATCTGTCCCATTGATCTGAAACATCTCTTCCATTAAATATACTCCCTTCTTTTTGCGATAATCAAATCGGGGATGCGCAAAAAACGCATCCCCGATTCAGAGGTTTCTCTTTTATTCTTCTGGCATATCCGTATCTTCTTCCTCCGGCAGAACATTTCCATCTTCTTCCGGTTCCTGATCCGGCTGCGATTCACCCGGATCACTCTGCGTACCCTGGTCTTCCTGGCCCGCATCAGCGCCCTGCACGGCGTTGTCTGTCTCTTCCTGAGGCTGCACTGCTGCCTGTCCGCTGTTTATGGCGTCAATATAATCCTGAGCGCTGGAGGCATGGTCACTGTCTGGCTCCAGTTCAATAATTCTTTCAAACATACTTATGGCATTTGCCGCATCGCCGCTTTCCCTGTAAGCATGCGCCAGATAGTTGAGCACTTCATAGTCCGTATCATCGATTTCCTCCGCTTTTTTCAGCTGTTCCACCGCCGCAGCATAATCAGTCTGATCAAAAGCCTCTATACCCGCTTCTTTATAATTATTGAAAAGCGTGGTCTGAATATTGGCGAAAATATCATCATAGATGGTTCTGGCCTCCACAGACAAAAGATCACTGTTTACCTCGGCCATGGAATTGGCCGCATTGGTATAATTCTCATCCTGATATGCCTGCCAGGCCTTTATCAGATTTTCATAGCTGGTGGCCTGCTCCTGAGCGCTTTCTATCTGTTCCTGCGCAGAATCCACCGTCTCCTTGGAAGCCTCAATCTGCTTCTCCATCTTCGACAGCTCTGCCGCCTGACTGGCCATGGTGTTGCTGTACTCTGTTACTCTTTCATTCGCCTCTCTGTTAATCCGCGAAGCCCGGCCGGGCATGAACAGAAACCAGACCACTAAAGCGCCAACAATGATTCCAAATCCCAGATTTAAAATAGTGGAAAAAACAGAGCTTTCACGGAATGTGGGCGGAATGATCACATCCGCCACGCTGGCCGGCTGCCCCTCCTCTTCCTTTCCTCTGCTTCTCCTGAAATTCCATCTGCCTTCCAGATTGGTATGGGTTCCGGTCTGTTCATCCACCTCTTTCAGAAAACGAAGCGTGGTGGCATTGGTTTTATCGATCCGGGCCGCTTTTTTTAAGATCCGTCTGGCTTTTTCATATTCCTTCCTGTTCAGGTAAATCAAGGCCAGCAGATGATATGCCTTAATCAGCTTGGGATTCTGCGTCAGAATTTTCTTCAGCTGGATTGCAGCCACATCGTAGCTTCCATTCCGGCAGCACATTAAGGCTTCGTTGTACTTTTTAATGGTCAGGTTGATGACATCCAGTTTATTGGCGTTGCTCTGAAGACGCTCAATGTACTCCGAAGCAATATTGCCCTCCGGCATAATATTTTTGCTGATTACCCATTCGCTCAGCGCAGAAACCGCCTCTCCCGTCTCAAAATAAACCAGCCCCAGCAAATTTCTGGCCTGTATATTCAGTTTATTGAACTTCAGGCTGCGCTGCAGCATATCGATGGCTCCTGAAAGATCTCTGATTTCCGCTTTCTCCAGTCCCTGATTGTAATACCGGTTTGACAGCAGATAGACTTTCTTCTGCACCACCACGTCAAATCCGCATTTGGGGCAGTAGGCCGAATCATTTAACGGCGCCCCGCAATTCATACAATTTATCTGCATCCTTTTCACTCTTTCTTCTTTTGTCCGTCTACGTCCATCATCTCTTTTAAAATATCAATGACATCCGTCAGATCCTGGCTGTAAACAGCGCTCTCCACCTCATCCACATCCAGACTCGGTTTGAATTTTTTCAGTTCTTCTTCATAATTTATCATTTTCAAGTCTCCTTAAGCATTTTTTTATCTCGCCCACCAGGTATAAAGAGCCTACACAGAACAGCATGCCGTCCCCTTTCAGTTCCCGCGCCCGGGCGAATGCCTTTTCAATATCCGGTTCCTCCGCAACGCAGCCGCAGCCGTTTTTCCTGAACTCTTCTGCCAGCTCTTTGGCCGGCACAATCCGGTATCCTTCAATCTGGGCTGCCACCACCGCATCCGGTCTGATCTGTTCGCTGATATCCCGGATCATCTGCGCGTAACGTTTGTCCGCCACGGCAGAGAACAGTACGGTTATCTTATGGTCTTTTTTAAAATGAACGGCCGTCTCTATAAAATGACGCACCCCGTCTTCATTGTGCGCTCCGTCCAGAATCACCCCGGGCAGAACCGTTTCCATCCGCCCTTCCCATCTGGTCCGGGCAATCCCTTCTTTTAAGAGATCGTCTTCTATTTTATGCCGGGGCTTTAAAAGCTTCATGGTGTAGTATGCCAAAGAAGCGTTCATCATCTGATACGCCGCAATGTAAGGTATGAAAATCCGGTCGCTCTTATCAAAAATGAAATCAATTCCTTCCGGCGTCTGTTTCATAATCCGGTACATGGACGGATGCAGCCGGTAACAGGGACTGTTCATTTTTTTTGCCTGTTCTTCAATCACTCTGGCCGCCTCATCGCTGGTTCCGTCAAACACCACCGGTACTCCCGGTTTGATGATGCCTGCCTTTTCCGAAGCAATTTTTTCTATGGTATCCCCCAGATATTCCGTATGATCTTTGCTGATGGAAGTGATAATACATGCCAGCGGCGATTCCACCGTATTGGTGGCATCCAGTCTCCCTCCCAGCCCCGTCTCCAGAACTGCGTAATCAACCGCCTGCTCTTTGAAATACAGCATGCCCACGGCAAAAAGAATCTCAAAGTAGCTGGGATGCTCCTTTCCCTCGGCAGTGAATTCGTCAATAACCTCCTTCACTCTGGCAAACAGCCGGACAAAGGCGGCATCCTCCATCATTTTCCCGTTGATCTTAAAGCGTTCGTTCATCACCACCAGATGGGGCGATGTGAACAGTCCGCAGGTGTATCCGCCCCTTTCCAGCATGGAGGCCAGATAGGCACAGACGCTGCCTTTGCCATTGGTGCCGGCCACATGAATCACTTTCAGATCATTCTGGGGATTCCCCAGTCTTCTCATAAATTCTTTCGCATGGGCCAGCGGGTCTTTGATGGCGAATCTGCCGATTCCCTCAATGTATGTTACTGCTTCTGTATAATTCAAAATAACCACCACTTCACATGTATTTTAAGTC
Source organism: uncultured Ruminococcus sp. (assembly GCA_946494335.1). Lineage (GTDB taxonomy): Bacteria > Bacillota > Clostridia > Lachnospirales > Lachnospiraceae > Ruminococcus_G. The sequence continues at coordinate 5,714 of CAMMBV010000062.1, read as the reverse complement.
AAATACTACTGACTCTTATACATTATAATAAAGTGGTGGTCATTTGCAAGTAGTTTATGTCGCAACTTTTGACTTTCTTTTCCAGCTCCTGTTTTTGCAATTTGACTTCCCCACCAAACCTGTCTATAATAAACAAAATATTGTTTTGCATCACAAGTCATCAAGGAGAACATCATGAAATATACCGCTGTCACGGAGGGCATTTTTCTCTCACGCCCCAACCGTTTTATCGCTCATATCGAAATCAATGGAAACACCGAGATCTGCCACGTAAAAAATACGGGACGATTAAAGGAGCTGCTGATTCCCGGCGCCAGAGTCTGGCTGGAAAAGAGCGGCAACCCCAACCGGAAAACCCTCTATGATCTGATCGCCGTGGAAAAGGAAGACAGAATTATCAACATCGACTCACAGATCCCCAATTATCTGGCGCAGGAATGGCTCAAAGACAATCCTTTGTTTCCCGGCGTCACCAGCCTTCGCCGTGAGAAAACCTACGGGCAGTCCCGGTTCGATCTGTATTTTGAACAGGGGGAAATCAAAAGCTTTATGGAAGTAAAAGGCGTCACGCTGGACAAAGACGGGACCGCCTGTTTTCCTGACGCTCCCACCGAAAGAGGGGTAAAACATATCCAGGAATTATGCCAGTGTCTCAAAGAAGGGTATCAGGCATATCTTCTTTTTGTCATCCAGATGAAAAAAATCCGGGCATTCTCTCCCAACCGGGAGACCCATCCGCTTTTCGCCGACACACTGATTCAGGCTCATAAGCAGGGCGTAAAGATATTGGCTTACGACTGCCAGGTCACACCGGATGACATATTTATCGATCAGCCACTCCCTGTAATACTGGAAAAAGAAGGTATAATTTGATATAGTATAGACAGAAAAAGCAAAGGCAGGAGGTATCATTATGCAGGAAATTTATGATTTTCTAAAGAAATGCGAAACTTATTACCTGGCTACCACAGAAGGAGATCAGCCCCGCGTGCGTCCCTTTGGAACCATCCATATTTTTGAGGATAAGCTGTACATACAGACTGGAAAAGTAAAATCTGTATCCCATCAGATGATGGCCAATCCCAAAGTGGAACTGTGCGGATTCTGTCAGGGCGAGTGGATCCGGGTACAGGCGGAAGCTGTGGAAGACGACCGTTACGAGGCACGCAAATCCATGCTGGACGCTTATCCCTCCCTGCAGAAGATGTATAAGCCCGACGACGGCAACACTCAGGTATTTTACCTGAAAAATGTGGTGGCTACAATTTCTTCCTTCACCGCCGAACCAAAGGTAATCAAATGCTGATAAACTTTATTTGCAGGATCTGTAAAAAACTCAGAAAGGCCGGACACCTTTCTGAGTTTTTTGTTGTTTTATTTCACTTTTTCTTATTTTTACCGCTGACACTTTGGACAAAACACGCTGCTTCTGCCGCTAAGCACAATCCGGCAGAGGGACTCCTTACAGTTCGGGCAGGGCTCCCCCTCATGGCCGTAAACCTGCAAAAACAAAGTGTTGCGGTAATCCTGTCCCTTTGTCTCCAGATATTCCTCCGGTGTTACTTCATTGGTTTTGATAAAAAAGGACAGCCGTTCCGGAACAGCCTGCGCGAGACGTTCCCATTCCTCCGTGGTCAGGCTGCTGGCAGGACGCGCCGGATAAATACCTGCCGCAAACAAAATCTCATCCGAATAAATGTTGCCGATTCCGGCAATTACGCTTTGCTCCATCAGACATTCTTTGATAGTCTTCCTGCGTTTCCCCAGTCTGTCAGACAGATATGATGCAGTAAAGTCAGGAGCCAGCGGCTCTTTACCCAATTTCTCAATTCCACTGTATGTATCTGCTTCTTCTTTTTGAAGCAGCCAGAGACGTCCGAAACGGCGGGTATCAGAAAAACGCAGTTCCCTGCCGCCGTTTAAACGAAACACAAGATGCGTATGCTTTTCCTCTGGATAATCTTCCGGCGTCAGCAGCAGACAGCCGGTCATCCGCAGATGAAGGATCAGCCGGTCGCCGTTTTCAAACAGAAAAATAAGAAATTTTCCCCGGCGTGCCGCACCGTCAAAAATCTGTCCCTCAAGGCGGCTGCAAAATTCCTCCGGCGCGGGGCGGGCGATCACTTCCGGCCTCCTGACTGAAATCTGTTCTATGGCCAGCCCTCGTATCTGTGGTTCTATTACCCTTCTTATGGTTTCCACTTCCGGCAGTTCAGGCATGGTCATGACCTCCTTTCCCGGCTGATTTTCTGATCTGTTCGTGATAAAAATAGTTGACAATCACAGGAGGTGCCTCAAAGGGCCGCTGTATACTGTCATCGTTTGTCACATAGTCAAGTTCTCTTTGCAATGCAAAGTCCTTTAACTCCTCATCCAGCATTTCCCAGTAACTGCGGTCTCTTTTGTCGTAAATGTTCTGGTAGAGAGGCAGCAGCCGGGGATACTTTTTCCGTATATAGGCCATGATCACCGCTTTGCAGCTGCCACGCAAATTAAGATTTTCCAGCCAGATCAGATTACAGCTGTCTCTTGCCCGATCGACAATTTCTTTTACATCCGTAATTCCCGGAAAAATAGGGGAGATAAAACAGGTAGTGCGCACGCCGGCCTGATGAAAGGTTTTCATTGCCCGAAGACGCCTTTCTATGCTGACAGCATGATCCATATCATCTTTAAAATTCTCGTCCAGTGTATTGACCGACCAGGAAACACGGGCTTCCGGAAAGGTTTTAATCAGCTCCAGATCCCGCAGAATCAGATCACTCTTCGTGGCAATACTGATTTTTGCACCGCTGCCCTTCAGCTGTTCCAACAGTGCGCGGGTGCGTCCGTACGTTTCTTCCTGCGGTACATAAGGGTCGGTGACAGAGCCGATAAACAATTCCCTGCCCGCATATTTTTGGGGATTTTTAATTTCCGGCCACATCTTCACATCCAAAAAAGTCCCCCAGGCTTCCGTATGACCGGTAAACCGCTTCATAAAAGACGCATAGCAATACCTGCATCCGTGGGTGCATCCCACATAAGGATTTACAGCATATTCGCATACCGGCAGGTTGGATTTGCTGATGATGCTTTTTGCTTCTTTTTCCCGGATAAGCAATGAATTCACTTTTTTCATCCTCCCATATGTATATGGCTGTCCGGGCTGCTGTCATACTGCTCCTCCCTCTCCTGCTGTATCAGCTTTGCAAGATTTTTTGTAAAGGTCCGCGACAGATCAATCAGCTGTGTTTGTTCTTCCGGCGTAAACATGGACATGGCTGTGTCTTCCGCCCAGGTGATATGGCGAACTACCTTTTCACAGTACGCCCGTCCGGCTTTTGTCATCTGCACTATCTTGTTCCGTTTGTTTTCCGGCACTTCGGTAATGGTAACATAACAGTCTTTCAAGAGATTCTTGATAATTAAATTCACAGTCTGCTTCGATTGAAAGGTTCGCCGGCATATTTCGGTCTGCGTCATTCCTTCCCCGGCATAAAAAAGAGCGTTTACTACCAACAGTGTTTTCATCAGCATACCGTGGCTTTTTGCGTATTCATCATACAAGGACATCTGCTCGTCTCTGAATTTGCAGTACAGATATGCATTTTTCTTATCTTCCTTCGTCATAATCCACCACCATATATCCATTTTTTAACTGTCAATTTATTGACCGATATAAGTATACCATATTTTGCGAAAAATGCAAGAGGAGTTGTCGCGCTCACTGGCGCGGCGGCCTTTTTCACTTTCTGATATGAATTTTAACCTTGTCAGGACAGGGCAGTTGTGCTATGATAATAACACTCTAATAACCGGGGTTCCGGTATCAAACGGCCGTTCGGCCAAAAAATTCCACAAAAAAACAACTGCATAGAGCCGGATGTATACGGAATTTTCCAAATGGATGCAAATTTTTAAATTGCATTTCACAAAGCGTTCTTGTATAATAAAGCAAAGAAACAGTATGCATCCGACAGAAAGGAGGATGCATGCAGAAAAAAGATGTACTGACAGCAGCTTACCTCAAAGAAAAGGATCGGTTCGCGGATCTGGTCAATGTCCTGTGTTTTGAGGGAAGGCCCGTGATCCAGCCGGAGGATATCCAGGAGGAGGACAGCGCGGAGCTTCAGATCCGCAGGACAGGCGTGAGGACGGAGACGAAGAAACGGTACCGGGATATCATCCGCAAAGTGGCCTGCGGCATACAGTTTGCAATGATCTGTGTGGAGGAGCAAAGCTATGTGGACTATGCTATGCCGGTGCGTGTTATGAGCTACAATGTTAACCGCTACGAACAGCAGCTGCGCACCAGAAAAGAGGAGCACCGGCAGAAACGTGACTTAAAAGGCGACGAATACCTGTCCGGGATTGCAAAAGACGATCGGTTCCTTCCGGTGATTACCATCGTACTGTACTTTGGAAAACACTGGGACGGCGCCCGGGATTTAAAAGATTTGCTTAACATGAAGGGCCTGCCGCCCCGGCTGCGGGAGTTGGCTGGGGAATATCCCATCTATGTGGTGGAAGTTGGAAATTTTCCCTATGCGGAACAGTTCCGGACGGACTTAAGACAGGTGTTCGGCTTCTGCCAATATGCAGACGATAAGGAAAAGCTGAAGGCCTTCGTGAAAAAGGAATGGGAAGGGTTGTCAAACTTGTCAGAGGACGCTTACGATCTGATCAGTGCAGTGACCAGTACAGAGGAGTTGGACAAAATCAAAGAAGAAAAACAAAAGGGAAAGGAGAGAAAGAATATGTGCAAAGCGATCGACGATATGCTGGCGGATGCCAGAGAAGCTGGAGAAAAAGCGGGAAGAGAAGAAGCAAAAAATGAGATAATTTATAGGATTGTGAAGGACTATCTGGAAGAAGGAATTCCAAAGGAGACGATCTGTCGAAAGCTTGAGAAGCTGTTTTCCATAAATCAGGAAACTGCTCGGAAATATTTTGCTGGATGAAGATTTTAAATCCACTGCTGAATGTAATGCAGAGGATAAAGCTCCTTTTTGAAGAAAAGCAGGAATGGCGTTGCTCCAAAGCCGGCCATTCCTGCTCTCTTTCTATTCCGTCGGCATTTGTACTATTTTAGATATTTGCCCCGTCTACTTGACAGGGGGCATATCATTGCTCGACTCTTAAGCGATAAATAAAATTACAAAAACTTGTTTAACTGTCTGTCTACATCCCGCCCGCCATACATGACGCGCATGACTTTGACAAACTGTTCCTCATGGTTCGGTATGTAGAATACCATGTAGTTATCCACCGGCATTTTGCGGCGATTGCAGTTCAAAGGCAATATACTCAAAAATACCGCGAAGGTCATTCTCTGCTTCTGTTGTAATCTGCACTTCATAGTTCATACGCCGTATTCCTTACGGATGTCGACAAAGACTTCCGAAGCCGGACGGGTGCGTCCCGCCTGAATATCCGCATATCCTTTCTCCAGTTCTGCGTTTAGCTGCTCAGCAGTCATGCGGCTGATATCCAGAGGATGCTCCGGCAGCTTGACCTCAAAGGGCAGACCATTGTGGAGAATGATCTGTTTGTAAAACATGGTGATGGCGTTGGATGCAGGAATGCCTAGGGCATTTAAAATGGTTTCTGCCTGTTCTTTTACATCAGGCTCGATTCGCACATAAAGATTTGCTGATTTTGCCATATCGAAAACTCCTCCTCAATTGTAATCCGAGATTCCATACCTGCTATCCCGGATAGGTGTAAAAAGT
>CAMMBV010000061.1 GCA_946494335.1 uncultured Ruminococcus sp. | reverse complement strand
TCAGATTAAGAAGAATGGGACAGAAAAAAGCTCCTTTCTATAGAATCGTTGTGGCTGATTCCAGATCTCCCAGAGATGGAAGATTCATCGAGGAAATTGGTCTGTATGATCCCACACAGGATCCCAGCATGTACAAAATCGACGAAGAAGCAGCTAAGAGATGGCTGGCAAACGGCGCTCAGCCTACAGAGGTTGTTGGAAAGCTTTTCAAATTGGCTGGTATCGAGAAATAAGACTTTTGGATGCACTGCTTCCTGTGAAAACGGGAAGGGAGGTATGTGATGAAAGAATTAGTTGAAGTAATTGCAAAAGCCCTGGTGGAACATCCGGAGGAAGTTGCAGTGACGCAGAAGGAAGAAGAACATACCATTATAGTGGAACTGAAAGTTGCACCTTCTGATATGGGGAAAGTGATCGGCCGTCAGGGAAGAATTGCCAAGGCAATCCGGACGGTGGTCAAATCAGCTTCTTCAAAATGTGACAAAAAAGTGATTGTAGATATCATGTAATTTATGTGGCGCAGCCGGTAACTTTTGTGTATAAAGATTGCCTGCTGCGTTTTTTCTTTCTTATTACCGGGCGCCGACAGGCAGATTGGAGATTAGGACATGGAACAATTACTGCAGGTGGGAGTTATCACTTCCACCCATGGACTTCGCGGAGAAGTCAAAGTATTTCCCACGACAGATGATCCCGGGCGGTTTAAAAAGCTCAAAGAGGTTATACTGGATACGGGAAAAGAACAGCAGACGGTTGGAATTGAGAGCGCCAGACTGTTTAAAAATATGGTGATTTTGAAAATGAAAGGCTTTGACCGGATTGAAGATGTGGAAAATCTCCGGCAGAAAAGTCTTTATGTCACCAGAGAGCACGCTGTAAAGCTGAAGGCAAATGAATATTTTATCGCGGATCTGATCGGGATGGAGGTTTACACCGATCAGGAAGAGCATCTGGGGGTGCTGAAAGACGTACTGCAGACCGGAGCCAATGACGTGTATGTGGTTGAAACCGAACAGTACGGCCAGATCCTGATACCGGCCATCCGGGACTGTATACTTGATGTGCAGGTGGAAGAGGCCCGTATGAAGGTTCATTTGCTGGACGGGCTGATATAGGAGGAATCATGAAGTATCATGTACTGACACTGTTTCCCGAAATGATTGAGCAGGGGCTGAATACCAGCATAATAGGACGGGCGATCAGTCAGAATCTGATCAGTCTTGACTGCATCAATATCCGGGATTATGCGGGAAATAAGCATATGAAGGTGGACGATTATCCTTATGGGGGCGGCGCCGGTATGGTTATGCAGGCGGAGCCTGTATACAGCGCCTATCAGGCGGCGGTGGAAAAGATCGGCTGCCGCCCCAGAGTGATTTATGTGACGCCTCAGGGAAAGGTTTTTAATCAGAGGATGGCGGAGAAATTTGCACAGGAAGACAATCTTCTGTTTCTCTGCGGTCATTATGAGGGAATCGATGAGAGGGTGCTGGAAGAAATCGTCACCGATTATGTTTCCATCGGAGATTACGTACTGACGGGAGGAGAACTTCCGGCCATGGTGATGATTGACGCCATTTCACGGCTGGTGCCGGGGGTCTTAAGCAATGATGAGTCCGCTTCCACAGAATCCTTTCAGGATGATCTGCTGGAATACCCCCAGTATTCCCGGCCGGCTGTATGGCGGGGCAAGGCGGTGCCGGAAGTGCTTCTTTCCGGTCATCATGCAAATATTGAAGCGTGGAGAAAAGAACAGTCCATAGAACGGACCAGATTAAGAAGACCGGATCTGCTGGAAAAACGATGCAGATAAAGTGAAAATCCCTTCTGTGAATCACAAGATTTCACGGAAAGGGATTTTTTTTGCAATATCCTAAAGGGTCTTTCTCACAGCATTATCCTGGAAACGAAAGTAGTCCGGGCGGTGACGGGACTGTGTGAATTCAAACATAATCCCGTCACTGTTATATGTCTGACTGGTGATCACTGCCATGCAGTTGTAATCATTGACATCCAGTTCCAGATATTTTTCATCAATCTGCGTGATTTTTTCCACGGTTACCACACGTTTACTGTTGACAATGGTCATGTGCAGGGTATTCTCAAGGTATTCATAAATGGACCCTTCTGCGATTTTAGCGGTTAGTCCGGGAACAGCGCTTTTCAGAAAATAATTATGATTGATAATCAGCGGTTTTTCGTCTAAATAGTGAAGCCGCTGGATATAATATAATTCAGTTCCAGGAGAAAATCCTGTTTTTCTGGCGATTTTCTCATCGGCAGTAAGTTCCATAAACTGCAGCACTCTGGTGCGGCCGTCTTTTTTGTTCCGTATGGAAGATTCTTTGAAGGATTCGATCCCGCCGATGGTATAAGAGGTCTGATCTATGGGCCGGAAAATGTTGCGGACTCCTTTGCCATGCAGAGTCTGAACGTATCCGTCTGTCACAAGAGTGCCGATAGCTCTTCGGACAGTGTTTCTGGAACATCCGTATATCTGGACCAGGGCATTTTCAGAAGGAAGAAAATCCTGATAACTGTATTCTTCCTCCTCTATTTTCTGTTTCAGATCTTTATAGATGTATTCGTATTTCATTTTTGGCATACGCTCACCTCCTGTCTTGTTTAAACATCTTGCGCTGAGTTTATTATGGTCTAAAAAAAGTAAAAAGTCAAGAAAATAAAACAAGAAAGTATTGACTTGTTTAAACAAGAATGATAAAATAGACTTGTTTAAACAAGAGAGCGTAAAATATGAAAAGGAGAGTGGAGATGGAAAAGTATGGAAATGAAGTGAGACAGCTTCTGACCATGATTGGCGGAAAGGAAAATATCCAGGCAGTGTCTCACTGTATGACGAGAATGCGTTTCGTTCTGGGGGATCCCTCCAAAGCGGATGAGAAGGGAATCGAAACCATTTCCTGCGTAAAGGGAACCTTTACTCAGGCAGGCCAGTATCAGATTATTATTGGAAATGATGTGGCCGTATTTTACAATGAATTCACGAAATACGCCGGAATAGAAGGCGTAAGCAAAGACGCGGTGAAGGCTGCGGCCAAAACGAATCAGAAGCCCATTCAGAAAATAATGGGAGCTTTGGGCGAAATATTTGCACCGCTGATTCCGGCGCTGATCTGCGGCGGTTTGATTCTGGGCTTTCGAAACATTATCGGTGAAATCAATTTCTTTGAAGAGGGAACTGCAAGTCTGGCGGATATTTCCCAGTTTTGGGCAGGACTGTACCAGTTTCTGTGGCTGATCGGTGAGGCGGTATTCCACCTGCTGCCGGTGGGAATTGTCTGGTCCATTACCAAAAAGATGGGAACGACACAGATCCTTGGTATCGTACTGGGGCTGACGCTGGTTTCTTCCCAGCTGCTGAACGGTTTCAGTGTTGCCGATACGGCGGCAGGCGATATTCCGGTATGGGATTTTGGATTTGCCCGGGTTGAGATGATCGGATATCAGGGACAGGTAATTGCAGCTATGATGGCAGGCTTTGTGCTGGTATATCTGGAGAAATTCTTTAAACGGATCTGTCCGGAAGTCATCAGTATGATTGTAGTGCCTTTCTGTTCGCTGGTTCCGGCGGTTATCATTGCACATACTGTTGTGGGTCCTATCGGATGGAAAATCGGTGATGCCATTGCAACGGTTGTATATAACGGCCTGATGTCACCCTTTGGCGTAGTGTTTGCCGGCGTCTTCGGTCTGCTGTACGCACCGGTGGTTATGACCGGTCTTCATCACATGACTAACGCCATCGACACGCAGCTTTCCAACCTGTATGGGGGTACGATCCTGTGGCCGATGATCGCCCTTTCCAATATCGCCCAGGGTTCCAGCGTTCTGGCCATGAGTGTACTGCAAAGAAAAGACGAGCGTGCGCAGCAGGTAAATATCCCGGCCTGCATCTCCTGTTATCTGGGTGTTACGGAACCGGCTCTTTTCGGTGTCAATCTGAAATATGGTTTTCCCCTTGTGTGCGGTATGATCGGTTCCGCCATTGCGGCGGTAATTTCCGTAGGCGCCGGCGTACAGGCATTCAGCATCGGCGTAGGCGGACTGCCGGGGATCCTGTCCATTAAACCGGAGTTTTATGTATACTTCCTTCTGGCTATGGCAGTGGCAATCGTGGTTCCCTTTGTGCTGACCTACTTTGTGGGGCGGAAAAAACTGGCTGCCATGAAGGAGACAGAGGCTGCGGCTGTACAGGAAGAAAATCAAAATGCAGAAACAGCGGCAAAAGAGACAGCGGCAGAAGCTCCTCTGACAGAGCTGAAAGCAGGGCTGGATGGAAAAGTCATTCCCCTTGACGATGTGCCTGACGATGTATTTTCACAGCATGTGATGGGTGACGGCATTGCCATTGAACCGGAGAGCGACACGGTGGTGGCGCCTGCAGATGCGAGAGTGAACGCGGTAATGGCGGAAACAGGCCACGCCTGCGGTCTGGCCTTTGCCAATGGAATGGAGCTTTTGATTCACATCGGTGTGGATACGGTAGAGATGAACGGAGACGGATTTACAATGCTGGTAGAAGAAGGACAGAAGGTAAAAGCCGGCGATCCTCTGATCCGGTTCGATAAATCGAAAATACTGGCAGCCGGCCATCCGGCGGTGACGGTATTTATTGTTACAGAAGAAGGAGAGGCAAAGGATGTGGAGTACCTGTCGGGAATGGATGCGAAAGCAGGTCAGACGACAGTGATTCGTTTTCAGTAACAGGAGGAAGTAATCATGACGGATTTCAGAAAAAGTGTGATTTATCAGATCTATCCCAAATCTTTTTATGACAGCAATGGCGACGGCTGGGGTGATCTGAAAGGTGTGACAGAGAAACTGGATTATATACAAAAGCTGGGTGTGGATTATATCTGGATGACTCCTTTCTATGTATCGCCGCAAAATGATAACGGGTATGATGTGGAAGATTATTACCGCATTGATCCCAGATACGGCACTATGGATGATTTTGAGGAGCTGTCCAGGGAGGCGCAGAAGCGGGGAATCAAACTGATGCTGGATATGGTGTTCAACCATACCTCCAGCCGTCATCAGTGGTTTCAGAAAGCGCTGGAAGGAGATCTCAAATACAAGAACTTTTACATCTTTAAAAAGGGACAGGAAAAGGGCGTGCCTCCCACCAACTGGGAGAGCAAATTCGGCGGCAGCGCCTGGGAATATGTGGAATCCTTTGACGAGTATTATCTGCACCTGTTTGATGTTACACAGCCGGATCTGAACTGGGAAAATGAAGAAGTACGAAAAGAAATTCAGAAAATCGTCCGCTTCTGGATGGAAAAAGGGGTAAAAGGTTTCCGGTTCGACGTGGTGAACCTGATCAGCAAAGGGGAATATCTGGATGATCATGAAGGGGACGGAAGGAGATTTTATACGGATGGGCCCAATATCCACAAATATCTTAAGGAGCTGAATGAAACCACCTTTGGAACGGACGCCGAGATTATTACCGTGGGAGAGATGTCCAGCACGTCATTGGAGAGTTGTTACCGTTACGCCGGCGAGGACGAGCATGAGTTGTCCATGGTATTCAGTTTCCATCATCTGAAAGTGGATTTTATGGGGAATGAAAAGTGGGTTATGGTTCCCTTTGACTTTAAAAAGCTTAAAAAGATTCTTTTTGACTGGCAGACCCATATGGCACAGCACAGGGCCTGGAACGCTGTGTTCTGGTGCAACCATGATCAGCCCCGGGTGGTTTCCAGATTTGGAAATGTGGAAAAATACTGGAAAAAATCCGCCAAGATGCTGGCGGCGGTTATTCACTGCCTGAGGGGAACTCCTTATATCTACCAGGGAGAGGAGCTGGGAATGACCAATGCAGATTTTACTGATATTTCTCAGTATAAAGATGTGGAAAGTCTGAATCATTACCAGATTCTGCAGGATAAAGGACTTTCGGAAGATAATGCCAAACGGATTGTGCAGATTCATTCCCGGGACAACAGCCGCACCCCCATGCAGTGGAACAGCGGCGGAAACGGCGGTTTCACGCAAGGCTCCCCCTGGATCGGATGCAATAAAAACTGCAGCTGGATCAACGCCGAGAGTCAGGTTGAGGATGAAGATTCTATCTTTACATTCTATAAAAAACTGATTGAATTAAGAAAACAGTATGATATCATCGCCATGGGTGATTTTGAGCCGAAAGCGCAGGAGCATCCGGCCGTGTTTGCCTACAAAAGATATTACGAAGGAAAGCAGCTTTACGTCATCAACAATTTTTACGGCAATGAAGTCTGCTGGGACGCCGGCGAGGAGCTGGAAGGTTATGTCTGCCTTCTGGGAAATTACGACAGGCAGGAGATTAAAGACAGAGAAGTTACACTGAAACCTTATGAAACCATGATTCTATATAAAGAGTGAGATAGGAGAGGATAATATGAAAACATTTCAGTACGTGATTCAGGATGAGTTGGGAATTCATGCAAGACCGGCAGGAATGCTGGTGAAAGAGGCGAAAAAATTTGAGTCTAAAATTACTCTGGCAGGAAACGGGAAATCTGCCGACGCCGGAAAACTGATCGCCATCATGGGAATGGGACTGAAAAAAGGCGCAGAGCTTACCGTTACGGCGGAAGGACCTGATGAGGAAGCGGCTGCCAATGCAATGGAAGAATTTCTGAGAAGCAACCTGTAATTTTTGCAGGAAGAGAAAAGGAGACAGGTCATGAAGGTTTACCCGGGAAAATCAATTTTAAAAGAGATTGCCATCGGGAGAATCCAGTTTCACTCCAAGGAAGAGCATACGGTATCAAGGGAGAGTATCTCTGATACGAAGCAGGAGTGGGAGCGGTATCTGAAGGCCAAAGAACAGGCCGCCGATGAGCTGAACACCCTCTATGAGAAGGCGCTGAAGGAAGTAGGAGAGACAGGCGCAGCTATTTTTGAAGTGCATGGCATGATGCTGGATGACGATGATTTCAATGATTCCGTGAAAAATATCATCGAGGCTCAGGAGGTCAACGCAGAGTATGCGGTGGCTTCCACTGGCGACAATTTCTCCCAGATGTTCGCCCAGATGGACGATGAATACTTCCAGGCCAGATCCGCTGACATTAAAGATATTGCAGAGCGCGTGGTGCGGATTTTGCTGGGAAAACATAAAGAGCAGAATACGGATAATGAACCCTTTATTCTGGTCGCAGAGGATCTGGCGCCCAGTGAGACGGTGCAGATGGACAAATCAAAGCTGCTGGGCTTTGTCACAGAGCTGGGATCTTCCAATTCCCATACGGCCATCCTTGCAAGAACCATGAATATACCGGCGCTGATCGGAATTCCCGTCTCTGAGGAAATGGATGGAATGCTGGCGATTATCGACGGTGTGGAAGGAAAGATGATTCTGGAGCCGGATGCTGCCGTGCTGGAAGAGTACCGGAAAAAGAAGGCGGAGAGCGAGAAACGAAAAGTATTGCTGCAGCAATTAAAGGGGAAGGAAGACATTACGTTAGATGGGAAGAAGATCCGGCTGTACGCCAATATCGGCGGCATAGGAGACGTGGCCAGCGTCCTTTCCAATGATGCGGACGGAATCGGTCTGTTCCGGAGCGAATTTCTGTATCTGGAAAAGGAGACCTATCCCACGGAAGAGGAGCAGTTTCAGGCCTATCGTACTGTAGTGGAAACTATGGGAAAGAAAAAGGTAATCATCCGTACTCTGGATATCGGTGCGGATAAACAGGCGGATTATTTCCAGCTGGGTCACGAGGATAATCCCGCCATGGGTTACAGGGCCATCCGTATCTGCCTGGATCGTCCTGAAATCTTCAAAACGCAGCTGCGTGCCATTCTCATGGCCAGTGCTTACGGAAATGTGGGAATCATGTATCCCATGATTATTTCAGTGGAAGAAGTAATCCGGGCAAAACAGTATCTGGAAGAGGCGAAAGCGCAGCTTGATCAGAGGGGAATCCGTTACGGAGAGGTGGAACAGGGTATTATGATTGAGACTCCTGCATCCGTAATGATCAGCGGACAGCTGGCGAAGGAAGTGGATTTCTTCAGTATCGGAACCAATGATCTGACTCAGTATACATTGGCTATTGACCGTCAGAATGCGAAGCTGGACAACATTTATGATTCCCATCATCCTGCGGTTCTGGAAATGATTCGCATGACGGTGGAAAACGGTCATAAAGAAAACTGCTGGGTTGGCATCTGCGGGGAGCTTGGCGCCGATACAACACTGACTGAGACGTTTTTGAAAATGGGTGTGGATGAACTGTCTGTATCCCCGGGAAGAGTTCTTCCTATAAGAGAAATTATCAGAAATACCAGAATCAACCCGTAAAGACGGGAGGATTCCTCTGGGAGGCTGAATGGATTTGATGTTTCCGTTCAGTCTCCTTTATTGTATGTGTGCTGATGGATCAGCTTGACTGCCCTGCACCTTTATAGTAAAGTTGAAGCATAATAGTGTTTTATAGCTTGTTTATCGGCATACATTGCACCCTGTCATCGGAAAGGAGTGTGAGGAAGGTGAGAATAAAACTTCCCATCGGTATCGATGGATTCGAAAAACTCAGGACAAATGATTTTTACTATGCAGATAAGACCATGTTTATTAAAGAGCTTTTACAGAATTGGGGGGAAGTAAACCTGTTTACCCGCCCCAGACGTTTTGGGAAGTCTTTAAATATGAGTATGCTGAAATGTTTTTTTGAAATCGGAAGCGCCCCGGCGTTGTTTGACGGTTTAAAGATCATGGAGGAAAAAGAACTGTGTGAAAAATATATGGGGAAGTTCCCGGTGATTTCTATCAGCCTGAAAAGTGTGGATGGACGAAGCTTTGAGTCAGCTTCTGCGGCATTACGGACTGTGATCGGGAATGAAGCCGGGCGATTCCGTTTTCTTCGCGAAAGTACGATTCTTGATCAGGAAGACAAGGACTCCTATCAACGATTGATTAAAGTGGGATCGGACAGCCGTGCTATTGATGATATGACAGAAGACGTGGCGGCGGCAAGTCTGAAAACCCTTTCCCAGCTTTTACACAGGCATTATGGGCAGAAAGTTATTCTGCTGATTGATGAATACGATGTTCCCCTGGATAAAGCATTCCAGGCCGGTTATTATGATGAGATGGTTAACCTCATTCGCAACTTGTTCGGAAATGCCCTGAAGACAAATGACAGCCTTTACTTTGCTGTCCTCACGGGATGCCTGCGGATTTCCAAGGAAAGTATTTTCACGGGCCTTAACAACCTGAAAGTGCACACGATTTCGGACGTCCGGTATGATGAGTTTTTTGGCTTTACAGATGGGGATGTGGATGAACTGCTTGCATTCTATGGTTTGTCCGCTTATAAGGAGATCATCCGGGATTGGTATGATGGGTACCGGTTTGGAGACGCAGAGGTGTACAGTCCCTGGGATGTGATTAATTATTGTGATGAGCTGCTGGCTGATCCGGAAGCGGAACCGGAGAATTACTGGGCCAACACCAGCGGAAATGATCTTATTCGCCGCCTGTTAAAGAAAGCAAATCAGACTACACGAGACGAAGTGGAGCAGCTGATAAGCGGTGAGACGATCACTAAAACCATCCGTCAGGAACTGACCTGCCGGGATGTCGAAGATTCCATTGATAATATCTGGAGTGTCCTTTACTCCACCGGATATCTGACGGAACGTGGGCGTCTGCCGGGAAAGCAGAGAAAACTGGCCCTTCCAAACCGGGAGGTACGGGAGCTGTTCATTGAGTTGGTAAGAGACTGGTTTGAAGAAACGACCGTGGCAGATTCCGAAAGAATCAATCGCTTTTGTGCAGCATTCCCGGATGAAGATATGGAAACGATCCAGGAGATGCTGGGTGACTACCTGTGGGATTCCATCAGTGTGCGGGATACGGCAGTCCGGTCAAATATGAAAGAAAATTTCTATCACGGTATGCTGTTTGGATTGCTGAGAAGCCAGGGAAAATGGCTGGTCAAATCCAACGCGGAAACCGGGGAGGGGTACAGTGATATCTCCATCCAGACACCGGATCGAGTTGGGATTGTGATCGAACTGAAGTATGCGGAAGATGGAAATCTGGAGACTGCTTGTCAAAAAGCTTTAAATCAGATAGAAGAAAAAAAGTATGCGGAAGGGCTAAAACGCCGCGGCACAAAAAAACTGATCAAATACGGAATCGCATTTTTCGAGAAAGAATGCATGGTTGTGATGGCGTAAAGCAAATATAATGAAAAATGCAGCCGGTCATTTATCAGATTGGCAACCCTCAAACGAAAAATATCCGTTATGCCAGGAATGGTATGACGGATATTTTCCTTCTGGCAGATGGCTTATCAGTACCCGGAAACAACCTATGCCTGCGTGAATCTGGGGGAGGCCTTTGCACCCCAGGAAATAAAGAATAGGTCAATTTGCATTGATGGGGATATTGGGGAAGTGTTGGAATGCTTATAAAATTTTCGGTCGAGCGCACTTTACTTTTACACTAATATTGAGTACAATGTTAGTATGAAAGGAAGTGAAGCTATGAGACAATATGAACAGCTGGATAGGATGCTGGTGGATCAGGATGGGATGCTGCAAACCGCTCAGGTGGTATCTGCCGGGATTTCCAAACCGGTTTTTTATCATTATGTGCGGGATCGGGAACTGGAACGGGTGGCGCACGGCATTTATCTTTCCAGGGATTCTTGGGTAGATGCGATGTACCTGATTCATCTGCGGTTTGAACAGGCGGTATTTTCTCATGAGACAGCCCTGTTTTTTCACGATTTGACAGACCGTGAGCCAACTGAGTACACGATTACGGTAAAGACCGGCTACAATCCCACCAGACTAAAAGCGGAGGGAGTTCAAGTCTTTACCATCAAGGCAGAACTGCATGATGTGGGATTGACAACGGCGCAGACCCCCTTTGGGCATACTGTACCGGCTTATGACATGGAGCGGACGATCTGCGACCTGCTGCGGAGCCGGAACAGTATGGAGATGCAGACTTTACAGGGGGCACTTAAAATGTATGCCAGAAGAAAGGACAAGAATCTGCGGACGTTGATGCACTACGCAAAGCTGTTCCGGGTAGAGAAACTTTTGCGGCAGTATCTGGAGGTGCTATTATGATAAAGACAGCAAAGCAGTTGAAAGACCTGATCCGCAACCTCTCAAAGAAGAGGTCTGCGGACGCACAGTTTTTGATGCGGAACTACATGATGGAGCGATTTCTGGAGCGTATTTCCCTCTCGAAGTACCGGGACAAGTTTATTTTGAAGGGCGGGATGCTGGTAGCAGCGATGGTCGGTCTGGATGCCCGTTCCACCATGGATCTGGATGCAACGGTCAAAGGAATCAATGTGAATGTAAATGATGTGGCGGATTTGATTGCGGGGATTGTGTCGGTCCCGATTGATGACGGCGTGACCTTTCGGGTCAATAAGGTTTCAGAAATTATGGATGAAGCGGAATATCCGGGGATTCGTGTAAGCATGACTACGGTTTTCGATGGAGTGGTAACGCCCCTGAAGATTGACATTTCTACCGGGGATGCTATTACACCAAGGGAAGTCCGGTACAGCTTCAAGCTGATGCTGGAGGACCGTTCCATCGACATTTGGGCGTATAATCTGGAAACTGTGTTGGCTGAGAAGCTGGAGACAATCATTACCAGAGCAACGACCAACACCCGCATGAGGGATTTCTACGACATTTATATTCTGGAACAGCTTTATGGGAATACACTGAATGCACAGATCCTCCATGATGCGCTGTTGGCAACCGCCCGAAAACGGGAAACGGAAGGCCATCTGGCTGAGGCAAAGGAAGTCTTTGCCGAGGTGGAGGACAGTCCGGTAATGCAGCAGCTTTGGACAGCGTACCGGAAGAAGTTTTCTTATGCGGCTGATCTGGAGTGGAATATCGTGATGAAAGCGGTTCGCATACTGTATTCTCTTGCAGAGGAAGGTTGATGGATGGAATGACCTGATATTGCAGTTCTAATTAAAAATGTAGAGCACCGGAAAAATGGTGCGCAATAAACAAAACACCCCGGGGATTATTAAATATCCGTTCTGGCAGATGGCTTATGAGTACCCGGAAACAATCTATGCCTGCGTGTACCCTCAGAAATAAAAAGCAGGTCGATTTGCATTGATGGGGATATTGGAAATGTGTTGGAGAACCTGTAAAAAGAGATAAACCTGACAACTTCTGTCAAACTCCCGTGGATTTTCTGTTTTTGTTCAGCCTCCTTTTTTGTTCGTTTCAAAAGTTATATTGACTTATATGGTGAATTTTTATAAAATATTATTAAAAAGAATAAAAAATTTAAAAGAAAGAAAATGTATTTTTTATGGGTATAGTTTATTGACAGGGTACATGAAACGGGATAGCATTTTGACAGACAGACAGACAGACA
>CAMMBV010000060.1 GCA_946494335.1 uncultured Ruminococcus sp. | reverse complement strand
ACACCAGTAAGTATTTTCACAAAAGGAGTATCGACATAGCACATAATCTTATCAATATACATCGGTCTGTTAATCATGATAACCACCTCCAGTATGTAAAATATATCGCATTCATTTAAAACAGTCAATATTTTTGCGATTTAAAACCGCAAAAAAAACTATTCTTTATGATATTGCGGATTGTGTCGTGATTAACCAGTCGAAATTACACTCCTAAGCGTCTGGACGTATTGCATTCCCATACTTTTCCTCTAATTGTTGCTCTGGAGATAGCTTTCTTTCTTACCGCACATATTATACTCCACTTCTTCCAAAAGCATTTCTTAACAGAACGATACGTCAGCGAAAACAAACCACGAAGTGCGCCATGGAAAGGAACGGTAAGATGCGGATATTGATTGATACAAATATTTTATTTACATTGTTAAATTGCGGGATATTCTTGGACGCAAAACACCGAAATATTTGCCGGATGCGGACCTATAAGGAAAAAGCGGCATCCTGTTCTCCCTGCTGGGAAAAAGAACGCCGCTCGTGCAGTTATATTTTATTTTGATCTGATGTGCTTGCCCGGTTTTACAGGCTTTTTTGAGATAATCGGAGTTGTTGAAGTAAAAAATCACAAAAGATCTGTGTAATCCAAAATGGTGATTCCCGAATTATCATCTTTCACAACTTTGGGCTCTTCGCCCTTCTCTCTGGCTTTTGCAAGCAGCTCATCCACGGTGTAGAGAGGCATCGCAAGCTTTTGTCCTCTGACCGGCGCTTCGTCCTGCACCGCATCTTCCATCGCTTCTGTTTCCGGTTCCAGACTTAAGTCTGCTTCCCCGGCTTCCTCATACACTTCTGTTTCCTCCATCTGCACAGCCTCTTCCGCTGTCTCTTCTTCCGGCTGCATCTGCACAGCTTCCTCTTCTGCCGGGATTACCGCTTCCTGCTCAGGCAGCAGATCCGACTCTTCCGTCCCGGACAGTTCTTCGAAACCGTCCTCAGCTGTATCCTCTTCCCGCATATCTTCTTCCAGGCTTAAAATCACCGCATCTTCTGCCGGTTCTTCCATATCATCATCCCGCAGAATTCCTTCTTCCGGCTGATACCCGGAACCGTCTCTTAATTTCCGGTCAATCTCATCCAACTCGCTGTCCTCCTCTGTCTCCTGAGGAATAATCTCCTGCTGCAGTACAGGCTCCATAACAGGTGCGCTGTCTGCCCAGCCATCATCCTGCCGGGTTTCCTCCGCCACAACGCTGGAAACCACAGAAGCTATCTCATTGCTGGCCTCTTCCATAATCTGCGAGGGTGTATCCATACGAACCGGCGCTTCCCGGCGGGGCGCTGTCTCTCCTTCCCCCTCCTCTTCGTCTTCTTCCTCCTCCGGGTCATCTTCCCGGTCAGGACGCCACAGTTCTGCCAGAACAAAAAGAATAATGACAAACACCACTGCAAGGCCGATGACAATCAGACCCTCCGTACTGCGCATCGCCATGGGAATGTAACCGATAAAGGGCACTGTCAATATCACCTTGGAAACTTCATCCCGAAACGTCTGAGTAACTTCATCGCTGCCGGAAGTTTTAGTATCCTCCAGCCTGCATGTTCCATCGCTGGTATCCAGACTTTTCACGCGGTAAACGTAATCGCTGCCGCCCTCCGATATCAGCACATCATCTCCCACCTCTATCTCGCCGACATTTACGCTGCGGGCATAGGTAACTGAACCGGTCGAAAGATTCGTGTCCATATCCACCCGGTCAATCATAACGGTGGTAACTCCCGCCAAAGGCGGAACCAGAAGAGCTGCCGCCACCACTATCGCACACAGCAGAATAATGTTAACAATCCATTTTAAAAACCTTCCCATTATCATTTCTCCTTGCTTATTTATCATTCCGTCTCGTTACATTCTACCATCAGAATCAGTTTCTGACAATGTTTTCTTGCCTCAAAATGTTATTTGCCGTATAATACATCCATTGGAGGTAGACCAATGAACAGTATGATAAAAACTATAGAGGACCTTTCCCTGAACGCCTGGCCTTCTCATCAGATACAGATATACGACGGCTGGCTGCTGCGTTTTTCCTATTTTTATACCCACCGTACCAACAGTGTGGAGCAGATCGGTCTGTCCACCATTCCCATAGACGATAAAATCGAATACTGTCAGCAGATATACCAGAAATGGGGAACTCCTGCCATTTTCAAAATCAGTCCTTTAGTGGACCGTATTTTTGATCGGGAACTGGAGCGCAGAGGCTACGCGATCGAACACACCACCCAGGTTATGGTTATGGATCTTGACGGTTTTTCCGATGCCACCCGTCACCCGGAGGGTCTGCTGCTGGAAAAATCCATTCCCATGCGCTGGATTGACGGCCTGTTTGAACTGAAGGGGACCACCAACGCCATGCACCGCAGAATTGTCCCCTCCATGTATCAGGCAATCCCCATGGATACCATCGCCGCGTCCATATACCAGGATGGAAAGATTGCAGCCACCGGTCTTGGCATCCTGGACCGGGAGTATATCGGCCTTTACGCCATACACGTCCATCCCGGATTCCGTGGCCGCGGCTACGCCCGCGCCCTGTGCAGCGCTATTCTTGCAGCCGGAAAAAAAAGCGGGGCTCAAAAAGCCTACCTGCAGGTGGTGTCCGGAAATACACCCGCCGAAAATCTGTACTGCGGAATCGGTTTCCAGTCTTTGTATACGTACTGGTTCCGCGTACTCCCACTGTTTTAAAATGAAAAATCCGCCTTTTAAAAGGAGACTGTTATGGAATTTTTAAGACTTCTGGCAGAGCACCGCGTGCCTGCTCTGGATATTTTTTTCCAGTCCATCACTTATTTCGCTCAGGAAACTCTCGTGATCCTGATCATCTGCTGGATCTACTGGTGCCGCAGCAAAAAGCTGGCCTATACTCTTGGATTTACCTATTTTATATCCGGTCTTTTAGTTCAGGGGCTGAAGATTACCTTCCGCATTCCCCGGCCATGGATCCTGGATCCTGATTTCACCCCGGTACCCTCCGCTGTCCCGGCCGCCACCGGATACTCCTTCCCCAGCGGTCACACTCAGAGCGGAACCGCACTGTTTTCAATCCTGGGCTTTGCCTCTTCCAGAAAAATCCTGCGGACGTTATGCATTTTCATGACAGCGGCAATTGGTTTTTCCAGGCTTTATCTGGGGGTTCACACTCCGAAGGATGTGCTGGTGTCGCTGATTCTCACTTTACTGATCAGCATTATTATATGGAAGATTTCCCCTGCGCTGACCGGACCTTTCGCCAAAGACCGAAAAGTCACCCTGCTGATGGCGCTGTTTTCCGCCGCCCTCTTACTCTATGCCTTCGGCCTGCAAAAAAGCGGCGCACTTCCTCTTTCCGAAGCTTCGGACTGTTTCAAAGCCTGCGGAGCCGGACTGGGATTCGCTGCCGGCTATTACCTGGAGAGACACCGGATACGGTTCTCTCATCCTGTAACCCGCCGCAGCCAGGTGATCTGCTTTTTTCTTGGAATCGCCGGCACTTTGATCCTTCAGCAGGGGCTAAAGCCTTTGCTGGGTTCTTCCCTGATCGCCGGAACGATACGCTATTTCATCGTTGTCTTCTGGATCCTGGCTCTGTATCCGCTGCTCTTTTCTCTCGTCCGGAAAGGATCAAGGCAAAAATCATATTGACTTTCTGATGATCCTGTGCTAGAGTTTCCTGTATAAAAATATTACCGCCGGGTATCTGCCTTATATCTATTCCGTTAGGCCATAGAAGGAATAGAATATAAGGCTTTTTTATATTCAAAAAAGGAGGAGTGATATTTATGTTTCGCGAAATGCGAAGAAAACGGCAGGCTTTATCCAGCACGGAAATCATCCGCATCCTGCAAAGGAGAACTTCAGGCGTTCTGGCCCTGTCAGGCAGTGACGGCTGGCCTTATGCAGTTCCCTTAAGCTTTGTCTATGACGAGGGCAAAATCTATTTTCACTGTGCAGGATCGGGACACAAGCTGGATATCATCCGGCAAAATTCCAGGGCGTCATTTTGTGTCATCGACCAGGATCAAATTGTCCCGGAGGAATACACCACCTTGTTTCGGAGCGTCATATTATTCGGACAAATCCGTATTCTGGAAGATCCTCAGGAAAAACGCGCGGCAATCGAAATACTTGCCGCCAGGTATGCGCCAAAAGATACCGGGCAAAACCGCACCAGGGCCATAGACCGGGAGTGGGAGCCTCTTTGCATGCTGGAAATGCAGATTGCGCATATGTCCGGGAAGGAAGCCATTGAACTTGTAAAAGCAAAATCCTTTAGGTAGAATCAGCCCGCCGGGGCTTCATTTTATTGTGTAGTAGGCCTGTGTTACGCAACACAGGCTCTTTTTATTTTTATGGAGGTTTATTTATTATGTACGAAGGCAAAACACACAGTCTTTTTGCAAGGTATGCCGTTCCGCAGATGATCGGCCTGCTGTTTAATTCCATTTATCTGATTGTGGACGGTATCTTTATCGGCAACCGTCTGGGACGTGATTCCATGGCCGCAGCGGCAGTTGCCGTACCGCTTATCGAAATCCTGATTTCCCTGTCCATGGCCGTGGCATCCGGTGCAGGAATCCTGATTTCCAGCCAGCTGGGAAGAAAAGAAAATGATAAAGCGGTGAAAACCTTTAACACCGCCATACTTTGCTCCGCGGCTATCAGCATTCTGGTCATGACCGCCGGCAATCTTTTTATTCATCCCCTGGCACAGCTGCTGGGATCGACACCCCAGATCCATCAGGAATCCGTCACTTATCTGAGGTATATTATCACCTTTTCGCCATTCCTGGTGTTCAGCTTTCTCCTTGGCGGTCTGGCAAGAAACGATGGCTGTCCAAAGCTTGCGATGTTTGCACTGGCCTTTGGTTCCGTTTCCAATATCGTACTGGACTACGTATTCATGTATCCTCTGAATATGGAAATCGCCGGAGCCGCACTGGCTACTGCTTTGGGACCGATTTTCAGTGTCCTTATCCTGCTGCCGCACTTTCTGCTGAAAAAGGGCCATCTGTTTTTCGCAAAATGCCGCATCCGGCTGCAGAACGTCGTACGGATTTTAAAGCTGGGATTTCCATCTTTTATCATGGAATTTACCATCGGCATCATCACATTTGTCTACAATTTTGCCATTGTCCGCTGCGGTTATGGTGAAATCGGCCTTGCAGCCTACCTGGTGATCGGATACCTGATGCTGATTATTCTCACCATCTTCCTGGGATTTGCCGAAGGCCTGCAGCCCGTGTTCAGCTATTTTACAGGAACCGGAGAGTTCCAAAGAAGCCGGGATATGCGGCGTTTTGCCGCCAGAGTTTTTTTAAGTACAGGCATTGTATGCTATCTGCTGATCGTTCTGTTTTCCCGTTATTTCTTCTCCATCTTTACCCCGGGAGATATAGAACTGATTGATTTTATGCAGAGCAAAAGTCTGCCCTATTTCTGTGGATTTTTCCTTGCCGGATACAATATCCTCATGATTTCCTACTGGCAGTCTTCACAGCATACCAAAAAAGCCCTGGCCGTCTCGCTGGCGCGCAGCATCCTGTGGCCGCCTGTCCTGATTATGGTACTGCCGCTTCTTTTTGGCAATGAAGTCATCTGGCTGTGTCATTCACTGAGCGAAACCCTGACCGCCTGCATGGCCTTTTGCATTCTGTTAAAAACAGGCAAACATACAAAACCACAATTGAGAAAGGAGCTTTAAAATGAACAAGATAATCACCATCGGACGGGAATTTGGCAGCGGAGGCAGAGAACTGGGACGACGGCTTGCCGAAAAACTGCAGATCGCCTATTACGACCAGGAAATCATCACAGAAATCACAAAAAGAACTGCTTTATCAGAAGAATACATAAGAAACGTGGAGGAGAACCAGCCGCTGCCGCTTCTTCCCATCACGGTAGGGCGAACCTTCTCTTTGCAGTTTGACTCTCTGGTGGAACAGCACCAAACCGTGTTTCTCCAACAGAGTAATATCATAAAAGAAATGGCAGTCAAATCCGACTGTGTGATCGTCGGACGCTGCGCCGACTACGTACTGCGGGAATTTTCGCCCCTGCGTCTTTTTGTCTACGCAGATATAACAGCTAGGATAAAACGCTGCAGGGACAAGGAATCCGCAAAAAGGGACTGGAATGACCGGGAACTGAAACGCAGCATCCTCACCGTAGATAAAAGGCGCGCAAAATATTACCAGTTTTACACAGACCAAAACTGGGGTGAAAAGAAATATTATGATCTATGCATCAATACAGGCGGCCTGGAAATCAAAACAGTTGTCCCGGCAGTTGCCGCCCTTATAAACTGAACGCCCATGCCGGGCAAACGAAAAACGGACGGGAATCTTTTTTTGATTCCCGTCCGCTCTTTTTCTTATTTTTTTCCTGACAGATATTTTTCAATGCTTTCAATGGCAACGGCCTCATCTTCGCCGTTGGCATACACTGTAACACTCTCGCCAGCGCCAAGTCCCAAAGTCATCATGCCCATAATACTTTTTGCATTCACCTTGCGTTTACCGCTCTCAATGTGAATCTCGCTCTCAAACTGACTTGCCACCTGCACCAGCAGCGCAACCGGGCGGGCTTCCAGGCCGTTTGTCAGCTGAATCGTAATCGGTTTCTTAATCATAATATAACTCCTCCTTGTTTTCCTTAAGCTTACAGGCAATATCACTGATTTTTCTGAGCCTGTGATTGACACCTGACTTTCCCACACTGGGCGTCAGCATCGTGCCCAGCTCTTTCAGTGTCGCCTCCGGATATTCCAGTCTCAGAGCCGCAATCTCCTCCAGCCCCTCAGGAAGATGATCCAGACCGATCTGATCCTGTATGTATCGAATATCCTCAATCTGCTTAACTGCCGCCGAAACCGTCTTATTGATATTCGCAGCTTCACAGTTCACCTTGCGATTCACATTATTTCTCATCTCTTTGAGGATTCTGATATTTTCCAGATTCATCAGCGATACGTTTGCCTCCGTCAGAGCCAGAAAATCAACAATCTGCGCTCCTTCCTTGATGTAAACGACAAAATGCTTTTTACGGCCCACTATTTTGGCGTCTACGCCAAGGCTTACCATAATCTCCTGAAGCTGTTGTGCCTTATCCCTGGAATCGCAGACAATCTCCAGATGGTAAAACTTTTCCGGTGCACTGATGGACCCCGCTGCCAGGAACACTCCTCTTACAAAGGCGCGCTTGCAGCAGTTTCTCTGAATAACCAGATGACTGACCAGAGCAATTTCTTCATCCACTGTCTGATCCGCCTTCAAAAAACGCATGGCTTTTAAAAGCCGCACGGAATCCTCATGTGAAAAAACTGTAATCAGATATACATTGCTTTTTTTCAGATACTGATTGCGCCGAATCACAATTTCCGTTTCTATCTTAAATCCTTTTTTCAATAATGTAAAGCATTTTCTTGCCACAGCAGCATTTTCTGTATGTATTTTGATGGAATACTGATCTGTCTCAGAAATCACCACATCACCGCACATACCGATAATCGCTGCCAGTTCCGCCAGCTGACAGTGGCGCGCCGCTGAAAACTGCCGTGACAATTCTTCTTTTACATCACCCGAAAAAGACATCCGCACCCTCTCCTCTGCCGTCAATTTATTTCTCACATCCGCTTTGTCACCGCATCTTTTCCGATATCCCGGTGTTCAATCCGCACGCCGTACTCTTCCTTAGTTCCCAGACGGCAGTACAGCTCGTTGGCCAGCGTCACGGAACGATGCTTGCCGCCTGTACAGCCAACCCCGATCACCAGCTGGTTTTTGCCTTCTATCACGTAATTGGGAATCAGAAACGTTATCATATCCGTCAGCTTATCCAGAAACTGAATCGCCGCATCGTAACCCATCACATAATCCCTTACCAGAATATCATTCCCTGTCAGAGGCCGAAGATTTTCTACATAATAGGGATTGGGAAGAAACCGCACGTCAAAAACAAGATCCGCATCCTCCGGAATCCCGTATTTAAATCCGAAGGACAGAACCGTTATCATCAGATTTTTAAACTTCTGATCCTTCACAAAAATTTTATCCAGTTCCGCTTTCAGCTCCCTGGTCAGCAGATGACTGGTATCCAGGATATAATCGGCATGTTTTTTGAGAAATGCAAGCTTTTCCCGCTCAGCCCGGATGCCCTTGTCGACCCTTGCATTTCCTGCAAGAGGATGACTCCTTCTTGTCTCCTTGTACCGCTTAATCAGCACTTCATCATCTGCATCCAGAAACAGTATTTCATATTCCATCCTGTTGACCGCCATATGTTCCAGCACCGCTTCCAGCTGATCCAGCACCTTTCCGCTGCGTATATCCACGCCCAGCGCTACCTTTTGTATGCCCTGGGGAACACTTTCCACGGCAAACTGGGCAAACTTTTCCATCAGCGGAATAGGAAGATTATCCACGCAGAAATATCCGGCATCCTCCAGCATTTTAAGGGCTGTACTTTTTCCCGCACCGGACATGCCGGTCACAATCACGAAACGCACAAAACCACCCCTCTTCTTTTGTCAGAACTCACCTAAAAACTTCACTTCCGGTTCCAGTTTCACATTGAACTTTTCCCATACTTTTTCCTGTACATCTTCCATCAACATCCGGATATCTTTCGCCGTACCGCCTTTATCGTTGACCACGAAACCGCAGTGCTTCTCCGAGACGCAAGCGCCTCCCACACGGTATCCCCGCAGTCCCGCATCCATGATAAGTTTTCCTGCAAAGTACCCTTCCGGTCTTTTAAAGGTGCTGCCCGCACTGGGAAATTCCAGCGGCTGCTTTTCCACCCTCTTTTTTCTCAGCTCTTCCATCCGGGCTGAAATCTCATTGGCGTCCCCATTTTCAAGCTTAAGCGCCGCCTCCAGAACTACGTAGCCTTTTTCCTTTATGATACTGGTTCGATAGCCAAGCTTAAGTTTTTCAGAGGGTAACTCTTCCAGCTCTCCGTTTTCCTTTAAAACGGTTACACTGCTTAAAATATCTTTCATTTCCCCGCCGTAGGCCCCGGCGTTCATAACAGCAGCTCCGCCGATGGTGCCCGGGATTCCGCAGGCAAATTCCATGCCTGTAAGAGAAGCCTGAAGCGCACACGCGCCGATCCGCGACAGCAGCGCTCCCGCCTGAGATTGAATCCGGCAGCCTTTCACTTCTATCCGGCTCATATTTTTGTAAATCTGGATAATCACACCGCGAAATCCCCCATCGCCCACCAGAAGATTGCTTCCGTTTCCGATCACATACCACGGAATCTCCTGTCGGCGGCAGATATCGATCACCGCTTTCACCTGAAGTGAATCCCCTGGAATCACAAAATAATCTGCCGGTCCTCCGGCTCGAAACGTGGTATGGTTCTTCATCAGCTCGCCCCGGCGTATCTGATCCGGTTCCAGACAGCCGCACAATTCTTTGTAAAATGACTCTTTCAAAACTTTTCCCCTCTTATCTTCCTGTTTCAATGTATCCTTCCCACAGCTCATTTATGCCTGCCTATCTGCGGCCGGCCAGCAGATCCCGCACAACCTCTCCGGCCAGCAGAAGCCCCGCCACGGAAGGCACAAAGGAAATGCTGCCCGGTACGGGATGATTGGTACTGCCCTTTTTCTCACCCACTTCCGCCTTTCTTTTAACCGGTACTTCTTTTGAATAGAGCACTTTGACTTTTCTGATTCTGCGTTTTTTCAGTTCCTGGCGCATCACTTTTGCGAGGGGGCAGACACTGGTTTTGGAGATATCCGTTATTTCAAATTTCAGGGGATCCAGTTTGTTTCCCGTTCCCATTGAACAGATGATCGGGACTCCCGCCTTTTTTGCATTCTCAATCAACAGCAGTTTGGAGGAAACCGTATCAATCGCATCCACTATATAATCATAAGATTTCAGATCAAATAGGCCCGCCGTCTCACCATTATAAAAGGTCTGATACGTATGCACCAGAATATCAGAATCAATATCCCGTACTCTTTCTTTTGCCGCCTCTGTTTTAAATTTTCCCACCGTTGAATGCAGCGCAAACAGCTGTCGGTTTATATTCGACACAGAAACCACGTCATGATCCACCAGAATCAGAGATCCGATTCCGCAGCGTGCCAGCGCCTCCACCACATAGGAGCCCACGCCGCCCAGGCCGAACACCGCCACCTTGGCCTTTGCCAGCAGTGAAATGCCTTTTTCGCCAATTAAAATTTCTGTCCTGCTAAACTCCTGCTGCAATCTCTTTTCCTCTCTTTTGTCCTTTTTTGCTTATGATAGCAAAACAGAGAAGACAAGTCAACCGATGGGATCAGGATTTCATCTTCGGCCTGCAGATCAGACTGATCAGGTAGCCAAAGATCAATGCAGCAGAGATCCCCACAGCACTGGCTGTAAACCCTCCCATAAACAATCCCAGAAAACCGTCGGTATCTACCGCTTCTTTTATTCCTTTCCAGAGAACATTGCCAAATCCCAGCAGCGGAACACTGGCGCCGCCCCCGGCAAATTCAAGGAAGGGTTCATAGACTCCCACCGCCCCCAGCACTGCACCGGAGCAGACCAAAAGCACCATAACCCTTCCGGGCATCATTTTTGTTCTGTCCAGAAGAATCTGGACCAGGGCACAGATCAGTCCGCCAACCCAAAACGCATTCACATAATCCATTTGTCATTCTCCTTTCAGTTGTCTGCGTGCTCCAGAACCACCCCCTGAGCGATACCCGGCACACTCTGCCCTTCATTAAAACTCAGCTTTGACAGCAGCGCTCCTGTGGGTACAAACAATACTCTTTTCCATTCCCCGCTTTCCAGACGCGGAAGAACGTACCCGGCAAAAACCGTGGCCGCGCAGCCGCAGCCGCTGCCGCCGGCATGTGTATCCTGACTGTCCTGGTCATAGATCATCATCCCGCAGTCCAGATGCTGCCGGTGGATATCCCACCCCTTTTCTTTTAGAAGATCCAGCAGTATCCTCTGGCCGATATATCCCAGATCTCCGGTGATAATACGGTCATAATTCTCCGGACCGCGCACAAAATCCTTCAGATTTGCGCAGATGGTATCGCAGGCGGCCGGGGCCATGCATGCTCCCATATTCTGTGAATCCTTCAGTCCGTAATCTATTATTTTTCCCGTGGTTATCCCTGTGATTTTCACACTGCTCTTCCTGGTTCCCAGCACGCAGGCGCCGCTTCCCGTCACCGTCCAGCTGGCCGAAAGGGGTCTTTGATTTCCATATTCCAGCGGAAAACGGAATTCTTTTTCCGCGCTGGCAAAATGGCTGGAGGTCAGAGAAAGTACATACTCCCCATATCCTCCCGCCACTGCCATAGCCCCCAGACTAAGCGCTTCACCCATAGTGGAACAGGCTCCATAAAGCCCATACAGCGGAAGCCCCAGGGTCATGATTCCAAAACTGGAGGCGATGGACTGCGCCAGCAGATCGCCTGCAAAAATCATCCGTACCTGGTCTTTGAGAATCCCTGCCTTTTGTATGGCCAGGTCAGCAGCCTCCTTTTGCAGGGCGCTTTCCGCCTCCTCCCAGCTGTCCTTTCCCATCATGGGATCCTCCACTGTTTTATCAAAACACGAACCAAGCGGTCCTTCCTTTTCTTTGCTGCCCACAATGGAAGAACCGCTTATTACATATACTTCTGTCTTCAGTTCAATGCTTTGTTTTCCCGTCGTCTGTTTCATGATCATCCCTGCCTTTTACTGATTATGCTTTAGTATGCCACAGGCAGGGCAAATACATTCACTGCGTTCCAAAAATCCGGTCGCCCGCATCGCCAAGTCCCGGACATATGTATGCTGACTCATTAAGTTCCCGGTCCATACAGCCGCAGTAAATCTGAATATCCGGATGGGCCCGGCGGAGACGTTCCACCCCTTCAGGCGCCGCAATGATGCACATAAATTTAATCTGTTTTCCTCCGTGGCGTTTGATGAAATCCACGGCAGCCACAGCCGATCCGCCCGTGGCCAGCATGGGATCCAGCACCACGATCAACCGCTCCTCTATGGAATCCGGCAGCTTACAGTAATACTCATGAGGCTCAAATGTTTCATGATCCCGGTAAAGGCCAATATGTCCCACCTTGGCGGAGGGTACCAGCGTCAGCAGCCCTCCGGTCATCCCCAGCCCCGCTCTCAGAATCGGCACGATGGCCAGCTTCTTTCCGGCAATAACCGGAGCGTCGCACACCTCCAAAGGCGTCTTCACCTTCACATTTACTGTTTTCAGATCCCGCAGCGCTTCATATCCCATCAGCACCGCAATTTCTTCCACCAGCTTTCTGAATTCGTTGGTTCCCGTTCTTTCATCTCTCAGCCGGGATATCTTGTGGCTGATCAGTGGATGATCCATAACATAAACATTTTCCATTTTGTCTCCTTTCCGCTCCTATCCCAGATACCAGTCAATCAGAATCATTACCATAAATCCCACCAGCAGAGAATAGGTCGCCTGCCGCTCATATCCGTGGCTGTGGGTTTCCGGTATCATCTCATCGCTCACCACGTATATCATGGTGCCCCCGGCAAACGCCAGGGCAAAAGGCAGAATGGCCGACGCCACGCTGACCGCGCCAAACCCCAGCATGGTGCCCACAATTTCAATCACTCCGGTAAAGCTGGCAATAAGAAACACTCGCAGTTTGGGGACGCCTGCCATGATCAGCGGGGATACGATCACCATGCCTTCCGGAATATTCTGCAGCGCAATTCCCAGTGCAACAGTAACCGCGTTCCCGAGATTTTCCGTTCCAAATCCCACGCCGGCCGCCAGGCCTTCAGGAAGATTATGGATGGCAATGGCCAGTACAAACAGCATAACCTTGTTCAGCTGACTCTGTCTGTTGGCATGCTCCTCCTGATCCATGCCGGTTATTCTGTGAAGGTGAGGCGTCAGATAGTCCGCCGCATTCAAAAATATGGCCCCCGCCAGAATTCCCGCCAGAGTCATCCAGACCTTTCCTTCTTCCAGAGAGGGAATAATCAGTCCCAGAACCGCCGCTCCCAGCATAATACCTGCGGCAAAGCCCAGTATCATATCATTAAAACGATGCGGTACTTTCTGAAACAGAAACCCAATCAATACTCCTGCAATTGTTGCTCCGCCTACTCCAAAGGCTGTGATTAATGCCAGCTGCATATAAATTCTCCTGTTTTATGTAGTTTAATAATCCTTCAAGATCCAAAGTCTTCCTTCCGCCCCCGTGCAAGCACGGGCGGATTCGACACCATAATACGTGATACCCCGGATTACTCCGCGCTTCGCGCTCCCGCAATCCTCCCAATATTCGGCTTCCATGGGGCCCCTTCCCCATTCCCGCCTCTTTCCAGCCACCTTTTACGTGATACCACGGATCGCTCCTCGCTTCGCGCTCCCGCAATCCTCCCAATATTCGGCTTCCATGGGGCCCCTTCCCC
>CAMMBV010000059.1 GCA_946494335.1 uncultured Ruminococcus sp. | reverse complement strand
TCAAAACAGAACCGGCGCAGCCTGCTTTGGGATTCATACAACCTATCACCACCCGGTCTATTCTTGCCTGGACAATTGCACCGGCACACATCTGACACGGCTCCAGCGTCACGTACATGGTACAGCCCTCCAGCCTCCAGTCCCCCAGCTTCCGGCTGGCTTTCCGTATTGCATTCATTTCTGCATGAGAGGTCGTGTTTTTATCCGTATTTCTCCTGTTGTAGCCCCGGGCGATGATCCTGTCCTCATATACAATGACACAGCCGATAGGCACCTCCCAGAGCGAATAAGCCTTTCTGGCCTGACGCATGGCTTCTTTCATATATTTTTCATCTACATCCATCTGTTTTTATCCTTTCTTCCGTGATATTTCCGAAAAGCACCGCATAAACTGTCCAGAAGACACTTTTTACAGGGGATATCGTATGTCCGATTACCGTCGTTTTGTTTCTTACCTGTATGAATATAAAAATGGTCAGAAAACGCAAAGCCGCGGATTTTTAAAAGCGGAGTCCAAAAATGATATATTTAAACTGGAAATACATATCAAAGATACCGCGCTTTCCGCCAGCCTCCCCGTAGATATCTACGGCTTTACCAGGGATGAAAACAGACTTTCCGGCGTTTTGCTGGGAAGCACAAAAAGCGGAAACGGCGCCGCCGGATGCTGTTTAAAAACCTCCAGCAAAAATCTCAATCATTCCTCCGTACCCTTCCAGGCTCTGAAAGGCATTATCATCCTGTGCAATGACACCGTATGTTATGCCAGCGCCTGGGATGATCTGCCTGTCATTGTCTCTGAATTCACAAAATCAACCGAACTTTCAAAAAATCAGCAAACCGAAACCAAAAAAACGGAAAACATCTCCCAAAAACAGGAAATCGCTCCGGCGAACCAGGAATCCGTTCCCACGCAGCCGGAAGAAAGAGATGACGCTTCACCCGAGGAACCGACTCTGGAAACAGAAGAAGTAAAAGAGCAGGAACCTCTTTCAGAGACCCAGCCTTCTTTGCGCTCTCTTCGCTGGCAGAACCTGTCGGAACAGCTGGAAGCTTTCACACCATTTTCAGATGGCTTCCTGTCGGAATGTGTCAAATTCGGTCTGAAGGATCTTACTTTTCTCAGAAAGGAGCACTGGCTCATGGGCAGCAATCCTTTCATGATTCACTCCTATTCAACCTACAAGCACTTTATTTTAGGACGTATAGAAAACACCAGCAGCTTCATCCTGGGCATACCCGGCACTTACCATCCCAAAGAAAAGTTCATGGCGGAAATGTATGGATTCCCCTTTTTTAAAGCCACAAATCCGTCAGCCCAATCCCCCCGCTGTCCCGGCTATTGGTACCGCATCCTCGATTGAGTCCTCAGTCCATTCCTCTGACTTTCGTCTCCGGAATATCATGGAGCAGACTTTCTTCAAACTGATGCATCTGTTCCTTCGTATAACTGGTAAAAACAGGCCGAATCACATTGGCCGATTTCTGATATGACTGAAGGAAGTAGCGCCTGCAACCTTTCAGCCATTTTCCTATAGCCAGAAGATCCGCTTTCTGATGAAGCTCCCGGCACACTGTTGTGCGAAATTCATACTCCAGGGAACCACTCATCAGAAACCCGGCGGATTCTCTGATTTTTTCCACATCCAGGGACTTTAAACCTGCCGTCTGTGCATATTTTTCGGGACAGTTTTTAATATCCATGGCCACATAATCCACCAGTCCCTCTTTTGCAAGATATTTCAGCACCTTGGGCCGGTAACCGTTGGTATCCAGCTTTACCAGATAACCCAGCTTTTTCACAGTACGCAAAAAATCCGGAAGATCATCATTCAGCGTAGGCTCTCCGCCTGTCACGCAGACTCCGTCCAGAATCCCCTGCCTTTTTTCCAGTACAGATATAATTTCCTCATTGTCAATAAGCGGCTCCTGCTCCGGCGCCAGCACCAGCCCGGCATTCTGACAAAAGGGGCATCGGAAATTACATCCGCCTGTGAATAATGTACAGGCAACCTTTCCCGGATAATCCAATAAAGTCAGCTTCTGAAATCCATGTATTTTCATCTCTTCTCTCCTATAATAAAAGATGCTGCCGCTGCAGCATCTTTCTTACTCATAATACATCATTCAATCGCATTGATCCAGAATCTCTTTCAGGCTTTTAGATTTCAGTTCGTCTTCCAGCAGATTCTGTATACGCCTTAACTCTTCATGCACAGCACAGGGAGTATCTTTCGTATTCCGGCTGCAGCTCTCACGCATACAGTGCGTAATAGAAAATTCCGGTTCTATGGCAAGAATAATGTCATATAAGGACAGCTCTTCCGTACTCTTTATCAGTGCACACCCTCCACGGGTTCCGCGGGAAACATGAACAATTTCTGCTTTTTCCATTTTTTTCAGAATTTTATAAGCAAAGGCTTCCGGTATTTCTTCACTCTCGCAAATGTCACGGGCTCTTATTTTCCCACCGTCTTTTAACGCTCTTACAATTCGGATCGCATAGTCACTTTCTTTTGTTAATAACATATTCTGCTCCTTTGGGCCTGGTCAGTGGCTTCTCAATCATCCGTTTAAGTATACCAAATCAGGAAACCTCCGTCAATGGCACTTATGGAAACCTCATCCCGCCAAAATCTTCCTCTTGCAAAAACAAAGGAGCAGGCTCACTTTGCGCGCCCTTTTTTGTCCGTTGCCCGGCAAATATCTGCCGCAAGCACAGCAGCCGCTTGCCAGCGTATAACGCAAAAAAACACCGAATCCAATCATCGGTGTTTTCTCTCGCAATCTAATCGAAGCGACAGGATTTGAACCTGCGACCTCTGCGTCCCGAACGCAGCGCTCTACCAAGCTGAGCCACGCTTCGTCAATCAGCTTTATTAGTATAGCATTCATCTTTCATAAAATCAAGTGTTTTTTTTATTTTTTTTGATTTTTTTCCACTTTCCTGGCAGCACTGCATGTGAAAGGGTATCATCCGGTCATGCATGACCTTCCGATACCCTTTATTTCAGCTTATCCTACAATATAAACATCCGCATACTGCATTCCAAAGTTCAGCGCCGCGCTGTGACTTCCCATATAAATATCCACATGGCCGTAGGCTGTTCCTCTGTCCTCAACCGTATAGACCTGGCCATTGATCAGAAGTTTTGTCCCAAAGGGAATACCTCCCATGGCAACGGTTCTGCCCGGTGTAGGAGTTGTCCCGCTGGCAGTCGCTCCTCCTGACCACTGTCCGCAGCATTTGCTGCAGCTGCAGTATGCCGTCAGACGAAAGTTTCCAAGATATGTACCTGAAGAAGAATCATCTGTTTCCTCTTCCGGTTCCTCCTCCACAGGCTCGCTCTCTTCCGGCTCATATTCTTCTTCCGGCTCCTCTGCGACCGTTTCTTCCACTTCCGGTTCGGATTTGGTTTCTGTCTCCGGCTCTGATTCCTGCGCGTCCTCTTCTTCGCTGCTTTCTTCCTGGGCTGATGCTTCCTGTGCCTCTGCCTCCCGGGCTGCTCTGGCGGCCTCCTCTTCGGCTGCTTTTCTCGCTGCCGCTTCCGCCGCTGCCTTTCTTGCAGCTGCTTCTTCATCTTTTGCCTGTTTCAGCAGAGAATTTATTTCGTCCTCCTGCTGACTGATTCTGTCAAGCAGTACCGCTTCTTCCGACTCTGCATCCTGCAGATCCGCCGTATACTCTCCTATCTGGTTATATGTAGCCTGCACAAGCTCTTCTACCTGAGCCTGCTTGTCCTCGCTTTCCTGGCGAAGCTGCTCGATCTGAGCTTTTTCCTCTTTCACCGTCTCTTCATGCTCGGCGATTGTCTTTTTCGTCTCCTGATACTCTTCCAGCATATCTCTGTCATACTGTGTAATCTGTGAAATGTTGCCGGCTCTGTTCAGAAACTCTGAAAAGCTTCCGGAATCAAACAGCACCTCCAGATAACCGGAATTGGACTGTTCGTACATATATTGTATCCGAAGCCGCATATCTTCATACTGTTTTTCTTCCTGTATTTTTGCTTCTTCCAGCTTGGCCTGTACTTTTTCCAGTTCTGCCTGCTTGTCCGATGACTGTTTCTGAAGCTCTTCCAGACTGTTTTTCAAATCTGTAAGCTGAATATTCAGCTCTTCCAGATAAGCTTCTGATTCTCCCTTTTTCGTCTCCAGGGACTGAATTCTGCTCTGTGTCTCATCCAGAGAAGATTCCGTACGGCTTTTTGCATTTCTGGCATCCTGGATTTTATCCTGTGTAGTTGCCGCTGCGACGGGCAGCACTGACATGGATCCTAATACAACAGTTAATAAAAAACTTAACAATTTCTTACGATTCATAGCTTCCACACCTCATAAATTCATTGCTGGAAGCTATTATATCATACTTCGTCACAAAATAAAAGCTATTTTTTAATCCTTTGTAACATGTGTGTAATATTTTGTCTTTTTTTCGTATCGTTTTTGACCATATTCCCTTAAAATATCTTTTAATTCTTCCTCCAGGCGTTCAAATATTTATTTTTCAGGACACCATTCACCAGCTTTCCCCATCCCAATGAAAATCCATCGACACAGACGAGCTGCCACCCTTCTTTCCTGGCTGTCTCACCAGACGCAACCTCTATGGTTTCCCCTTTCAGGTATTTCTCCACCCTGACATCATTGGCCCTCATATTCAGGACAGAATCAAACTCTTCCCTTTTCAGAGCCATGGCAAAAGGCTGAGACGGTTCAAACCGATTTTTTTTCAGTTCACCCATCATCAGACCGTTCCTTAAAAATTTTATTCCCCGCACCTGTCTTTCAAAACCGGGTACTTTATACACTTTGTCTCCTCTTATTTCCAGTCCCGAATGAAACCGCCGGCCTTTTATATGAGTCCAGAACTGCTCCAATACCTTGCCCGTCTCTTTGGGAAATGCTCCGCCTCGCTCGGAGGTTTTCTTACGCAGAACAGTCTCCCGCTTTTCTTCTCCCTTCTTTTTCAGCAGCGCCATGAAATGCCCCTCTCCCTGCATTTTATGCGGCCAGATGCGCACGCTTTTTGCCAGCCCGGGATCGCCATTCCCCCATTGGGGTATGCCGGCGGAAAAGCCCGCCCAGGGGATCATATCGCATATCTGCATCTGCGGGTGAGCCTGCAGCAGGGCACTGATGGTTCCTTCATTTTCCTCTTTGGAAAAGGTGCAGGTTGAGTACAGCATCATGCCTCCCGGCCTGAGCATTTTCACCGCCTGATCCAGAATATTTTTTTGAAGCTGCGCAAAATAGGAAGGGCGTCCCGCTTCCCAGACCGCAGCCACTTCCGGCTCCTTGCGAAACATGCCTTCCCCGGAACAGGGAGCATCAACCAGAATCTTATCAAAATACTCTTCAAAAATCCCCGACAGATTCCCGGGCTTTTCGTTAGTGATAAAGGTATTTACAGCCCCCGTCAATTCCAGATTCTTAAGCAGCGCTTTTGCGCGCGAAGCGCTGATTTCGTTTGCCACCAGAAGCCCTTCTCCCTGCAGGAGGGCCGCCAGTTCTGTCGCTTTTCCTCCCGGCGCCGCACAAAGATCCAGTACCTTTTCTCCGGGATATACCGGCAGTCGGGACGCGGGCGTCATGGCGCTTGGTTCCTGCAGGTAATAAAGCCCTGCAAAATAATAGGGATGTTTCGAGGGCATATCCTGCTCCCGGTAAAAATATCCATTTTTCACCCATGGAATCTTCTGTATGGAAAACGGACAGATATTCTCAAACTCCTCCGGCGAGATTTTCAGCGTATTCACTCTAAGCCCATATGTTCTGGGCATATCGTAACTTTTTATAAACTCCGGATATTCCCCATCCAGCATTTCTTTCATTCTTTCCTTAAATTCCACTGGCAGTTCCATACAGATACCTCCTGTAATCATAAAAACCCTGCCGGTAATCTCCGGCAGGGTTCCAGTGTAGCACAAGTCAGTCCCAATGTCTATTTTTATTCAGCAACCGGGTCTTCCAACTCCATCGCTTCTTCATATTTCTCCAGAATGATGTTTTGTATCCGTTCTCTTGTCTGAGAATTGATAGGATGAGCAATATCCCGATACTCTCCATCCGTTGCCTTTCTGCTGGGCATAGCTATAAATAATCCTTTTTCTCCTTCAATCACCTTTATATCGTGCACTACAAATTCTTCGTCCAGGGTAATGGATACAACCGCTTTCATTTTTCCTTCCTTCGCGACTTTGCGCACCCTTACATCCGTAATATTCATAACCTTTCTCCTTTTCGTCTCCCTCTAAATTACGTATCTTGCGTTGTTTTCCACAACAACCTTAATACCATCCTCACCACAGTGATAAGAATTTGCACGTACTGTATCCCTGCTCTCCACAACACAGTTTTCAATATGTGTGTTGTCGCCGAGATATACCTCATTTAAGATGATAGAATTTTTGATCACACAGTTATTTCCAACATAAACCTTTTTAAACAGCACGGAATTTTCCACCTGGCCGTTGATAATACAGCCGCTGGCCACCAAACTGTTCTTCACCTGGCTTCCCGGATTATATTTTGCAGGCGGAAGATCATCTATCTTTGAATAAATGCCCGGGGCATCATCAAAGAAATGTTTTCTCACTTCCGGTTTCAGGAAGTCCATATTGGTTTCATAATAAGATTCCACGGTAGATATATTGCTCCAGTAGCTGTCCAGCTTATAACCGTAAATTCTCTTCATGTTTTTATAGCGAATCAGCACATCGTTAACGAAATCATGGCGTTCTTCCTGCGCGCATCTTTCGATCATTTCAATCAGCTGGCGTCTTCTGATAACATAGATACCGGTGGAAATCGTATTGGATGTGGAAGCCATCGGTTTCTCCTCAAATTCCTCAATACGATGATCCTCATTCATTTTCAGCACGCCAAAACGGCTCACGTCCGTTCCAGGGGTACAGTCTTTACATACGACCGTAACATCCGCCCGTTTCTGAATGTGATATTCCAGTACTTTATTATAGTCCAGTTTATACACGCCGTCTCCGGAAGCAATTACCACATAAGGTTCGTGGCTGCTTTTCAGGAAATTCAGATTCTGGTAAATCGCATCTGCAGTTCCTCTGTACCACCAGCTGTTGTCCGATGTGATCGTAGGCGTAAACACATAAAGTCCGCCCTGTTTTCTTCCGAAATCCCACCATTTGGAAGAGCTCAGATGTTCATTCAGCGATCTTGCATTGTACTGTGTCAGTACAGCCACCTTCTGAATATGAGAATTTGACATATTGCTGAGCGAAAAGTCAATGCTTCTATAGCTGCCTGCCACCGGCATGGCTGCGATAGCCCGCTTATTTGACAATTCTCTCATCTTGTTGCTGTTTCCGCCGGCCAGAATAATCCCCAATGCTCTCATATTCACTCACCATCCTTTCCAATAATCGCACCGCCGCTTTCCAGTCTGCCGTCCGGATAATCTTCCAGTGTGGTAATTCCGGTAATAGCGGTATTCTTACCTATTACAACGTTGGATGGGATTTTGCTGTCTTCCCCTATCGTTACCAATCCGAAACTGTATACAGCCGGTTTCAGGACATTCAGCGCTTCTTCGCCTTCACCCATAACTACATTTTTGCCAACTGTTACATTTTCCGCAATAATCGCCTTGTCAATTACACAGCCGGCCCCGATCCGGCAATGACGCATAATAATGGATCCACGCACAATCGCACCCGGTTCAATGGTTACATCGGCGCCAATCACAGAATTATGTACCTCGCCATAAATTTCTGCGCCTTCGCTGATCAGACTGCGGTCTACCACTGCATCCTCGGAAATGTACTGTGGACGGATAATATCTCCCTTTGTATAGATTTTCCAGAACTCTTCATAGAGATTGAACTCCGGAATGATATCAATCAATTCCATATTGGCTTCCCAATAGGAGCCTAACGTTCCTACATCTTTCCAGTAACCGTTAAACTCATATGCAAAGAGGCGTTTACCGTTATCACGGCAGTAAGGCAGTATATGCTTTCCAAAATCGCATCCCTTCTGGGATTTTAATGCAATAAGAGATTCCTTCAGCGTCGGCCAGCTGAAGATATAAATACCCATAGATGCAAGATTACTCCGGGGATGTTCCGGTTTTTCTTCAAATTCGGTAATTCTTCCCGTTTCATCTGTGATCATAACGCCGAAACGGCTTGCTTCTTCCAACGGCACAGGAATCGTAGCGATGGTAACATCTGCTTTGTTCGCCTTGTGGAAATCCAGCATCACTTCATAATCCATCTTATAAATATGGTCACCGGATAAAATCAGAACATAATCCGGATTATATGCTTCCATATAGGCCATATTCTGGAAAATCGCATTTGCGGTTCCCGTATACCATTGACTGTTTTCACTCTTTTCATATGGAGGAAGAACTGTTACTCCTCCGACATTTCTGTCTAAATCCCACGGAATACCGATTCCAATGTGAGCATTCAGACGAAGGGGCTGGTATTGGGTAAGTACGCCAACGGTATCCACGCCGGAATTAATACAATTACTAAGCGGAAAGTCGATAATACGATATTTTCCGCCAAACGCCACTGCTGGTTTTGCCACTTTTTCAGTCAGCACACCCAGTCTGCTGCCCTGGCCGCCCGCCAGCAGCATCGCAATCATTTCTTTCTTCACCATGCAATCACCTCTTGTCATATATAATAAATGAATTATACCATACTTTACCGTTTTCGTGAACAACTTTTACATATTTTTATCATGCAAATCATTCATTTTTATAACAATTTACCTAAATTTTCGATGTTTTTTACTCGACCTTATGTTTTTGGTAGTATCTTACGAATTTATGCGATTTTTGCCTTTCTTCCTGCTTTCCATCTTTCTCCAAAAGAAAGACTTTTCATTTTATCAACTTCAGCGTATAATATTTTTAATTAAAAATACAAAGGAGTTTTTCAGCATGTATACAATAGACTTCAGCCAACCGATACATGTTCACTTTATTGGTATCGGAGGAATCAGTATGAGCGGTCTTGCAGAAATCCTGCTGGATGAAAATTTTAAAATATCAGGTTCTGACGCCAAAAGAAGTGCTCTTACAGATTCCCTCGAAAAAAAGGGAGCTAAAATCTTTTACGGTCAGCGCGCCTCCAATATCAGCGCTTCCACTGACCTGGCAGTATATACCGCAGCTATCCATCCGGACAATCCGGAATATCAGGAGGCTCTCCGGCTGGGAATCCCCATGCTTACCAGAGCACAGCTTCTGGGACAGATCATGAAAAATTATGAAGTGCCCATCGCCGTATCCGGTACCCATGGAAAAACCACCACAACATCTATGATATCCCACATTCTTCTGGCCGCCGACTGTGATCCCACTATCTCGGTAGGAGGTATTCTGCCGGCCATACACGGCAATATTCGTGTGGGGAATTCTGAGACCTTTATCACTGAGGCATGCGAGTATACCAACAGTTTCCACAGCTTTTTTCCAAAAATCAGCATTATTTTAAATATGGACGCAGATCATCTGGATTTTTTCAAGGACATCGACGACATTCGCCAGTCTTTCCGCAAGTTCGCACAGCTGCTGCCAGATGAGGGTACGCTTATTATCAACAGCGACACCCCCGAATATACGACAGTGACACAGGATCTGACCTGTCAGGTCATTACCTACGGCCTGGACAACCCTGATGCGCGCTATACCGCGGACAATATTACTTATGACGAACAGGGACATCCTTCTTTTGACTGCATAAAGGATCATAAAAAAACCGGATCCTATTCCCTGAAGGTTCCGGGGCTTCACAATGTTTCAAATGCCCTGGCTTCCATCGCCCTGGCTGAATTACTGGGAATTTCTCCCGAAAAAATCCAGGAAGGCTTCCGTTCTTTTACCGGAACAGACCGGCGTTTTCAGTATAAGGGGGAGACAGGAGGCGTCACGATTATCGATGATTACGCTCATCACCCCACAGAGATAAAGGCCACGCTGACCTCCGCTCATAAGTATCCTCACCGGAAGCTGTGGTGCGTATTTCAGCCCCACACCTACACCAGAACCAAGGCTTTGCTTGAAGATTTTGCCCAGGCTCTGACGCTGGCGGATGAGGTTGTTCTCTGTGATATATATGCCGCCCGCGAAAAAAACACAGTGGGCGTCTCCTCCCTGGATCTGCTGAAACAGATTCAGGAGCTGGGAACTCCCTGTCAGTATTTCCCCACTTTTGACCAGATTGAAAATTTTTTGCTGGAAAATTGTACACAGGGGGATTTGTTGATAACTATGGGAGCCGGAGATGTGGTAACTATCGGTGAAAAGCTGCTGGGACTATGATTTATCCACAAAATCCACAGGGTTATACACATTTTTTGTGTATGACGGCTGTGGATTTTTTGTGTATAACCCTGTTTACATAAAATTCGACACTCCCATCGGCAAAAACATCATTTTTTCCCTTTTAAATGACATTTCCGGTTACAAATGTTGACATTGAACTTTATCTGTCCACATTATCCACACTATCCACATTTTTTCATTTTTTCCCTGTCGAAACCGGCAGAAAAAAAAGACTATTCTCTTTCCCCGCCGACTATGCTATAATGTGTTTGACTTTCGGGAGATTCATGTGTTTTCCCGGAAAATATGAAACATCAACGGTGAAAGTATGAATCAGTTAAAGATATTTAATCACTGCAGCGACGGCTTCACAACGGTATCAAACCGTTTTCTGGACGAGTACATGCCGAAAGCCAACGGTGAGTTTGTAAAAATTTATCTGTATCTGCTGCGTGCTGTAAATCTGCCGGACGCCGCTCTTACTCTGTCTTCCATTGCAGATACCTTCGACTGTACGGAAAACGATGTGGAACGGGCGCTGCGCTACTGGAGCAAACAGCACCTGCTGCAGATGTCTGTCGATTCCCGGATGCAGATTACAGAACTGACCCTTCTGCCTCTGCCTGCTTCCCGGGCGGAGAATGTTTCGTCAATATCTCAGAAATCCGAACCGGAAGAAACCGTTTCCTCAAAGATTAACGTTCCCCTTTCACCGTCACAATATGTACTCACGCCGGATATGTTAAAGGAACTGCGGCAGAAGGAAGACGTAACGCAGCTTTTGTTTATCGCAGAACAGTATCTGGGGAAAACTTTATCTCCCACAGAAACTGCAAGAATTCTTTATTTTTATCAGGTACTGCATTTTTCTGCAGATTTAATCGAATATCTGATTGAATACTGCGTTTCAAAGGGAAGCAAGAGTATCCGGTATATGGAAAAGGTTGCTCTTTCCTGGGCGGAATCCGGCATTACCACTGTGGAGATGGCAAAACAGGAGACCAATACCTTTCACCGGGAATATTTTACGGTTCTGAAGGCCTTTGGAATATCTAACCGAAACCCGGTGGACCTGGAAATACAGATGATCAACCGCTGGCGGAAGGATTATGGTTTTTCCACGGACATCATTACCGAGGCCTGTTCCCGGACGGTTTCCCAGACAGGAAAGGCCAGTTTTCAGTACGCAGACGGTATTTTAAGTTCCTGGCATGAAAAAGGAGTCAAAACACTTTCCGATATTTCCCGTCTGGATGCAGACCACCGGGAAAGGCAGGGGACACGTACCGCCAAATCATCACCTGCCAAAACAGCCAACCGGTTTAACAATTTCCATCAGCGGGATTACAATTTTTCCGATCTGGAACGACAGCTGCTGAAGAAATGAGGATGAATAAGTGCCCCTGAAAAATTCGCAATATGATGAAATCATGCGGGAATACAACCGCAGACAACTGCATAACAAACACATTCTGGATCAGCACATTGAAGAAGCCTATACAAAGATCCCCAGGCTGGAAGAAATTGACCGCGAGGTCTCATCTCTCTCTCTGAAAAAGGCCCGGGCCCTTCTGGGCGCTGCTCTGGCTGAGCCTTTTGATCTGGGAAATGCAATCGATGAGCTTGCGGAAGAACGCAGATGCCTTCTGCGCGCATACGGTTATCCGGAGGATTATCTGACGCTGCAGTATGACTGTCCGGCCTGCCGTGACACCGGCTATATCGGAACAGAAAAGTGCAGCTGTTACAAAAAGGCTTCCATCGAACTTCTGTATACCCAGTCCAACATCAAGGAAATACTAAAAAGGGAAAATTTTGATACTTTTACCTTTGACTACTATCCGGAGGACTTTGTCGATGATACCACCGGTCTGT
The DNA here is from genome assembly GCA_946494335.1 of uncultured Ruminococcus sp. Classification (GTDB taxonomy): domain Bacteria; phylum Bacillota; class Clostridia; order Lachnospirales; family Lachnospiraceae; genus Ruminococcus_G. The sequence goes on along the minus strand of CAMMBV010000059.1, from coordinate 2,691 downwards.
CCGCTCTGGATACTGCCAGGCTGGCCCTGGAAAAAGCCGAAAGCTTTGCGGCCGGTTTTGACTCAGGCTTTGACAATCTGTTTCTCTACGGAGATACCGGCGTGGGGAAAACTTTTCTTTCCCACTGTATAGCAAAGAGCCTGATTGATTCTTCCCACAGCGTCATTTATTTTTCCGCCTATGATCTGTTTGATCTGCTGGCGCAGAATACATTTACACGCACGGAAGATTCCATGGAACTGAATGAACATATATTTGACTGCGATTTGCTGATTATTGATGACCTGGGAACGGAGCTGACCAACAGTTTTGTCACCTCTTCGCTTTTCCTGTGCATTAACGAGCGGTTATTACGTGAAAAATCCACTTTGATTTCTACCAACCTGTCATTGAAGCTGTTTAAAGAAACGTATTCTGAGAGGGTTTTTTCCCGTATTTCCAGCAACTATACGATGGTTAAATTAATTGGAAACGATATAAGAATTCAAAAGAAACTCAAAGGAGGAAATCATTAATGGAACGAAGTAGTGTGAAAGAGCTGGAATCTCTCCCGGTAGGCCGTCTCGGAATCATTGCCATGGACAGTTGTGCGGAAACAGGAAAGAAAGTGGATCGTTATCTGGCAAAATGGCGCAGGGAAAGAAATCACAATGAAAAGACCTCCATTGCTTTTGAAGGTTATGAGCGCGACACCTATCTGATCAACTCAGCCGTACCCCGTTTTGGTTCCGGTGAGGCGAAAGGAATCATCAAGGAATCCGTGCGCGGTGACGATATCTATATCCTGGTAGATGTGTGCAATCACAGTCTTACCTACAAACTGTCCGGATATACCAACCGTATGTCACCCGACGATCATTTTCAGGATTTAAAGCGTATCATCGCCGCTGTGGGCGGAAAGGCACGCCGTATCAATGTAATCATGCCTTTTCTCTATGAAAGCCGTCAGCATAAACGTTCCGGAAGAGAATCCCTGGACTGTGCCAACGCCCTGCAGGAGCTGGTACGGATGGGCGTGGAAAACATCATTACTTTTGATGCTCACGACGCCCGTGTCCAAAATGCCATCCCGCTTCATGGTTTTGAAACAGTGCAGCCGGCTTATCAGTTTATCAAAGGTCTTCTTCGCAATGAACCGGATATCAGAATCGACAGTGATCATCTGATGGTAATCAGTCCCGATGAAGGCGGAATGGGACGTGCCATTTACATCGCCAATAACCTGGGTGTGGATATGGGAATGTTCTATAAACGCAGGGATTACTCCACCATCGTAAACGGCCGCAATCCCATCGTTGCCCATGAATTTCTGGGCGCCGATGTGGAAGGAAAAGATATGATCATCATTGATGATATGATTTCTTCCGGAGACAGTATGCTGGAAGTGGCACAGCTTCTGAAAGAACGAAAAGCCGCCAAAATATTTATGTGTTCTACTTTTGGTCTTTTCACCAACGGACTGGAAAAATTTGACAAAGCTTTTGAACAGGGTATTTTTGACCGGCTTTTAACCACCAATCTGGTTTACCAGGATCCGGAGCTTTTCAAACGTCCCTATTATATCAACTGTGACCTGAGCAAATATATCGCTTTCATCATTGACCACCTGAATCACGACGTTTCCATCAGCAGCCTTCTTGATCCGGCGGAGCGCATTCAGAAGGTAATTCGCAAACACAGAAAAAAAATTCCATTTTAAAATGCCAATGGTCTGACGTCCGGTTTGCCCGGATACGTCAGACCATTTCTTATCTTTTCTTTGCTCTCACAACCGTATGAAGGATCCCCTGAACGGCGGCAAAGAAAACGCCCGCCACAGGCCAGATGATCCAGCTTCTGGTCCAGCTGTTCCAGAAGAAACTGATTCCAAGATAAATTGCCGTCACAATGCACCAGTATATCCCAGGAAAATGTTCCGTCCGCTTATTCACTTCCTTATTTTCTCTGGAATATTCCCCCTGCTGAAGCAGCTTCTCATACCCGCCCTGGATACTTCCATAGGAAACAAACTGAAACACGCCTGCGGCAATACATGCCAGAAGAACTCCAACGCAGACCACATATACCCCTCCCCCCGCATCGAATCCGGCGGAAACAATAATGGGTATAACGCTTACTATACACAGGGTTACGCCTTTTACCACACTTTTACGGTACTGCAGTTCAAAATCCTGCTTTTCTTTTTCTACCATTTCCTTTACGCCGTATTCCAGCAAAAAGACTTCCTTTTCCAGATATTCATAAGGCTCCAGCTTCATTCCGTAAAATATCAGAACCGCTGCACCGGCCGCGCACATCAGCAAAAGAACGGCAACCCCCAGAGCCCCGGCCAGATCTTCTGTCAGAGGGCTGTTTCCATACTCCGAAAAACCGCCCAGCAGAATCAGGCAGATGGGAGACAGGATGCACAAAGACACACCCCATGCAATTTTCGAAGCAAGCCCCCGCATCAGCTCCAGAAAATCTTCCGCCTCCCCCAGCGACACTTTTCTCTCTTTTGAGTGGTCTTCTTCTCCCGGCTCATCCTCCCCGGAAATTACTTCTTCCCTCTCCTGATCGTCCCTCAGCAGATAATCCGTTGACACTCCAAACAGATCGCTGAGCCGGAGAATTTTATCAAGATCCGGAACTGAGGCTCCGGTATCACATAGTTAAAGATATTGGTGTCATTTAATCAATTTTGCCGATAAA
>CAMMBV010000058.1 GCA_946494335.1 uncultured Ruminococcus sp. | reverse complement strand
TGCGGATATACTCCACATACTGGGCGCCGATCTTCCGGATGGGATTGATCATGGCGCCGGAATCCTGGAATATCATGGATATCTTTGTGCCTCGAAGTTCCCGCCACTCTTCTTTTGACAGGCTTTGCAAAGACTGACCGTCAAACTGAATATCTCCGCCGCTTATATGCCCGCCGCCGGGCAGGCATCCAAGCACTGCCCGGATAACCGTGGTCTTTCCGCTGCCGCTTTCTCCTACAATACTGATAATCTCGCCTTTTTTCATCTCAAAGCTGATCCCGCTGACTGTGGGAGAGGGGTTTTTTCCATAAGTAATTGACACATCCTGTACGCTCAGCATTGGACTGCCTCCTTTTCCTGCCGTTTCCACAGCTTTTTACTCCGCCGGCTTAATCTTAGTCGTGATCCAGTAGTAATCCATGGGCACAATGTCCGCACCGCTTACCGCATCGGCCCGGCTGGCAAAGGTACTGTTATAATAGCCGTGAACCAGCGTTGCAGCATCGTCGATCAGCACCTGCTGCAAATCAATAATAAGAGAAAGCTGCTCTTCTTCATCCGTCGTATTTAAAAGCTGCTCATAAAGGGCATCGTATTCCTCATTGCTGTAATATCCGTAATCCTGCGAATTGCCGGAATAGAAATTCCCTAAAAATCCAACAGGATCACCGGTGGGAACAGTGGTAGCATTGGAGGAAATCAGATCAAAATTACCGGCGCTTTGATTGGCAAGGGCTGTATCGTAATCCTGCACCGTCACCGTACATCCGATTCCAATGGATTCCAGAGTGATGGCCACCGCCTGGGCAAACTCATCCAGATTACGACTGGAATAAGCAACATAATTCAGATTGATCTTTTCTCCGTCCAGCTCCCGGTAGCCGTCTCCGTCACTGTCCACAATACCCGCTTTATCCAGCACTGCCACAGCTTTATCAAGATCGTAGGCATAGGTATCTGTCAGTTCATCATATCCGTAGGACAGAGAAGAGGGAAGCACAGAGCATCCTGCCGTGTACATGCCGCCCACTGTGACATCACACATGGTTGTATCGTCAATTGCGTACTGGATGGCCTGACGCAGCGCTTCATTGCCCAGCACTCCGTTATAATTGAAATAGGAATTTCCCAGCCGAACACCTGCTGTGGTGGATACATAATAGGTTGGATCCGCCTCCAGCGCTTCCAGATCACTGGCGGTGGTAATATTTTCCACCAACTCCACATCGCCGCTTTGCAGCGCCATAGCCTTTGTGGAGCTGTCCTCTGTCAGATAGATAGTGATGGAATCATAGGGCACCTCGCCGTCCCAGTAGTTTTCATTTCTTACCAGATCAATGGTAGAGTTCTCCGCAATGGCGCTGACCGCGTATGGTCCGGTACCGATGACTTCCTCATCGATTACACTGGTATCCACAATGGCATACCAGGGATAAGCCAGAATACCCGGCAGATTGACCGTCTGACTGTCGCAGACCAGCGTCACGGTTCCCGCCTCATCGTCGGCTTCAATACCGGAAAAGGTCACATACTGAGAGGGTGTGGAGTTTCCGCTTCCGTCAGCCTCCGCTGCATAGACACGTTCCAGAGATTCTTTGACAACCGTGGGCGTCACATCGTTCCCATTGGAAAACTTCACGCCATCCCGGATATGCAGTACCCAGGTGGTATAATCTTCTGTCTCGTAGGAATCACACAGTGCGTATTCCACCTGAACCTCCTCATCAAATTTGAACAGGCACTCTCCCACACCGTAGCGCAGAAAGCACCAGCTGGAGTTTACGTTGGTGACAGGATCCATGGAGTTGGAATAGTTATAGCAGGAAAAATTAAGATGCGTGCCGGAACCGCTCTGTGCGGACTCACCGGACTGTGCAGTCGTATCGCCGCCGCTTTCTCCTCCTGTTTCTGATTTACTGCAGGCGGTCCCTGAGACAACCATCAAAGCGGCCAGAAAAACAGCCGCAGCCTTTTTTACATGTTTCATCTTTTTCATTTAAGAAACTCCTTTCACATTTCATTTTTTATCTATTCATCCCTGGGATCCAGCACATCTCTTAAGCTGTCTCCCAGAAGATTAAATACAACTACAGTGATAAATATGGCAAGTCCCGGGAAAATCATCAGCCAGGGAGCTGCTGTCATGTAGGCTCTTCCTTCGTTGAGCATCAATCCCCATTCCGCAATGGGCGGCTGGGCTCCAAATCCCAGGAAAGAAAGACCGGCAATTTCCAGCATCATGCTTCCTATGTCCGTGGCGCCTGTGATGAGAATGGTAGGCAGAGCATTGGGCAGCATATATTTCCATAGGATATGACCGTTTTTCGAGCCTGTCACCCTGGCCGCAGCTATGTAATCCCTGTTGCGTATTTTCAGCACCAGACTTCTGGCCAGGCGGGCATACTTTGTCCAGCTTACGATGGATATGGCAATGACCGCATTTGTCACATTTGCCCCCAGAATACCGGCAACCGCTATGGCCAGCACCATGCCCGGGAAAGAAATCATCATGTCAGAAATACGCATAATCACCGCATCCAGGATGCCGCCGAAATATCCGGCGATGATTCCCAGAAAGGTACCTGCCACCACAATGATACAGACCAAAGACAACGACGCCGAAAGAGATGCCCTCGCTCCGTAGATAACTCTGGAGAACAGATCGCGGCCCATTCGGTCTGTACCGAACCAGTGCTCCGAACTGGGCGGCTGTACCGCGTCCGTCAGCACCGCTTCATATGGATCATGGGTGGCAATAAAGGGCGCAAAAACCGCCACGGCAATCACCCCGAGAGTCAGAATAAAAAACACGGTGAAGGCCGGGTTTTTCTTTATAAATGATGTCACCTTTTTCATGATTTCGCTTTCCCTCCTTCTGCCTTAATTCTGGGATCCAGACGATTATAGGAAATATCCACCAGCAGATTCAGCACCATATAGATCAGCGCAATCCACAGTACATACCCCTGTATCAGCGAGTAATCCATGGATGTGATGGCGTCCACCGCCAAGTTGCCAAGTCCCGGGTAAGAGAAGATCACTTCCACCACAGCAGTTCCTCCAAGCAGCGATCCCAGGGAAAGTCCCAGCATGGTGATCAGCGGCAGAATGGAGTTGGGAAGCACGTGTCTCCACAGAATCACACTCTCCTTGATACCTCTGCATCTGGCTCCCGTCACATAATCCTGATTCAGCTCTTCAAGAAAAGCCGTGCGCACCTGTCTGGTATATTTGGCCGCCATGGCAAAGGCCAGGGTAATGGCCGGGAGAATCATCTTATTAAATCCCTGCCCCGTAGACACCACCGGCAGAATCTCCAGCCTTACGGCAAACACATACAAAAGCATCAAACCCACCCAGAAATTGGGAATGGAGACACCCAGAAACGTATAACCTCTGACGATGTAATCGATCACACCGCCTCTGTGTACCGCAGAGAGAATTCCAAGGGGAACCGCCACCACCATCATAATCACCAGAGAGGACAGGGCAAGCTGCAGCGTGGGCCAAAGGCGCGCCAGCATCAGCTCAGTCACAGGCCGGCTGTAGGAGTAGGAGGTTCCAAAATCTCCGTGCAGACAGTCCGTCAGCCAGTTTACATACTGAACCAGGAAAGGCTCGTTAAGGCCCAGAGCTTCCCTGGTCTGATCCATGATCTCCTCACTTGGAATGGATCCGCTGGCCGCATACATGGCCTGCACCGGATCCCCCGGCGCCATATACATAAGCCCAAAGGTCAGAAAGCTGATTCCAAACAGAACGATCACTATCTGCAGCAGCCTTTTTATCAACTGATTTCTTTTCAACGTTTTCTCCTCCTTGTGTCTTTAATCCTCCGCGGTAAATTTCTGCAATAAAAATGCAGCCACTACGGCCGCATACAGATCTGCACATAAAAAAGCAGCCGCTACGGCTGCATACATACAAAAGTACGCCTCTTATCTACCGTAAGAACCATATCGCTTCCCGCGCAAGCAGTTCTCCTGACTTAAGTTCAACGCAGTCCGCCGCCTTCCCAGATACTTCTGACCCAGTGGCATATCAGCAGACCGCTCCCTATCACAGTGACGGGATCGTACCGGACTCTCACCGGTTTCTCTATTAATCCTCTCGGAACTTGCATGGTATGGAAACCTTTTCGTTTCATTTTTCAGAAAATATTATACATTTTTTTGGTTTTAAAGTCCATGTTTTTGCCGAGGTATTCCATATTGCCATACCTTTGCCTTTCAGACAGAAAAAGCGGCGAAATCCTGCGATTCCGCCGCTTTTTTCTTCTTCAGATATAACTGTCCGTTATTATTCTTTGCAGTGGCCGTTGTGGCATCCGCCTCCTGCGCAGTTCCCATGATGTTCATGCTCATGATGGCTGCAGGCCACATCCGGATTATAGGAAAGACTGCCCGCCAGAAGCGCTTTTACCGCCTCGTCCGCACTGCCGGTCACTCCGCCGTAAAGGGCAATGCCAGCCTGTGCCAGTGCGTCTTTGGCTCCCTGACCGATTCCGCCGCAGATCAGCGTATCCGCCTTCAGATCCAAGAGCAGGCCGGCCAGTGCGCCGTGACCGCTGCCGTTGGTGTCTGTCACCACAGAGGAGACAATGGAATCTCCTTCCACTTCATAGACTTTAAACTGCTTTGTATGGCCGAAATGCTGAAACACTTCTCCATTTTCATAAGTTACCGCTACCTTCACTGCTACCGCCTCCAAGACTTTTTTTCTTTTGTCTGCCGGCGTGACACCGCCTGCAGTGACATCCTGTCAGCTCTCCCTCACAGAGTATGTAATCTCCGCCATCCACTCTCAGTTCTTTTCCTTCTACCAGACATTGCGCCAGCTTCTTCCTGGCGGAATTGTAAATCGCCTGCACTGTGGTCCTGGCCACTCCCATCCGTCCGGCACATTCTTCCTGATTGAGATTTTCCAGATCGATCAGCCGGATCGTCTCATACTCATCAATGGCAAGCCGGATCACCGGCCGGTCCTGCACCTTCTCTCCCACAGGAGCAAAGCTGCAATGCTTTGGCATTTCACAAATCCTTCGTCTTTTACAGGGTCTGGGCACGGAAATCACTCCTTTTTCTGACATATGTCATTTGTACTCTTACTATACGCCTGTAAATGTCATATGTCAATAATTCTTCTGTATTCTTTATGCCAGCATCATACGGTCGTTGGCAAACTCTCCTCCGCTGGCCTGTCCGAATTTCTCCAGCAAATCCTCCACTTTCAGCTTCTGCTTTTCTTCTCCGCCCACGTTGTAGATAATCCGCCCTTCATGCATCATAATCAGGCGGTTTCCCAGGCGAATGGCATCCTTCATATTATGTGTTACCATCATAGCCGTCAGACGGTGTTCGCTGATGATCTCCTCTGTCAGCTCCAGCACCTTAGCCGCAGTTTTGGGATCCAGCGCCGCCGTGTGCTCATCCAGCAGGAGAAGCTTTGGTTTTTGTAAAGAAGCCATCAAAAGGGTCAGCGCCTGGCGCTGTCCGCCTGAAAGCAGGCCCACTTTTGAGGTCATCCGATCCTCCAGGCCAAGTCCCAGCATTTTCAGCTCTTCATAATAACGCTGCCGCTCCGCTTTGGTGATTCCCCAGCGCAGCCCCCTCTTTTGTCCTCTTCGGTAGGCCAGCGCCAGATTCTCCTGTATTTCCATGGTGGCAGCCGTTCCCTTCATGGGATCCTGAAACACACGACCCAGAAACTTTGCCCGCTTATGCTCCGGACTTCTGGAGACATCTTCGCCGTCCAGAATAATCTTTCCCGCGTCGATGGGATATACACCGGCAATCATATTCAGCATGGTGGATTTTCCGGCTCCGTTTCCGCCGATGATAGTGACAAAATCTCCTTCCTTCAGCTGAAGATCAATGCCGTTCAGCGCCTTTTTTTCATTAATCGTTCCTTTGTTAAAGGTTTTCTGCACACCTGTCAGCTTCAGCATCTTAATTTCCCCCTTCCATATAGGAACGTCTCAGTTTCCATTTATCAACCGCAACCGGAACACACAGAGCCAGGGCTACGATAATTGCAGAGAGCAGCTTCATATCGTTGGCATCCATACCCATCTGCAGCACGATGGCCCGGATCAGAAAATACACCACAGAGCCTACCACCGCCGAAGTCAGCTTGCTTCCAAAGGAACGCAGCCGGCCCAGAAGCACATCGCCGATTACGATGGCCGCAAGACCGATTACAATAGCTCCTGTACCGTTGTTGATATCGCCGTACTTCTGGCTCTGACACACCAGACCGCCGGAAAGCGCCACCAGACCGTTGCTGATCATCAGCGCCAGCATCTTGGTCTTCTTTATATTCACACCCAGCGCCCGGATCATATCTTCATTATCACCGGTCGCCCGTAAAGCAGCTCCCAGTTCGGTTCCGAAAAACCAATACAGAAAAGCTATCAGCGCAACAGCCACAACAATTCCTATAATCAGGCTCACCATGGACTGGGAAAGGCCTGTCGTATCCACGATCCATGAAAAGATCGTGTCCGCTTTCAACAGGGGGATATTGCTCTTTCCTCCCATAATTCTCAGATTGATGGACCAAAGGGAAATCTGCGTCAGAATTCCCGCCAATATAGCCGGTATTTCAAAGACCGTGTGCAAAAATCCGGTTACGGCTCCGGCCAGAAGTCCGGCAGCCAGGGATATCACCAGCGCAGCCACCGGATTCCATCCTCCGTTTACAATCAGGGTGGCACAGACGCAGCCGCCCAGTGCGAAGCTTCCATCCACTGTCAGATCTGCAATATTTAATATTTTGTAGGTGATGTAAACACCCAGCACCATGATTCCCCATAAAACCCCCTGGGAAACCGCACCCTGCATTGAAAGTAAAAACCCACTCATTTCATTTCCTCCTAAGCAGATATGTACAGAAACACCAAGGGAGCACTGGGGCTCCCTTGGTTTTCTCTATCGGGTTTGTCTTTTTATTACTCCTCAATTGAAGACAGATCAATCTGCAGAGTCTGGGCAGTTTCCTCATTCACTGTCAGCTCGCATTTATCGGCCTCCAGATATTCAATGGGCATTTCCGCCGGATTCTTTCCGTCAACCAGAATTTCCGCCGCCATCTGTCCTGCCATGTAGCCCAGTTCATAATAGTCGATACCGTAAGTGGCAAGGCCGCCTTCCGATACCATACCGCTTTCTCCGCAGATAACCGGAATTTTATTGTCATTGGCAACCATGGCCACAGTGGCCATTCCTGCTGCAATTACGTTGTCCGTCGGTGCATAAAGCGCGTCTACTTTTCCGATGGCGGATTCCACCACGGTCTGAATTTCATTGGAAGAAGATACCGTGTAATCTTCCGTTTCCATTCCCAGTGATTCACAGGCTTCTCTTGCCATCTGTGCCTGTATCTCAGAATTGGACTCTGCAGTACAGTAGAGGATTCCCACTTTCTTTGCATCCGGCAGAATCTGTTTTAAAAGATCGATCTGATCCGCCACAGGCGTCAGGTCGGAAGTTCCGGTTACATTTCCTCCCGGCGCTTCATTGGAATCCACCAGACCTGATTCCGCCGGATCCGTTACCGCTGTCAGAACAACAGGGATATCAGAAGTAACTCCGGCTACAGCCTGGGCCGCCGGCGTAGCGATTGCAAAAATCAGATCGCTCTGATCGTTTACCAGCGTCTGTGCGATAGTCTGACAGGAAGCCGTTTCTCCGGCAGCATTCTGCTGGTCGGCCTCATAGGCAATTCCCATATCATCAAGGGCTGCAAAAAAGCCTTCGTTGCTGGCGTCCAGCGCATCATGCTGAACGTACTGGATTACTCCGATTTTATAGACTTCTCCGCTGACATCAGAGTTTTCTTCTGCTGTCTCTTCCTGTGCGTCCGTCTCCTCCTCAGCCGCCGGCGCTTCTTCCGATGCTGAATCTGAAGCCTGATCATTCGTATCTTTGGAACCGCAGCCTGTCACCAGGGTGGACACCATCAGAACAGCCAGAGCTGCCGCCAGTATTTTTTTCACTGTTTTGTTTTTCATTGTTTCCTTCCTTTCTTCCTATAACTTTTTCGCTTTATAGTTTTAAAGCGACAGTATACAATATGTGAATTATATCACACGCTCCATAGAAGATGCAAGGGACATCATACCGGTTTTTTTGCTGCGGACCCTTTTTTCTTCTTTTCCTCGTACAAAAGAGAATCCGCGATGTGGTACAGCTCCTCGATGGTACTGTGTCCATCCACCGGCGCCGCGCCCATGCTGCAGCCTATTTTAATTCCCAGAACATCAATTTCATCCACCTTTTTCCGAAATTGTTCCAGAAGCGCCGCGATTTCATTCTCACCCTTAAGCCCATCCGCCAAAACCACAAATTCATCTCCGCCCAGCCGTCCCACAATACCGATATCGCCGAATACAAACTTCAGCCGCTCCGCCACTTCGCGCAGCACCTTATCCCCCGCAGGATGACCGTAACGGTCGTTGATCTGTTTAAAAAAGTCCACGTCCAGGATAATAAAACAGCCCATTTCCCCTTTGGGGCCGTTTTTTATCTTATCCAGCATTTTTTCACCCAGCATAAAAAACTGTTCCCGGCTAAAAGCACCCGTTAATCCGTCCAGCTTCGCCTCATAATACAGATAATTAAAATTTCTCAGCGTCAGAAACACGCCCAGAAAAATAAGGCTAAACAGGGAAACAAGGCCCAGCAGAAACTGAATCTGAATGTGTCCGATATCATAGGACATCTCATTTGACAGACGCACCCCATGCCATGCCATCACCCGCTCAACCCGGTTGATAAAATACCAGGCCACGCTGAAAGCGGCGGCAAAAAACAGACAGACCATAAATGTTATGGTTTTACTGCTGCTGCTCACACTGGCCGTCACACGATCTGAAAACTTAAGACGCTTGCCCAGCTTTCTGCCCGTTTCTGATCTTTTAAACAGCAGGCATGAAAATATAATCAGATTTTGAACAACTATTAAAATAATATTTTCACCGTCAAAAGCATTGGTGAATGCATCAGCAGTCCCAAAACGGGTCTCCGGGAAGAACCATCCCATGAATGTGTAGACAAGGATGGCGTGCAGCAGCTTTCCGGCGGAGGTCACAGCCAGTATCCCGATCCAGGAATGACGCCATCGCTTTGCCAGCCAGTAAAGCATACCCACCACAAATCCAAAAAGAGCTCTGGCGCCTACGCTGAGAAAGACGCTCTGCAGCGGCTTTCCGCTCATCATCGGTGAAAAAAGAGCATCTCCCGCACTGATATAATAAGCGGATGCCTTCCACATGGAAGCAAGGCCGAATACCACACCCACCAAAGTGGATTCCCATACTCCCAGGAAACACCCTGCCATCAAAACCGGGATGTAAACGACCGCAATGGAAATCGGTTCGATGTGGATATATCCCAGAAAAGAGAAAGACATCAGCAATTCCACGGCAATCAGTCCCCATAGAATGTATCTGTTCAGTCTTCGATCTTCCCTGGTTTTTTCCTGCTGCTTTCTTTTCCTAACCATGATATTCCCCGTTATATTGAATCAGCGTGACGTCTTTCACTCCCTCGACTGCCTGAATCTGCTCCATAAAGACAGTATTGTCCGTGCGGCATATCAGCTCTATGGTAAGCTCTGTAAGTCCTCCCCGCATGGTTTTTGACTTCATCTGATGCTTCATCTTTCTGACAATCCTGAGGATTTCATCCCCCGCAAAATCCGTGTCGTAATGGGCGACCAGTATGAATATGGTTCCTCTTTTCCTTCTGTTGTAAAAAATATGCACAATGGCAGTCATGACCAGCATGGTAACGATGGCCAGCACCGAAAGGCCTGCGCCCAGCGTGATTCCCACGGAAATAGCCCAAAACAGATACAAAAGATCCATTGGATCCTTAATAGCCGTACGGTAACGCACAATAGACAGCGCACCCACCATACCAAGGGAAATTACAATGTTGCTGCTGATGGCCAGCGTCAGCATACAGCTTAACACCGTCATTCCCACCAGCGTCACTGCAAAAGAACTGGAGAACACTACGCCCCCGAAATAGTGGCCATATATCATGTAAATGCAAATCCCCAGAACCAATGCCAGAATCATGGCAACGCCTGCTGTCACTACGAAATCCGCCGTCAGGCCCTGCCCGCTCATAAAGGATTCCCAGACAGAATTTTTAAAATAGTCTCTTATGTTCATCTTTTTCTCCTTCTGTTTGATTTTGAGATAGCTGCCAGCATATCTGTTCTGTAAAATACCTGCTCGTAACAAAGAGCATACTTTGAAATCGCTGAAAACTGCTGCCCGTGCAGCGGAAGAAGCTCTTTAATAATTTCAGGTATCATTTCTGTAAACTTCACCTCCAGAACTACCATGCCAGGTTCCAGAATTCCGGTAACGGGAAGGCCGGAATCAAAAATGTCATAGTTAAATGCTCCTCCTCTCACATCAGCATCGAAAGTAATCCTCACATCCCCTTCTCTTCGGATCAGCGGCGTCCTTTCGTAATCCACGATTACTTTGGGTCTTTGCAGATTTACCATGCATTCATAATAAAACTCCCTGCACAGAGAATGTCTGCTTTTCAGCAGAAAATCATATTGCCCTGCCATGATCATATCATACTCTTTTCTTGTCAGATCCGCCGAATCTTTATGGATATAGCTCCCGTTTTTCTTTTTTCTCTCCAGCTTGATGGCGGAATCGTGAAAATCGTAAATCCGGATCCTCCACTTTTTTCTTCCGTCCACACCCATGATTTTTTCTTTATATGCGGAATCCCAGTAATCATCAAAATACAGACTGCGAATCGTATACTGCCCGTCCTTTGCATGGGCGTCCACTTCCATAAAGGGCAGCAGTCTTTTTTTCAGAAGCTCTCCTTCCCACAAAGAAATATAATATTTCCACTCATTTCGATATACCGAACGCTGATGTAACATTACCGACATAACCTCATCCTCTTCTTTGCTCAGGCATCCTCCTGCGTCTCTCTTTCTTCTATGCGCTGCTGGATTTTGTCCCGTCTCATGCCGCTCTCCAGACTCCGATAGTGCTCACCCTCCCAGTAATTATCCAGACGCACCGGCATATTCTCAGCCATTTCCCGGATACGGCTGTTGAGGTCGCAAAGCCCCTGCTGGGCGCTTTCAATTTCTTTCGCATACTGCTGGATCTTATACTTCGCCGCAATGAGCTGAATCCCTTTTTCCTCCAGCTGAGCATTAATCCGGCGCTCTATTCTTTTTTTCTGCTCATCGGCATCCTTGCCGGCCTCTTCCATAATTTTTTCCGCTTTTTTCCGTGACTCCGCGATAATCTGCTCTCCGCTTTTTCTGGCCTCCTCCATGATCTTGGATACGGTAGCATAGTCAAACAGATCATCGTTCTTTGCCGCCGTGTTCTCTGTCGCCGTGTTCTCTTCCCATCCGATTGTTTTTTCCTGTTCCGCCTTAAGCTTCAGCTTCAGATCCTCATTTTCTTTTCTCAGTTTTTCAGTCTCTTCCTTCAGGATCTGTATCTCCATTCTTCCTGTTTCCTCTGTCTGCACAGGTACCTGCACTTCATTTTGCTGCTGGCCTTCCAGCTTCTTCATCAGCTCGTTCTTTTCTCTTTGATGCAGTACCTTAATGGATTCAATCTCATGCTCCATTGATTTGATGTACTCGTCCACGTCCTCTTTGTTGTATCCTCCAAATAAAGCGGATCGAAACAATCTGTTATCAGCCATTTTGTCTTCCTCCTTTTTACTCTTCATATGTGTAAATCAGCTGCACATTGCCTCTTTTTTCCCCCTCCATGGCAAGGGAAACGGATTCCTTCTCATCCGGGTCTGTGATGCCGATACCGATCTGGTATCCCTGACGGAACTCATCGGTAAAAGGGATGCTGCAGGTGGTTTCTTCCGTCTCTCCCGGATAAAGCCCGGAAAGATTAATATCCACCGTTTCCCAGTATTTCAGTTCTCCCTGTGCATTATATACATACATGGTCACCGGCCAATCCCAGTACAGCGGCGCAATTCCGGCATTCTCCCAGGTCAGCGTCACATTCAGGCTGCCCTCTGAAAAAGAATACTGTGTCCGGACTGCGGAAATATAGTACCGGTAACCCAGCTCTTCTCTGATGGCCTGTGCGGCGCTTTCATCCTTTAAGTCCCCTTCCGGACATTTTGGTCCGATAAAGGTCATATGGGTTTCTCTTATCATATCGAGCGTATCAGTGATTTGGTCTGTCAGCAATTCCTCCACGGTATACAGGCTGGTAAACTCACCTCCGGAAGGCGCATTTTTCCAGAAATCCGCCATCGGTTCATAGGCAAGCGGCCTGCCCGCCGTTTCAAAACTCCCTCCCTCCTCAATCCATCCCAGCCACTCATCGGTATCCTCCTTGCTGCCCGTCATGTCATTAAAAAGTCCCATGCCTCCCTGGGCGGCCATCACATAATTTCTGCGCATCATCAGCCGGGCGTTGTGGAAATTATCAGAATAATCCAGCACATACTCCCAGCAGATCTGAGCGTCCGGCAAAGATGACAGCCCCTCATCCGTATTGGTGTGCCATTCGCCCCAATGGCCCAGACTGCCGATTTCCACGTATGCGGCAAAATTATCCTGATTAAAGTATTCCGCCAGAGCCTGTATGGCCAGAGCGTGCCGTTCCCGGAAAAATTCATTTTCATAATCGGGGGAATATCCCGCCCCGTATCCGTTATCGTAAAACTCGCCGTCCCTGGTTTTCTCATACAGCCACCGGGGAATATCCATATGGCCTTCTTCTCCGGGAAGGTCGCAGATAAAACGCACTACCGCATGTTTATTTTCACTTTTCCACTGATCAATATGAAAGGTTTCTTCCAACGCCTTTATATCATACTCGCCCTGAGCCGGTTCCCACATCTGCCAGGTCACGCCGATATACACCAGGCGGGAGTCTTCACATTCCTCCATTTCCTGGGCCGGCGGCGCATAACCGGTCAGCGGATTATCAAGAGGGTCCTGCGATTCGCTGTAGGTCACCGTATGATTCAGCTGATACCGGTAGGGTACAATGTAAAGCAGAAGTCCGGCACAGGCCAGTGTCAGAACAACCAGCATAATATATGGAATTTTTCTACTTTTCCTTTCCATTTTCAATTATCCTCACTGAACCTGGATGACTGGGCGGAACCATCGTCCAGTATGTAAAAGCACAGGGTGCTGTAGCAGATCGTGCCTGCCTCCGTGTGGTAATACTCATAGGCGTCCTGACCGGGCCCTTCGCCGGCTGCCGCCCGTATTCTCACAAAATACTGTCCTGCCGGAAGCTTCTCCATCTCATACTGTGTATCCTGTGTCTGTATGCTGACAATGGGCTCTTCAAAGGTATAATCCCTCGCCACTTCCACCGTATAAACGACTTCCTCCTGTCCAAAGGCGTAAGCCTCCTCCCAGCTAAGAAGGGTACTTTCGTTTTCACTGACCGGATCCTGTATGTGGAAGGGCCATGCAGATTCCATGCTCTCTTTATAAAGAGCATAATTATCAGCCACTTCCCCGGCCATACTGTCAGCCAGTATGTCGTATTCTTCTCTTGTGACGCGGGTATACGTCTGATCCGGCAAAGCGTAAAGATACTGCTGGGCAGCCTCTCGATAGACATCGATTTTTTCCCGTATCACTTCTTCTGTCAGATAGTTTGCATACAGATCTTCCACCGCCTGATCCAGAGCCTGACGGCAGGTTTCATCCTGGAGAATCCGCCGAAACAAAATGGTGTCGGCAAAGGTAAAGATGCCCTTATTCCAGGATCTTTCGTAAGAGACATCATCCATTTTCTCGTAGCCTTCTTTTAAGATGGAATCATTGTCCCAGGAAATAAAGTACCACCTGTCCGTACCCCGGGGGCTGTACAAATAGTAGTTACCCTCCAGCACGTCTTTATTTCCGGTCAGAATGTGAAAAGCCATCCAATAATACAGATTCCCGCTGTCAAAATAATGCTCAACCACCTGGCTTATGGGTCTGTCCATGTCATTGACGGCTTCCAGCAGTTCTATAATCTTTTCATGCTCCTCGGAGGCTCCGATCTCCAGATACTGCTCAAACCTGTGTTGATCATAATTTTCATCCGTCGCCGGGAGGATGCTGTCTTCATGGCGAAGCCAGTCAAAATCTCTCGCCGCTTTATAAAGCTGTCCGTCATTGTCAAACCCTCTGCTGCGCAGGTACGTTTTATTGACCTGTTCCACCTGGGTATACAAGCCATAATCCCGGAACAGGCCGTCTTCCCCTTCTGTCTTGTCCTTTACGTAAAGGTGGACAAAGGTGGTCCTGCAGCTAAGCATCTGCGGAATCTCTTCCATCAGGGAATAGGCCAGTTTGTTTTTAAACCGGGTCGGATCAGCCGAATGCTTATTCAAAGCGATTGTCTTCTGATCTCTCCATTTCCCGCTTCCGGATTTTATCTTTATCCTGTAACTTTTCTGCTGCCAGGTGGACGCGCCGCTTCCCCTTAACTGAACCGTCGCGTTTGCGGTCCGGTCACTGTAACCGAATTCCCCCTCCACGGGCCCCGCTTCATCTCCCACCTGCAGGACGGCTTCGCATTTATAAGGATCGATTCCTTCCTCTTTATAATAATCCAGAGGATAGCTGTTTACCTCTGTCCAGGTATGGTTGGTACCGTCCTCTTCATTTCCCTGTCCCACCGTCAGATACATGGTGACAACCTCATCGTCCTGATCTTTATAAAGGGCGGCTTTGTCCTCCAGCTGATAATCCTCACTGCTGCTGCCCGTCGTCTCATAGGTTTCATCGGAACTTATCAGATACTCGCCATCACCGTCTGAAACGGCGCATCCAGTCAGCAGTACCAGAAGCAAAACCAGCTAAAGTGTACCCTTTGTCAAGGACATTTTAAAAAGAAGGGATTTTGACTATCTG
>CAMMBV010000057.1 GCA_946494335.1 uncultured Ruminococcus sp. | reverse complement strand
ATACTTTGGTGGAACGATTGAGAACGGAATAGCAACTGTATGGGATCGGCGGGGGCGTATGCTACCCTGCCGGTTCTACTATTTCTCAAATTATCCTATTATCTCGACAACTGGGACAGCATAGATTTTGACGACAAAAGAAAAGCCGCCGATGGTTTGATCTCTACGATCAAGGCCACCAGCGACCGTGTTCAGATAGAGTGGAAAATCTGACATTTCCGCTCTATCGCCCCTCATTTCTATTTTATCTTGTTTGTATCCCTTGTACACCGATGTTTACCAGATTATAAGAAATTTGTTCAGTTAATGTTTTTATAGTATTCTCACAATTCGTTGATTGTTTCGGTTACAGAGATATTCCGTATTCTTTTGGCCGGAGTATAGATAGCGACCATAGCTGCGAGAATAACAAATAGAAGTATGACCGTTAAGGAAGAAATGGGGAAACTCCAAACCGCATAGGGAAAATGTTCTGTAATAAGAAAATCATAAAGTAGCTTACTTAATGGCAATCCAACAGCACACCCAGCAACGCATCCCCAAAAAGCATAGGTAATTGCCTCGGCTGTGATCATCTTCGTGATCTGACGTTCATCCATTCCTACGGCCCGCATAGCTCCATATTGTTTCATTCTTGCGGATACGCTCATAGAAATGCTGTTGACGATATTCAGAACAGCAACCAACGTGATAATCGCTAAAAAGCCATAGACACAAAATACAAAAGCCAGATAGGTGCCGGAGGTACGCTGATCTCGTTTGTCCTTGAAACCATAACTGTCGCCTACGGCATTTTGGATGGCACTGACATTTTCATCTGTTGCCTCTTTTGTAGTCTGTACCATAACAAGTGAGTAGTCCGTGATCCCCGTTAAACGAACGAAGGTTTCGCTGGACATAATGAGGGTAATCTTTCCGTTTGTCAGGCCGTTGTCACTGAACGGATCATATTTCAGTAAACCAGCAATTTCAAGGGTTTCATTTCCTACCAGAATTATATCCCCAATTTCCCAGGTGCTATTTTGATCGGAAGTAGCCAAGACATACTTGCTGTCTCCATAAACCTTTGATAAATCGCTGCCCATTTTCAAAGCCCCATCTTTTTTGAGACACTCTAAATCAAAATCATCATAGGAGATAAGGTCAATGGTGCTTGAAAGCGTCCTATCGCCATTCAATCCTGCAGAGACATCAAAAGAACTCCTGCGTCCATAAACCTCTTTCACTCCGTCCATCCCGCGTAATGTTTCAACAAAATCTGCGGAAATAGAACCTGCGCTATCGTTGCTTGAAATGTCAATATCAGAGGTACTGGCCGATTGAGGCATAAGATAATTTACAAAATCGATCATAACAGAAAAGCTCAAAAACAAAATAATGCTAAGTGCAAAGGAGCCCGTCATTAAGATCAGATTTTTTCTTGCAGAAACAGCATGATTGATGCCTAAAGCTGTTTCTATTTTTACAAAGTGTGTATTTGCTGAATGGCGGATTGTTTTACCACCGCCTGCATTTCCTGATACCGCAGTAATAGGAGATACTTTTGAGGCGCGTTTCGCTGGAGAACTCGCAGCGATTAACACGGTAACAACACCGACAAGAATACCGCTGATAATACCAATGAAACTGATACCAAATAGAGGAATGTCAGAAAATTCTTCTCCCACAAGGAAATGTAAAACTGCACATAATCCCCATGTAACCACAATCCCCAGAGCAAGGCCAATAGGAACCGCTGTTTTACACCAGTTCAGAGCTTCCAGGCGTACAAAACGGATGATCTGCTGTCTGCTCATGCCAATGCAGCGCATCATTCCAAAAAATTTTGTTCTTTGTGCCACGCTGCTGTTGATACTACTGGAGATCATCAAGACACCTGCAATCAGTATCAGTAGGAACGAAACAAACGCAATACTAAGGAGCGATTGCCCCATTGTACTTCCAATGATATCTTGAATAGACAATTCACCGTGTTTGCTTACCAGTCTGGCCTGCTCCATTCTAATTCCCATTTCGGCCATACTGAATACTGCTGTTACCATGAATACAGCGAAAATAATACAGAGAAGCGTCATGCGGTTTTGCCGCCGGTGTACTTTAGCGGAAATGGGAATTAAGCTAAGATAACTTTTCATTCGCGGCACCTCCCAAAATCGGTCAGCACCCCGTCAGATACTTGCAAAATTCGGTCGGCTGTCTGTGCAATACTTCTGCTGTGTGTAATCATTACAATCGTCTGCTGGTATTTTCTGGACGCCTCTTTCAGCAATGTAATGACTTCGCTTGTATTTTGCGTATCAAGATTTCCTGTCGGCTCATCGGCAAGAATCAGCGCTGGGCGGGTAATCAGTGCGCGCCCGATTGCCACACGCTGCTGTTGGCCGCCGGAAAGCTGGCTAGGAAGATGGTTGCGGCGTTCTTTCAGATTAAGAACTGTAAGCAGTTCTTCCAGATATTTTTTGTTCGGTTTCTGATAGTCAAGCAATACAGGGAAAACGATATTCTGCTCAACGGTCAATTCCGGTATCAGGTTAAAGCTCTGAAAGATAAATCCGATATTTCGACGACGGAAGATCGTCAGATTGCGTTCTTTCATGGAAAAGATGTCCTTGCCGTCAATAAACACCTTGCCGGAGGTAGGCGTATCCAGCGCCCCAACCATGTTCAGAAGCGTACTCTTTCCTGAGCCGGACTCTCCGACGATAGCGACAAATTCACCTTTAGGGACAGAGAACGTTGCGCTTTTCAAAGCGTGTACGGCAACTTCGCCGTCCCCATAGGTCTTTGAAATATTCTTGACTTCTAATAAATCCATTCGATACAACACCTCTTTCTACTTTGATATGGAAAGCGTAGCACACGAACCCTACTATGAGATGACGCACAGCCTACAATTTTGTAGGAATTAAAAAATTGATGGTAAAGGTAGTGCCAGCACCCAATATGCTGTCCACTTCGATTGTTCCACTGTGCGCCTCAATAATGGCTTTTGCCAAAGGAAGTCCCAATCCGATTCCCTGTATGTCTTTGGAAAACCGGCTACGATAAAACCGCTTAAAAATGTGTGGTAAATCCTCTGGGTGTATGCCGCTTCCATTATCTTGTATGATGATCTGGACGACAGAAGCAAAAGCACGCCATTCAACGCGAATTGCCTCCCCTTTCCTGGTATGATCGAACGCATTTTTTACAATATTGCTGACGGCTTCTGTGAGCCAATTTCGATCACAGAATAGGGTAATTGTGTCTTTGCCGGAAAAGATTAAATGTTTCCCTTCCTGCCCGGCCTGATGGGTAAAATGCCGTTCAATATAGCCCATCATTTCGGATACATTTTCAACTGCTTTGTCAATCACGATTGTTCCGGCATCCAGTTTAGTAATCTTCAATAGATTTTGGACAAGTGTTTCCATCCGGTCAAGTTCCTGCTCAGAAAGCTCCGTGAATTCCCTCAATGCAGCAATATCCGTTGTTTCATCCTGCATAAGCCCGTTATAGATATTCAGAGCAGCCAGCGGCGTTTTAAGCTGATGGGAAATATCAGAGAGCGTGTCTTTCATAAATTTTTTTGAGCGCCCCTCGTTTTCCGCATGGGCGTTCAAAATGGAAACCAAAGAATTAACCTCATGGAATAGGCGGTATAGTTCCCCCTCGTCGTCACATTCGATCCGGGCGTTTCTATTTCCCGAAGTATAATCCCTGATCTGCTCAATGGCTTTTTCCATGATTTTGTTCTGCTCCCGAAAGTACAGATATAGCAGCATAAATACGGAAGCACCCATGCCTGCGGAAGATAAAAACACCCAAAACACCATCCCTGGCGAGTCCAGTGTGACAAGCGCCGTAGAAACTGCCATAAAGAGTGCGATAACAGCCAGCAGGTAACAAAACAGCCTTTTTATTTTTCTGTTTGTCAATATGTTCATAGCATACCTCAATCCACAGTATTCCATTTGTACCCCATACGCCGGACAGTTACAATGTTCTGCGGAGCGGCTGGATCATCCTCAATTTTCGTGCGTAATCTGCGGATATAGACAGTCAGTGTATTGCTGTCAATATAATTCTGGTCGCAGTCCCACAGCTTACTTAATATCTGTTCTGGCGAAAGGACAATATCAGGATTTTCCATAAAAAGGCGCAGCAGCTTATATTCGCTTGCTGTCAGATCGACAGGTATCCCGTTTTTGTAAACTTCACCTTTTAACAGTTGTACGATTATGCCATTTGATTTTTATTCCTCCAATTCATTTCGCTAAACATAGTATATCATACCCCGACTAAAGACACCTTACAGTATTGTAAGGAACAGAGTTTGTATGCAAAGAAACATCCCAGAGGATCACTCCCCTGGGACTTCTACGAACTTGTAAGGATTTCCCCAATCTGTATTCCGGATAAATATGTTCCTATGTCTTTCCCACTCTATCAGTCCTTTCTGCTATCCTCAAATCACGTTCTTCAACGCCTATCGTCCGACAGATGATACTCCTATCCACTTCCCTTTTTTCTCATCCGGAAGATCCAGTAAACAATACTCCAAAAAACCGCATGAATAAGAAGCACGATAGAAACACTTCTCACTTGAGACATCTGACCGTTCAATAAGTCCATTACTCCATAGAGTGTGGCACTGGATGGTAATAAATAAGAAAGCCCAAAAGCAATCGTGTTATCCGGAATGACCAGATAGAAAAAGATTGGTGGCGCAAGGAACAATATCATTACGATTTTGATATAAACAATTCCAATCATCAAACCATTTGAAAAAGTTCCAATAAACAGCCCAATCAATGCAGAAATATAAGCGGAAAGAAGTATGATCACCAAGAACGGCAGTACTTGTATCCATTTTATCCGTATACAGATTAACAATGCTATGACTGTCGAAACCGTTCCACCAAGAAATCCCAACAGCATTTTCTGAAGGACATAAGATCGGGTTGTTACAGGGAGTACCTGGTTGATAAGTTCAATCCCATCTTCTTTTTCACTGATGATGTTCATGGCATTAAAAGTACAGCCCATAAACATAGCAGTGACAAGGGTAATTGCAACCAGAAGAGATTTCAGCCCTTCATCATCCGTTTCCACAGGGATGAGCGTTCGTTCAATCGAGGTCGATACCATTCCATTTTCATACAACTGCGGGAGGGTATCTGCAATTACCCGGTTTACTTCTAATTCATCACCAGAAACCATCGTCTGAATAGTGCTACCTGCCTGTAGGACACCAATCATTTGTGTTGACGGTTCATTCACTGCGCTGCGAAGTGCATCCAGTGTTTTGTATTGTGTGACGGTTCCATTTTCCTGCAGCCATGAAATAGTATTATCTGCCACTTCATTTTGGACTACACCAAATGCTGTCTCACTAATTGATTGAAAGCTCACGCCAGAAAGCAGATTGATGGCGATGCCAACAATTACAGGGAGCAGGAACGTCAGAATACACATCTTATCGCGGCGGAGGGCTTTCAACTGGTATCTAAGTCCATTCATTCCTTATCCCTCCTTAGCCATCTCTCGGTTTAGTGTCTGGCAGGCCAGTAGGAATAACAAGATGATTGCACCCAAACATAACAGATAATACGGTGCATCCACTGCTGGTATAGAAAAGTATGCGGATTTCATCGCCGTAAACAGATGATACATCGGGTGATAGATGATCCAGTCCCATTCAATCCCAGTTTGTCCTGCCAAAAATACAGGTGTTGTGATAAAAACTGCCAGCACAAGATAAAATAGAGAAAACTGCTTAAAATCCGGCAGACGGACCGCACACAGGAAGCCGACCAACGCCATAATCAGCGATAAGATTCCTGCTTGCAGAAGAACAGATGGTAAAACCCGGACAGCATCCGGAACACCTAAATTGATACCTGTTAATAATGCCGTAAACAGCAAATCTGACACCAACAGCAAAATTAGTTTGGAGAAAACAAACATCGATCGATGAACAGGAAGTATTCCATGTACACGTATCACACCCATTTGCTTCTCCTTAAAAAGCATGGATGCCAGCCCTAAAAATCCAACTGCGGATAGTTCAAAGAACAGAAATTCGGCGGTAATTTCACGCCGATTTTTCATTTCCTTGTTGTTACAGCCAACCACTTCTGCCTGTCCGTCAACCTTTTCATCCAGGACAGCCTCTCCCCAAAGCATCCGGTAATGATCGGTGGTTTCCAGGCCAGAGGAAAGCAGATAAAGCTCCGGCTGTTCTGCTGACAGGTCAATACCCACTGAATATTGATCAGCACAGGCTGTTTCCAAAGCCTCTCTGCTCTCCACCCTTGTTATATATTCTGATACAGCCGGCTTTGTATTTTGCGGATCGTAGAGATAGACAGGATAGATTTCCTGATCTAATTTCACATATACAAAGTTGATATAACAGGAATATAGAATAAGCGAACCAAATGCCAACAGAAAAAACTTGCTGGAAATCATCAGTTTGAGATCTTTTTTCAGCAGTTCCGCAAATCCGTTCCACATCAGGTCAACCCCCTTCCCGTGTATTGTATAAACATATCTTCCAGCGTCGGTTCCTGCGAATGGATACTGATGATCTCATCATACGCAAAAGGAATCCCCGCTTTTATTTCATGAGCCTCGATTGTTTTTCTGCTCCGGCCGCCTTGATACAGATAATCAATAACAATCCTATGATCGCTGTTTTTTTCTTTTAGATTTTCTGGTGTATCAAGTGCAACAATCTTTCCATTTGAAAGAAAGGCCACTCTGTCACAAAGCAGGTCAGCATCCAGCATATTGTGAGTCGTAAGAAATACCGTTGTTCCCTTTTTTCGTTCTTTTTCTATAATTTTACGGAAAAGAACCGCCCCCGCAGGATCAAGACCGCTAGTAGGTTCATCCAGAAACAATAGCCTGGGATTGCTGATCAGGGCGCGTGCCATGCTGACGCGCTGGCGCATCCCTTTTGAGTAAGAGGACACAGGCTTTTTCAGAAAGTCTTTCTTAAACTCCAGTTCATCCAACAACTCCTCTGCATCCCGCCGCTGTTCCTTTGGATAAAACGAAGCGAAATAGTGTAAATTGTCCAATGCACTCAGATTCGTGTATAAATAAGGAAATTCAAACAAAACACCGATTTTTTGAAAAAATGCCTGTGTACGTAACTCCAAAATGCTCTTTTCAAACAGACGCACAATGCCATTGTGTCCTTTTATGATACCAGTCAATATCTTTTGAGTTGTAGACTTTCCGGAACCGTTTGGCCCTAAAAAGCCAAAGATTTCTCCATCGTTTACAGAAAAAGTCAAGCCATGTAATGCCTGCTTATCTTTCCCGTAAGAAAATGTCAAGTCCTCTACATCAATCATTCGTCATCCCCCCATTTGCCATGCTGCTCCTTTTTCTTTTCCTGCTGGCGCCTGCTCCACCACTTCATAAACTTAATTTTAAACGGGATAGAAATGAGCAGCGCTACAAGAATAATAACCCACCAATACCACTCCAAACCAAAGAACATAATCGCTACCTCCTTCTTGAGAGTTTCTCTCTCCTTTTTGGATAAAATAAGAAAATGCGTTGAAGTCCGTGTGAGATTGCTGTGAAGTTGGTGTGAAATCTTTCTGGCAGAAGAAAAGGCCCTGATCTTCCATTTGAAAACCAGAGCCTATCAGGGGTTATGAATTTTCTATTTTACTGTGGGAAGGGAAAAATAAAAGGCCACGCCTCCCGGACGGTTTTCTGCTCCATATTCTAAGTGCTGCATAGATAAAACCTGTGCAACAATAGCAAGCCCCAGCCCGGAACCGCTGTATTTAGAATGTTTCTCCCGATAGAATTTCGTCCATATCTTTGACAGATTTTCTTCCGGAATAGGTGTCCCCTCATTGAATACAGAAAAATACAAAAGCCCGGCTTTTTCAACCAGAGACAGTTTCAAAATCCCTCCCGATTTATTATTTCGCTTGGCATTGACGATCAGATTATTCAAGACCTGTTCCATCCGCCCTCTGTCCGTATTAACGTAAACAGGGTGCTCCGGCAGCTCATATTCCAAAACAAAATCTGCGTCCGGGACGTCAATCAGCAGCCGCCCTGCCACAGTTTCCAAAAAGTCCACAAAATCGAACCGTTCCGGGCGAAGCTGTGCAGCTCCGTTTTCCAGAGCAGACAGATCAAGCAGTGTAGTAATCAAGCGGCTCATACGCTCCGTTTCCGTTATGATAACTTCGGAATATCTTTTCCGTTTTGCCTCGTCTGTTTCGTCCTGCAGCCCTTCGGCATAAGCCCGGATTACACCCAGAGGAGTTTTCATTTCATGGGAAAGGCTGTCCACCAATTCCTTCCGTTCCTCCAATAGCCGTTTTTCATGCTCTACATCCTTTTCAAGCTGTTCATTGGCGGTTTGCAGTTGCGAAAGAGCCTGCTGCAAGTTCTGCGACATTTTGTTTAAACTTTCAGATAGTTCGCCAAACTCATCCTTTGTATGAATTTCACAAGGCAAAGAAAAATCGAGCCGCGCCATTTTTCGGGCCGCCCCACTTAATTTATCAATCGGTTTTGAGATAAACCGCCCCATCAGATAGTCAACGGCCAAAACCAGTACGGTAACAAAGCAGAGCCAGAGCAGGAAAGAAAAGTCCTCCCCAATAGGAAGTCTCGTTGATACGATATAAGAAATAATCAGGATAATTCCTGCTATTTTGGAAACCATAATGATTTTTTTACGGACTGTCCGCATAGAAAAGTTATCCTTAATATTCATATGGCCACCTCAAACTTATAACCGGATCGGATCAGGGTAACAATGTGCTTCCCTTCATCTCCCAATTTTTGCCGCAGCGTTTTAATATGAGTATCAACTGTTCTGGTTGTTCCCTCAAAATCATATCCCCATATCCGGTTTAACAACTGGTCACGGGTAAAAATCTGTCCAGGATTTGCCATAAATAAATATAGTATCTCATATTCCTTGTAAGTCAGCACAATCTCCTGTCCATCCACAAATACTTTATGAGAAGCCGGAACGAGAGAGATTTTACCTGCGTGCATACTTTCTGCTGGGAGGGTAGAAGAACGGCGCAATAAAGCATTTACCTTCGCCAAAAGCACTTTAGGGCTGAACGGCTTTGTCATATAATCATCAGCCCCCAGTTCATACCCTTTTAATTTATCATCCTCGCTGTTTTTAGCAGTCAGCATGATAACAGGCAGATTACTCATTTCTCTTGCCAGCTTACAGACAGAAAAGCCATCGAGATTAGGCATCATCACGTCTAATATCATTAAATCCATTGGATTGCTTTTAAGTAGCACTAATGCGTCTATTCCGTCATCTGCAGTAAAACAGGTATGGCCTCCGCGCTGCATATATTCCCGAATGATGTCCTGCATATTTTTTTCATCTTCCACGATTAAAATATTTGCCATAATGCACATCACCTTTCATCTTCATATAGCATTGGTCCCGGCTGTTTCCTTGTTTTCCAATTATATCATACCCCGACTCCACATTCTATCTCCAAAGTGTCACCAGCAAACATATCTATAAAATGTCCCAGAGGATTACTCCCCTGGGACATCTACGAACTTGTATCCGACTCCCCATACAGTCTGGATGTATTCTTTCTGCGTAAACCGTCTCAACTTCCTGCGGATGCTGCCGATGACGCAGTAGATATTATTATCTATTCCTGCAGGCTCCTCTTTCCAGACCGCCTGATAGATCTGCTCCTTAGTATACACCCGCCCCGGCTTCCTTGCAAGATACGCAAATGTCTGGAACTCATACTTTTCTGTAAGCGGAAGTTCTTTTCCCTGATAGGATACCGTGTGCTGGATCTCATCAATGCAAAGACCGGAATACCGAAGAACGCCGTCCGGCTCCGGGGCGACCTGACCGGAATGAAGCCTTGCCAAAATCTGTTCTGTTACTGTCCCGGAACTTTCCGTAGTACGGAGTACCAGTTCAATCATTGCCACCGTTCCTCACCCTTCCCTGCCTCCTTAAACCGGACCGAAATCTGCTCCAGCCGGTCAGACTGGGAAATATCTACCTCGCAGCCGATAGACTGAAGATAGGATACGGCCAGTGTCCTGCACTCTTTTACCGCCCATGAAGGTGTTGCTTCCCGCTTTTCCGGGCTGTCTGTGCTATAAGCAGTACAGATAAAACAGTTCTCTTTTCCGGAAAGGGATCCGGTTCATCACCATCCAGTTCCTAAGACAGAAGGGCAGCCTCTCCAATGTTTTCTTTTCTCCCATTATTTATCCCCTGCAAACCACAATTTCTACTGGTTTCCTTCGTTCTTTTTCTCCTGGAAGCCCCACTCCGAAAAGTCAGCATCTTCCTGCTCCGTCTCGAAGAAATCGTCCTCATCCTCTGGTTCCCCGGAGGTGCATAAAAGTTTTGGCTCCGGTGCTTCCGCCCCAGATACTGCCTGCTTTTTCATGCGGGAACCGCAAAAAGCGGTGATAGCTCCAAGGGCAACATACTGCACGCAGCTTGACAGATAAAGGTTTACGATTGCAAGTTCGTTTCCTTTCACCGGAACCCCCTGTTCAAGCTGGGCAGATATATTCTGGTGGCAGGCCGCCAGTGCAATCCCCGCCGTAACCAGCAGGATCACTGCAAGGATGTAAAAGAGTACGGAAAGCGCCAGTTCTTTTTTGGAACGGTTTCTGCTTTGGTTCTCCATCTACCTTCCCCTCCTTCCATTGCGGCGGTTATCGTTTTTTGTTCCAGTTACTTTCTCAAGCGTCTGCAGTTCCCCCCGCTTTAACCGGAACACTACATCAGCCTCCCTTGCAAGCTCATTGGAATGTGTTACCACAACCACGCATTTGTTCATCTGATGAGCGCTTTCCTTTAAAATCTCCGTGATGTCCCTTGCAGTATCTTCGTCCAGATTGCCGGTCGGCTCGTCGGCAAGGATGACCGGCGCTTCACTTGCCAGCGCCCTTGCGATAGCCACGCGCTGTTGCTGTCCGCCGGAAAGTTTCAGTACATTTCGCTTGGCTTCTTCTTTTGTCAGCCCCAGCCGTTCCAGGATCGGAAGCGGCGGCAGCTTGGAAGTCAGCGAGACGTTTTCTGCAGGCGTCAGATAATCAATCAGGTTATATGCCTGGAAGATAAACGCCACATGGTTCTTCCTGTGGTCTCCCAGTCCGGTCTTTGCAATGTCCTTCCCGTCAAATAGAATCTGCCCGCTTCCGGGGCTGTCCAGACCACCGATCAGAGAAAGCAGGGTGGTCTTTCCGCATCCGGACGGGCCGAGGATGGCATAGAGTTTCCCCTGCTTCATCTCAGCGTTGATCCCTCTGAGGACTTTCCTTTTATTATCGTAGGAATATCCCACTTGTTTCAGTTCCATGATACTCATAGTGATTACCTCGTTTCTTTGTTTTTGTTATGCAGTTATCTGTTTATTCCATTTGCGCTAAAATCTGTTTTGGCTTCAGCCGGATCGCCGGGGTGCAGGATACCAGTACCGAAGCAAGCAGCAGAGCCGCACCCACAACCGCCACCATCATAAAGTGCTGTGGCGTGACAATGACGTTGGCTGCAGTCTTGCCGAACAGCGTACCCAGCGCCCCAGCCACCTGCTTACTGGACAGATACGCCAGCGGAAACGCTACTATCGCAATTAACATGGTTTCCAGTGCGTACTGAAGAATCACCGCTGGCTTTGCGATACCTACCGCCAGCAGGATGCCCGTTTCCTTTCTTCTGCTCCGTACAGACATGGATAAGATTAAAATAATCAGCACCATACTTACCGCTGTTATCACCACAATTAGGGTGGTAATCAGCCTACCTGTATCCTTCAGGGAAGAGGAAATGTTTTCATACACTTCGTCATTCATGCTGATTTTATAGTTGTTCCAGTTGATAGAAGAAATGTCCTGCGCTTCCGCAATCACACTATCTAACTGGGCAGCATCAGAAACATAGAAATATGCCTCTGAGATGCCTTCCTCATCTTCACCCCAGCCCTTGATTAAGCCCTCGGCTACGTCCATGCTGCAAAAGGCAAAGCTGGAGTAATCATAATAGGATGTATCATCATACATATTGATCTGATCATCCTTATCTGCCACCACATCAAAAATCCCTACAATTTCCACATCTACAGCGGGGGTATCATTCTCCGGGTAATAAATCCCTGTCAGGGTATCTCCCAGCTTCAGATCATTCCATTCCGCCAGTTCCCGGCTGATAAGTATGCTTCCTGTCATATCATCGGTAATGTGTGTGCCTTCCACCAGTTCAAACCTGCCCGACAGAAAGAGCTCATGGTATTGGGAATTGTAGGAGCCATAGTTATAGAAGCTGTAATTCTCATGAGCCAGTTCCTCGCCCTTATCATTAAACATACGGGGCAAAGTAATCAGTGAAGCGTCATATCCGGCAACACCATCCAAAGAGGCAATCTGCTGGATCATGTCCTCGGACAGAAATTCCTGTGTGCTGGCATTTCCACTCCAGCCACCGGTGGAGATGTCGCGTTCAACAGTAAAGCTGGCCCCTGTGGTTCCCCGCAGTTCCTCAGCCTGTTCCTCCTGTGCGTCTGCAATCGCCAGCCCGGATAACACCAGAGTTACGATGAAAACAAGCAGGAAAAATAGTAATAGCGTCTTTTTCCACTTCCGTGCGGTGTGTAAAACCGCCCTTGTTCCTAAAGTCATACGGCACCTCCTATTCCATCTGCGATAGAATCTGTTTCGGTTTCAGTCGGAATGCCGGGATACAGGATACCATCACCGAAACGAGCAGCAGAGCCGCACCCACAACCGCCACAATCATAAAGTGCTGTGGCGTGACGATAACATTGGCTGCCGTTTTTCCGAACAGCGTACCAAACGCCCCGGCTACCTGCTTACTGGACAGATAGGCCAGCGGGAAAGCTATGATTGCAATCAGCATAGTTTCCAGTACGTACTGGAGAATAACCGCAGGCTTAGCAATACCCACTGCCAGTAGGATACCGGTTTCCCGTTTCCGGTTACGGATGGACATAGAGAGAATCAAAGTAATCAACACCATACTCACCACCGTAATGACCACGATAAGCGTTGTCATCAGGGTATTGGTATCAGACAGCGCGCTGGAGATATTTTGATACACCTCATCGTTGGCAGTAATAATAAAGTTATTCCAGTTAATCGAGTCAATCCGTTGCGCGTTCTTTATCACGTTATCTAATTGAGCTGCGTCCTCCACATAGAAAAAGGCGCTTTCAATTCCATCATCTGAGTAATTTACTGCCAATGCCTCCATAACGCTGTTACTACAGAAAGCATATTGATTATAGTCCCAATAGGTAGACGCATCGTACATATTTATTGTGTCGTCCTTGTCCGCCACAATGTCAAATACTCCTATAAGCTCCATCTCAACCTCTGGATCGTTATACTCAGGGTTAATAATCCCTGTGATTTTGTCTCCTATTTTTAATCCGTTTTTTTCAACGCTTTCCCGGCTGAGAATAATTCCATCTGTTACATCCTCTGTAATATGAGAACCTTCAACAAGCTCAAATCGTCCAGATACAAATAAACTATTAAATTCAGAATTATATGCGCCATAAGCATAATAGGCGAATCCGTCTGGGCTAAGGCTAAGATTATTCCCTTCTTCATCGTACAGGGTAGGCACACCGCCATTTGACGCATCGTACCCAGTGATACCTTCCACCGAAGCGATTTTTTGAATCATATCTTTAGTGATGAGTTCTTGCGTACTATAAGTACCATCACTGTCATTTGCCCAACCACCAGTGGATAAATTTCTCTCCACCGTAAAGCTGGCCCCGGTGGTTCCCCGGACTTCCTCAGCCTGTTCCTCCTGGGCGTCGGCTATGGCAAGGCCGGACAACACCAGGGTAGTAATGGCAAGAAGCAAACAGAACACCAGCAGCGTCTTTTTCCACTTCCGTGCGCTGTATAAAATCGCTCGTATTCCTAAATTCGTTTTGTGGTTCATATTGCGCCTCCTTTACTCCATCTGCGCTAAGATTTGCTTGGGCTTCAGCCGCATGGTCGAGATGCTGGACACCAGCACCGCCGCCACCAGCAAAATACCGCCCACAATGGCCACCAGCATGAAATGCTCCGGCGTGACGATGACATTCTCCGCCGCCTTGCCGAACAGCGTACCCAGGGTGCCAGCCACTTGCTTGCTCGATAGATACGCCAGCGGGAAGGCCACCACCGCAATCAGCAGGGTTTCCAGCACATATTGGAGAATCACCGCAGGCTTGGCGATACCCACCGCCAGCAAAATGCCAGTTTCCCGTTTCCGGCTGCGGATGGACATGGAGAGGATGAGAATTATCAAAACCATGCTCACCACAGTAATCACCACGATCAGCGTCGTAACCAAAGTAGTCGTATCCGCAATAGAGCTGGAAATGCGCTCGTACACTTCATTGTTCACGGTGATGTAATAGGAGTTCCAGTCAATAGAGGTGCTGTTCTGAACTTCCTGTACGATACTTTCCAGCTTAGCGGCGTCCGAAACGAAGAAGTCAACGGAAGTAATGCCATTTCCATTGCTGGCCGTATAAGGCGCAGAAACAGCAGACATGGTATCCATATCCGTAAAGATATAATCCTCATAATCAAATAAGGTTGAGGGCCTTGCCATAGTTGCCTGTTCATCGTCATCATCTGCAATAACCTCAAATATACCTGCTATTTCACACTCCACCAACGGATCATCCGGATTTCCATTTTTTACTTCCAGTGTATCACCAAGGGACAATCCATATTTCTCAGCCAAGCCTTCGTACAAAATGATACCGCCATCGCCTTTCGTTACATGACGCCCTTCCGTCAAGCGTAATGCTCCAGTAAGAAACAGCGGAGAATACTCTGTATCAAAACAACCTGTTCCATAAAAAAGGTCTGCTACACCTTCTCGTTCATCCGTACCTTTCATCAAGGTATCTTGATGATAGAGATTTACGATTGTCCAATGGGAAGTGTTATAGGATTCT
>CAMMBV010000056.1 GCA_946494335.1 uncultured Ruminococcus sp. | reverse complement strand
TGGCGGTCTATCTATTGTTTTCGGTTGCTTGCTTCTTTACCGTACATGAGCATTTCTTCCAGAGATAAAAGGCCGTTGTCTTCTTTGATGCGGCTTGCCTGGCGCTGTTTTAAAAGAAATTCTTCCAGCTGCCGGCAGGGACTCTTTCCATCGTCGGAAGAGTTCTTCAACTGACTGACAAAGAGCTCCAGAAGTTCTTCGATGCGGCTGATTTTCTTCTCTTCCATCTGATGGGAGCGGATGGAAGAGGCAATCCGTGAAAAAAGCATAGAGGCCACGGCGATGGATTCCGTGGGGTCTGCATTGGCTATTTTTGAAAATGCGCCGGCGCTGAAATAATTTTCAGCGGCAAAATCTTGGACATAATGGCGAAAGAGCCGGTAAAACAGGGCAAAATTTCTGGCGGTGTCTTCATGCTGCAGATACTGAAGCATCATCTCATCACTTACCGGTTCCTGATTCTGCTCATAGGCGGACAGGATACGGGACAGATCTTCCCATCCCCGGGCCGTCACAAAAGAGCAGATGTCCTCGTTTGTTTCTATGATATAAAAGGCATCAGGGTAAAGGTTTAAAAAGGCCAGAATGGAGGGATGGATGCTGTTCTGTCGCGCATACTGTTTCCAGACGGACAGGTCGGCCTCAATTTCCATATGGCGGACCCGGTCCAGGGTCACGATGTCAAATTCCCGGACGGATTTATTGTATTCCGGCGGATTTCCGGCGGCTACAATCAGCCAGCCTTCCGGAATGCGGTGGTTTCCGAAGGTTTTGTTCTGAAGAAGCTGGAGCATGACGGGAGCCAGCGTCTCGGAGACGCAGTTGATCTCATCGATAAACAGGATTCCGCAGGAACATCCGGTGGTTTCCATGCAGGCATAAACGGAGGATACGATCTCGCTCATGGTATATTCCGTAACGGTAAAGGAAATACCGCCGTAGGTCTTTTCCTTCAGCATGGGAAGGCCTATGGCGCTCTGCCGGGTGTGATGGGTCATGGTATAGGAGACAAGGCCGATGGATTCTTCCCGGGCTATCTGCTGCATAATTGCAGTCTTTCCGATTCCAGGAGGTCCGATCAGCAGAACCGGGCGCTGCTGGCTGACCGAAATGAAGGGTGTGCCGTCTGCATCTGCGGCGGTATAAGCTCTTAAGGTACGTTTTATTTCTGTTTTTGCCTCATGTATATTCATTTTTGCCTCCTTAAGTCATATTCAGACAGAGTTTTACGGCCCAGTCCGGAACCGGCTGATTTAAAAAACGTCTGTCTGTGAAGATAAATGCAGTTTCATAGGAAGGAGAATCTGTGGGATATATGCCGTCCCCGTCGGTAAAATAAAGCAGTCCTTTCAGGCGGCGGAACTTTTTTTCTTTTATCATGCGGTTGGTATAGCGAAAAACCGGGTTGAAATCCGTTCCGCCCCGGCCGCTGATCCTGATATGGCGGATATATTCCTCCCATTCTTCCACGGAGCGGATCAGCGTGTGATCCTGTATCATGGAATCACACTGCAGGATATGAACGTTCATTTTGCGGAAAAAATTCTGTTTGTCGGTGAGAATCCGGCAGGTTTCGGCCAGAAACTGCTGAACCACGTCGGCGCTGCAGGAGCCGGAGGTGTCGATGGCGATAACCAGCTCCTCTACTTTGGAAGTTTCCGTGTATTCCAGAGGCTCCACCAGGGGCAGATTCCCATAATGCGCAAGGCCGTACAGATAAGGAATATAGTCGAAGCTGTCGGGATCGATCTGCAGTTCTTCCTCCGTTACAGTAAAGCGGCGCAGATAGGAACCAAAGTCAAATCGGGCTTTCTTTTTAAGCTCCAGCCGTTCCAGGCGGCTGCCCGGGGTGAGGCCGAAGTGGGTTTTGTAAGGAGACTGCATAGCTCCAAGCTCTCGGCGCAGGCGTGACCAGACAGCCAGGTCGCCGCCGTGGCGGTTGTCATACCAGTAACTGTGGTCGTCCACAGTGAAAATATCTGCCCATTCTGAAACGGTGGCTGCCGGCAAAGCAGCAATATAATCGTATAATGCCCGGACGGAGGAGGTTTCCAGGGCGTCGGGAAAGCTGCAGCAGATTTCATGCCCTGGCTTTTTATTGTCAAAAGGCAGAGAAGGAAGCAGGGTTTCCGCCAGAGAAAAAGCAGATATATCACAGGCAAGATTCCAAAGGCCGGCATCATGTCCTGCCGGTACGGCCACATGAAGCCAGAGACAGTGGAGGATCATGTGAAAATAATACGCTTCCAGGCTGTTCTTTTGAAACAGGGAACATATCTGTGCCGGATTATAGTAGACGGTCATGCCGTCCGTTCCTGTGCCTTTTTCTGCGGCGGAAAAGGTAAGGCGCGAGAGCGCCAGGCGCAGGCGGGGAAGCCGTTCAAAAAGCTTCAGCTGAGTTAAAGTCAAAAGATACAGAGGATCCTTTGTCGGTGTTTTGACAGGCAGGGCGGTGATATCTTTTCCCAGGGAAACAAGAAGCAGCGCCCGCATCTGGAAGGGAATCCCCTCTTCTTTGAGGCTGCGTTCCAGTTCGGAATGGGAGACCCAGTTTTCGGCCAGATATTTTTTCAGTACGTGAGGAGGACAGTTGTGAAGAATCCACTGCAGCACGGTAAAGGGACGCCGCATAAGAAAGTCCCGGTACTTTTTGAAAATCTCAGGTTCCAGATTATGATCCAGAAAATATCTTGTGACAGCGATGGAAAGTTTTTGCTGAAACTGCCTGCTTGTCTCAAAAAGTTTATCCTGCTGATTCATGGACACGTTCTCCTTTCTCTTATTTACTGAGGGTATCACAGACAAAACATAAAATCAACAACGGCAGGATATGCTATCCAGAAATTGCCTTTGATTTTTTGAAGAAAATCGCATATAATAAGAAGGCAGCGAAAGACAGAATTTAATTATGCATTTGAGGCGCTGCCAAAACCCCGGATCAATCCCGGGGTTTTTCTGTTTTTGCGTGATACGCCAGAGGAACTGATTTTTGAAATTTACCGCTATTTTACTTGACAGAGAGGGAAAATGGATGTATTATTGTATTAATCCAATAATACAAATGTGCATAAAGGTTAAGATTTCCTTAAAATTCATTCAAATGTTTGACAAACGGGATAACACAAAATACAATGATGCGTATAAGGAAAGACAGGGAGGACTGACATATGAAAGCACCGGGGAAAAAACTTTTGCAGGTTGTGGGAATTATACTGGTCGTATTTGGCGCATTCGGACTGCTGGGAACGGCTATGAACTTTTTTGTTGCTTCGTCCATGACGTCTGAGATGGAAGAGATACTGGCATCTACAGGGTACTCTGCACAGGATGTGATGGCAGGCGCCGTCTGGGGGCTGATCAGTTCCGTAATCTGGCTGATCGCGGGAATTATCGGCATTAAAAACTGTAATAAAACCGGAAAGGCTAAAATCTGTGTAATTCTGGGCGGGCTGATGCTGGTGGAAATTCTGGCTGAAGCGGTATACAGTCTGGCAGGCGGCCAGTTCGCGATTGTGGGAACGGTCATAAATCTGATTCTGCCGCTCCTTTATTTCTGGGGAGCGCTGAAAAATTTCCAGGCGGATACGAAAACGGTACCGGCGTCACCAGTGGACGGGGTTGCAGATATTTTGGAAGTGTCTTCAGATAAAATGAGACAGACATCACAGGAAGAGGATGAAGACCAATAACCGGCAGGACATGCAGTGCAAAGGCGTATTGGTTCGTTCTTTGCACTGCATTCTTTGATTTACAGAAAAAAGGAGACGGAAAATGGAGCCATTGATTCAGGTAAGGGATATGTGTAAGGTTTACAATCCGGGAGAAAATGAAGTACATGCGCTGGATCATATAAACCTTACAGTGCAAAAAGGGGAGTTTCTGGCGATTATCGGACAGTCCGGATCGGGAAAATCCACACTGATGAATATGCTGGGATGTCTGGACGTGCCCACATCCGGGGAGTATCATCTCAACGGATCGGATGTGGCTGCGATGAATGACAATGAGCTTTCTGTGATACGAAATAAGGAAATTGGATTTATTTTCCAGGGTTTTAATCTGATACCCAATCTGACGGCGCTGGAAAATGTGGAGCTTCCGCTGATTTACCGGGGGATTGACAGAAAGACAAGAAAAACGCTTGCCGTTAATTCGTTAAGGATGGTGGGGCTGGAAAAAAGGATGACCCACAAGCCGTCGGAAATGTCGGGCGGTCAGCAGCAGAGAGTGGCAATCGCCCGTGCAATTGCGGCAAAACCTCCCGTGATCCTGGCTGATGAGCCCACGGGAAATCTGGATTCAGCTTCCAGTAAGGAAATACTGCAGATACTAAAGGAAATGCACAGAGACGGTAAAACCATAATACTGATTACACATGATGACGGCATTGCCGCTCAGGCCCGGCGCGTGGTACGGATTCTGGACGGCAGGATAGAGTCTGATGTGATAAACC
This sequence comes from uncultured Ruminococcus sp., assembly GCA_946494335.1. Taxonomy (GTDB): domain Bacteria; phylum Bacillota; class Clostridia; order Lachnospirales; family Lachnospiraceae; genus Ruminococcus_G. The sequence goes on along the minus strand of CAMMBV010000056.1, from coordinate 12,706 downwards.
CCAATTTTTCATGACAGGAGAGTATAAGCGATGAAAAAGAGAGCAGTCAATAAAGTGATGATCATAGTAGTGGCGGTTATTGCGGTATTTCTGACAGCGCTGACGGTTGCCAGCATGAATATGGAAAAACCGGAGACGGTCAGTCAGGTAGCTGTGGTGGATGTGGAAAAAGGAAATGTGGCGGAGGAGCTGGATGCCACGGGAACTGTAGAAAGTATGAAGAAAAAAGTGTTTTTTTCACCGGTAAATGCTACGGTGAAGGAACTGGACTTTGAAGCCGGAGACAGCGTGCGAAAAGGTCAGCAGCTTGTTACATATGATCTGGAAGATCTGGAAGAAGAGAATCAGAAAGCCAGGCTGAATGTGAAGTCAGGCCAGCTGGATCTGAAGGATGCGGTGAATCAGTCCAATGAAGCAAAGGATAAGCAGGCCCAGGCCCAGGCAAACGCGGACAGTCTTGAAGGGCAGGTGGATCAGTGGCAGCAGTATGTGTATGATCTGCAGGCAGCCATCTCCCAGCGGACAGCCGATGCGCAGAATCAGGCCATTGCAGAGGCGAATGCCAGCGCTGCAGCGGCACAGGAGGCAGCCCAGAAGGAATATCAGAAGCAGCTGAAAGAATATCAGAAAACAGAAAAAGAACTGCGGGAAAAAAGGGATAAAGCGCTGACGACGTATAATCAGGCGAAAAATGAATACGATATGGCTATGGAAGAGTGGAAAAAGAATGCTTCCAAGCCCAATGAAGAGGCGCTGATGGAAAAGGAAGAGGCAAGAACCAAGGCACAGGTGGCGTATAACACAGCCGAGGAAGCCTACAGCCAGCTTACTCCGCCGGAAGCCGCATCTTTTGCGGGTACGGGCGCGGGAATGGATGCTTCTTCTGTAACCGTGGACACTTCAGACCTCCAAAGAGAGCTGGACAGCGCATCCGCCACACTGGCCGAGCTGCAGAGTGAACTGGCATCTGAAAAAGCTGTTGCCGAGGCGGATCCTGCTTCATTAAGCGATGAGGCAAAAGAGAAAATGAAAGTGGCCAATAACCTGACGGAGCTGGAAGCCAAGTCGGTGGAAGAACTGATTGCAGAAGGCAAAAAAGGAATCCAGGCTGAATTTAACGGTGTTATTTCTGATTCCAAAGTGGTGGAGGGAACGGCGGTGACACAGGGAATGGAAATGTTTACCCTGGAGAGTACAGAGGACGTGAGCGTAGAAATCTCCGTATCAAAGTATGATTATGCGGTATTAAAGGAAGGGCAGAAAGCAACCATTGAGATGGGCGACAGTACATACGAAGGCACTCTGACGAAAATCAACCGGGTGGCCATTCCCAATGCAGAAGGAACGCCCATGATCGGGGCTGTTGTGGAGATTGACAATCCGGATGAAAACATCTTTATCGGAGTGGAGGCAAAGGTGACGGTTCATGCAGCCGAGGCCAATGCAGTGCCTGTGGTGCCGGTGGAAGCGGTTAATATTGGAAAGAGCGGCTCGTTCTGTTATGTACTGCGGGACGGCGTGATTGAGAAACAGGATGTGGAAACAGGCATTTCCTCAGACACTCAGGTGGAAATCACCAGCGGCCTTGAAGTGGGGGATCAGGTAATACCGGATATCGGAAATCTGGAAGAAGGTTCACCGGCTCAGGCCATGCCGGAAGACGGCAGTGAGGGTGCAGCATGAGTAATTTTATAGAATATGTGAAGATGGCCATTCACAATATTATGGCCAATAAAGGACGTTCCTTTCTCACTATGCTGGGAATTATCATAGGTATTGCCTCAGTGATTATGATTATGTCAGTGGGGCAGGGAACGACCAATCAGATGAATGAAGAGATTGATTCCGCAGGAGCCGGACAGATTCAGGTAATGTGCAGCAATGACGCTATGAATGCCGGGGAATATATTACGCCTGAGGATATGGATGCGTTGATGGATCAGATTCCGGGCGTGGAAGCGGTTGCCCCGGGCAGCGGATGGACGGGAACGACTGCCACAGGAAAAGGGGATTTTTCCATAAGTCTGACGGGCGCTACGGAAACACAGCCGTTATTTTCTACCACGCAGATCAAACGGGGGCATTACTTTAACGCCCAGGATGTGGAAGAGGCAAGAAAGGTATGCGTGATCTCTGATAAGGATGCCAAAAGACTGTTCGGATCGGATGATGTGGTGGGCATGGATATTGACGTAGAGTACAACAATATTTCCAAGAGCTTTACCATAGTGGGCGTTACCCAGCAGCCGGAGAACGGAACCTTTGTAACGTATACGTATGAAGGGATGCCTGTTTACATAGACGTACCTTATACGGCGCTTCAGGAGTATGATGATTCCTACAATGAATTCTATTACATTGTGGTGCTGGCGGACCGGGAGATGGATTCCTCTGCGGTTTCCGACCAGGTGGTGAAGGTGCTGGATGCCCGTCACCAAAGCGCGGGTGAAGATTATTTTCAGGTGCAGAGCTTTCAGGATATCATGGCGACTCTGAATACCATGATGGGAGCCATTACCGGTTTTATCTCTTTTGTAGCGGGAATCTCACTGCTGGTGGGTGGAATCGGCGTTATGAATATCATGCTGGTGTCTGTCACGGAACGGACCAGAGAGATAGGAATTCGAAAATCTCTGGGGGCGAAAACTTCATCTATTATGGCGCAGTTTCTGGCTGAATCAGCTATTTTGACTGTATTGGGCGGTTTCATCGGCATTCTTCTGGGACTGGCAGGGGCTTACGGTATCTGTACGATATTAAGTTCCAGCCAGGGGATGGATTTAAGTCCCGGCTTCAGCATTCCGATGGTGCTGGGCGCCACATTGTTTTCCTGTGCCGTGGGAATTTTCTTTGGCATATATCCGGCCAGAAAGGCGGCCCGGCTCAGTCCTATCGAAGCTTTAAGAAGAAACTGAAAAATAGTATTGACAAAACAGGGCATAATGTATATAATAACTATTGTCGCGAAAACGGTGCGGCAATGTGCGTTTAGCTCAGCTGGATAGAGCGTCTGGCTACGGACCAGAAGGTCGGGGGTTCGAATCCTCTAACGCACGGTGATGATGCCCTGCAGAAAGGGAAAAGAAAAGCATTCTGAGGTAATTCAGAGTGCTTTTTTCTTTTTGGGCGTTCCGCCCATATCAAAGGAATCATCCGGAAATATGAAAAATATATAAATAATTCTTGACAGATATCGAAGGTTAGAATATACTAACACTGTACATGATAAAAATAATTAATTTGTTCAGGAACTGGTTCCTGGCATTTTGATTTTTAAGTGATCAGGAGGAGTAACGGGATATGAATCTGCTGGATGCCAAAGAAGGAGAGGAATATATCGTAAAAGATATTGCCGCGGATGATGAAGAACTGACAGCTTTTCTGTTTTCTCTGGGCTGTTACAGCGGCGAACCGATTACGGTAGTTTCCCATCTGAAAGGTGGATGTGTCGTTTCCATTAAGGACGGACGGTATAATATTGATACTGATTTAGCGAAAGCTATTTCAATATAAAAAATGGTGATGAATATCACTGTTTTTTTAAGAATATAGATTAGTCTAAACTAATCGAAGCGTTTAATTAAAGTGAAGGAGGAGTTTATGTTATGAGGATTGCTTTTGCAGGGAATCCCAACAGTGGAAAAACGACCATGTACAACGCGCTGACAGGCAGAAACGAGCGTGTGGGAAACTGGGCGGGTGTTACGGTCGAAAAAAAAGAGAGTCTGATTAAAAAGAGCTATTACGATGGAGCGCAGGAGATGGTGGCGGTAGATTTGCCGGGCGCCTATTCCATGTCTCCGTTCACATCCGAAGAGAGTATCACAAGCGGCTACGTGAAAAATGAGAAACCGGATGCCATTATCAATATTGTAGATGCCACAAATTTAAGCCGAAGCCTGTTTTTTACCACACAGCTTCTTGAACTGGGCGTACCGGTTGTGGTAGCATTGAATAAAAGCGATATCACGGACAAAAAGCAGACGAAGATAGATGAAAAGCTTCTGGCTCAGAAGCTGGGCTGCCCGGTTGTCAAGACCATATCCACTTCCTCAGGCCATGAGGGATTGAAAGAAGCGGTGAATGCGGCGGCCGCGCTGTACGGCAAAGGACAAAAAGCCCCCTATGTCCAGGCGGATATCAACCTGAAAGACAAGGCTGCAGTGGAAGCTGCCGACAGAAAACGGTTCGAATTTGTCAACGGCATTGTAAAGGAAGTTGAGAAAAGAAAGATCTTTACAAAAGATAAAAACGCACAGGATAAGATTGACAGCATCATCACACACAAAATCATCGGTATTCCGATTTTTGCGGCGATCATCTTTCTTGTATTTTACATATCACAGACGACCCTTGGAACCTGGATTGCAGACTGGCTGGTAGGCTGGATTGAGACATTCCAGGGATGGGCAGGCTCCATGATGGAAAATGCAAATCCGCTGCTGTATGCGCTTCTCGTTGACGGTATTATCGGCGGCGTGGGTGCAGTAGTCGGTTTCCTGCCGCTTGTAATGGTTATGTATTTCCTCATTGCACTTCTGGAGGACTGCGGTTATATGGCCCGTGCAACAGTCGTGCTGGATCCTATTTTCAAGAGAGTAGGACTCTCCGGTAAATCTGTAATTCCCATGGTTATCGGTACCGGATGCGCCATCCCCGGCGTTATGGCATGCCGGACCATCCGGAACGAAAGGGAACGCAGGACGACGGCCATGCTTACACCCTTTATGCCCTGTGGAGCAAAGATTCCTGTAATCGCATTGTTTGCGGGAGCATTCTTTGCGGACGCATGGTGGGTATCCGCTGCCATGTATCTGCTGGGTATCGTACTGGTTCTGCTGGGCGCGCTGCTTGTGAAGAAGATCACAGGTCAGAAGTTCAGAAAATCGTTCTTTATCATCGAGCTTCCGGAATATAAGATTCCCAGCTTAAAGAGAGCCTGCGTCTCCATGCTGGAGCGAGGCAAAGCGTACATTGTCAAAGCGGGTACCATTATTCTGGTGTGCAATACGGTTGTTCAGATCATGCAGAGCTTTAACTGGCAGTTCCAGCTGGTGGAAGAAGGCGCAGAGAGCACCTCTATCCTTGCTTCCATCGCCCATCCTTTTGCTATCCTGTTCATCCCGCTGGGATTTGGCGTTTGGCAGCTGGCAGCGGCAGCGGTGACAGGATTTATCGCAAAAGAGAACGTGGTTGGTACACTGGCTGTTGTATATGGCATGACGAATCTGATCGATACAGAGGAGCTTGCCCTGGTTGGCAGCGGAAATGAAGTGGCAATGGTCATGGGGCTTACCAAAGCGGCGGCTCTGGCGTATCTGATGTTCAATCTCTATACGCCCCCCTGCTTCGCGGCTCTGGGAGCGATGAACTCCGAGATGAAGAGCGGGAAGTGGCTGCTGGGTGGCATCTGTCTGCAGCTTGCGACAGGTTACACAGTGGCGTTCCTTGTATACCAGATCGGTACGCTGATTACAACCGGAGCCCTCGGCACTGCCTTTGTTCCGGGACTGATTGCGGTTCTTGTCTTTGCGGCGATTGTCATCTGGAGAGTGAAGAAGTCAGACAGAGAGTTTGCGGCGGAATACAGTCTGCATTCCAGCCAGTCATAAGCGGCGGCTGGAATTAAAAGGAGTTGGAATAAATGACAAATGTGATCGTAGTGATTATTCTGCTGATCCTGATCGGAGGCGCGGTGGCCTATCTGATTAAGGCGAAAAAAAGCGGAGTAAAATGTGTCGGATGCCCGGCGGGCGGCAGCTGTTTGGGCAGTAAAAAGACTGCCAGAAAGAAACTGAATGCGCCGGTAATCGGAAAAAAGACCATAGAGATTTCGGGGATGCATTGTGCTCACTGCGTGACCAGTGTGGCGGAAAGCCTGAATCAGATAGAAGGCGTCCGCGCCCGGGTGGATCTGTCCAAAAGCAGCGCGGTAGTTTCCTATGATCGGGAAATTCAGGATGATATCCTGAAAAACGCAGTGGAAAAAGCAGGATTTTCCGTAGTGTCTATTCATGTATAGGATTTAGAATAAAAAGCTGTTTCCTTCCGGGAGAAAACCGGAAAGGAAACAGCTTTTTAAAGTTTGTGAATCAGAACCGGAACAGGCGGGTGATTGGGGCGGTTATAATACTGACTGAGTATGACCAGGTATTCTCTGGAATCCAGTGTTTTCAGCCACTGTAAAAGCTCGTCGCGTTCCCGGAAGCCACTGTCGCCGCCGCTGTAAATGCAAAGAGATATCAGTCCGTCTGGTTTCAGCAGAGAAAGTCCCTGCTCTATGGCAGGAATTGTGGTTTCCGGTTTCGTCGCTATGGAGTGGTCACCGCCGGGAAGGTATCCCAGATTGAAAACAATGCAGGATACGGTTCCGGGGTCGGCGTACCGGTCCATATGGCTGTGGCTGTCCAGAATCAGCCGGACATTATCCAGGCTTTTGGCGGCCTCAAGGCGCTGCCTCGCGGCATCGAGAGCTTCGGGCTGGATGTCAAAAGACAGGACCTGTCCTGATTCTTTCACCAGGCGGCTCAGAAAGAGGGTGTCGTGACCGTTTCCCGCCGTGGCATCGATGCAAAGATCGCCCTCGGACACGTGCTGCCGGAGAAAAAGGCGGCACCATTCGGTGATCTGATATTTTTTCATATTCTGTTATCCCCTTATTTCATTTTGTGACAAACTGTGATAAACTTGCAATCATAGTAACATTTTTAAGAACGAATGAAAAGGATTTTATCATGGACAAAAGAAAAGCATACGGGAAAAAACGGCGCCCGGCCAGGAGACGAATGACGGTTCAGGAGCGTAGAATACAGTTGATGATGCGGATGGCGGCCACTGCGCTGGCTCTGATACTTGTGCTGACTCTTGTGCTGATTGTCCGTGTTGTCAAAGAGAATAAGGAAACTGATACGGTGACGGCGGAGGCGGAAGTTTTGGATCAGAAGACGGAAACGACGCCGGAACCCACGCCGGAGCCGGTTAAGATAACCATCAGTGCAGCGGGCGACTGTACCCTGGGAATGGATGAGGAATTCAATTACGATACCAGCTTTAACGCCATGTTTGAGAGCGTGGGAGATCCCGGATGGTTTTTTGAGAACGTCCGCTCCATCTTTGAAGGAGACGATCTGACTATTGTGAATCTGGAAGGGCCATTGACGGAATCGGAGGATATCCAGGAGAAAACCTTTGCTTTTAAGGGCAGCCCGTCCTATACGCAGGTGCTGACGGCCGGCTCTGTGGAGGCGGCAAATCTGGCCAACAATCACAGCCGCGATTATGGAGAAAGCGGTTATGAAGATACCATAGAAAATGTGGAGAATGCCGGCATTCAAACCTTTGGTTACGAAAGAACGGCGTTGATGGAGATTAAGGGCGTGAAAGTCGGGCTGGCCGGTATTTACGTTCTGGCGGACGGGATGGAGAGAGAGACTCAGCTGAAAGAAGAGGTGAATGCACTGAAAGAGCAGGGAGCCCAACTGATTGTGGTAAGCTTTCACTGGGGCTCAGAAAAAGAAAACTATCCCGATGATATACAGAAATCTCTGGCCCATACTGCCATAGACGAAGGTGCGGATCTCGTGCTGGGACACCATCCTCATGTGCTGCAGGGAATTGAGACTTATAAAGGGAAAAAGATTGTATACAGTCTGGGGAACTTCTGCTTCGGCGGAAATTCCAATCCCAGCGACAAGGATACGATGATTTATCAGCAGACCTTTACTGTGACTGGAGATGAAGTGGCGGAGGATGAGGATTTTGTCATTATCCCCTGTTCCATATCGTCAGAATCAGATTATAATAATTATCAGCCGACGCCCGTTCAGGGAGATGAAAAAACAAGGATAGAGGAACGGATCGCCGAATACAGCGAAGGGCTGGAAGGGAGCACGTCATGAGCAAAGAGGAATTTTTAAGGGAACTGCGAAAAAAACTGGAAGAAGAGATGACTCCGGGGGAGATAGAAGAACAGATACGGTACTACAGCGGATATATCGACGGTGAAAAGGAAAAGGGGAAAACGGAAGGAGAAATCACTGCTGAACTGGGCGATCCTGTATTGCTGGCGCGGACGCTTCTGGATACCAGGCAGACAAAGGGGTACACGGAATATACGCCCGAAGAACAGTCCGTTCAGGAGGAACGAAGAAAAGTTTACAAAAGAAGTGTTGACAGCAGCGGCTGTCTGATTGGAATTCTCATCGCTGCAGTCGTCGTCTGTGTGCTTTTGTGGCTGGTGGGAAGTATTTTCCGGATACTGGCGCCGGTGCTGGTGCCTGTGCTGCTGATCGCAATTGCAGTTTCCCTTTGGAAGAAAAGATAAAACGGGTGCCCGGCGTTATGCCGGACACCCGTTTTGCAGTACAAAAATTAGTATTTGGAAGAAGTCTGGTTATTCTGGTTTGAATTGTGGCAGTTGGAAGATTTGTTGGAAGAAGAATTTTTGTTGTTTGTACTGTTGCTGCTGTTTGTGCTGTTGGATGCATTGTTGTTCATCTTATTTTTGTTTGTGTTTTCGTCAGAATAATTTTTAGACATTTTAGTCCCTCCTGTTTCAATCATACTTTGTGTTACGCTCTTAGTATGGCAGTTATCAGAGTTTTTATGCAAAGTGTGCAGGATTTCTTTAGTTTTTTTTCATGCAATATGGTATAGTAAATCGACAAAAGGGATATGATAACAGGAGGTATAAAATGAAAGTAGCGATTTTGGGGGCCGGAAATATCGCGACATCCATGGCGGCGGCGCTTCGGGGACTGGATGACTCCGTGGAAGGATACGCTGTGGCTGCGCGGGATTACGAAAGAGCAGAGGCTTTTGCAAAAGAATGGGACATCGAAAAGGCGTACGGATCTTATGAGGAAATGCTGAATGATCCGGCTGTGGATCTGGTGTATATTGCAACGCCTCACGTGTTTCATTATGAACATGCGAAACTGTGTCTGGAGCATGGAAAACCGGTACTGTGCGAGAAACCATTTACGGTAAATGCCTGGCAGGCAGAGGAATTGTTTGCCCTGGCAAAAGAAAAGAATCTTCTGATCGCGGAAGCCATGTGGACGCGTTACATGCCCAGCCGTCAGATGATCCAGGATGTGATAGACAGCGGCGTGATCGGAGATATCACCTCCATGGCGGGAAATCTGGGGTATGAGCATATCAATATCGACAGAATGAGGAAATTGGAGCTGGCCGGAGGAGCATTGATGGATCTGGGCGTATATCCCCTGCATTTTGCGCTGATGTTCTTCGGTGATAAAATAAAGGAGATTCATTCAGCCTGCGTCAAGCTGGAGACGGGAGTGGACGCCCAGGAAAGCATGACGCTGATCTATGAGGACGGCAAAATGGCCGTGCTGTATTCTTCCATGCTGGTGCATTGCAACCGTCTGGGAGAGATCAACGGCACAAAAGGATGTATTGAAGTACAGAACATCAACAACTGTGAAGAAATCAGAGTGCTGAATGAAAAAAGACAGGTGACAGCACGCTACCCCGTTCCCAAACAGATCAACGGGTATGAATATGAAGTTCTGGCCTGTAAAAAAGCCATGGAACAGGGACTGCTGGAATGTCCCCAACTGCCCCATGAGGAGATTCTGAAGGTGATCAGACTGACGGAATATCTGAGGAAAGAGTGGGGTGTGATATATCCTTTTGAACAGTAAAAATATTTGTTGCTTTTTTCTGGAAACTGTATTATAATCAATTTTGTAAAAAGAATTTACCCTTCAAAAAAATTTTTTTTACAATTAATAACCCTTATTAATTATTTATACTCCCCTCGAAAAGCTCTGGTAGCTCCCCTACCAGAGCTTTTCTCTTGTATAAGAAAAAAGAAAAACGGGAGCCGGTAAAGCAAAGAAAAGGGCGGTGAATATACTAATAAAAAAAGGAGATAAGTATGCCCGAACTGGAAATGATTTCTCCGTATATGCTGGAAAAATATCTGTATCGGAAAGATACTTTAATCATAGATCTGCGTTCCAAGGAAGAGTATAAGAAGTACCATGTGCCCGGAGCACGTCATATCGATTATGAAGACACCGCCGCGCTGTTTTCACTTCCACGCAGTATGATCATCATATTGTACTGTGAAAGAGGAGCTTCCAGTCTGGCCAGAGCAAAGGAGATGGCTGCAAAGGGGTATCGTGTCAAATCACTGACGGGAGGAATTCACGGCTTCAGGGAGAGAAAAAGAACCTGGTAGCTTGAGTTTTCCACAAAGACATAGTACAATAAAACAAGAATGACGAAAAAGGCGTCCTTTCGGAATTTCCGGAAGGACGCTGTTTGGAAAAGAGGGAATATGAAACAGTGGGAACTGATTGCTCCCTGCCATTTTGGCACGGAGGCCATGCTGAAAAGAGAAATTTTAGATCTGGGTTATGAGATCAGTCAGGTGGAAGACGGAAAGGTTACGTTTTACGGCGACGGACAGGCTGTGGCTGACGCCAATGTATTCTTAAGAACGACAGAGAGGATTCTTCTGAAAGTGGGGCAGTTTAAAGCGGAAACCTTTGAAGAGCTTTTTGAGAAGACGAAAGCGCTTCCCTGGGAGGAGCTGATCCCGCTGGACGGCAAATTCTGGGTGGCCAAAGCCACTTCAATCAAAAGCAAACTGTTCAGTCCTTCGGATATACAGTCTATTATAAAGAAAGCCATTGTGGAGAGAATGAAGGAGCATTATCATGTGTCTTGGTTTGAAGAAAGCGGCGAAAGCTATCCGATTCGGGTAACGATTCTGAAGGATACGGTAACGGCTGCGCTGGACACTTCCGGCGTCTCTCTGCATAAAAGGGGGTACCGGCAGAGGACAGCAAAAGCGCCTATCACGGAGACGCTGGCGGCGGCTCTTTTGATGATGACTCCCTGGAAGGGAGACCGGATACTGGTAGATCCCTTCTGCGGCAGCGGAACCTTTCCCATCGAGGCAGCCATGATGGCGGCTAATATGGCGCCGGGCATGAACCGCTCTTTTCTGGCACAGGGATGGACGCATCTGATACCGGAAAAATGCTGGGATAATGCGAAGGAAGAGGCGGAAGATATCCTTGATCTTAAGGTGGAAACGGATATACAGGGGTATGATATTGACGGTGATGTGATAAAAAATGCCAGAGAAAACGCCAGGCTGGCCGGGGTGGAACAGCTGATTCATTTTCAGCGGCGGCCGGTAAATGAGCTGAATCATCCGAAAAAATATGGGTTTATTATCACAAATCCTCCTTACGGAGAGAGACTGGAAGAGAAAGAAAAGCTGCCGGGGCTGTACCGTGAACTGGGTGAGGCATTCCAAAGACTGGACAGCTGGTCCATGTATCTGATTACCAGCTATACGGATGCACAGCGTTATATAGGAAAGACGGCAGATAAAAACAGAAAGATATACAACGGTATGCTGAAGACATATTTTTATCAGTATCCCGGTCCGAAACCGCCGAAAAAACAGCGAAGGGAGCAGGAAAGATGAAGAAAATCATTTTTGCCACGGGAAACGAAGGGAAAATGAAAGAAATCCGTGAGATTATGGCAGACCTGGACGTGGAGATACTTTCCATGAAAGAAGCAGGAATCACGGCGGATATTGAAGAAAACGGCAGAACCTTTGAAGAAAACGCCGTGATCAAGGCCAGAACCGTCATGGAACTGTGTCATGAAATTGTACTGGCGGATGATTCCGGCCTGGAAATTGATTATCTCAACAAAGAGCCGGGGGTTCACTCCGCCCGGTATATGGGAGAAGATACCTCCTACCGGATAAAAAATCAAAATCTGATTGACCGGCTGGCCGGCGTTCCGGATGAGAAAAGGACGGCCCGGTTTGTCTGCGTCATAGCGGCGGCCTTTCCCGACGGGGAGGTGCTGACGGCGGAGGGAACCATTGAGGGAAGAATCGGATATGAGGAGAGGGGAACCAACGGTTTTGGTTATGATCCTATCTTTTATGTTCCCCAGTATGGGTGCTCCACGGCAGAATTGCCGCCGGAAATTAAAAATGAAATCAGTCATCGTGGGAAGGCTTTAAGGAAAATGAAAAAAGAGCTTCAGGCCAGAAAAGAGGGATAGAGGATGAAGGTTGTAATTATAAGTGATACCCACGGACATGCCAGAAATCTGAAAGCGGTTATCGACAGAGTGTGGCCGGTGGATGCACTGATCCACTGCGGTGATGTGGAAGGAGAAGAAGATTATATCGAACAGCTGGCAGGATGCCCTCTGTATGTGGTGGCCGGAAATAATGATTACTTCAGCGGGCTTGCCCGGGAACTGGAATTTGTGCTGGGAGGGAAAAAGATTTTTCTCTGTCACGGCCATTCTTACGGAGTATCCATGGGTATGGAGCGGATTCGGGAAGAAGGTCAGAGCCGCAGGGCTGATATTGTGATGTACGGCCATACCCACAGGCCATATCTGGAGGTGGGAAAAGGCATTACTGTGCTGAATCCCGGGAGCCTTGCCTATCCAAGACAGTTTCCGCGAGATCCCAGTTACATGGTGATGGAGATTGATTCTGACGGGGAAACTCATTTTACTACGTGCTACTTAAAATAAAAGAATCCGATTATGCATAAAAAATAAAAAAATGTGTTGACTTTTGGGAGCGCATATAATATAATATACCTTGCGTCAGGCCGAAAGCGCTTTGAGCAGCGGGGTGTGGCTCAGTTTGGCTAGAGCGCCTGGTTTGGGACCAGGAGGCCGC
>CAMMBV010000055.1 GCA_946494335.1 uncultured Ruminococcus sp. | reverse complement strand
GCCGGAGACAACACCGGAAGTGACAGAGGAGCCGGAGCCGACGAAAGAGCCGGAGACAACACCGGAAGTGACAGAGGAACCGGAGCCGACGAAAGAGCCGGAAGAGACAGAGGAGCCGGAACCGACGAAAGAGCCGGAGACAACACCGGAAGTGACAGAGGAGCCGGAGCCGACGAAAGAGCCGGAGGAGGCGCCGGAAGTGACAGAGGAGCCGGAACCGACGAAAGAACCGGAGACAACACCGGAAGTGACAGAGGAGCCGGAGCCGACGAAAGAGCCGGAGGAGGCACCGGAAGAGACAGAGGAGCCGGAGCCGACAAAAGAACCGGAAAAAGAGTCTTCTGCGGAGCTGCTTGACAAACTTCAGGTGGCAGTTGGCAGTGGAAACGACGTACAGGCTGTACTGGATGCCTACCGCTGGTACGAAGGATGTACAGAAGAAGAAAAGGCCATGGTGCCGCAGGAGCTGGTTATTCGCCTGAAAAAGGCACAGAGCGCCTGTAAAATATACAATCATACCAGCAATGGGATCAGCGTATCCGGTGATATACCCTGGTATGTACAGTTCCGCGTAAGTCAGGGCGGTCAGGGAGACAGTTTTGACCTGGGAGATCTTCTGGGATCTTACGAGATGGGATTGTGGGATCTTTTAAGAGACGAGCCTTATGATCTGAATGGAACGAAGGTGACGGTGACGGTTCCTGTATCCAATGCGGATGAATATGAGAAAGTATCGGTGATCCATTATCTGAAGGACGGGTCTTATGAAGTCCTTACGCCGGAAGTGCTGGACGGAGCGATTCGTTTTACTACCGGTTCGTTCAGTCCTTACAGTATTACCGGTCAGGGAAGAATCGCAGGCAGCACGGTGCTTGTAGGACCAGGCGATGCAGTATATAACCAGAACCAGGGACAGGCAGGCACAGGTTCAGGACAGACGGGCACATCCGGCAGCACGGTTTCGTCTTCTTCGTCATCCAGCAGTTCATCTGTTGTGAACGCACAGACATCCGGAAAGACGGTTTCTGAAAGTTCACGGAGTACATCTTCTTCCGGAAATTCCAATACGAGAACGGCTTCTTCTGTAAATACAGGAGACACCAACAATCTGACGCCGTATATCGTAGTGGCAGCCGTGTCGGCCGCATTGATTATTATTCTGATTGTGGCCGGTAAAGTGTCTTCCAAAAGAAACCGTAAAAAATAAACAGTGATAGAACGAACAACCCTTCCATATAGTATTATATGGGAGGGTTATTATGTTGAAAGCCGAAGTATCCAAAAACAGACTGATAACTTTGCTGAAATCACTGATTATTGCCTATGCTGTCACAGTAGTGCTGCTGCTTTTGCTGGCGCTGCTGCTCCTGAAAATGGAGCTGAACGCAAAAATGGTTTCCATCGGCATTGCATTAGTTTACATAATTTCATGCTTTGCCGGCGGATTTCTGGCAGGGAAAAAGATAAGAGAAAAAAAATTTCTGTGGGGGCTGGCTGTGGGCGCGGGATATTTTCTTCTTCTGCTTGGAATTTCCACCGTTTTGGAGCCGGGAGCAATGGCTTCCGCCCCTTATATTGCGTCAGCTGCAGCGCTTTGTGCGGGAGGAGGAACGCTGGGCGGAATGATCTCCTGAGAATCAGACAAAAAAATACTTTAAAAAAGGTAAACTTTATGCTATAATGTGGCATAGCAAAGAAAAGAGGAGGAAATATAATGAAGCATATTAAAACTTTAAATGCTAAAGGCCTTCAGAATACAGTGAAAAGCGGCGGATGCGGAGAATGCCAGACATCCTGCCAGTCAGCCTGTAAAACATCCTGCACTGTAGGAAATCAGAGCTGCGAGAACGGAAAATAATTACCTTGAAAGGTAGCTGTTACAAAATGTGATAAGCAGCGGTTTTGCCGCTGCTTATTCTTTGGTGAAAAAATGAAGGGAGAAAACCAGTGATTTATCAGTACAGAAACAATGGTTATAATATTGTTCTGGACGTTAACAGCGGTTCTGTGCATGTGGTGGACGACCTGGTCTACGAAGTGATGGACATGCTGAATAAGGGGAAGAATACAGAGGAGACGATGGAAATTCTCGGAAGAAAGTATGATCCGGATGAAGTGGCAGAGGCTCTTTCAGAATGCAGAGAATTGAAAAATCAGGGAATGCTGTTTACGGAAGATATTTACAAAGGAGCGATTCAGCTGTTTCAGAAAAGAGAGACGGTTGTGAAGGCGCTCTGTTTACATATTGCCCATGACTGCAATCTGGCGTGCCGGTATTGTTTCGCTGAGGAAGGGGAATACCATGGAAGGAGGGCGCTTATGTCCTTTGAAGTGGGGAAAAAGGCTCTGGACTTTCTGATTGAGAATTCGGGCAACCGAAGAAATCTGGAAGTGGACTTTTTCGGGGGAGAACCGCTCATGAACTGGCAAGTGGTAAAGGATCTGGTAGCCTATGGGCGCAGCCAGGAAAAGCTCCATGATAAGAAATTTCGCTTTACCCTTACTACCAACGGCGTGCTGCTCAACGATGAAGTGATGGAGTTTGCCAACCGGGAGATGGGCAATGTGGTTCTCAGTATTGACGGAAGAAAAGAGGTTCATGACTTCATGCGTCCTTTCAGGAGCGGGGCGGGAAGCTATGAGCTGATTGTGCCGAAGTTCCAGAAGTTTGCAAAAAGCCGCAATCAGGAAAACTATTATGTGCGGGGTACCTTTACCAGACATAACCTGGATTTTGCCAAAGATGTGCTGCATCTGGCCGATCTGGGATTTAAACAGATTTCTATGGAACCTGTGGTTGCCCCTGCAACGGAAGATTATGCCCTTCGCATGGAGGATGTGCCGGCGGTCTGCGAACAGTATGATATCCTGGCAAAGGAAATGATAAAAAGAGAAAAAGAAGGAAAAGGCTTTAACTTTTTCCATTTCATGATCGATCTTTCGGGAGGGCCCTGTGTGTATAAGAGACTTTCCGGATGCGGTTCCGGAACGGAGTATCTGGCGGTGACGCCCTGGGGAGATCTGTACCCCTGTCATCAGTTCGTGGGTGAAGAAGCGTTCCTTCTGGGTAATGTGGAGGAAGGAATTGTCAGAAAGGATATCTGCGGGCAGTTTAAGAACTGTAATGTTTATGCGAAGGAAAAATGCCAGGAATGCTTTTCCAGATTCTACTGCAGCGGAGGATGTGCGGCCAATTCCTACAATTTTACTGGCAGAATCGATGATGTTTATGAAATCGGCTGCCAGCTGCAAAGGAAAAGAGTAGAATGCGCCCTGATGATAAAGGCGGCTCTGGCAGAAGATTGACATAAGGAAAGGATACGAAAAAATGAAAAAAAATCAGGGAATTGTTGTTTTGATTCTGACAGCGGTTCTGACCGTGCTTCTGGTTTTTACCTCCGCAGTGGGGTTTGGCCCCACCGGAACGGGAGCTGCCAGAAATATTATATTGGGACTGGATTTGTCAGGCGGCGTCAGCATCACTTATCAGACAAAGGAGGACAATCCTTCTTCAGAAGATATGTCCGATACCATTTATAAGCTTCAGCAGCGTGTAGAAGGATACAGCGAAGAAGCGCAGGTTTATCAGGAAGGAAATAACCGGATCAATATCGAGATTCCCGGCGTTTCCGATGCCAATGCAATACTGGAGGAGCTGGGTAAGCCCGGATCCCTGGAATTTACCGATCCGGAAGGAAATGTGGTTCTGGACGGAACGGATGTTGCAGATGCACAGGGCGGTATCACGCAGGATGACACGGGAAATAATCAGTATGTGGTATCCCTGCAGATGACCACCGAGGGAACCGAAAAGTTTGCCGAGGCTACAGAAGAAAATCTGGGACAGCAGATTGCCATTGTTTACGATGGGGAAACCATCAGCGCACCCACAGTGCAGTCAGTTATCAGCGACGGCAAAGCGCAGATTACCGGTATGCAGAGTATAGAGGAAGCCAGAAACCTGGCCTCAACCATCCGTATCGGTTCGCTTTCTCTGGAACTGGAAGAAGTCCGTTCCAATGTGGTGGGCGCTCAGCTGGGTACGGAAGCAATCCGTACAAGTCTTATTGCAGGAGCCATTGGTCTGGCGCTGGTTATGATTTTCATGATCGTGGTCTACGCCCTTCCCGGCGTGGTGGCAGCTCTTTCGCTGCTGATTTATACAGCGCTGGAGCTGGTAATGCTCAATGCCTTTGATCTGACTCTGACGCTGCCCGGTATTGCGGGTATTGTTCTGTCTATCGGTATGGCGGTGGACGCCAACGTCATTATCTACGCCAGAATCCGGGAAGAAATCGGAGCGGGCAAAAGCGTAAGAAACGCCATCAAAACAGGATTTCAGAAAGCTCTGTCTGCAATTCTTGACGGCAATATAACCACACTGATTGCTGCGGCCGTGCTGGGGCTTTTAGGAAGCGGAAGCGTCAAAGGATTTGCGATGACGCTGGCTCTTGGTATTGTGTTGTCCATGTTCACGGCGCTGGTGATTTCGCGGCTGATTGTGAATGCCCTTTACAGTGTGGGACTGCAGAGTGAAAAGCTGTACGGACGGGCGAAAACGCGTAAAACCATTGATTTTGTCGGAAAGAGAAAAATATTCTTTATTATATCGATTATACTGGTACTGGCGGCTCCGGTGGGAATGATAGCCCACAGCGTTTCAGGCGGACAGGCTTTGAATTACAGTCTGGAATTTGTAGGAGGAACTTCTACCACCGTTACTTTCCCGGAGGATACGCAGGTGGATCTTAATATGCTGGATACAGATGTGAGACCGGCAGTTGAAAAAGTGACAGGCGACGCCAATGTTCAGTTCCAGCAGGTAGTAGGCAGCAATCAGGTTGTCATAAAAACCAGGACTTTAAATGTGGCGGAGCGCGAAGAGTTCAGTCAGACAATGCAGGATTCTTTTGGAATTGCAGAAGATGATATTTCAGCGGAAACCATATCTTCCACAGTCAGCAGGGAAATGCAGCGGGACGCCATTCTGGCGGTTACCGTGGCGACGGTTTGCATGCTGATTTATATCTGGTTCCGGTTTAAAGATATCCGTTTTGCATCCAGCGGCGTGCTTGCGCTGATTCACGACGTTATGGTAGTACTGGCGTCTTACGTATTCGTGCGGATTTCTGTGGGCAATACCTTTATTGCCTGTATGCTTACCATACTGGGATACTCCATCAACGCCACCATCGTCATTTTTGACCGTATCCGTGAAAACATGCACGGAGTAAAAACGGCGGAAGATCTGAAGGAGCTGGTAAACGTCAGCGTTACCCAGACGCTGACCCGAAGCATCTATACGTCTTTGACCACGTTTATTACCATTGCAGTGCTGTTTATTATGGGTGTTTCCACGGTACGTGAATTTGCCCTTCCCATTATGGTGGGAATCGTCTGCGGCGGTTATTCCTCAGTGTGTCTCACTGGCGCCCTGTGGTATACGATGAAAAAACGGTCATTAAGTAAAGAAAAGAAATAAAAAGGAGTGAGGATGCTGCATCCGGTCGGTGAAAAACCACAGATGCGGCGTCCTTTTTTGTAAAGCATATGGAAAAATGGGTTGTATCCGCCAAAAGAGCGGATTTTCAGAAGATAGCGGAAACCTTTGGAATCGATCCGGTGACGGCGCGGCTGATCCGCAACAGGAACGTGGTGGGTATGGATGAGATTCAAAAATATCTGTACGGAAACACCAGGCTTTTGCCGTCACCCTGGCTGATGAAGGATATGGAAAAGGCAGTGGATATCCTGGAAAATAAAATAAAAGAGGGCAAAAAGATCCGTATCATCGGCGATTACGATATCGACGGCATAATGGCTTCCTACATACTGCAAAAGGGGCTGAAAAGACTGGGGGCAGCGGCGGACGTGATGATTCCCCACAGGATTACGGATGGATACGGAATCAATGAATCTCTGATTCTTAAGGCGGCGGAAGATGAGGTGGATACCCTGGTCACCTGTGACAATGGAATTGCCGCCGCCGGTCAGACTGCTCTTGCAAAAGAAAAGGGTCTGACGGTAATTATCACCGATCACCACGAAGTACCTTACATAGAAGAAGGCGGAGAAAGGAAGGAGCTGCTGCCGCCGGCCGACGCCGTCATAAATCCGAAGCAAAAAGACTGCGGATACCCTTTTAAACTGCTCTGCGGAGCTTGCGTCGGCGCCGGTCTTATCACGGCGCTTTATGACCGGTTTAAGATCAATCCAAAAGAAAAAGAGGAGCTTTTGGAATACCAGGCCATTGCCACCATAGGTGATGTGATGGATCTGACAGGCGACAACCGGATTTTGGTGAAAGAGGGGCTGAAACGTCTTCACAGCACATCCAATTACGGTCTTCGCGCCTTAATAGAAGTCAACGGTCTGACGGCGGATCAGATCACGCCCTATCATATCGGTTTCGTTCTAGGACCCTGTCTTAACGCCAGCGGGCGTCTGGATACGGCGAAAAAAGCGCTGGAGCTTCTGTGTGCCGGATCACCAGAGAGAGCCATGGAGCTGGCGGCCCAGTTAAAAGAGCTGAATGAAGAGCGAAAGGCCATGACGGAAAAAGGAGTGGAAGAGGCGGCTTTACTGGTGGAAGAGACAGACCTGAAAAACGACCGGGTGCTGGTGGTTTATCTGCCCGGGTGTCATGAAAGTCTGGCGGGCATTATAGCCGGCAGACTGCGGGAGAGATATCATAAGCCGGCCTTTGTGCTGACCAGAACAACAGAAGGGGCGAAAGGCTCCGGCCGTTCCATCGAAGCCTATTCCATGTACGAGGAGCTGGTAAAGGCAAAAGAGCTTCTGGAGAAGTTCGGCGGCCACCCCATGGCGGCAGGCGTATCGTTAAAGGAAGAAAACGTGGATGCATTCCGGGCAAGACTCAATGAAAAATGCACGCTGACTGAGGATGATCTGATGGAAAAAGTGGTGATCGATGTGGCCATGCCCATCAGCTATGTGCGAAAAGATCTGGTTGAAGAGATGGAAATTCTGGAGCCCTTTGGAAAAGGCAATACCCGTCCCGTTTTTGCGCAGAAAAATATCCGGCCGGTAAACTGCCGCGTGCTGGGGAAAAACAGGAATGTGGTAAAAATGAAGCTGCTGGATACAGAAGGCAATTCCATAGACGGAGTTTATTTTGGAAAGGGAGATGAGTTTGTCAGCCGGATAAGGCAGAAAGGCTCCATTGATATGGTATATTATCCTGCCATAGATCACTGGCAGGGAAGAGAAAGCCTGCAGGCTGTTATTACCCATTTTCAGTAGAAGGAATTGCGCAACGAAATAAAAAATGATATACTGAATTTTATAGATGTCGAGAATGATCAGATGGAGGAAGAGTTATGAAAAAGCTTGAGGATTATGTAAGGAGTATTCCGGATTTTCCGGAACCTGGAATTATATTTCGTGATGTGACCAGTATTTTGCAGGATGCCGACGGTCTGGCGCTTGCCATTGATTCCATGCAGGACTGCCTGAAAGATAAGGATTTTGACCTGGTGGTGGGATCAGAGTCCAGAGGATTTATTTTCGGAGTACCCATTGCGTATAATCTTCATAAGCCTTTTATACCGGTGAGGAAAAAGGGAAAGCTTCCCTGTCAGACCATAGAGCAGTCGTACGATCTGGAGTATGGAAGTGCAGTGGTGGAGATGCACAGGGACGCCGTGAAACCGGGACAGAAGGTAGTTATCATAGATGATCTGATCGCCACCGGAGGAACGGTGGAGGCATGTGTAAAAATGATAGAAGCTCTGGGCGGAGAGGTTGTAAAAATTGTTTTTCTTATGGAACTGTCCGGCTTGAAAGGAAGGGAGCGCCTGAAGGATTATGATGTAGAATCTGTGATCTGTTACGAAGGCAAATAAGGACGGAAAAGAGGTTGGTTCCTATGGGTGAAAACAGCACAAGGACGGCGCAGGAGAGGATGCAGAGTATTCGCGATGTGGAAAAGAGTGTGAAATCCATGGAGGATTTTACAAGCCCTGAAGTTTTGTACAGGGAATTGATTTCCAGCGTAAGAAAATATCATCCTTCGGACAGCGTCCATATGATAGAAAAAGCATATGAAATTGCATCGAAAGCACATGAAGGGCAGGCACGTAAATCCGGTGAGCCTTATATTATTCATCCTTTGTGTGTGGCGATTATTCTGGCGGATCTGGAGCTGGATAAAGAGACCATCATTGCCGGGATCCTGCACGACGTGGTGGAGGACACTGTGATGACGGAAGAAGAGCTGACGGAAATTTTCGGAGCGGAGGTGGCTCTTCTTGTGGACGGTGTCACAAAACTGGGTCAGCTGAATTATTCAGCGGACAAGCTGGAGGTGCAGGCGGAGAATTTAAGAAAGATGTTTCTGGCAATGGCCAAGGATATCCGGGTTATTCTGATCAAGCTGGCTGACCGGCTGCATAACATGCGGACGCTGAAATACATGCCGGAACGCAAGCAGAAGGAAAAAGCCAGGGAGACAATGGATATTTACGCTCCCATCGCGCAGCGTCTGGGTATTTCCAAAGTCAAGGTGGAACTGGATGATCTGTCGCTGAAATATTTAAAGCCGGAAGTGTATTACGATCTGGTTGACAAGATTGCCGTGCGCAAATCCGAAAGGGAAAAATTTGTCTTAAGCATTGTGGATGAAGTGAAATCCCATATGGTGAAGGCGAACATAGACGCCCAGGTGGACGGCAGAGTCAAGCATTTTTTCAGTATTTATAAAAAAATGGTAAACCAGGATAAGACGCTGGATCAGATTTACGATCTTTTCGCTGTGAGAATCATAGTGGATACGGTGAAAGACTGTTATGCGGCTCTGGGAATTATCCATGAAATGTACAAGCCCATTCCGGGCCGGTTCAAAGACTATATCGCCATGCCAAAGCCCAATATGTATCAGTCTCTTCACACCACGCTGATCGGACCAAAGGGTCAGCCCTTTGAAATACAGATTCGTACCTTTGAGATGCACAGGACGGCGGAATACGGTATCGCCGCCCACTGGAAGTATAAAGAGGCGTCTGACGGCAAGAAGACAGATGCGGAAAAAGAGGAAGAGAAGTTAAGCTGGCTGCGGCAGATTCTGGAATGGCAGCGGGATATGCCGGACAATCACGAGTTCATGAGCTTTCTGAAAAGCGACCTGGATCTTTTTGCAGAAAACGTGTACTGTTTCAGTCCGGCGGGAGATGTGAAGACGCTTCCGGCAGGCTCCACTCCCATTGACTTTGCCTACAGTGTGCACAGTGCGGTGGGCAACAAGATGGTAGGAGCCAGAATCAACGGGAAACTGGTTCCCATAGATTATGTGATACAAAACGGCGACCGGGTGGAGATTATCACATCCCAGAATTCCCGGGGGCCCAGCAGGGACTGGCTTAAAATTGTCAAAAGTACCCAGGCAAAAAACAAGATTAATCAGTGGTTCCGCCAGGAACTGAAAGAAGACAATATCATTAAAGGAAGGGAAATGCTTTCCTCCTATGCCAGAGAAAAGGGAAAGGTACTGTCCGATTATCTGAAACCGGAATACCAGGAGGCTGTACTGCGCAAATACGGTTTCCGTGACTGGGATTCTGTGCTGGCCGCCATCGGCCACGGCGGTCTGAAAGAAGGACAGGTGTTAAATAAACTGTCGGAGAGTTATGAAAAGGCTCACAAGGCGCAAATGACGGACCAGAAGGTGCTGGCGGCTGCTTCTGAGACCAAAGATAAGCTTCATGTGGGCAAAACCCAGGGCGGTATTGTGGTGAAGGGAATCCACGATGTGGCGGTTCGCTTTGCCAAATGCTGCAGTCCCATACCGGGAGATGAGATTATCGGATTTGTCACCAGAGGCCGGGGCGTGACGATCCACAGAACGGACTGCGTCAATATCATTCATATGGATGAGAATGACCGGATCCGTCTGATCGATGCGGAGTGGCAGAGTGAGGAAATTGCCGGCGATCAGCTTTTTACGGCGGAGATCAATGTTTATGCCAATAACAGGACCGGCCTTCTGGTGGATGTGTCCAAACTCTTTACGGAGCGCAAAATCGATATCGCCTCCATCAACGTAAGAACCAGCAAACAGGGAACGGCAACCATTTCCATCACCTTTGATGTTCACAGCATTGAAGAGCTGGATCAGGTGATCAAAAAAATAAGACAGGTGGAAAGCGTACTGGATATTGAGCGTACCACCGGTTAAGAAAAAGGAGAAAGTTATGGGAAAGGCAATCATTAAAAATATGGTGCTGGGACCGGTGGGGACCAACTGTATTCTGATAAAAAACAGTGACACGGGAGAGATGCTGATTGTGGACCCGGCGGATCAGGCCGGTGAGATCGCGAAGGCTGTGACGTTGCTGGACGGAAATCCGGTGGGCATACTTCTGACCCACGGCCATTTTGATCATATCTGCGCTGTGGATGATTTAAGAGATCTGTATGAGATTCCGGTTTTTGCCTGTAAGCAGGAGAAGGATGTGCTGGAAGATTCCATGCTGAATCTGTCAGCCTCCTGGGATACCCCATACTCCACCCATGCGGACCGGCTTCTGGAAGATGAAGAAGAATTCACACTGGCCGGTTTTGCCATTCGCATGATGCATACGCCGGGCCATACCCATGGAAGCTGCTGCTATTATTTCCCCGAGGAAGGGTTCCTCCTAAGCGGGGATACGCTTTTTGCGGGATCTGTGGGACGGATGGATTTTCCCACCTCCAGCGCCAGAGATATGAAAGAGAGTCTGCAGCGGCTGCTTTCTTCCCTGCCGGAGGATACGGCTGTATATCCGGGTCATGAAAGCAGTACCACAATCGGTTATGAAAAGAGGTATAATCCCTTTGCTTAAGATATTATTGCAGTTTTCGCGGAAAGATTTTGAATACGATGTGTATTCCCTGGTTCGAGCCTTTTATCCCGCCTGTGACGTACAGACTGCGTACACGGGGGAAGAAGGTCAGGCCGGGGAATTTGACCGTCTGATCCTCATTGACTATGAGCCGGAGAAAATTCTGTGTACCATAAAGGATGGAGAAACTGTTCTGTTTGAGGAAGAGGTTCCCGTCACGGATGAGACTAATCGGACAGAGAGAAAAAACAGGCTGAAGCAGACGGTGTACCGTGGTCTCTCACAGATTACGGGGGAGGAACTGCCCTGGGGTACATTAACCGGGATACGGCCTACGAAGATTCCCATGCAGATGCTGGAGCAGGGAATGAAAAATCCGGATATTGCACAGTACATGCGAAAGACCTACTATACCAGCAATGAAAAGACGGCGCTTTCCATTGCCGTTGCAAACCAGGAAAAGGCTCTTTTGGAGCCTTTTGATTATGAGAACGGCTACAGTCTGTATGTGGGGATTCCATTTTGCCCCAGCATATGTCTCTACTGTTCATTTGGCTCCCATCCGCTGAAACTGTGGGAGAAAAGGATCGGGGAATATCTGGATGCGCTGGAAAAAGAGCTTTCTTTTGTCAGTCAGGCATTCGCCCATAAAAAGCTCAATTCCATCTATATCGGCGGGGGAACGCCCACTACTTTACAGCCTGACCAGTTAAAGAGGCTGCTTGGCAGAATATGCGAAGAATTTGACTTAAGCTGTCTTCAGGAATTTACGGTGGAGGCAGGAAGGCCGGACAGCATTACGCGGGAGAAGCTGCTGGCGCTTCAGGAATTTCCGGTGGATCGGATATCCATTAATCCCCAGACCATGCATCAGAAAACACTGGATCTGATCGGGCGGGGCCACAGGGTGGAACAGATTTACGAATCTTACGCCCTGGCCAGAGAGCTTGGATTTGACAACATCAATATGGATTTAATCGTTGGTCTGCCCGGGGAAGGAAAAGGGGAAGTGGAAGAGACTCTGGGACAGATAGAGAGCTTAAATCCGGACAGTCTGACGGTGCATTCCCTTTCCTTAAAACGGGGAACAAGACTGAATCTTTTTAAGGATCAGTACCAGGAAAGCTCCTTTGAAAACAGCCGTGAGATTATGAATATGGCTGCTTCCTGTGCTGCCCGGATGGAAATGCGGCCCTATTATCTTTACCGGCAGAAGAATATTGCGGGAAATTTTGAAAATGTAGGCTATGCAAAGGTTGACAAAGCCGGAATTTACAATATACTGATTATGGAAGAGAAACAGACGATTATGGCGGTGGGCGCCGGCGCTTCCACCAAACTGGTCTTTCAAAAGGGTCAGAGAATCGAACGGGTGGAAAATGTTAAGGATGTGAATCATTACATTTCCCGCATTGACGAAATGATAACACGCAAAAGAACAGGGATAGAAAAATGGCTGAGATGAACATGGCAGAAATGAAAAAATATGTCAATAAAAAGCATCTTTTGACCTACACGCTGGATGATCAGGTAGTACATGCAATGCGGGTCAGTAACCTTGCCTATGCCGTAGGAAAGGAACTGGGGCTGGACAGCGACACCTGCCAGTATCTTTTTGATGCGGGAATTCTGCATGATATCGGCAAGGAAAAACTCAGATCTTATGTCTACGAAGAAGCACAGAATCCGCTGATGGTGGAAGAGATGAAGTATGTGAGGATGCATGCCACGCTGGGCTATGAGATTTTAAAGGAGAGAGGATATCCCGAATTTATTCTCCAGTCGGTGCTGCATCATCATGAAAACATGGACGGCAGCGGCTATCCGGACAATCTGCGGGGAGAAGAAATTCCTTACGGTGCGCGGATTATACGTGTCTGTGATGTGTTTTCCGCATTGATATCCGACCGGCCCTACAGAAAGTCCTTCGATCAGGATACAGCCATCGAACTGATGATTGAGGAAATCAAAAATTTTGATATAAAAGTTTTTCTGGCATTTCAAAGAGTGATCCACAGGGAGGATTACCAGAAAATGGAATTGATAGAATAAAGGAGAGAATGTTATGGCATTGAAAAAGAAACCGGTGACAGGAATGAAAGATATTCTGCCCTCGGAGATGGCAATCAGAGATTATGTAATAGGGCTGATTAAGGAAACTTATGCAGCTTTTGGATTTTCTTCCATGGAGACACCCTGTGTGGAGCATATTGAAAACTTAAGCAGCAAACAGGGGGGAGAAAATGAGAAACTGATCTTCAAGATCATGAAAAGAGGCGAGAAGCTGAAAATTCAGGAAGCACAGACCGAAAATGATCTGGTGGACGGGGGACTGCGTTATGACCTCACCGTTCCCCTTTCCAGATACTATGCAAATCACGCCAATGAGCTGCCGGGACCTTTCAAGGCGCTGCAGATGGGAAATGTGTGGAGAGCTGACAGACCTCAGAGGGGAAGATTCCGTCAGTTCATGCAGTGTGATATCGATATTCTGGGAGAGCCTACCATACTGGCCGAGATTGAGTTGATTCTGGCTACTACGACCCTTCTTGGCAAACTGGATTTTTCAAAATTTACGATCCGTATCAACGATCGCAGGATTTTAAAAGCCATGGCGGCCTACAGCGGTTTTGCGCCTGAGTCCTTTGATACCGTTTTCATCATTTTGGATAAGATGGACAAGATCGGGCTTGAAGGAGTGGAAGAGGAGCTTTTAAAAGAAGGATTTCCAAAGGAAGCGGTGGAGAAATATCTGGCCATGTTCCGTGAGGTGACGCCTGATGCGGCAGGGGTCCGCTACCTGAAAGAGAAGCTGGCAGGCGTGCTGGATGAGAAGTATGCCCAGGATCTGGAAACCATTATCAACAGTGTGGACGCTGTGAAAGAGGCGGATTTTAAAATTGCCTTCGATCCTACTTTGGTGCGCGGCATGTCTTATTATACAGGACCGATTTTCGAGATCGCCATGGATGAATTCGGCGGTTCCGTGGGCGGCGGCGGACGGTACGATGAAATGATCGGAAAATTTACCGGCAATGATGTCTGTGCCTGCGGTTTTTCCATCGGTTTTGAACGTATCGTGATGCTTCTTCTGGAAAAAGGATTTACCGTGCCGGGTATGTCCGGCAAAACAGCCTTTTTGATTGAAAAAGGAATGCCGGCGGATAAGCTTTTAAGCGTTCTGAAAGAGGCGCAGGAAGCCAGAAAGGGCGGCGCGCAGATTAACATTGCCGTAATGAAGAAAAATAAAAAATTCCAGAAAGAGCAGCTGGCTGCGGAAGGATATGAGAATTTCCGGGAATTTTTTATCGATAAAATGTAAAACAGTAATTAGTAATCGGAGGAAAAAAGATGGCAGAATCAATGAAGGGCCTGAAACGCTCTCACCGCTGTACAGAAGTTTCAGTGGAGAATATCGGGGAAAAGGTGACCCTGATGGGATGGGTTCAGAAAAGCAGAAACAAAGGCGGAATTATTTTTGTAGATTTAAGAGACCGAAGCGGAATTATCCAGCTGATTTTTGAAAATGGCAGCATCGATGAAGAAGGATTTGAAAAAGCGGCAAAATTAAGAAGCGAGTTTGTCATTGCCGTGACAGGAAAGGTAGAGCGCCGCAGCGGAGCGGTAAATGAAAATCTGAAAACCGGTGAAATCGAAGTCCGGGCGGATTCCCTGCGGATCCTTTCAGAATCAGACACGCCGCCCTTCCCCATTGAAGAGGACAGTAAGACAAAAGAAGAGCTTCGTCTCAAATACCGTTATCTGGATCTGAGAAGGCCGGATATCCAGAGAAATCTGATGCTGCGCTCCAAAGTGGCCATGCTGACCAGAATGTTCCTGGAAAAAGAAGGGTTCCTGGAGATCGAGACGCCCATGCTGACCAAGAGTACGCCGGAAGGAGCCAGGGATTATCTGGTGCCCAGCCGTGTGCATCCGGGGAATTTTTATGCGCTTCCCCAGTCCCCCCAGCTGTTTAAACAGCTTTTGATGTGCTCCGGATACGACCGGTATATTCAGATTGTAAAATGTTTCCGGGACGAGGACCTGCGTGCCGACCGTCAGCCGGAATTTACCCAGATCGATATGGAACTGGCCTTTGTGGATGTGGATGATGTTATCGACGTTAATGAGCGTTTGCTGGCATATCTGTTTAAGGAGGCGCTGAATGTGGAAGTGTCTCTTCCCATTCAGAGAATGACCTGGCAGGAAGCCATGGACCGGTTTGGCTCGGATAAGCCTGACCTTCGGTTTGGCATGGAGCTTAAGGATGTGTCACAGACAGTAAAAGACTGTGAATTCGGCGTATTTAAAAACGCTCTGGAAGCAGGAGGAAGCGTACGCGGTATCAATGCCAAAGGACAGGGAGCCATGCCCAGAAAGAAAATAGACAAGCTGGTGGACTTCGCAAAAGATTATGGCGCAAAGGGCCTGGCATATTTGGCCGTCAATGAAGACGGAACGTACAAATCCTCTTTTGCAAAATTCATGAAAGAGGAAGAGCTGAACGATCTTGTAAAAGCCATGGACGGTCAGCCCGGCGATCTGCTTTTGTTTGCAGCTGATAAAAACAAAGTAGTCTGGGATGTACTTGGAGCCCTTCGTCTGGAGATGGCGCGGCAGATGGATCTGCTGGATAAAAATGAATATCGTTTCGTATGGATCACAGAGTTTCCGCTGCTGGAGTGGTCAGAAGATCAGCAGCGTTATACGGCCATGCATCATCCCTTTACCATGCCCATGGATGAAGATATTCCGCTTTTGGATAAAGATCCGGGAGCGGTCCGGGCCAAAGCCTATGATATCGTATTAAACGGCACGGAGCTGGGCGGCGGCAGCGTGAGAATTCATCAGAATGATATTCAGGAGAAAATGTTTGAGATGCTGGGCTTCACAAAAGAAGAAGCCAAGGAGCGGTTCGGTTTCCTGCTTACGGCATTTAAATACGGCGTACCGCCCCATGCGGGCCTGGCCTACGGTCTGGACCGTCTTGTCATGCTGATGACAAAAGAGGACAGTATCCGAGACGTAATCGCATTCCCGAAAGTGAAAGATGCATCCTGTCTGATGACAGAAGCGCCGGGCACTGTGGACGATCAGCAGCTGGAAGAATTGTGTATACAGATAACAAAAAGCGGCGAAGAAGAATAAGGAACAGAAAAAACTCCGTAAGATCAAAAGATTTTACGGAGTTTTTGGATACTTTGAAAATTTACGTTTCCGGTGAAGTGGAAATACCGGCGACAGCCTCCTTGATATTTCCAAGGATGGCTTCGACAAATACATCGTCTGTCTCCAGCTTCCAGTTTGTTCCATCATTTTTCAGGGTCAGTGTTACGGTAGATACGGCAGAGGAGGTATTGTTGTCAATACAGTCCAGCAGCATCTGGTTGGCTTTTGTCAGCCGGACAGACATACCGTCAGCCAGCGCCTGTGAGGTGGAGGTGTAGGCTGCCACTTCATTCTGATAATTCTGAATAATACTGTTCCAGTCGCAGGTAGTCACATCCACTGTTACCTGGGAGGAAGTACCGCTGTTCTGGGAACTGGTAATGGAATAATCCAGATATTGGAGTATTTGTCCCGCAAGGGCTTTTGCGATGCTGCGTTTATATTCGTCATCCGCAGAAAACAATTCATCCAGGGAAAGAAAACGGTTCATCTGCTCTGTATCGAAGGATTTAATAGTGTCGAAATACAGAGCAATCACTTCCTCTGAACTCAGCAGATCAGGGTCCGTACCATAGACTGCAAAATTTCCGGTCAGTTCATTTTCCAGATCGTCGTTTCTGATCAAGCTCCACTCTCCATCGGAATTTTTCAAAGACACCGTATATTCATTTTGAACAGTGCCGTAATCATTGTCCTGGAGCAGCTGGCGCAAAAGAATATAATAATCTTCCGGTGAAAACTCAACACGGCTGGGCATGGCCTGATTCTGCAGTTCCTTCACAACGGTCTGAGACGCAAAGTCCCTGGCCAGTGTTTCTGCGTCTATCGTCTGAAATTCCAGAAGAGCAGAAGCTTCGGTATTCTCCTCGTTGATGGATATTTTCTTTATGCTGTAATCAAACTCCTGAAAAAACAAAAGAAAAACATCCGCCACATCCTCCGGCAGCTTTTCATCGGGAAGATTAGAAAGCAGTCCCGCTTCTGAAAAATAAGCGGAAATTTCACTGGTATCACTGCTTTTTAAAGGTTCCAGTTCTTTATCAATACAGGCTGAAACAGCCTCTTTCTCCTCATTTGAACAGCCGGTAAGGCCGAAAAAGAGAAGTGAGAAAAACAGGATAAACGGTACGGAAGTTCTGAATCTGGCTGAAAACATCATGCAGTACCTCCATTATCAGAGGTATCGTTTTGTTCCGGTTCTGTCAGTTTTCGAAAACAATAACCCAGAATATCCTTTCTGGTTATAATGCCGATAAATTTTTTGTTGTCATCCACCACAGGAACAAAATTCTGTCTCATGGCCGTCATGAACAGATCCTCTATATCACAGTTGATATTTACCGGATTGTTATGCCAGCGCCGCGGAACCTGTCTGATGGGAAAATCTTCGGCTTCATGGAGTGTAAGAGAAAATTTATTCTTGATTACACGAAGCAGGTCGCCTTCTGTGATAGTACCTATGTAGGCACCGGATCTGCTCAGAAGGGGAATCGCAGTGTAGTGATGATGCTCCATTTTCTCCAGAGTCTGCCGGAGGGAAAAATCATCGTAGATGTATTCCACTTCACTTTTTGGTGTCAGGAAAAATAAAATGTTCATATTATGTAGGTTCACTCCTTATTGTTACTTTAGCGTCCTGACGCTATATCCATTATATACTATTTAGACGAAAAAGTGGAGAAAAGCACAGGAAAATTTTATTAATTTTTTCTTACGCACCAACCCATTTTCCCCCACTATGTGGTATAATGTCCGTATTGCATTGAGCCGTGCACCCGGAAAGCGGAAACGTTTCCCGTGCTGGCACGGTGAAACGGAATTCGCCTTCCGGGTATAGGGCGAAAGCCCGCGAACGAGCGAAGCGGATGCGTAGCGAGTGCGCACGGCGAAAGAGCCGTGGGAGGAGCGAAAGCCCGCGAACGAGCGAAGCGGATGCGTAGCGAGTGCGCACGGCGAAAGAGCCGTGGGACGGCGAAAGCCCGCGAACGAGCGAAGCAGACGCGTAGCGAGTGCGCACGGCGAAAGGAGCCGTGGGACGGCGAAAGCCCGCGAACGAGCGAAGCGGATGCGTAGCGAGTGCGCACGGCGAAAGA
>CAMMBV010000054.1 GCA_946494335.1 uncultured Ruminococcus sp. | reverse complement strand
AACGGCAAAATTTTTTACACTTCTATTACTTCTTTATCGCACATTAGCAAAAAGTTCTGGAGTATCGTACCATGAAAGAACTGGATCAGATTCTTTCAGCGGCCCGCATGGCCTCCTGCTCTTTTATCCTGCAGCTGACAGACTTTATCCGAAACGCCTGCACACAGAAAAAAGAGGAGCAAAACCGCTCCTCTAAAAAAATACTGGAATTTATCAGTCGTTCTTATGAATTGCTGGAGGCCTCGCCTTTAAAGCTTTGTCTCTCCTACTTTACCGCCGATCTGTCCGGGAACCCGGACTGCAGCGCTTTTCTGGCAGGACATCCCTGTCCCGCCTTTCTGACTCACTGTCAGGAACTGCTGGTTTTTGAAAAGGAAGAGCAGCTTAAGACTTTACTTACCTGAGTACCGGCTGATCCGAAACTCGTCCGTAGCAACAGCCTCCACAATACTCTCAAAGAAAATCCCGGATCCAAAAGAATCATTTCTGAATTTCTCAATATTGACTTTGATCCTGGGATTTTCCGAGGAGCCCTGCAGTCTGGCCTTTTCCAGCGCCTGCCGCTTCGTCATCTTCACTGCAAATTTTTCCGCGTCTTTATATTCTTCAAACATATGAAGCTGTCCGTCTTCATACACGGAATACCCCAGAAGCTGCGTGCCTTTATACTCCGCCTTCACTCTGGTCTGTACCTTGGTCACGATCTGACTGGCAATAGCTCCCAGCGCATTGGCCACCGCCGCATTTTCCCGGATCACAGCCCTGGTTCCCAGAAGCTTCGCCACTCTTGGAAGGAAGACGTGGATAGGCGCCCCAACGCCGACGATGGGAAGCTTTGTGGTGATGGCCGCAGACATCCATGTATCCTTTTTTCTGCTTTTGGCATCCTTATAGGACCATTCGATAAATTTCTCAATGCTTTCCTGGCCGGTGATTTTGGACTTGTTGGGATATTTCTGCTGCAGAAGAATGCGCACGATATTGCAGTACATTTTCTTTTCCACCAGATCATAGACCTTGTCGGGAATCTCTTCTTCTGTCTCCACCACATTCTGCGCCAGGCAGGTGATGGCCTGTCTGGCCGCATCCGGCTCATAAATAGTAAAATCTCCCTTCACTACCATCATGTCTGTGGGGGTCAGGCCGCTCTTCATCACAATCCCTTCCGCCTCCAGCCTGTCCGTATGTATCATGTAAATATCCGTTCCCAGCTTCTGTGCCAGCTCTTCCCCCATCAGCGGCTCCTGCTCCAGAGCTTCGCAAAGTCTCTTTTCATCTTCCGTATAACCATCCGTATTTGAGATATCCTTCTGCAGCACATAGAATTCATGGAGCATCCTGGTATGGGACTTTTTCCTGGCGGCCAGACGTTCCAGTTTTACCGTCACCTGCGGATATTCCTTGGCCAGCAAAGAGATGGGAATCACCCTTCGGGTATCGATAAACAGCTTCTCATTTTTAAACCGTACGGCGCTGTCGCCTCCCAGTCCGAAGGTATCCACATAAAGCCCCTTCACCATGGTTTTCCATTTGCCGATGGAAATTCCCTGTCTGGCTGTCACCGGACGTTTTTCCCGTATAATGGCCACGTCCGTGGTGGTGCCACCCATATCCACAATAATGGCGTCATCTTCCTGCGCCATTACGCTTCCTCCCACCACACTGGCTGCCGGTCCTGACAGCAGGGTCTCCACCGGACACTCTTTCGCCAGCGTTTCCGACATAAGACTGCCGTCGCTTCTGACTATGGCGATGGGCATATCCAGATTTCTGTCCTTCATCACATTCTTTACTGCCTGAAGAAACTCCGCTATCAGCGGAATCAGCCGGGCATTCAGAAGGGTACCCGCGCCCCGCTTTAACACGTCCACTTCATTAAACATATCATAAGCCGTAGTCACCGGAACATTCATCTCCTGCTCCAGGACCTTTTTTGCCTCTTTTTCAAATCTTCCGCCGTTGGCCTGGGGAAATACCTGCACTACTCCTACGGCTTTACACTGAGAAAATTCCTCAGGAATCCGCGCTTTCAGCTCTTCCCAGTCCGGATCTTTGGGCTCGCGGAATATTTTTTCCGGCTTGCCGTCCAGCACTGCCAGCTGATCCATATCTCCAAAACCATAAGAAGCATACACATCGCCAAGTCTTTCCATCATCTCCGGGTCAGTTCCGATCATCAGAAGTTTGGCCCTGCTGCCTTTGTCTTCCACGCAGGCATTAGTGGCCAGTGTAGTTGACAACGCCAGCATCTGTGCCTCTTTTACATATTTCTGGTCCAGCGTATCCAGCGCAGCGGCAATCCCAATCTCCAGTTTTGATTTTGTCGTCAGGGCCTTTCCTGAGCACAGAACTTTTTTGCTGTCCATATCACAGACAACAGCGTCCGTGTACGTTCCTCCCGTATCAATTCCAATCCCTATCATTTGCTCTTCCCTTTCTTTTCTTACACGTTTTCATTTTTTTATTATATTACAAAGAATCAATTCCGTCTATGCGTTCCTTGTCTGTTTTTTTCTCAAAACTGCGGGTTTTTTATCTCAAAAATCAGAAAATAACTCTGGATTTTTATTCCAAAATCAGGTAAAATAGCCATATAAAAAAATTACAAATGGAGGATTTTTATGAGCAGATTTACATTACCAAGAGATATCTATCACGGCAAGGGAAGTCTGGCTGAACTGAAAAACCTGAAAGGCAAAAAAGCCATTCTGGTAGTAGGCGGCGGATCCATGAAACGTCAGGGTTTTCTGGATATGGCAGTCGGCTACCTGAAAGAAGCTGGTATGGAAGTCCGTCTCTTCGAAGGAGTGGAACCGGATCCTTCGGTGGAAACCGTCATGAAAGGCGCTGCTGCCATGCGGGAGTTTGAACCGGACTGGATCGTTTCCATGGGCGGCGGATCCCCCATCGATGCAGCAAAAGCCATGTGGGCATTTTATGAATACCCGGATACTACCTTTGAAGATCTGTGTATCCCCTTTAATTTCCCTCAGCTGCGCACAAAAGCCAAGCTGGCAGCTATTCCGTCCACATCCGGTACCGCCACGGAAGTAACGGCTTTCTCCGTAATTACCGACTATGCCAAAGGCGTAAAATATCCTCTGGCTGATTTTAATATCACACCGGATATTGCCATCGTAGACCCGGATCTGGTAAAAGGCCTTCCTGCAAAACAGGTAGCATACACCGGGATGGATGCACTGACTCACGCCATCGAAGCTTATGTTTCCACCCTGCACTGCCCCTTCACCGATCCGCTGGCACTGCAGGCCATTGAAATGGTACTGGACTATCTGCCGGCATCCTATCACGGAAACATGGACGCCAGAGAACAGATGCATTATGCACAGTGTCTTGCCGGAATGGCGTTTTCCAACGCACTTTTAGGCATCGTCCACTCCATGGCGCATAAAACAGGCGCGGCATTCTCCACCGGCCATATCACCCACGGATGCGCCAACGCCATGTATCTGCCTTACGTAATCCGTTATAATGCAAAAGATTCCGCCGCTGCCGGCCGTTATGCCGATATCGCACGCAGAATGGGACTTGCCGGAACCAGTGAAGCAGCGCTGATCAACAGCCTGTGCTGCAAAATTGATGAGCTGAACACTGCCCTTTCCATTCCGAAAACTTTACAGGAATTCGGCATCAACGAAGAAGAATTCAAGGAGAAAATCGCCTCCATCTCCGAACTGGCTGTAGGAGATGCCTGCACCGGCTCCAATCCAAGATCCATCACGCCCGCTGAGATGGAAAGACTTTTCACCTGTATTTATTACGGAACCGAAGTGGATTTTTAATCTCCCTTCACAAAGAAAAAGAGCGCTGCAGAGTCAATTCTGCAGCGCTTTGTCTTTACTCCTCAAAAGTTATAGAGGCATCACCCTTCAGGGCCAGATTGCACTCCACCTCTACACATTTGATAATGCCCGGTAGTACAGGACATGACACATGCACCGGGAAATTTTTTCTGGCGTACTCATAAAAAGGACCCTCTCCCGGCTTTTGCAGACAGACCTCAAAGGCATCGAAAGTATCTCCCAGTTCCTCCATCATTTTCTTAACACTGGGGCATCCCGATTTTACCGTCAGCTTTACTGTCATTTCATCGTCTGAATGTGCCTGCGCGCTGGTGACAAAACCGCAGATCCCCGGATGAATTTTTACCTTGGTCATATAAATATCCTCCCTTTTTTGCCAAATTCAGCATAGCACCTTTTTATGTATTTGTAAAATACTTAATCCTTATGGAGATTATTGGTTTTTTCTATGATTTATCCTGCTTTCTGCCAAGACGTATGTCTTCCAGCTCTTCCGCCATATCGTCTTCCCGATGGTTAAACAGATAATTCCGTCCGCTGCTGCGTTTCTCCAGGAATTCCTGCCTGATTTCCCGGCGCACCATCTCCACCTCTTCTTCCAGCTCTCTGGCTGAAATCAGCCGGCCTCCTTCTCCGCGGATGATTACCTGCTCCAGGCGGTCCGAAGTGGCTACAGTCACTTCATGCTTTCGTCCCATTTCATGCACCGTCTTCTCAATATACTGATCTGCCGTCTCCGCTTCCCTGGTGTATACCACATAAATGTTATGATATTTTATAATCTCTTCCTGATGCCCCTCCACCCGGTACGCATCGAAAACCAGGATGACCGTCTCCTTACGGTAGCCCTGATAATTGCTCATGATGTCCATCAGCCTGTCCCTGGCACCGTCGATATTGACTTTGGCCAGCTCGTTCAGCTCTTCCCAGGAGAAAATGATATTGTAGCCGTCCACCAGCAGGTATTTTTCCACAACAGGCGTTTTCCTGCGGGGAGATGACGTTTTTTGTCTTACCGGCGCTGCGGTTTGATAAACGGGCGTATCCGATTTCACATTTTTCCCGCTCTTGCCCGGTCCATAAGTCCTAAGAAAAATCTCTTCCAGTTCTTTATCCGTGGCCCGATTCCTGTCATAGGCCGTCTGCGTCCTTTTCAGCTGATCCTGTTTTTTTTCCGGCTCCTCTTTTCTTCTCAGGCAGCTCTCCACATGCATATGAGATTTTACCTGGTCCCAGCTGACTGTGTAGCCGGCTCCATGAGAACAGAATACAGAGCCTGTGGGATTTTCCGTATCTCTCTCCCAGTCATAACCAATTTCTTCTATCACCCTTTCCTCATTGTGACACAGCTCATATCCCGCCGGCTCCAAAAACAGTTTGCCCCGCCCTTTTGTGTAGGTATTGACCTCCGCCTGATATCCTCTGACCTCAGACGCCGGCACTTTCCCCTCCAGCCGGGCCGTCTCTCCCTGTGTCTGCGGCGGATCAAAGCTGCCGCTCATTCTCTGTATGTCCGACATGGCTCTTCCCACCGATTCCGACGGAATTTCCAGCCGGAATTGATACCAGGGCTCCAGCAGACGGCACCGTGCTTCCATCAGTCCCTGCCGGACAGCCCGGTAAGTGGCCTGCCGGAAATCGCCGCCCTCCGTATGTTTCAGATGGGATCTGCCCCCCACCAGGGTAATTTTTATGTCGGTAATGGGCGAACCGGTTAAAACCCCCGGGTGCTCCCTTTCTCTCAGATGGGTCAATATCAGCCGCTGCCAGTTTCGATCCAGCACATCCTCACTGCAGTCCGCTGCCGCCGTGACGCCGCTGCCTCTCTCCCCCGGCTCCAACAGCAGATGAACCTCCGCATAATGGCGCAGCGGTTCAAAATGGCCGACTCCTTCCACTGTGTTTTCAATGGTTTCCTTATATACGATATTTCCCTCATCAAATTCCACGTCCACACCGAATCGTTCTGCAATGAGACTTTTCAGAATTTCAATCTGCACTTCTCCCATTACCTGCGCATATATCTCTTCCAGCTGACTGTTCCAGAGGATATGAAGCTTGGGCTCCTCTTCCTCCAGAAGCCGCAGATTCCGCAGCATCACATGAGCGTCACATCCTTTTGGAAGAAGAATACGGTAAGACAGCACCGGCTCCAGTATCGTCTCCACATCGTCTGCTTCTGCTCCCAGACCCTGCCCCGGCAAAGTAAAGGTAAGACCTGTCACCGCACAGATCGTTCCAGCCGCCGCTTCTTTTACCGTCTCATACCGGTTTCCGGAATAAAGCCGGATCTGATCCGCCTTTTCTCCCACACCGTCCCGTTCCAATACAGTTTTTACCTTCAGGCTTCCCCCGGTAATTTTCATATGGGTCATCCGGTTTCCCTGCTCGTCTCTGGAGATTTTAAAGACTCTGGCCTTAAATGCATCACCATATTGGGGACATTTGATATACTGCGCCAGGCCATCAAGCAGCTCTTTCACTCCCTGATGTTTCAGCGCCGAACCAAAATAGCAGGGAAACACCTTTCGCTCCCTTATCAGCGAGATTACGTCCTCCTGGCTGATCTGATCTGTCTCCAGATAATTTTCCATCACCTTTTCATCGCACAGCGCCAGATTCTCTTTCCATTCATCCTCACTTTGACCAGTTCCAAAATCCACACAGCTGTCGCTGAATTCCTTTTTCAGTCCTTCCAGAATCCCGTCCCGGTCCGTACCTTCCTGATCCATCTTGTTGATAAACAGAAATACCGGAATGTTATACCTCTTTAACAACTTCCACAAAGTTGCCGTGTGCCCCTGGATTCCATCCGCGCCGTTTACTATCAGGACAGCGTAATCCAGCACAGACAGCGTCCGTTCCATCTCCGCTGAAAAATCCACATGTCCCGGCGTGTCCAGCAATATAATATTCAGATCCTTCCAGGTGAAACGCGCCTGCTTGGAAAAAATTGTAATTCCTCTGGCCCGCTCCAGATCATGGGTGTCCAGGAAAGCATCTTTATGGTCTACTCTTCCCGCTTTTCGTATGCTGCCGCTTAAATAAAGGAAACTTTCCGCCAGTGTGGTTTTTCCGGCATCTACGTGGGCAAGAACACCCAGGCAGATATGTTTTTTTAATTTATTCTCAGACGTATTTTCCATGAAAATACCCCTTTCCGTGATTTATAATACAATGATTATCATATCACAGAAAGGGGCATAAGTCGATCATTCTATCCTGCCGAATCTGTACTAAAACCTCTTAATTTTTCTCGTCGTCGTCTTTTCAAACTCCGTATCCCTGACGACCAGACTGTAAATTTTCTTCTGCGGAGCCGCCCCTGTATTATATGTATCAATCACTTCCTGCAGCGCCGCTTTCACATCTTTTACTCTTTTCTTCTTCACATAATCCTGATCCGGATAGATTTCCGCTTCAATCACACCGTTTTTCTCACGGACCAGCACCTCACCAACCAGGCGGTTGGCGCTCAGTGCGTTTTCCAGCTCCTCAGGCGATACGTTCTCGCCGTTCTTGGTGATGATCAGATTCTTCTTTCGTCCGGTCAGATAAACAAAACCGTCCTCGTCCACATATCCCAGATCACCGGTTTTCAGCCAGCCGTCTTCCAGCGTCTCCTTCGTCTCCTCCGGCATTTTATAATATCCCTGCATGACACTGCTGCCCTTCACCCAGAGCTCACCATCTACGGTTTTCGCTTCACAGTTGGGCATCAGCTGTCCCACGGAATCCTTCCGGATATTCCATCTCTGAGAGGTACTGATAACCGGCGAACACTCTGTCATACCGTATCCCTGCTGGATGGTAATGTCATATTTTTTAAACAGATCAATGTACGAAGGATCCAGATATGCTCCCCCGCTGCAGATCGTATGGAACTGCTTTCCGAATACCTGATTTTTCACGATTTTTGCCGGAAGAAGGGAGGCTTCTTCCAGTTTTTTCGCCATGGTCTCAATCATCAGCGGAACCATGAGAATCATCTCAGGCTTGAAAAGCTTGATATTCTTCGCCACACGCATCAGAGAGTCATTGATGCAGACGACGGCTCCCAGGGACATTCCCTTTAAGATGTCCATACTCAAACAGTAGGCGTGATGAATCGGAAGTACGCTCAGGACAACAATTCGCTCCGGAATCTTCATATCAAGGCAGGTGGCATTCTCCGCCACATTCCTGTGGGTCAGCATGACGCCTTTGCTTTTCCCTGTCGTGCCGGAAGTAAACATGATGGTGCACAGCTGCTCCGGTTCCGGTGTGAAATCAAAACTCCCCTTATGTTCTTCCAGCAGTTTCCAGAAGCTGTAAATCTGCCCGTCATGCTCCTGCTGCTGCATGGAGATTACCGTTTTAAGCTGGGGGCAGCGCTCTTTTGCAATAGCAGCCACATCTTTTCTGACCTCGTCATAGACCAGTACAGTGGAATCAGAACGTGCGATCAGATCACATACATCCTCCGCCGGCAGGTTGACATCCAGGGGCACAATGACACTTCCGCTGTTTACCGTGCCGAAGTACGTCACCAGCCATGGATAAGAGGTCATGCCGATAACCGCGATATGCTTTCCCTGCTCGCCCAGCGCTTTAAGAAGACAGGAAAAGCTTTCGCTGTCCTCTTTAAGCTGCGTATATGTTTTTGCCTCTATTTCATTTTTACTCTTTTTATAACGGACCGCATCTTCCGAGCCGTATTTCTTTTCCGTATTGATCAGAATCTCACGGATATTACTGCAAAGCATAATTTTTCCATCCTTTCTCCGCGCAGGAAATTACTCTTCGGAAACCAGTTTTCCCAGATAATCGACAGCCTCCTGCACCGTACGGATATTCACAGCCTCCGTCTGTTCAACCTCCACATCAAATTCGTCCTCGATCTCACCCAGCATGCTCATAAAGTCAAAAGACGTGAATCCCAGATCTTCCATAAAACGGGATTCCGGATGAATATCTCCCGCTTCCACTTCAACATAATTGCAGATAATATTAACTAATTTTTCAAACATGATCGTTCTCCTTTTTCTTTATACCAGCTTTATAATCTCTCCAATCGTAAGATCCGGATTTTCAGCACCCTTAAACATGATCTTACACAGATAATAGTACAGAAATTCCAGCTCTTCCCTTGAAACCGCCTTAATCTGATGTTCAAAGTTAAAGTCCAGTCCATTGTCCTCCGGACGGTGCATAACCGTTAAATACATACCCTGGGGGCAGCTGCCGTTGGGATACCATTTGGTTTTGTAACGGATATCTCCCAGATCCGTCAGACCGTTCTCCTGCAGCGTCATGGGCTGATAGGTCAGAGAAATCGGTTCAAAGGTCAGTCCCGCATGGGGCTGAGGATATACTTTGGAGCGATAGGCAAAATAAGAAGTCGGATTGTAGTTTGCATGGCGGAAAATCTCATTTTGCTTGTCCCGAATTCCATATACACCGTCGATAAATTTCATATCTTCCGGGAATGCTGTCCGGATCGGGAAGGAATGTATCCTTGTGCCGCCGGATTTTTTCTCCTTCAAAGTCGCTCTTCTGGCAATGGCATTGTTGATGGACACATCTTCAAAACCATTCATTTTCTGGAAATAAGTGCGCAGTCCCATCAACAGCAGACAGGCCAGGGATACATGGTATTTCTCACAGAAATCCATCAGCCTTTTTGTAGGCTCAGCTTCCAGATGGAAAATATCCAGCGCAGATTTCGTATCATCAGACGCATTGAAGGCAGACCGCAGTTTGGGATTTCCAAACATCGCTCTGGCAGCCTCCAGTTTGTCGGTGCCGTGAATGCCGTTGTAAATCGGCTCTCCTTTTTCGATTTCCTTCTGGAAATATTCGATATCTCTTTGCTGGGCTTTACTTCCCTCCTCGTAAGCAAGATCCCTCTGGAGCTGTTCGATATAAGAAGCCATATCTTTGGGATAAGGCACACCTTCGTATTTTTCATTACAGTAAAGCTCGATGATATCTTTCAGAAAACAGATCAGTGACTGTGCATCCACAATCATATGATGT
The DNA here is from genome assembly GCA_946494335.1 of uncultured Ruminococcus sp. Classification (GTDB taxonomy): domain Bacteria; phylum Bacillota; class Clostridia; order Lachnospirales; family Lachnospiraceae; genus Ruminococcus_G. Next base: position 10,362 of record CAMMBV010000054.1, on the reverse strand, counting down.
CCCAGGAAATAAACGCCATTGAATCCGTCCGGCATTTTAATCATGACCACTCTGGACATTGGGGAATCTTCCATTTTGAAAGGCACCGTAGTCCACTGCTGCATAACCGCTTCCGCCTCTTCCATGGTCTTTCCGGAAAAATCTACGAACTCAATTTCCTGTTCTTCCGGATCCACAACATACTGATAATACGTTCCCTCCTTGTCCTTGGCAAAACGTATACGCATTCCTTCACTTCTTGCGTAAGCCTTGTTGATGGATTTCGCCAGCAGATCCCAGTCAAGCTCCACCTCAATCGTCAGACTGGTTCCGATATTCAGAACAGCTGCGGTGGGACAAAAAGGCAGGTAGTAGAGATGAAATTTCTGTGCTACGGTAAGCGGATAAACTTTGTATCCTTTTCTTTTTCTCATCATTTCATTATTCCTCCGATAAATGAGTCAAGGGCATTTTCATAAGCCTGTGTATCTTTATAGTAACTTTCTCCGTGGCCCGCGCCTTTTACAATCAGTTTCGTCTTGGGCGAAGCACAGTTTTTATAGAGCTCATGGCACATCCAGCACGGCACAAACACATCATCCTCACCGTGTATAAACAGAAACGGCACTCTGGCTTTCCTTACCTCTCTTGCGGCATTGCAGTCATCCAGTCCGTAACCCGCATTCTTTCGATTCAATCTGTCAGCAATTTGAATCATGGGAAACGCCGGCAGATGATACATGCTGTGAAGCACATGGGTAAATACTTCTTTTGCCGACGTAAAAGCGCAGTCGGATACAATGCCCTTTACCTGCGGCAAAAGATTCAGGCCGCTCATCATACAGACCGTTGCTCCTCCCATGGAATTGCCGTGGAGAAGAATCTGGGCATCGTCCCCGATTTTTCCGGCCAGCCACTTAACCCATTCCGCTCCGTCAAAACGATCCATGGTTCCAAATCCGATATAAGTCCCTTCACTGTCGCCGTGGGCTCTCTCGTCAATCAAAAGCATCCGAAATCCATGTTTCAGATAATACCAGGAAAGGCTGCCGTAATCATTCAATCCTCTGCTGGTATAGCCGTGGAAACAGATCACCGCTTTTTTCCCTTCCTCACCTTTGAAATAAGTGCCGTGCAGTTTAAGACCATCCCCCGATGTGATCCACACGTCCTCGTGAGGCTGTTCCATCATCCATTCCCGTCTCTTCTGCATAAGCGGTACGTACTTCTCCCAGTCCACGCCGGACATCTTCATGGTCCGTTCCACTTTTGCATTGTACCGTTTCATGGTTCTGCGGTAAAAATATGCTGTGCCGCCGGCCTCAGCCGCTGCGGCAGCTCCCAGAAGCAGCGCGGCTCCCTTCATGAATTTACCCATTTTTCCTCACCTGCTTTTTACTGTCAATCAGATCTTTCAGTTTTAATGCTTTGTCAAAATTTCCTTCCACTTTCAGTTTGCCCAGCGTAAAAGCCAGTACGGGATCTGTTTTCCCGTCTGCGATCTTAAACAGCGTCTCAGCCGAGCAGGTAAACATGGCGTCCCTGTCAAAATATTCGTAGGGCTCCACATAAAGTTTGCCTTCTTTTACCTCGGCATAGAAAATTCCTTCCGCCTCGCCGGTAATATTAAACTGATATGCGAGATGTTCGTGGATGTCGCTTACATCCGCGTCCATTAACATTCCTTTTACTTTTGAAAACATATCTGCGTAGGTCATAATATCCTCCTTTTCGACCGTTGTCTGTTTTTTTCGACCAACGGTCATATCCTCTTCTTTGATAGATTATCATTTTTTCGAACGCTGGTCAATCAGCGTTTCTCTCAAAATACGGCCTGTTTTTTTTATTTTTTGTGCAGTTTTATTATTGGAACTCCTCATTCAGATATGATATAGTTAATGATGAATTTCTAAATGTATTAATGACCAGAAGTAAAGAAAAGGTGGTATATATGCCAAATCAGCTGAAATATGACCGTATTCTGGATGCACTCCAGGAATTACTCAAAGACCAGAAACTACAGGCTATCTCCGTCAGTGAGATTGCGCATACGGCCGGAATCGGCAAAGGGAGCATCTATTATTACTTTCCCTCCAAGGACGCTATCCTGGACGCGCTGGTAGAACGAAATTATGAAAAACCTCTGCAGACAGCAAAGGCTCTGGCAGATCAGACAGACATTTCGCCGTTTACCAGAATGGCCATGATATTCCAGGCATGCCGGAATTCCTCCTCCGAGTTTATCAAATCGGAAAATCAGGCAGGACCCGGTACGCAGGAGAAAACGTTTCTCCACCAGAAATACGTAAATCACATCATTACAGAACTGAAACCCGTGCTGGCAGAAATCATAAGGCAGGGTATCCGGACAGGGGAAATCCATTTTAAGGATCCTGAAGCTCTGGCTGAAATCGTCCTGATCGTTCTCACCGTAAAAATAGACAATACACTGATCCCTTCCTCAAAGGAAGAAATTGAAAATACCATAAGCGCACTGGTCTCACTGCTGGAAAGAGGAACCGGAAATCCTCCCGGATCTTTGAATTTTCTGAAAAGCCGGCTATCCTGAGACACTAATGAAAAGGGCACCACACAACCGGTGCCCTTTTTGTTCGTCTTTTTTAGCATTATTTTTATTATTATATCATGATCTTATTGAAAACGCCCCAAAAATCCAATATAATAAGGTTGAAATACGAAAACCGATTACAGGGGGAAGCAAAAACAAACAGGGAGGTCTACTTATGAGACAAGTTCAGGAAATCATCCATGTAATCCCGGAGGAACGGGAAGCTTATCTGCAGCAGCATTTAAATCCACCGGAAAAGATCGCACAGATCCTGTGGATTCACGGAATCAGAAATCAGATGTACTACAGCATGAATGATCTGATTCTGATGAGCTTTGAATATGTCGGAAAGAAATTTTACAAAGATATGGAAGCCATCGCCGCTTATCCGGAAATGAAAGACTATCTGGTTCAGAAAAGAAGAAAGGATGTTCCCGCCGGGGAAATGGAAACCACCAACTGGTGGGCGCCTTTAAAAATCCTGGGCAGTTCTCTCACAGAAAGCCCCATGCCCTCTGACGAGGACGAGGAAATGACACTGGAGGAACAGTACCGCTCCATGTTAAGCGGTTACATGGTGGAGGGAAATATAACCTCTGATGTTTCATATGATGAAGATGACTGGAGCGAATCCATTCATATCTGAAAATGATCGGATAGGGGAAGCTTCTTCCCTATCCGATACCGCGATACCACGGCATGCTCACAGCAAAGCTGTTCGCTGTCCGTTGCCCGGCAAATGTCTGCTCGTGCAAGCGCGGCAACCGCTTGCCGGGCGTATCGCGCAAAAAGTCGGGATCTCATCGCCGCACGGCAGTCAATCCCGGCTTTTATCTTTTTCATTTCTCAGTTTTTCAACTTGCATTTTCAATGCTGTTTCAATCTTTCATGATATAATAAATCTGTATAAAACTGCCGGAGGTACCGGGAATGAAAATTTTACTTATTGAAGATGAAATACGAATGTCCCAGGCGCTCTGTGAAATTCTGCGTCTGGAAAAATATGATGCAGACTGCTGCAGCGACGGGATCGAAGGACTGTATACGGCCGAAAACGGCGGATATGATCTCATCATCCTCGATGTCATGCTCCCCCGAAAAAATGGATTTGAAATTGCAAAAGAGCTGCGGCAAAAAGGAAACCGTACTCCAATTCTCATGCTGACAGCCAAAAGTGATGTGGACGACAAAGTGACAGGACTGGACTGCGGAGCCGATGACTATCTGACAAAACCCTTTGCGGCCAAAGAACTTCTGGCCAGAATCCGCGCCCTTGGCCGGCGGAACATCAATTCCGACGACGGTACCCTGACCTATGGCGACATATCTTTAAATACCGGCACCTGTGAACTGGTCTGCGGTGATAACCGCGTCCGTTTAAGCGAAAAAGAATTCCGCCTCCTGGAATATCTGATTGCCAATCAGCGGCAGATCCTTCCCCGCGAAATGCTGGCGCTCAAAGTCTGGGGGTATGACAGCGAAGCAGAATACAATAACGTGGAGGTCTATATATCCTTCGTGCGGAAAAAGCTGCACTTTGTACAGGCCAAAGCTCAGATCAAAACAGTCCGTGGAATCGGTTACGAACTGAGGTATGAACATGTTTAAAAAATCCAGACACAAAATCATAGCAGCTATTATGTTTGTTCTGATCCTGCTGCTTTTTGCTACCTTCTGCATCATATTTATTGCAGGTTATACTGATATGACGACGGAAAACCGCCAGCTGCTGAAGCAGTATGCGGATACCTATACTCTGCCCGGTGAAAAAAACACGGAAAACCCGCCTGTTCCCAGAGAAAAAGGGCTCCCCGGCGGTCATCCCAAGGAGCCGCCCATGCTGGAGCTTTCTACTGTCTACTCCGCAGCTATTTCCAAGTCCGGCGAAACGCTTGCTGCCGACACTGCCGATGTCTCTGCCTACAGTGAAGAGGAACTTCTGGCCCTTGCCGGAGAAATCATTGAAAAAGGGAGCGAAACAGGAATTACAGGTAATCTGCTCTACCGCACAGCGGATAAAGGCGATTACATTCTGGTGGCTTTTTTAGACAATACGCTGATGCTGAAAAGCATTGCCACTCTGCTGCGCTATACCATAATATTCGGCGTGGTTTCCCTTATCATAATATTTTTTCTCGCCAGATATCTGGCCGGCAGAATCGTTTCACCGCTGGAGGAAAGCTATCAGAAGCAAAAGCAGTTCATTTCAGATGCAGGTCATGAATTAAAAACACCTGTGGCGGTCATGGACGCCAACATCGAACTTCTTTCCCGTGAAACAGGAGAAAACCAGTGGCTGTCCAATATCCGCTACGAAAATGAGCGGATGTCATCCCTGATTGTACAGCTTCTGGATCTGGCCAGAACAGAAAATGTCCTGCCTTTCATGGAACCTGTGGATCTTGGCAGACTGGTATACGGTGAGATCCTGCCTTTTGAAACGGTGGCCTACGAAAAAGGCCTGCTTTTAAACAGCAGCATTGCAAAAGATGTTTTCATAAATGGAAACAGCGTCCAGCTTAAACAGCTTGCCTCCATACTGATAGACAACGCCATCCGGCATGGTGAAGGCGGAAAAGAAATCGGCATTATCCTGAAAAGGGAGAAACACAGAGCGATTTTTTCCATCTCCAACGAAGGATCGCCCATACCGCCGGAACAGCAAAAACATCTTTTTGAACGCTTTTACAGAAGCGATCCCGCAAGAGCCGCACAGGACGGCAATTACGGACTGGGACTTGCCATAGCCAGGGCCATCGTCACCGCCCACAAAGGTTCCATTGATGTTCAGTGCCGTGACGGAAAAGTTTTTTTCCTTGTAAAAATCCCGCTTTTAAAAACAAAGTCCCAGCAGCCTTTCACAAAATAATCACAAATGGAAGCCACTGTTTCAATATTATTTCAATATTCCCTCTGTACAATGACACCATCAAAATACAGGGGGTATTTTTATGTCATACCAAACCGTTTTCAAACGATATGAAACCAAATATCTGCTGACCGAAAAACAGCGGACGGCAGTACAGGAGACAATGGCTCCTTACATGCAGCCGGATTCCTACGGCAGGACGACGGTCTGCAATTTATATTTTGATACCGATACATACCGGCTGATCCGCCATTCCATCGACAAACCTGCTTATAAGGAAAAGCTGCGGATACGTAGCTACGGGCGGGCGCTGCCGGACAGTCCGGTATTTGTGGAACTGAAGAAAAAATATAAAAAGATTGTATACAAGCGCCGCATTTCCCTTTCGGAGAAAGATGCGGTAAAATGGATTTTAAAGGATTCTCCTTGTGCTCAAAACAGCCAGATAGCCGACGAAATCAACTATTTCTTCCGGTACTACGAGACGCTTCATCCCGCTGTCTTTCTCTCCTACGAAAGAGAGGCCTTTTATGCAAAAGACGATCCGGATTTTCGAGTAACCTTCGACGACACCATTCTCTGCCGTCAGGATAATCTCTCACTTGAATCTGAAGTTTACGGAACGCCTCTTCTTCCAGAGGGAATGTCGCTGATGGAGATCAAATGCCCGGGCGGCATCCCTCTGTGGATGACCCGCATCCTTTCCTGGGAACGCATTTACAAAACCTCTTTTTCCAAATATGGAAGGGCATATCAGACCATGATCTTTCCCCATCTGAAAGAGGAATATGACCACAGGGAGGTGGCGGCCCATGCCTGATACATTATTTCGCGGTCTTTTCGATACAGATTTAACTGCGGTTATCACCGTGACAGATTTTCTGCTCTGCATGGGTGTTTCCCTTGTGCTGGGCCTTGTCATGGCATTTTCCTACATGTACCGCACCCGCTACACCAAAAGCTTTGTTATAACGGTGGCACTGCTTCCCGCTGTCGTATGTGTTGTGATTATGATGGTAAACGGCAATGTGGGAACCGGTGTGGCCGTAGCCGGCGCCTTCAGTCTGGTACGGTTCCGCTCCGTCCCCGGCACTGCAAAAGAAATCTGTACCCTGTTTCTCGCCATGGGAACCGGTCTGATCACCGGTATGGGATATTTGGGCTTTGCCGCAATATTTACTGTGGTCCTGTGCGCCTTCTTTCTTCTTTACAATCGTCTTGATCTTGGTGCAAAAAAGAACGCCGCTGCCTATAAAATGGTCTCCATCACCATTCCGGAAGATCTGGATTACACAACCATCTTCGATGATATTTTTGAGGACTATACAGCATCTCACGAACTGGCGGCTGTGAGAACCACCAATATGGGCAGTCTTTTCAGACTTACCTATCTTGTGACGCTGCGGGACGTTTCCAGTGAAAAAGAGATGATTGACAAAATCCGATGCCGCAACGGCAATCTGGAAATCGCAGTTACCCGCCAGGAAACTTCTGTCTCAGAACTGTAAGGAGGGAATGATCATTTTGAAAAACATGATTTCTTTCATTTTATCTCTGTCGATAGCCGCCTGTCTGCTGTCAGGCTGCAGCTCTTCCAGTGAAAGTATTGCCGCAACGAATAGTCTTTCCAGTGAAGAAAACAGCCAAACATCACAAAATTCCGATACTGATTTTTCCCAGTCCGATGACGATATGTTTACCGAACGGGACCTAGATGGCAGTTACGATGAAAGCGGTAGCGTTTCCATCCAGTTAAACGGCGACACTGTCAGCGCCAGCTCCGACAGCGTCAAAATCTCAGACTCCACCGTCACCATCACAGAAGAAGCTGTTTATATCATTTCCGGTACCCTGGAAGACGGGATGATCATTGTAGACGCGGACGATTCTGCAAAGATACAGCTTGTTCTGGATGGAACGCAGATCACCAGTTCGTCTTCTGCTCCCCTCTATATTCTGGAAGCAGACAAGGTGTTTGTCACTCTGGCGGAAAACTCCGAAAACACATTGGAAAACGGCGGCAGTTTCACAGCCATCGACGACAGCAATATTGATGCGGCTGTCTATTCCAGGCAGGATCTCACGCTGAATGGTTCCGGAAGCCTTACCGTTTCCTCTCCGGCCGGCCATGGAATTGTTTCCAATGATGATCTGGTGCTCACAGGCGGCACCTATACCGTCACTTCCTCCTCACATGGACTAAAAGCAAACGACAGTATCCGCGTAACCGGTAATACGTCCATCACTGCATCTGCAGGCAAAGATGGATTTCATGCAGAAAATGACGAGGATACTTCCCTGGGTTTCATTTACTTTTCGGGAGGCTCAGTAAATGTAGAAGCGGAAGGGGATGGAATCAGCGCCGGTTCTTATATGCAGATCACAGACGGGAGCTTTGACATACTCGCAGGGGGCGGAAGCGAAAACGCTGCCAAAGAGTCTTCGGATTCCTGGGGGGATTTCAAAGGCGGACGCGGTGACGGACAGTTCCGCGGGGACGGCGGGCAGCCCAGAAATATAACACCCCCTGATTCATCTTTGCCTGACGGCGCAGAACCGCCTGACGCTGATACAGCCTTGCCTGACGGCGCAGAACCGCCTGACGCTGATACAGCCTTACACCGCAACATGGCTGCTCCTGCTTCAACCCTGTCTGCCCAGGAACCGGTTTCTGATTCTTCTCAGACGGACACAGAAGACGACAGCAGCACCAGTATGAAGGGTCTGAAATCATCATCTGACCTGATGATTTCGGGAGGAACCTTTACCATTAACTCCGCTGATGACTCTGTACATTCCAACACTTCAATCGCATTAAAGGGAGGCAGCTTTGAAATCGCTTCCGGTGACGACGCTTTTCACTCTGATGATTCTCTAACTGTCTCCGATGCCTCCATTAACATTACGAAAAGCTACGAAGGCATGGAAGCACTTCATCTTTCCATACATGGAGGGGATATCACACTGATCTCAGACGACGACGGCCTGAATGCCGCAGGAGGTACGGATGCCAGCGGCGTTACGGGCGGACGTGACGCCATGTTCGGCCAGGGAGGGATGGCTTCTTCTGACGGCACCATCATCATTTCAGGAGGAACAATAGATATCACTGCTTCCGGCGACGGTATTGACGCCAACGGTTCCCTGGAAATTTCCGGAGGCAATATCACTGTGACCGGCCCCACCCAGGGCGATACTGCAACTTTGGACTATGACACTTCCGCCGTCATCACAGGCGGAACCTTCATCGGTACAGGCGCAGCTGCAATGGCGGAATCCTTCAGTGACTCAGAGCAGGGCGTAGCTGCAATCACTCTGGATGAACAATCCGCCGGGACAGAAATCACTCTTACAGACAAAGACGGCGCTGTCATTTTCACCCATTCTCCTTCGCTGCCCTTTTCCGTCGTGATTTTAAGCAGCCCTGATCTGGAGTCCGGCGAAACTTACACCCTTACCGCAGGATCTGTTTCTGAAGATATCACTGCCGCCTGATAAGAGCGGCAAGGATAATCACTTGTCACTCCTGTAAATAAAAGAATATTACTGCTAAGCTACGAAAAAGAGATACTGCTTAAACATGTTGGTATCTCTTTTTCATTATCAAAATATTATGCTATAATGCACACAAGAATAAAAGAAAAGTCAGGAGATAATACATGAGTATACGGCAAGCTACCTTAAAAGATTTATGCATAATCAAAAAAATTTCGGAAGTTACTATTACCGAAATCTATCCGCACTATTATCCCAAAGGAGCAGTAGATTTTTTTCTTTCTCACCATAATGAAGTCAACATTCTCAAAGATATAAATATGAACCATGTTTTTCTTTGCCTTGATGCCGAACAAAATGCAGTGGGTACGGTTACAATAAAAGCAAATGAAATATGCCGTCTTTTTGTACTGCCTTCATATCAGGGTAAGAGATACGGTACAGAATTGCTTGATTACGCGGAGAAAAAAATTTCCTGCCATTATTCCAAAATTTTATTAGCGGCTTCAATGCCAGCGAAAAAGATATATCTCAAAAGAGGATATAAAGACACTGAATTTAATATCATTGCTACAAATAATAATGATTTTTTATGTTATGATGTTATGGAAAGAAATTTATGACAGTAAAATAGTTTTACCCTGGCTATATCTTCTGCTCATCAGACAGAAACACCCATCAGGGAAATAAAGGAACCTTTTCCGTCCAGGGCTGTCCACTGGGCCAGACCGTAACCGTACTGTTTTCCCGACAGCGGTTCTGTTATCCTTTTTTGTCGCCGTCGCAGCAGGTGTCGCTTGCCACTTCATACAACACCGCACTTTGCGATTTTGCCAAAGTTTTAAGAAAGTTTTTTTAAAAATCTTTTTATACTTCTTGACTCTAACGTTACGTTATAGTTTATAATGTCTTTACACGGGAGGGATAATTATGCGAACAGTAAATGAAGTTAGCAAACTCACAGGAGTAAGTGTGCGCACACTGCATCATTATGATGCCATTGGTCTTTTGAAACCTACAGAAGTGACAGAAGCAGGCTATTGAGATTTATTGCTCTAAGGAGTAAATGCAATGGCTACAACAGGCGGCAAAGGCATTAAAAGCGGCGAGAATAACCAAGCTACCCAATCTTGCAGAGTTGCAAGCAGAGTACGCGACACTGCAAGAGAAGAAAGAAGCCCTGTATGCCGATTATGGGAAGCTGAAAAAACAGGTCAAAGAATATGACGTTATCAAGAAGAATACCCCGGTAGAACGTGTGCCCGCCGGGCATACCAAAATGAAAAGAGCCTGTAAATACAAGCTCATTTAAAAGGCGCAGACCGGATTTGAACCGGTGAATACTGGTGTTGCAGACCATTGCCTTACCACTTGGCTACTGCGCCGTATTTAATTAAATGACTCCAAGGGGATTTGAACCCCTGTTACCGCCGTGAAAGGGCGGTGTCTT
>CAMMBV010000053.1 GCA_946494335.1 uncultured Ruminococcus sp. | reverse complement strand
AGATAGTCAAAATCCCTTCTTTTTAAAATGTCCTTGACAAAGGGTACACTTTAGTCGCAATGATGGATGAGAAAAGAGGACAACTCTTGTACAAATGAAGAAAAATAATCAGATGGAATCTCTGCAGACTACAGGGGATCACACACTGGGCGGAAAAGACTGGGACGCTCGCATTTGTGCAGCTATCGAGAGCAAAATTGAGAGTGAAACAGGATACTATGTTTCTGAATATCCAGAAATCCACCAGACAGTTACTCAGAATGCAGAAAATGTTAAAAAACAGTTGACCACTAGAAATGTAGCGAATGTCAGACTGAATCTTCCGAGCTATGGCTGGTATTCAACAACTATATCACTTGAAGAGTTTGAACAGAGTACGATGGACTTAATTGAAAGAACAGGTACACTATGTGAGAGTCTTTTGAGAGGATTGGGCATTGGCTGGAGAGATATCACCGATATTCTTCTGGTTGGCGGTTCTACGAGAATGCGTCAGGTTTCAGCATATCTAAAGAGAATTAGTGGTCACACTCCCCTCGCCCAAGTAAATCCTGATGAAGCAGTTGCGTTAGGAGCTGCTATTCAGGTGCATCTCCCTCTGCCGGAATACAGCGTTATTACAATGACCCCTCCTGCAGAAGATAGTACTACTAACTTAGGATTCTTCAAATTCAAAAAGCAAGGAACAAAAGTTGCTCCACAGGCAACACCTAAATATTCTTTATCTGGAACTGTAGGAAAAGAAACTGCTTTAAATAATGCACTGTGTATGAGTCATGTAGATGTAGTTGCGCATTCAATGGGAGTAATTGCGGTAAATGCAGAAGGAACACATTACATCAATAAAACCATCGTTCCGGCAAATCAGAGAATTCCTGTTAAATGTGCAGAAGCATTTCATTACTACACTTCAGCACGTGGGGAAAATGAAGTGGAAATCTATGTTCTGCAAGGAACAAAGCCCCCTTTAGACTGTGAAATTATTGGAAAATATGTTGTTTCAGGCATTAAGCATGACAGAAATGATAATCCTACAACAATTAAAATTCAGTATAGTTATGACATAAATGGAATGGTTCATGTTCAAGCTCGTCAAGGTAATGGTACCACCGATTTGCCTATTCGTGAGGAACCTGTACCAGCAGATATGAGTAAATTTGGAATGCCTATTGATCCACAAGAAATGAAACCGACTGCGGAAGCATTGTCTGTAGTTATGGCGGTGGATGTATCAGGAAGCATGTCAGGAAAGCCGATAGATGATGCTCGTAATGCAATGTGTCATTTCGTGGAGAATTTTGAGGATTATCCGGGTGACGTTGAAATTGGAGTTATTGCTGTTTCTGATACTTCAAAGGTTGTTCAGTCTTTGACAAGCGATTTGAACAAGTGCAAGGCGTCCATCAGATCAATTACTGAATGTATGACTGGTGTTTGTAATGCAGGACATCCATTTAACGATATCCAATCAATGCTGGGAAGAGTTCGAGGAAAACGTCTTGGAATTGTTCTTGCTGACGGTATGTGGGAGAATCAGCCCCTGGCAGTAAGTGAGGCAAAGAAATGTCATCGTATAGATATTGATATTACAGGAATCGGATTCGGAAGTGCGGATGAAAAGTTCTTGCGCGATATTAGTTCTGGTGATATTGACTCCATGCTTGTTGACCAGAGTGAATTGACCCAAAGCTTTGGTAAGATTGCTCAGGAAATTGGTGGGGGCGGCAATATCGGAAAACGAGGTCGCACAGGCGCAGAAACATCAGTCGCAACATGGCTGGCAATCAATGAATAAAAATGGTGAGGTATTTTGCCGATGGACAGACGGAATTATTTTGAGATTCTTTGTCTCGACTTTGATCCACCTGAAAAAAACCAGCGACGTATAGATAAAGCGATTGCGGAGTGGAAAAAGCGTACAGAAGATATGCTTGCAAATGAAACAATCGCTACGCGTAGAGCAGTTCTTTCAGATGAATTGTCTCTTCATGATGACATGATTGAGACCTTACGAGAGAACAAGACAAGAAATATAGAGGCACGAGCACTTAAAGAGGTTCGTACTCATCAGTTGGAAAAACTGGTTGATATTATGCTTGTTGGACAGTCGGGAACGCCTGAAGTAACAAATGCTCAGATAAGAAATGTGCATCTTAAGTTAAAGCTATCTGGATGAGAACCCTACCGTTAGCTATAGCTGAAATGACAATCGGTGTTAGTTTGTGCTGTACAATTGTTGGTATTCCTTTTGGAAAACAGCATTTTAAGATTGCAAGGTTATCATTGACTCCATTCGGGTCAATAGTTGTATAAAACAATGATCGGAGGTAGTGTGTTGGTAAAGAATAAAGTAACCGTTATGGTAATGGCTATAATTAGTTTCCTGATTATGCCGTATGCATGTAACAAAGGATTAAATAATCTTTATGGAATATGCGGTGTTTGTATGCGGTTATGAAGCGGGTTGTCTTGGTTTTACTTTATACCACCAGCTCACAAGCCATAATATAAAGTGCGTCATTCTTGCCCCAACCACAATGTCTAAACCAACTGGCAAAAAAAGGTGAAAACAGATAAACGCGCCGCCGCGCTGATTGCACGCTGCCTGGCTCATCGTGATTACAGTCCGGTGCATATTCCCACAGAGCAGGATGAGCAGATCAAGGAGTTCATCCGGATGCGGCAGGATCATAAACTCGCACTAAAGAAGGTAAAGCAGCAGATCCTTGCTTTCTGTCTGCGACACAACTTTCGATATGATGCGACTAAAAACCATTGGACACAGGTACATTTACAATGGCTTCGGTCACTGAAGCCGGGAGGTCTCTACCAGGAGATTCTGACAGAATATCTTTTCACCTATGACCAGTTGACCGATAAGCTGGAGCGGCTGGATCGCCGGATAGAAGAACTGGCAGCCCAGCCGGAGTATCAGGGAAAAGTTCAGCATATGTCCTGTTTCCTTGGAATAAAAACCCAGACAGCGCTTTCGACTCTGGTGGAAGTCGGAGATTTCAAACGTTTTGCCAATGCCAGTTAGTTTGCCTCTTATCTGGGTTTGACACCCGGAGAGGATTCCAGTGGCAGAGATCAGAATCGGCTTGGGATCACCAAAGCAGGGAACAGCCATGTCCGCACCCTGCTGGTGGAAGCTGCCCAGAGTTACAGCCGTGGACAGATCGGCTATAAATCAAAAACGCTGAAAGCCCGTCAATATGGGAATCCCGCCGAAGTCATCATATATGCAGATAAAGCGAATGAACGGCTGAGACGGAAGTATTACCGGATGGTGCTAAGTCAGGGCAAAAAAGCCAATGTTGCCAAAACAGCGGTTGCCAGAGAACTTGCCTGCTTTATTTGGGGTATATTGACAGGAAACACAATATAAGCACGCAGGTATCACAGCGTCATGGAAATATCAAGGCTGAACCGCCTGAAGGCGGTGCTGCGCAGCCTTGACATTCCCACTCCGCTGTGATAGAGGACAATCAAGCGTTGTAAGCAGCAGAGTGCCGCTTACAACACAGCAGCGATTCACTGGAGAGTCTTTGAAAGGGCTTTGGTATCTTTCAAGGTTCGAGCCATCTACGACGTAACTATGTCGGCACATTTTACTGTCACTTCCAGCACTGTGCGGGGTGTGGAAGGCTGGGAAGTTCAATATTCGATACGCCCAGATTTCTGGAGAGCCACAACAAAAGATTTCCCAGATATCGGCACGAAACTGTATCGGAAGAACTGCACTACAGTTCACTCCAACATGACTTTATTATATTCATGTAAGGGGTTATCAGATCGTGGACGGTAAGAAGGTTTACAGTGACTGGTCACCAATGAAAACCATCAAAACAAAATAATGCATTTGGCTATGGTAGCCAGAAGTCTTGTTATTTTGGCTGGCGAATATTAAAATAAGCAGTGATGCCACATGAATTCACAGACCCAGGCCGACGGCAGTAAAAAATACTTGCAAATGTGTGTCGTATATAGTATAATTAACCACGTTGTGAATAAAAGAGATGGTCCGCTGTTACAGAAAAGTATTAAGAACATCCAGAATGTTAAAGGAGAAAAAAGATGAACGAAATTATCAAAAACATCGAAGCAGCTCAGATGAAAGCTGAAGTTGATCAGTTCCGCGTGGGTGACACAGTCAGAGTGCACGGAAAAATCAAAGAGGGAAACAGAGAAAGAATTCAGATTTTTGAAGGTGTGGTTCTGAAACGTCAGGGCGGCGGAAACCGTGAGACTTTCACAGTAAGAAAGAATTCCAACGGGATCGGCGTTGAAAAGACATGGCCGCTTCACTCCCCCAATGTGGAGAAGATCGAAGTGGTAAGACGCGGTAAAGTAAGACGTGCAAAACTGAACTACTTAAGAGATCGCGTAGGAAAAGCTGCCAAGGTAAAAGAATTAGTAAGATAAGAAAAACAGTGACAGGGACAATTACAATTGTAGTTTGTCCCTGTTTGCGCATCCAGCCATAAAGCGTTTTGATTTACGACGGAGGAAAAATGGAAGTAAATTTAAGATACTTAAGAGATTATTTTGCGCAGACGAAACTGAAAAAAGTACTGGTCTGGGTTTTGCAGATCGGTCTGACAATTGGGCTGGCGGCCCTCCTTTCCATTATGTTCTGCCAGACGGCGGTGCTTCAGGAGGGTTCGATGGATCCGTCTTTTTCAGCGGGAGATAAATTTCTGGTCAATCGGGCGGTTTATCGGATTGCATCGCCAAAGCAGGGGGATGTGATAGCTTTTCGCACCAGTGCAGATGAGAAAGCCAGCACCCATATTAAGAGAGTAGTGGCTGTGCCGGGGGATACGGTTCAGATTGTGGACGGAAATATTCTGATTAACGGAGAAACTTACGTGGAGCAAAGGGATGTGCCCAAAATTGTGAACGCAGGTCTGGCGGAAGATCCCATTACGCTGGCATCAGATGAATATTTTGTGCTGGGAGACAACAGAAACAGCAGTGTGGACAGCCGCTTTGCTGATGTGGGAAACGTA
Source organism: uncultured Ruminococcus sp. (assembly GCA_946494335.1). Classification (GTDB taxonomy): domain Bacteria; phylum Bacillota; class Clostridia; order Lachnospirales; family Lachnospiraceae; genus Ruminococcus_G. The sequence continues at coordinate 15,357 of CAMMBV010000053.1, read as the reverse complement.
AAGAAAGACTATATTATCGGGAAGCTGTGGTTTGTCATCTCTCCGATGAGTAAGCTGGGATTTGTATAAAGTTGAGGTGATTTATGAACTATCAATGGTATCCGGGGCATATGACCAAAGCCCGACGGATGATGCAGGAAGATATAAAACTGATTGATCTGATTATTGAACTGGTGGATGCACGGATTCCACTGTCCAGCAGAAATCCGGATATTGATGAGCTGGGGAAAAATAAGGCCCGGCTGATTTTGCTGAATAAATCGGATCTGGCGGATGAAAGATACAATGAAAGTTGGACGGAATACTTTCGTTCCAGAGGGTTTCTGGTGCTGAAAGTAAATTCCCAGAGAGGCACGGGTTTAAAAGCGGTAAACGGAGCCGTCCTGGAGGCATGTCGGGAAAAGATTGAAAGAGACAGAAGACGAGGCATCAAAAACCGGCCGGTACGCGCTATGGTAGTGGGAATTCCCAATGTGGGAAAATCTACTTTCATCAATTCCTTTGCGGGGAGAGCCTGCACCAAGACGGGAAACAAGCCGGGGGTGACCAAGGGTAAGCAGTGGATTCGTCTCAATAAAAATGTGGAGCTTTTGGATACACCGGGAATCTTATGGCCCAAGTTTGAAGATCAGAGTGTGGGACTTAAACTGGCAATGATAGGATCCATAAAAGATGAAATTCTCAATGTGGAAGAATTATCCCTGGAACTTCTGGAAGCCATTATGGTACATTATCCTGGCCTGATCGGACAGCGGTTTGAGGTTGCTGAGGATGGAAAACCGGTGGAAGTACTGGAACGTATCGGAGAGAAACGCCAGTGTCTTTTAAAGGGAGGCCAGCTTGATTACACAAAGGCTGCCCGTCTCGTTCTGGAAGAATTCCGGAGCGGAAAAATTGGCAGAATTACATTGGAATATCCGAAAGAAGAAACGTATGACGGTAAATGAAATAAAAAAAGAGCTGCAGGAAGCGTCCGGCCCCAAATTGGAGGAGATGCTTGCTTTTTGCCGCCGGGACGCCCGGTCTTCCGTCCGGGCGCTGGCAGATCAATATGAAAAGAAACAGGAAAGACTGCGTCTGGAGTTGGAACGTCTGGAAAAGATGAAGCAGTATGAATACCGGTATGAAAAAGAAGGGTATGTCTGCGGAATCGATGAGGCGGGCAGAGGTCCTCTGGCCGGTCCGGTGGTGGCATCCGCAGTGATTCTGCCAAAGGACTGCCGGATTTTATACATCAATGATTCAAAAAAGCTGTCTTCGTCAAAAAGAGAAGAGCTTTATGAAGTCATTATGCGGGAGGCGGTGTCTGTGGGAGTGGGTTGCATATCACCAGCGCGGATCGATGAGATCAATATTCTCCAGGCTACTTATGAGGCTATGAGGGAAGCGGTATCACAGCTTTCGGTGAAGCCCCAGGTGCTGTTAAATGATGCGGTGACCATACCGGGAATCGATACTTTTCAGGTTCCCATCATAAAAGGAGACGCTAAAAGCGTATCTATTGCGGCTGCCAGTATCATTGCCAAGGTCACCAGGGACCGTCTGATGACGGAGTATGACCGGATACTGCCGCAGTACGGATTTGCTTCCCATAAAGGATACGGTTCCGCAGCCCATATTGAGGCGCTGAAGGAGTACGGTCCGTCGCCCATTCACAGAAAGAGTTTCATTACTCATTTTGTGTGATATCTGTATGAAGTTGGGGAAATCGGCCTGAAGAGAGCAGAAAGGCTGATAGATGATGAATCGAAGAAAAGTGGGAAAAGAATATGAAATGGCGGCAAAAGAGCTGCTGAAGGAGAGGGGATACATAATTCTGGCTGAGAATTACCGGTGTCCGGCAGGGGAAATAGATCTGATTGCTGCAGACGGCAGTGTTCTGGTCTTTGCGGAGGTCAAGTACAGAAGCGGTACAAGGCAGGGGCTGCCGGAAGAAGCTGTGGGAAAAGAAAAGCAGAGACGAATCTCCCGGGCGGCACGTTGGTACATGATGCAGGAAAAGATTTCCCTGGAGACAGCCTGCCGCTTTGACGTGATTTCCATACTGGGAAATAAAATACGTATTTACAAAAATGCATTTGACTTTCAGGGGTAGGAATATGATAAAAATCAAATGGAACAATCAGAATCAGGAAAAAATGGTTGTCAATCATAAAGGAGACGTGGCTTTTCTGACCTGGCCGGCGCTGGAAATGGTGCCCTTTGTGCGTCACTGTTTCTCCACCCGTCAGGGAGGTGTCAGCGAGGGCATTTACGCTTCTATGAACCTAAGCTTTACCAGAGGGGATGAAGAAAGCGCGGTGAAGGAAAATTACGAAAGGCTTGCCCGGGCGGTGGGATTTAAGACGGAGGATATCGTCTGTTCCGACCAGACACATACGGCCAATATCCGTATTGTGACTAAGGAGGACAGAGGCAAAGGCCTGATCCGGGAGAGGGATTATAAAGATGTGGACGGCATGATCACCAATGTACCAGGGATTGTACTGGCTGCTTTTTTTGCAGACTGCGTTCCCATCTATCTGGTCGATCCGGTGACCCGTTCCATTGGACTGCTTCATTCAGGATGGAAGGGAACTGTGAATAATATTATAAAAAATGGAATCCGGGCCATGAAGCATGCTTACGGGACAAAACCGGGTAATCTTCTGGCAGCCATCGGTCCGTCTATCTGCGGCTCCTGTTACGAGATCGGAGAAGATGTGGCGGAACAATTCCGGAGAGCTTACCCGGCGGCTCAGTACCGGCAGATGATCCGGGACGACAGGAACGGAAAGTATCATCTGGATCTGTGGATGGCCTGCCGCTTTAATCTGATGGGAAGCGGAGTTCCCAAAGAACATATACTGGAAGGAAACCTGTGTACCTGCTGTAATCCGGATTTCCTTTTTTCACACCGGGCATCCGGGGGAAAGAGGGGCAATCTGGGAGCGTTTCTGCAGATAAAAGAAGAGAATGAGAACTGAATCAGGTTTGAATAGAAAAACAAACTCGCTGAATCAATACGAATCAGGAGTTTGTTTTTTTGTGCAATATGTAAAAACAAGTATATTTTATTTCAGACTGCGCTGGCGTTCCAGAAGCTGTGTGATCTTTGTGGTGGTGGAACGTACTCTTTCCACGGAAACATCGTGATTTAAAATGTCCAGGATACTTGCCAGATATTTGCCCATCCGGGCTGCTTCATAATATGGCTTGGAAAGCAGTTCCGGCGTGCGGTATATCAGGTCGGTGGTTACAACTTTTTCTATGTAACCTTTTTCATAATACTCGTCAAACTTGGCCAGTCCGTCCGTGAACAGTCCGAAAGTGGTACAGATGAAAACCCGGTTTGCTTTTCTTTCTTTAACCTGTTTTGCCACGTCCAGCATGCTTTCACCGGAAGATATCATATCGTCGATGACGATTACGTCTTTTCCTTCAATGGAATCTCCCAGAAATTCATGGGCCACAATCGGATTTTTCCCGTTTACAACGGTGGAATAATCTCTTCTTTTATAAAACATACCCATATCAACGCCCAGGACATTGGAAAAATAAACGGCACGGCTCATGGCGCCCTCGTCCGGGCTGATAATCATCAGATGCTCATTGTCCAGCTTCAGATCAGGAACAGAGCTGACCAGGGCCTGGAGAAACTGATAGGTAGGCATGTAATTGTCAAAACCTTTCAGAGGTATGGCGTTTTGTACCCGGGGATCATGTGCATCAAATGTAATGATATTGCTGACTCCCATATCGCTCAGCTCCTGGAGTGCGATGGCACAGTCCAGAGATTCTCTCTGCGAACGTTTATGCTGCCTGCTTTCATAGAGGAAGGGCATGATTACATTAATGCGGTGCGCCTTTCCGGTGGCGGCGGAAATGATCCGCTTCAGGTTCTGATAATGATCGTCGGGGGACATATGATTTTCATACCCGCAGACGGTGTATGTCATACTGTAATTGGTAACATCGCACATGATATATAAATCGGTGCCCCGCACAGATTCACGAATCCGTCCCTTCGCCTCGCCTGTTCCGAAACGGGGGCATTCACACTCGATCAGGAAAGAATCTTCAAAATAACCGGCAAAAGGAAGCACAGGCTTTTCCTGAGACAGGACTTTACGGTATTCCACCAGATAATCATTAACCGTATTCGCCAGTTCTTCACAGCCCGGCAGCGCTGCTATTTTGATAGGAGCAACAGGGATGGACTGCTTCAGTAAATCTAAATTTACCATTGATAACCTCCATGTAAAATTTTATACTAATTTATATTAACGCCTGAAGATTTTAAAGTCAAGAAATTTGATGAATAATGTAATTTATCCGCAACAGTCCAGCCTGCAGCAAAAGAATCAGGAAGAATGCGCAGGTTTACCTGCGGCATTCTGGATGATTCCTTTGATATGGGCGGAACGCCCATTAAGCCCCGGACAAAAGCTGCATTGGCAGCGTCCGGCGGCAAAGCCGACGGGTCTGGGGCCTGCTGGCTGAATAGTTATATTGATTTATGAAGCCTCTGATTGACAGAAAGAGGAATGGTCTCTATAATTGAGAGAGCGGAAAAAGAAAGGTGAAAAAGGGACGGGTGCGGGAATGGAAAAGATTCATCATATAATTAAGCGTGTGGAAGAGGGAAGCATTGCCCGGGAACTGGAAATTGAACCGGGGGACGAGCTGATCTCGATAAACGGTTCGAAGGTGACGGATGTCTTCGATTATCACTATCTGCTGAATGAGGAGTATGTGGAGCTTCTGATCAGAAAGCCGGACGGTGAGGAATGGGAACTGGAAATTGAAAAGGAATATGAGGAAGATCTGGGGATTGTCTTTGAAAACGAGTTTATGGACAATTATCGTTCCTGCAGCAACAGATGTATTTTCTGCTTTATTGACCAGATGCCTCCCGGGATGCGGGAAACGCTGTATTTTAAAGATGATGATTCCCGGCTGTCTTTCCTTCAGGGAAACTATGTGACGCTGACCAATATGTCGGAAACGGATATGGACCGGATTATCCGGTATCATCTGGAGCCCATCAACATTTCGGTGCACACCACCGATCCAGAACTGCGCTGCCGGATGCTGCATAACCGGTTTGCGGGTGATATCTGTGAAAAGATTCAAAGACTGTACGAGGCCGGTATACAGATGAACGGTCAGATCGTTTTATGCAAAGGTATCAATGACGGGAGGGAACTGGATCGGACCATAGGAAAACTGGCGGAATTTATGCCTCTTATGAACAGTGTGTCGGTGGTGCCGGTGGGACTGACCAGATACCGGGAAGGGCTGTATCATCTGGAGCCTTTTGAAAGGGAAGATGCAAAAAGGGTTCTTGAACAGATACATTCCTGGCAGGAGAAGCTTTATAAAGATAAGAAAAACCATTTTGTGCACTGCAGCGACGAGTGGTATATTCTGGCAGGAGAGGAATTTCCTGAAGAAGAAAGGTATGACGGGTATCCGCAGCTGGAAAACGGGGTTGGTATGCTCCGCCTTCTGGAAAGTGAAATAAAAGAATCACTGGAAAATCGGGCGGGAAATGAAAAAACCAGAAAAATATCTGCGGCAACCGGAGAATTACCGTATGAATTTCTGAAAAAATATATTATAATGATACAGAAGAAGTATCCTAATGTGAGGGTACAGATCTATCCGGTGAAAAATAAATTTTTTGGGGAAAAGATAACCGTTTCCGGATTGATAGTAGGACAGGATATAAAAGAGCAGCTGACAGGAAAAGAGCTGGGAGAAACGCTTCTGCTGCCCTGCAATATGCTGCGGGAAGGAGAACGGGTATTTCTGGACGACATGACGGTGCAGCAGCTGCAGGACGGGCTTGGAGTGCCGGTCCGGATTGTGGGCGAAAGGGGCGAAGATTTCGTCAGAGCTGTGCTGGGGGAAGAACCAGACGGAAAAGAAGCAAGGAGACAAAATTATGAGCAAACCGATTGTAGCCATTGTGGGCAGACCCAATGTGGGGAAATCCACACTTTTTAACGCGCTGGCCGGCGAGAATATATCGATTGTAAAGGATACGCCGGGGGTGACGCGGGACAGGATCTATGCGGATGTGAATTGGCTGAATTACCATTTCACACTGATCGATACGGGAGGAATTGAGCCTGAGAGCAATGATATTATCCTCTCTCAGATGAGGGAGCAGGCGCAGATTGCCATCGATACCGCAGACGTGATTATATTTATCACCGACGTGCGCCAGGGACTGGTGGATTCGGACGCCAAAGTGGCGGATATGCTGCGCAGAAGTGCAAAGCCGGTGGTGCTGGTGGTAAATAAAGTGGATAACTTTGACAAATACATGGTAGACGTATATGAATTCTACAACCTGGGGATTGGGGATCCCATTCCCATTTCCGCCGCATCCAAACTGGGCCTGGGTGATATGCTGGATGAAGTGGTGCAGTACTTCGGAGACGACGGAGAGGAAGAGGAGGAAAATACCATTCCTCATATAGCTATCGTGGGAAAACCAAATGTGGGAAAATCATCCATTATCAATAAACTGCTGGGGCAGAACAGGGTGATTGTATCCGATGTGGCCGGAACCACCCGCGACGCCATCGATACCACGGTGATGTGGAATAAAAGAGAATATATTTTTATCGATACGGCAGGACTTCGAAGAAAGAATAAAATCAAAGAGGAACTGGAACGCTATAGTATAATCCGGACGGTAACCGCTGTGGAGCGGGCTGATGTGGTGGTGGTAGTGATAGACGCGCTGGAGGGTGTGACGGAGCAGGATGCCAAGATCGCAGGCATTGCCCATGAACGGGGCAAGGGAATTATCATCGCAGTTAACAAATGGGATGCCATTGAAAAGAATGATAAAACCATCTATCAGTATACGGGCAGAATCCGGGAGGTGCTGTCTTACATGCCCTACGCGGAGCTAATGTTTATTTCCGCTGAAACGGGACAGAGACTGCCAAAGCTGTTCGATACCATCGACATGGTGTTGGAAAACCAGACGCTGCGAGTACAGACCGGCGTGCTCAATGAGATTATGACAGAAGCGGTGGCTCTTCAGCAGCCGCCTTCCGATAAGGGCAAGCGGCTGAAGCTTTACTATATTACACAGGTTTCCGTGAAGCCGCCCACTTTTGTCATTTTTGTCAATGACAAAGAGCTGATGCATTTTTCTTATGTAAGGTATCTGGAAAACAGGATAAGGGATGCTTTCGGGTTCAGGGGAACCTCATTGAAATTTATCATCAGAGAACGAAAGAATAAGGAGCAGTAAACATGGAACGTGTCGTATGTCTTTTGATCGGATATTTATTTGGCTTGATTCAGACTTCTTATATCTGCGGCAGGCTGCACGGCATTGACATCAGGGAATACGGCAGCGGCAATGCGGGGACAACCAATGCTCTGCGGACATTGGGAAAAAAGGCGGGTCTGATCACGCTGCTGGGAGACGCTTTCAAATGTGTTCTGGCGGTAGTGGCGGTATCACTTATTTATGGAAACATTCATCCGGAATATATCCAGCTTCTGCGTCTGTATGCAGCGGCAGGAACCATACTTGGACATAATTTTCCGGTTTATCTGAAATTTCGGGGCGGAAAGGGAATTGCAGCTACAGCAGGTCTTCTGCTGTCCTATGATCTGCGGGTGGCGGTGACGGCGCTGATCGTTTTCATCGTGGTTTTTCTTGTCACTCACTATGTGTCGCTGGGCTCTATGCTGGTATATGTGGTTTTTCTGGCGGGTACCGTGATTCTGGGGCAGCTGGGTGAATTTCATATGGAGCAGCGTTTTCTGTGGGAAATGTATGCGCTGGCAATTTTTTTAACAGCGCTGGCAGTATTTCGCCACAGAACCAATATTGTAAGACTGGTGCATGGAAATGAGAATAAAACGTTTTTAGGCGGCAAAAAACAGGAGAAATAATGGAGGAAGAAATATGGCGAAAGTAAGTGTAGCCGGAGCAGGGAGCTGGGGAACAGCATTGGCGATCCTGTTACATAACAATGGTCATGAAGTGATTTTGTGGTCAGTTATCCGGGAAGAAGTGGAAATGCTGAATGAGAAACGGGAACATGAAAGCAAGCTGCCGGGTGTAAAAATACCGGAAGAGATTGTAATCACAGATGATCTTGAGAAAACGCTCACAGACCGCGACCTCGTTGTACTGGCGGTGCCTTCTCCTTTCACCAGAAGTACATCCCGCTCTATGAAGGAGCTGGTAAAAGAGGGGCAGATTATTGTAAATGTGGCCAAAGGAATAGAAGAGAATACACTGATGACTCTCAGCGACATCATTGAAGAAGAGATTCCTCAGGCAAACGTGGCGGTTCTGTCGGGCCCAAGCCATGCGGAGGAAGTAGGAAGGGGGCTGCCGACGACCTGCGTGGTTGGAGCAAAGACAAGAGAAACGGCGGAGTACATTCAGGGACTGTTTATGTGCCCTGTATTCAGAGTGTACACAAGTCCGGATATTCTTGGAATTGAGCTGGGCGGCGCTTTGAAAAATGTAATAGCGCTGGCAGCGGGTACTGCCGATGGATTGGGATGCGGCGATAATACAAAGGCCGCCCTGATTACCAGAGGAATAGCCGAGATCAAACGTCTGGGAGTAGCCATGGGAGCTCATCCGGAGACACTTACCGGCTTATCCGGAATCGGAGATCTGATCGTCACCTGTGCCAGCCAGCACAGCAGAAATCGAAAAGCAGGTTATCTGATTGGGAAGGGCTATACGATGCAGCAGGCGATGGATGAGGTGCAGATGGTAGTAGAAGGTGTCTATTCCGCTAAGGCGGCTTTGGCACTGTCCAGGAAATATCAGGTGGAAATGCCTATTGTGGAAGAGGTAAACAAAGTGCTTTTTGAAGAAAAGTCACCGGAAGAAGCTCTGACGGAGCTGATGATGCGGGTGAGAAAAGAAGAAACACTCTGGGAAAGCTAAAATAAGAAAAGGCCGTATTGCACAGCCGTCCCGTGAAAGGGATGGCCTGCAATACGGCTTTTTTTTCTACCAGCCAAATATTTTAAAGAAGATCCTGCGGAATCGAAGCGCTTCGAAATTTTTCATCCATACCGTCTATAGCCCTCATCTCGTCATCGGTCAGCTGGAAATCAAAGATTTCAGCGTTGGCTGCGATGCGTTCTTTCTTTGTGGATTTTGGTATGACGGATATTCCCTTTTGAACCGACCAGCGCAGTCCTACCTGGGAAACGCTTTTTCCGTGGTTTACGGCGATCTCAACCAGCTCGGGACGATCCAGATAAGCGCCTCTCGCCAGCGGTGCATAAGCCTGTACGGCAATGCCTTTGGACTGGCAGTAGGAAACCAGCTCGGCCTGATTCCACAAGGGGTGCAGTTCTATTTGATTTACAGCGGGAACAATATCGGAATTGGCGGTCAGGTCTTCCAGCTGATACATGTCAAAATTGCTGACGCCGATGGATCGGATCAGTCCGTCATGGTAAAGCTTTTCCATTTGTTTCCAGGTCTCAAGATAGCAGCCGGGAACCGGCCAGTGAATCAGATAAAGGTCTATATAGTCCAGACCAAGACGCTCCAGACTCCGCTTGAACGCCCCGTCGATATCTCCGATACGCTGCGCATTATTCCATATTTTCGTCGTAATGAACAGTTCTTCACGGGGGACTGAGGAAGCGCGGACAGCCCGCCCCACACCGTCTTCATTTTTATAGGCTGAAGCAGTATCGATCAGCCGGTATCCTTCCTCCAGCGCCCAGGAAATGGCGTTCTCAACTTCTCCTTCTCCGGTCGCTTTATAAACGCCCAGTCCGAGAAGGGGCATATGCTGATGGTTGTTTAATTCCAGACTCGGTATATCTGCCACTTTTGATTACCTCCTTTTCCTGCGCAGATTATAGCTTTATTATAACACAGTTTGCGGCAAATGTGTGAAAAAAGTAGCACCAATGGTATTTGGTAGTTTTGAATGGTTTTTCGTCATTTTTTATAATTATTGAGATTGGATTGAAAAAAATACACTATTTTGCCAAATAAAACTGTCTGATATGTATTGAATATTCAGTAATAATAGGATATAATGAAACATAATTGACAAAATAATATCATATTCCAAAAGAGTGTGATGGAAAGGAGCAAATCATGCATTTAGTACAGGATGAAAATGGCAAATCACTGGCGCATGCCCATGGTGATGATCACGGTCATTGTCATGAGCATTCTCATGACTGTTCCTCCTGCGGCGGAGACTGCGGTCAGGAAACAGTTGCGCTTTTAACGTATATGCTGCAGCACAATGAACACCATGCTGCGGAGCTGGAGCAGATGGCTGAAAACCTGAAAAAACTGGGTATGGATGATGCGGCAAAACAGATTTCTGAAGGTGTGTCAGAGTTTCAGAAGGGCAATATGCGGCTGAGCCTGGCGCTTACTCTTGTTAAGGAACAGCTGAAGGAGGCATAAAGTATGTGTTTGGCAACGGTAATTAAAAAAGCGGATGGAACGGCTATTTTCAGAAATGTAAGCCGGATCGATGTCAATGGTGATACGCTGGTGATCCGTGATATCATGGGGGAAGAAAAGGAAGTCACCGGGAAAATACTGATGGTCGATCTTGCCAACAGCGTGGTTGAAGTTGAGTGCAGCTGACAGGATGCATGGGAAGAGTTTTTCTTTTAAATAAATAAAATTTCAAAACGGAGGTGTAGCATGAGCAAACAATTAAGCAAACTTATGAGAGAAAGAACCATTCTTTCTTTCGAGGTGTTTCCGCCGAAGACGGACAAGGGTATGGAAAAGCTGCCTGATACTCTGGATCATCTGTACAAGTATAAACCGGAATACGTTTCCTGTACATATGGAGCCGGCGGCACAAACGTAGGAAAAAATATGGAAGTCTGCAAAATGATTTCAGATGCTGACAATGATACGATTCCTGTTACTCATTTCACCTGTATCGGAAATACCCGTGAGGGCGTGAAAGAGCAGCTTCAGAACTATCTGGACAATGGAATTGATCATATGCTGGCGCTGCGAGGCGATCTTCCTTTTGGATGGACAGGAACCGGCGGAGATTTTTCCTACGCAACGGATCTGGTTGCTTATGTACGCAAGGAATTCGGCGATAAATTTGAGATTGCAGTGGCAGGTTCTCCGGAAGGACATATTGCCTGCCGTTCGCTGGAAGCGGATATTACATTTTTGAAACAGAAACAGGACAATGGTGCAGACTATATCATGACTCAGCTGTGCTGGGATATGGAACAGTTCAAATACTGGCTGGATGCAATCCGTGAAGCGGGAATCACCATGCCGGTGGATGTGGGAATCATGCCGATTCTGGACATGGCTGCCACAATCAATATGGCTCTTTCGCGCAACGGCTGCGTGATGCCAAGAGAGCTTTGCGAGATTATTTCCAAACACTGGATTTTCCCCAATCCTTTCGACAAGGAGCCCTTTGACGCGGCGGCGGAAGAAAAGAAAGCTGCCTTTAAGGAAGCGGGAAAAGAATATACAATCCGTCAGATTGACGAATATCGGTCTCTGGGAATCAACGGTATCCATCTGTACGCTTTGAATAAGTGGGAAGATGTATCTGAGATTATTGACAGAGCCGGAATCTGCACTCTTGTGTAACAACACGGGGCTGAAAATACTTTTGCCCCGCAGATACTGTGATATTTAGGAGGCAGAACAGACATGGCACATGTAATTGCAATGGCAGGTAAAGGCGGCGTCGGCAAAACGACACTGACCGGGATTTTGATTCAGGAGCTGTGCAGAGCGAAAAAAGGCCCTATTCTCGCGGTTGATGCAGACGCCAACTCCAATCTGAATGAAGTTCTGGGCGTTGAGGTGGACTACACGCTGGGAGATATCCGGGAGGAGATCGCCCAGGCTGAGATGGCTGTGAAAAGTCCTATTCCGGCCAGTATGAGCAAGGCAGATTATGCGGAAATCAAATTTACTTCCGCTTTGGTGGAAGAAGACGATTTTGATCTGCTTGTGATGGGACGGACTCAGGGAAAGGGCTGTTACTGTTATGTAAACGGTCTTTTGCAGGCCCAGCTTGCCAAACTTCAGAACAATTATCCTTACATTGTGGTGGACAATGAAGCAGGTATGGAGCACATCAGCAGAGGTATCCTGCCGGGAATGCAGACAGCCATTTTGGTGAGCGACTGTTCCCGCAGGGGCGTACAGGCTGCAGGAAGAATTGCCCAGCTGATCCATGAATGCGGAATGAAGCCTGGAATGATTGGATTGATTGTAAACAGGGCGCCGAATGGCAAACTGAACGAAGGCACTGCGGAAGAAATCGAGAAGCAGGGTCTGAATCTGCTGGGAGTAATACCCCAGGATGAAACAGTTTATGAATATGATTGTGACGGAAAGCCCACAGTGCAGCTTCCGGAAGACTCTCCGGTGAAGACTGCCATGCGGGAAATTATCAAAAAGCTGAATTTTTAATGACAGCTTACTCACAGGTTTTTATCCTCTTTAATTAAAAATTAAGGAGGAAAAAATAAATCTTTCAAGAACCCATGGGGGCGGATGGGATGCTGCTCCCTTTGGAGAAAGAAGAAAAAACTATAAGGAGGCTTATAATGAGTGAATTCAAATTAACAACTGTAGAAGAATTCGAGGCAGCGACAGACCGGCTCCTCGAGACAGGTGCAAAAGTAGGTGCTGACGCATGGCAGCTCCGTGTAAAGAATCAGACACCTCACTGTAAGTTTGGCGAGCAGGGTATCTGCTGCCGTATCTGTTCTATGGGTCCATGCCGTATTACTCCCAAAGCTCCCCGCGGAATCTGTGGATGTGATGCTCACGGTATCGTAGGCAGAAACTATCTGAAATTTACAGCAGGCGGTGCTGCAACACACTCCGATCACGGACGTGAAATCTGTCATACACTGCACTGCGCATCTCCGGATGGAAATTACAAGGTAAAAGATCCTGAAAAACTGATTCGTATTGCCAAAGAGTGGGGCGTTGAGACAGAAGGAAAAGATATTTATGATCTGGCTCATGAAATTTCCGAGATGGCCCTTCTGGAATATGGTAAACCCTTCGGTACACAGAATTTCCTGAAGAGAGCACCGAAATCTACGCAGGAGATCTGGGAAAGAGAAGAGATTGCTCCAAGAGCTATCGACCGTGAGGTATCATGTTCTTTACATATGTCACACATGGGATGTTCTTCAAAACCGGAAGCTCTGGTTCGTCAGTCCCTGCGTGCTGGTCTGGCAGACGGCTGGGGCGGTTCCATGGCAGGTACAGAATTCTCTGACGTACTGTTCGGAACTCCGAAACCAATTGATACGGAAGCAAACCTGGGCGTAATGGTAGAAGAAAACGTTAATATCGTTGTTCATGGCCATGATCCGTCACTGTCTGAGATGATCTGTGAATATGCAGATGATCCGGAAATGATCGCATACGCAAAAGAGATGGGTGCAAAAGGCATCACAGTATCCGGTGTATGCTGTACTTCAAACGAAGTAGCCATGAGACGCGGAATTCCGATGGCAGGTAACTTCCTGCAGCAGGAAAACGTAGTACTGACAGGTGCTTGTGAAGCAATCGTTGTAGACGTACAGTGTATTTTCCCGGCACTTGGCCCGCTGTCCAAATGCTTCCATACCAAATTTATCACAACTTCTCCTATTGCACAGATGCCGGATTCTGAGTTCATCAGATTTACAGCAGAGACAGCAGGAGAAAATGCAAAGGCAATCGTTAAAACAGCAATTGAAAACTTCAAGAACAGAAGACCGGAACTGGTACACATTCCGGATATGAAACAGAAAGCAACTGTTGGATATTCTGTAGAAGCTATCGTAAAAGTTCTGGATGGCGTTACCAATACACAGGTTGACGAAACCGGAACAACAAAACCGTTGATCGAGTGTATCACATCAGGTGTTATCCGCGGTGCAGTTGCCATGGTTGGATGTAACAACCCGAAAGTAAGACCGGATACCGCACATATCGAGCTGATGAAGAAATGTATTGCAAACGATATCATCATCATCGCTTCCGGATGCTCCGCACAGGCAGCAGCAAAAGCAGGTCTGATGGACAAACGTGCAAAAGATCTCTGCGGCGCTGGTCTGAAGAGAGTTTGTGAACTGGCAGACATTCCTCCGGTACTTCATATGGGATCCTGCGTGGATATCAGCCGTATGATGATTCTGGCAGCAGAGCTGGCTAAAGATTCCGGTCTTAAGATTTCCCAGCTTCCGGTTGTAGGATGCGCACCCGAATGGATGTCTGAAAAAGCGGTATCTATCGGTAACTACGTAGTTGCTACCGGTATCGATACATTCCTGGGCGTAGATCCTTATGTATCAGGTTCCAGCCAGATGGCAGAACTGCTGACAGGCGGAATCAGAGACTGGGTAGAAGCTGCTTATACAGTAGAAACGGATATCGAAAAACTGGTTGATCTGATGATCGAAAGAATCGAAGAAAAACGTGAGGCACTTGGTATCTAATCAATTAAACAAAAAGGTGGATGAATTAGCATGAAAATTGCAGTGACAGGAAAAGGCGGCGTTGGAAAGACTACGTTTTCTGCAACTCTTGCCAGATTGTATGCAGATGAAGGGAGACACGTATTGGCTGCAGATGTGGATCCGGATGCAAACCTGGGGTTAGCCCTGGGATTTTCGGAGGAGGAACTGGCCGATATCGTACCCATCAGCAGAATGCGTAAACTGGTGGAGGAGAGAACCGGTGCGACACCGGATAATCAGTTTTACAAGCTGAATCCCAAAGTGGATGACATTCCGGACAAATACGGAAAACTGCACAATGGTGTCAGGCTTCTCGTACTGGGAACCGTGGAGACGGGAGGCGGAGGATGTGTCTGCCCCGAGCACGTAATGCTGAAGCGGATTATCAGTAATCTGGTTCTTCGCCGGGATGATGTGGTGATCCTGGATATGGAAGCAGGACTGGAGCATCTTGGCAGAGGAACAACGGAAGGCATGGACTGCTTTGTTGTTGTGATTGAACCGGGAGCCAGAAGCGTACAGACTTATCGGAATGTCAAACGTCTTGCAGAAGATCTGGGAGTATCCCAGGTGCGTGTGGTTGCCAATAAAGTCCGCGATGAAGAAGATGAGAATTTTATCAGAGAACGGATTCCCGCGGAAGACCTGTTAGGCTTTATCCACTATAATTCAGAAGTAATTGATGCAGATCGGAAAGGGTGTTCCCCGTACGATTTCAGTAAGTCTGCGACAGACGAAATTAGAAAAATAAAAGAGACAATTGATTCGACGATTGCCTAAAGGAGGAAAAGACAGTGACATTATTTGAACGAGTATTTGGTGGAAATGATGCTGTATACGGCCTGACAGAGGGAGCCATCGACGGCG
>CAMMBV010000052.1 GCA_946494335.1 uncultured Ruminococcus sp. | reverse complement strand
GGATTGGCGGTACCCGTTCCTCCGGAACAGCGGTACTCCCGCACAAGAATATTCACGATAGACGGTTTTATCCACATCCTGGCTGTCCCAGGGACCGAAAAGCTCCGCAGAAGTGACGCCTTCGATCACCTTTGCTCCAAAGCAGTCGCCGGAAAGCGTCTCACCGGAATCCTCTGAGAGTACATGGACGCCGGAAGTCTGGCCGGGTCCGGCGGTCTGATCCCACAGCTTTTTGGCAGCTTCGGAAGCGGAAGTTTCCGGTCGGGATACTCCGGCCCAGGCTGCAGTGGCAATGCCCAGGAGGGAACTTAAAAACATCAGACAGATAACAGCTGCACAGCAGCACAGTATTGCAGTTCTTTTTTTCATGAAGATCTCCTTTCATTTTTCCATAAATTTGTCCGGCGGGATCGGCATACCTCCTTTCTGTAAAAGAAATGATGTTGGGGTCAAAAAATGTCTATATGAAAAAGAAAACGGGGCATAATAAGTCCAAAGCTTTCGTGTTGTTTTAACATGTAAATGGGATTTTTCGGAAGAACTTCCGTAAATGAAATAATTTAGACAGTTTTTATTATAGCAAATACAGAAGGCAGAAGCAATACATAAATGCACAGAATCCGGTAAATGATAAAAAAGAGAGCAGGTGAGGCATTTTCATGGGAAGTATAGTAGAAATCAGTGTGATTATGGGAGTTTACAACCCGAAAAACCAGGAACGCTTTTTTTACGCGGTGAAATCGGTGGTGCAGCAGACCTTCCAAAGCTGGGAGATGATCCTTTATGACGACGGCTCCGACGAAGCTTATAAAAAGAGTATTGAGTGGGCGGCGTCCCTGGACGACCGGATTTTTCTGATTCGAAGCGAGAAAAACCGGGGGCTGGCATATGCCCTCAATCAGTGTATCAGAAAGGCGTCGGGCAGGTATATCGCCAGAATGGACGACGACGATATCGCCAGAAAGGACAGGCTGGAAAAGCAGTTTCGTTTTCTGGAGCTGCATCCCCAGTATCAGTGGGTGGGTTCCAATGCGGAGCTGATCGATAAAAGGGGCGTCTGGGGATGCAGGAAGGTTCCGGAAATTCCGGGAAAAAAAGATTTTCTTTTTACATCCCCCTATATTCACCCATCCGTGATGTTCCATAAAAGGGTGCTGAAGGAAAACGGCGGTTACAATACGTCGGGAGACTTCCTTTTCTGTGAGGACTATGAGCTGTTTATGCGGCTGCACAGAAAAGGGCTTCAGGGATATAACCTGCAGGAAATGCTGCTGCAGTATACGGAGGATTATGCCGCCCACAAAAAAAGGACCTACCGGCGGCGCATACGGGAAATGAAGGTGCGTTACAGAGGGTTTAAGCAGCTGGGTATTTTGAATAAAATTACGTTTTATCATGTGTTCCGGCCTCTGATGGTGGGGGCGGTGCCTGCGCTTTTGCGCCATTATATCAAAAAGACGATGAAAGGCTTTAGAATATGGGAGAGAAAAGAAAAGACCAGTACAGAAAATGTCTGAAAGAAAATCCCCGCATGTATCAGGTGGCCCGGCAGCTGCATATTCCGGAACATGATCCCCAGGCGCTGGCGGCAGGCTGGGTGTTTGCCCCGGCCCTTGGAAGCTTTGTGATGTGGGCGCTTCACGAGGCGATGAAGCAGAAAAAGAAAAGACTTTATTTTCTGGCGCGGGACGGATACTTTATGTACCGCGCTGCGCTTTTATTCTGCAGCCGGCTTAATCTGCCCATAGAATGCCGGTATCTGTGCTGTTCCCGGTATGCCCTTCGTATCCCCCTGTACCATCTGAATCAGGATGAGGCTCTTGATTATGTGTGCAGGAGGGGAATCGGCGTGACGCCGGCCAGGATTCTGCGCCGGGCCGGGCTGTCCCAGGAGGAAGCGGAAAAAGTGCTGGAGAGCATCCATCTTCCTTATCAGGAAAATGAAGTGATTCCTTATATCAGTCTGCCGAAAATCAAGAAAAAGCTGAGAAACTGCGAAGCGTTTTTACAGGCTATGAACCGCCGCTCAAAAGAAGCGCTGCCATGTCTTACAGGTTACCTGAAACAGGAGGGACTTTTGGATGAGCTGGAGGACGCGGTGGTAGACAGCGGATGGATGGGTTCCATGCAAAAATCCCTGAATGAAATTTTACTGTACATGGGAAGAAGGAAAAGGCTGGAAGGGTATTACTGGGGACTTTACGATCTTCCGCCGGATGTGCTGCAAAAGGAGTACCACTGTTACTTTTTCAGTCCTCAAAAGGGACTGAGAGAGAAGGTGCATTTTAATAACTGTCTCTTTGAAGCGGTTTTTACGGCTCCGGAGGGAATGACGGCGGGGTATGAAAAAAAGGGAGAGCAGTATGTGCCGCACCGGGGAAAATCCTCCAAAGACAGAAAAGAATTTATCCGGAAAAACGAAAAGTATCTGATGGATTATGTTTCCCTTTTTGCCCTGGAAATTGAAAAAACCGGATACTGCCGGACGGATGTCATAAGGGAGCGGCAGACGGTGCGAAGTTTGCTTGGAATGCTTATGGGAAATCCCACTTTCCAGGAGGCGGAAGTGTTCGGCGCGCTTTTATTCTCGGACGATGTAGTGGATGAGGGCCGCCAGCCCATCGCGGCTCCCATGTCAAAAGAGGAATTAAGGCAGCATCATCTGGCGTACCGGCTGCTGGTAATGATGGGGCTGAAAAGGGGAAGACCCAAAGAAAGCGCCTGGTATGAGGGAAGCGTGGTACGAAAGGGGCATCATGTCCACTATCATCTGATGCAGTATACCATCTATAAGTACATCCGTTTTCTGGGGAAAACCTGTCGGTTCTGGGAGAAGCATCGGAGGCAGGGCAGCTATGAGGAATAAAAAGAAGCGCCGCCAGTATGCATTTGTGATCCGCCAGCTGACCGCCAGGGAGATGAAACGCAAATATGCCCGCTCTTACCTGGGCATTCTGTGGAGCGTACTGAATCCCCTGCTTTCCATGGCGGTGCTCTCGCTGATTTTTTCCAGGATGTTTCAAAAAAGCATTGATAATTTTCCCATTTATTATCTGACAGGGTATATCCTGTGGCAGATGTTTACAGGGGCCACCGTATCGTCCATGACGGCTCTGACGGACAATAAGCAGCTGCTTTTAAAGGTGAAATTTCCCATGGAGATTTTCATCGTGACAAGAGTGTACACAGCGGTGATCAACCTGATTTACTCAATGGCGGCTTATGCGATTATGCTGGCGCTTTTTGGAGTGAAACTTAAGGGAACCGTATTATGGTTTCCGGTCATCCTTGCTTTTCTGGTCCTTTTCTCTCTGGGAATGTCCTGTATTCTGGCTGTGGGGTATGTATTTTTCGGAGATTTGAAGCATCTGTATACGGTGGCGCTTACCCTGTGGATGTACTGTTCCGGAATCTTTTATCCGGCACAGCAGTTGGAGGGCTTTATCCGGACGGTTGTCTTTTACAATCCCATTTACGTGTATATCCGGTGTCTCAGGAAGACGGTTATGTACGGCCAGATACCGGCGGCGGGGGAATTTGTTCAGATGGCGCTGTGGGGCGGCGGAATATGTCTGGCAGGATGGCTGGTATTTCAAAAAAACAGAAACAGGATCATGGAAAGGCTTTGATGGAGGAAAAGGATGGAGATTGAGGTGCAGGATGTGACGATGCAGTTTAAAAAGGCGAAGGAGGAGGTTTTCAGCCTGAAGGAAGCGGTCATTCAGAAATTAAAAGGGAGAAGAAGTTACGAACTGTTTACGGCGCTTTCGAACGTCAGCTTTTGTGTCGCCAGAGGTGAGGTGGTGGGAATCATCGGCACCAACGGTTCCGGCAAAAGCACTGTTTTAAAAATTATTTCAGGCGCTCTTTTGCCCACAAAGGGACGGGTGCTGGTGGACCGGGACAAGGTGCAGCTTTTGACGCTGGGGGCGGGATTTGACCCGGAACTGACGGGAAAGGAAAACGTGTATCTCAACGGGGCGCTGATTGGGTATACAAAAGAATTTCTGGATGAAAAGTATGAGGAGATTGTCCGCTTCGCCCAGCTGGAAGGTTTTATGGAAGAGAAGGTAAGAAAATATTCTTCCGGAATGGTTTCCCGTCTGGGATTTGCCGTGGCCACCATCCGGGATACGCCTGAAATACTGATCCTGGATGAGGTGCTCAGTGTGGGTGATATGTTTTTTCGGGAGAAGAGTGAAAAGAGGATACGCAGCATGATACACGGAGGATCCACGGTTTTGATGGTATCCCATTCCACTTCCGTCATCCGTAAAAACTGTACAAAGGCAATCTGGATCGAAAAAGGAAGGGTGCAGATGGAAGGGGATACGGATCAGGTATGTAAAGCCTATGAAAGCATGGCGGGAGTAAAGGTATGAAAAAGTGGACGTACCGAAAATACCAGGGTTTAAAAAGAAGGTGGGAAAAACACAGAGTGCGCCGGGGAAAACAAAGCTGCTGCGAAAGAAAACATCTGTATGTGAAAGGAAGTGAATCCGCTTTGTCCCTGCGGGAAAAGCCGGAAGAACTGGCCGGGAAGCTTATGGATTTCGATGTGATTTCCTTTGATGTGTTTGATACGCTGGTACTGCGCTGTGTTTCTCATCCCACCGATGTTTTTTATCTGACCGGTATGAAGCTTAAGTATCCGGATTTTAAGAGAATACGGATTGAGGCGGAGGAAGAGGCCAGAAAGCGAAAAGGACGGGAAGTTACCCTGTCTGATATATGGGATGTACTGGAAGAAGAGTGCGGGATAGAAAAGGAAAAGGGAATGGCTGCGGAATGGGAGTGCCAGAAAAGCTGCTGCCGCGGGAATCCCTATTTCTTAAAGGTGATGGAGATTTTAAGAGAGCACCATAAGTGTGTGGCGGCTGTGTCGGATATGTATCTGGACGGCAGGCGGATTCTGGACATACTTAAGGCTGCGGGATACCCGGATGTGGAGCACTGCTTCGTCTCCTGCGATTACGGGACGTCCAAATGGGAGGGCGGCCTTTATGAAGCGGTGAGAAAAACTTTTGGCAGGGAAAAAAAGTATATCCATATCGGCGATCAGGAATGGTCTGACTGCCGGCAGGCAAAGGCCCACTTTTTTGAGGCTCTTTGGTACGCCAATGTAAATGAAAAGGGGAAGCCCTACCGGCCGGAGGATATGTCCGCAGTGACGGGAGCCGTTTACCGGGGACTGGTCAACGCCCACATTCATAACGGTCTCTTTTTGTTTTCCAGAGAGTATGAGTACGGGTATATTTACGGCGGACTCTTTGTCACCGGCTACTGCCGTTTCATACACAATTACGTAAAAAGCCGCGGGATTGAAAAGATTCTTTTTCTTTCCAGAGACGGAACAGTGCTGATGGAAGCCTATAAAAGGATGTATCCGGAAGAGTCTGAAAAGGTGCGGTACGCCTGCTGGTCCCGTCTGGCGGCCTTAAAAATAACGGCGGGATACTATAAGTACGATTATTTTCAGCGGTTTTTGTACCATAAGGTAAACCAGAAATTCACACTTTATCAGATTTTTTCCAGTATGGAGCTGGCCTTTATGCTAAGAGATTTCTGCCGGTGCAGCGGTCTTTTGCCGGAGACACTGCTGACGCATAGAAATGTGGAAATGGTCAGAAAATATCTGATGAAACACTGGGAGAGGGTGCTTAAATCCTACGAAGGACAGAGAAAGGCTGCGGGCATTTACTACCGGGAACTGACGGGCGGATGTAAAAGCGCTGCGGCGGTGGACATCGGATGGGCCGGAAGCGGCGCGGTCATGCTGTCCTATGCGGCGAAGCATCTGTGGAACATGGACTGTGAGATAACCGGAATTATCGCCGGGACAGATTCCGCCTGGGCGGGCAAGGGGGAAGTGGGCGAGATGTTTCTGCTTAACGGACAGCTGGTCAGCTATCTGTATTCCCAGAGAGAAAACCGGGATATCTGGAAGTTTCACGATCCGGCCAGACTGCACAATCTGTACTGGGAGCTGCTGCTGGGCGCACCCTGGGGCAGCCTTTGGGGCATCTATCCCGATGGAAAAGGTGGGTACCGCTGCCGGCTGAAGGAAAATCCGGCAGGCGGAGAAAGAATAAGAAAGATCCACCGGGGAATCCTGGATTTTACAGAGCAGTATCTGGATATGGAGAAAAGGACGGGATATGAGATACCGGTCAGCGGAAGAGACGCCTGCGGTCCCATGCTGAATCTTTACAGTCCCCAGAACAGAAAATTTATGGAAGGGTTGAAGGAGCTGATGGATGTGATTCACGTTGGATAAAGTACTGTACCATGCGGTCAGTTCTTATCAGCTTCTGGAGGTGATGCTGCACCGTATGATCCGCCATCCCGGCCAGTGGGCGGTGCTGCTTCTTCCTGATTTTATCCGGGAGAAATACCCCCGGTATCGGAAGCTGAAAAAAGAAAAATTTTTTGATGAGGTGTATCTCTTTCCCTATCTTCACATTCCCCACGACAGCGAAGAGGAGATAAAAAGGAAAGTAAAGAGCTTTTATGAGAAAAACGTTCCTCATGATGTCCGGGATTTTTCCAAAATCTATGTTGCGGGAGCTCATTTTTATTTTTCCTTGTATCTGATGGAGAAAAAAGTGCCTTTTTACTTTTTTGAAGATGCAGCCGGGATGGCAAGCCGCTCCCAAAGACTTTGGGAGAATCTGAAAAAAGAGTATCCGCTTCACGCGTCCATAGCCGGAAAATACGGACTGTTTGACGGAAGAGAAAACCCGCAGGTAAAAAAGATCATCTGTAAAAAAAACGCCCAGACCATACCGATGCAGGACGGGAAATATCTGGACTTTCAGGTGGAAAAGGAGCTGGAGGGACTGGACAGAAAGAAAAGAAAAAAAGTGATTCGCTTTTTTATACGCCGCAGGATATGGACCAGAGCAAAAGGCATCCTGCTGACCCAGAATTTCTGTGTCCTGGGTGCGATGAGCAGGCAGAAACAGATCCGGCTGTATGAAAACCTGGCGGCAGGTCCTCTTTTTCACATTCCGCTGATCATAAAGAAACATCCCGATGATCCGCTGGATTACAGAAGCATATTTCCCCGCGCGGGCGTAATACGCCCCGTCTTTCCCTCAGAGCTTCTGCCTTACGTTTTTTTCAGAAAGCCGGAGACGGTGTATACGGTGGACTCCACCGGGTGTGAAAATCTGAAGGATCATTTTCAGATCATAAGACTGGGTGACACTATGAAAAGAAAGGAAGAAGAAAGTCATGCATGATGGACTGGCGCTTATGATTGTAAATTCGGTATATCAGCTTTTTTCCGCTGTTCATATCAGACGCTGCATCCTTGGGGAGAAGAAAGCGGAGCTTCTTTTGACGGATCTGCTGCCCGGGGTGAAAGATTATGGGGAGCGGGTGGAAAAGACAGGGCTTTTTGAGCGGGTGCTGTTTGCAAAAACGGCGGGTCTTTGCAAACAGTATGTGACAGGAGACAGGAAGGAGATTGAGGAAGGATACGCAAAGAGCAAAAGCATTCTGCGATGGATACTCAGCGATGAGCTGGGCAGTTATGACGAAATCTATTTTTCCAATTTTGATACGTTCACACGGATGCTGGCCAGTCAGATGTACGAAGAGGCGCCTGCTTTTATCTGCTATGAGGATGGGTTTTCCACCTACGTGATCGACTATCTGCGGGAAGAAAGAGCGGCTGTGAACCAGACGGAAGCGGGAACAAAAATCAGGGAGCTGGTGAAAAGGGTGATGCTCTATGAACCCCGCCTTGCCATGCGGGGAGATCACTTTCCAAACGGCAGGATCCCCAGAGTTTCCATAAAAGACGAGGGGCTTAAGGAGCTTTTGAATTACATCTTCGCATACCAAAGGGGCGATATGTGGGAGAACTTTATTTTCCTTGAGCAGTCCTTCCGTGCGGAAGGCATAAAAAGCAACGACATCGCGCTGATGGAAGCGTGCCAGTCTGCGGTTCTGCCGGGGAATTTCATCGTAAAGCCCCATCCCAGAAATCAAAAAAACCTGCCTTTTGAGCTGGGACTTTCCAGAAAGTATGACAGCCGTATTCCCTGGGAACTGTTTCTGATGAATGAACCGGCGGGACGGTTTCATCTGATCACCGTATGCTCCAACGCGGCTCTTACAGGAAGGATAGTATTCGGAATGGACATGGATACGGTGATGCTGTACCGGCTGTTTGAGGGCAGGGTACTCTGGAAGGAAGACGAGGTGCTGATGCGGTATCTGCAGAAATTTTACCGGCAGTTTGCCGGGGAAAATTATTACGTACCGAAAACGGCGTATGAACTTAAAAATATTCTCCAATATTTGTCAGATACAAAGAGTCAGGAGGCAGCTGATGGACGATAAAATTAAGGTTTCCGTAATTATTCCGGTGTACCAGGTGGAAAAATATCTGGAACGGGCGGTGGATTCCGTTCTGGAACAGACGTTGAAGGAACTGGAGATCATACTGGTGGACGATGGAAGTGAAGATGCTTCCGGCATGATCTGCGACCGGTATGCCCGGGAATATCCCGGAAAAATAAAGGTAATTCACAAGGAAAACGAAGGGCTTGGCATGGCGCGCAATACGGGCGTGCAGGCGGCAAGGGGAGAGTACGTGGCATTTCTGGACTCGGACGATACGGTGGAATCAGATATGTACCAGGAAATGTATGAAAAGGCTTTGGAAGATCAGTACGATATGGTAATGTGCGATGTGCGCATCCTCTACGTGGAAGAAGACAAAGAGTCGGTGGTGTCGACGTTCCCGGAAGAGACGATTGATCTTGGGGAATATCTTGTCCGGGGAAACAATATCACCTACAGTGTGAACAAGCTCTATGCCAGAAGGATCTGGGAAGAACAGCAGTATGAAAAAATGCTGTTTGAGGACATCGCGCTGATTCCGGCGCTGGTGACCAGATATCCCCATATCGGTTACGTTCCAAAGCCTTTCTATTGTTATTACAGAAGAGCCAATACCATATCCACCACCATGTCGGGAGAAATGACGGATATTATAAAGGCTTTCCGAAATTTTATAGAAAACAGCGACCGGCGTTACCGGGAAGAAGTCATTTACTGTACGGCGAAGCAGCTGTTCTGGAACATGACCCAGTCACGGATTTTGTTTCAGGCGGATTTCATTGAGCTTTTAAAGGAGTATAAGAAGGACTTTCTGCTGAACAGCTACATTGCAAAAGATCAGAAAATCAGGAAAATCCTTGATTTTATCGACCGTGAAGTCATCCCGGAGCGGCTGATCTGTATCTGTGATCCCGGGCAGCTCCCCCAGGCCTTTCTGGAATCCATACAGGAGAATTTTCCAAAAGCCCAAAAGATTATAAGAGATATCACCCAGGCGGAGGAGGATGAATTTCCCGATTCGGTAAGAAGAGCTGTTTCGGAAGGAAACCGGGAATTTGCCCGGGAGTATGCGGGACTTAAAATTCTGTATGAACAGGGAGGGATTCTGCTGAAACCAGATATGCAGGTGGCTTTGAATCTGAAAAGGCTTCGGCTGCAGTCCATATTTTTCGGCTTTGAAAATGAGGAAGAAATCTGCGGGGGATGTTTCGGCGCTCTGGGCGGTCATTATGTGATACGGGCCCTTCTGGACTCTTATGAGGAGGACAATATTTTCAATAAGGCCATGCTGCCGCTGAAAGAGAGGATACGGGATCTTTTGATTCTTCATTTCGATCTGAAACCAAACGGCAGGAACCAGCGGCTGAAAGGAGAAATTCAGGTGTATCTTCCTGCCGTTCTGGCCTTTGACCTGCAGGACGGGGAAAACTGCTGCAAAAAGGCGCCCATCGAAGTTCCAAAAGGGTACGAACTGGTCAGCGTTCCGGTTTTGAAGATGTGGTCTGACCGTCTGATGGAAAACTGGAACCTCTATAAAAGAGAGCGGGATCAAAATGCAAAAGGGAAAAAAGGGCCGCACAGACAGGAGCAGCCTCCCATCGGCGCGGCGGCGGGCAGCGGCGCCGATGTGGAAGAGCAGATCCGCCAGGTGGCGGAAGCTTATGAAAATTCCACCAGCTGGAAAATCACCAGGCCCCTTCGGGCCCTTGGCAGTATTTTTAATAAATAAGGAGGTCGTTATGCGTACAGTCTTGATTATTCCGGCCAGGTACCATTCCAGCCGGCTGAAAGGCAAGCCATTGATGGAAATAGAGGGAAAGCCCATGGTGTGGTGGGTGTATCACCAGATGAAAAAATCTTCCAAAGTGGATGAAATTTTTGTCGCCACCGACAGCGATGAAATTTGCGCGGTATGCAAAGAATATGATATGAACTGCGTCATGACTTCGCCGGAGCATAAAACCAGTACGGAACGGCTTTATGAAGCTTCCCTTAAAATACCGGCCGCCGACGTATATATCTGTGTCAACGGCGACGAGCCTCTTTTAGAAGCCGGGACTATGGAGCAGGTGATTCCTGAAAATCCCGAGGATTTTTTTGCCGCCAATCTGATGACCAGAATTAAGCATCCGGTGGAAGCAGTGGATGACACCAATATAAAAGTGGTGACGGACGCAAAGGGAAATGCCATGTTTATGTCCAGAAGTCCCATTCCCCATCCCAAAGCCAGCATTTTCTTTGAGTATTACAAACATCTGGGCGTTCTGGCCTATTCGCCCCAGGCACTTCGTTTTTTTGCCGATACGCCTAAAGGACCGGTGGAAACGGTGGAGGATATCAATGAACTGCGCTTTATTGAGCATGGGAAAAAGCTGAGGATGATACCGGTGGAGACAGAAACGCTGTCGGTGGACACGGCAAAGGATCTGGAATACGTAAGACGGGTCATAAAAGAAAGGAGCAGACGGGCATGAGCATACGAATATTGGACTGTACGCTGCGGGACGGCGGATATATCAACGACTGGAAATTCGGGAAAAAGACGATTCGGTCTGTCCTTGACAAGCTGGAAAAGGCCGGAATTGATATCATAGAATGCGGTTTTCTGACGGGAATGGTGCAGGATGAGGACTGCTCTCTTTTTGACAACGTGGACACTCTTGGGCAGCTGCTTCCGAAACAAAAGAGAAATTCCATGTTTGTGGCCATGATCGCCATCGGGGAAAAGGAGCTGCATCCTGTCACCCTCCCTGTCTGCGACGGAAGCAGTATAGACGGAATCCGGCTCACCTTTCACAAAGCCGAGATAGAACAGGCCTTCGAGTGGGCGAAGATCATAATGGAAAAAGGATATGAAGTCTTCATGCAGCCGGTAGGCTCCGTGTTCTACAGTGATCTGGAGCTTTTGACGCTGGTGGAAAAAATCAATCAGCTGAATCCCTATGCTTTCTATATTGTGGATACCCTGGGCAGCATGTACCGAAACGACGTCTCTCACCGCTTCTATCTGATTGATAAAAATATGAATCCGGGCATCCGTCTGGGCTTCCATGGACATAACAATCTGCAGCTGGCCTTTTCAAACGCCCAGGTGCTGGGGAAAATACAGACGAAAAGGACTTTGATTCTGGATTCCTCTGTTTATGGAATGGGACGGGGAGCGGGAAATCTGCCCACGGAGCTGATCACCCAGTACATCAACAAAAATATCGATTCCAGATATGACACTGCTGTGGTGATGGATATTTACGACGATTATATAGCGGCTATCCGCAGGGAATATGAGTGGGGATATTCCATGCCCTATCATATAGCAGCCAGCCATGTCTGCCATCCCAATTACGCTTCTTACCTGATGGATAAGCGGACTCTTACCATGAAAGATATAGAGGAGATCATCCGCTCCATCCCGGAAGAGGACAAAGTGCTCTATGACCGCAGAAAAATCGAACAGCTCTATGTCCGGTTCCAGAGCAGAAAAATTGACGATGAAAAGGCTGTAAATCAGATAGGACAGCTGATCAGAAACCGAAAAATCCTTCTCCTGGCGCCGGGCGCAAGTCTGGCGGAGGAATACGAAAAAATCACGGATTACATCGAAAAAGAGGTTCCGTATGTGATTACTGTAAATTTTGTGGACGACGCCTATAAGATGGACGCCTGCTTTGTCAGCAACCATAAAAGAATGGATATCATGGAGCAGGAAATAAGAAAAATGGAAGGGGTGCTTGTCATTCTCACCTCCAATATACCCTCCCGGGTAAAGGGCAGTCTCAGGGTGGATTATAAAAGGTATACCAACAGTGATGAAATGATCTCGGACAATGCGGGA
The DNA here is from genome assembly GCA_946494335.1 of uncultured Ruminococcus sp. GTDB lineage: Bacteria > Bacillota > Clostridia > Lachnospirales > Lachnospiraceae > Ruminococcus_G. Next base: position 9,125 of record CAMMBV010000052.1, on the reverse strand, counting down.
CTTATGCTTTTAAATCTTTTGAAGGAATGCGGCGCCGACGAAGTGGTGCTGGCAGGCTTTGACGGTTTCCGCCATCGTCTGAACGGAAATTATTACAGCAGGGAACTGAATCTGAAGGTAAACGAGCAGGAGGCTGCCGAGCGGCAGAGGCGTATCCGCCGTAAACTGCGAGAGCTGGATATGAAGATACATTTTCTGACAAAATCCGTTTATGAGGAGGAAGAACATGTATAACTGCATTCTGTTCGATATGGACGGGACGCTGGTGAATTCCTTTGAGGGAATTTATCACGCTTATGAGGCGGCTTTTGAAGAAACAGGCACACCCTTTCCGGGGGTCTCCTTTGTGCGCCGGGCCATAGGCGCCCCTCTTCCCCTTGCTTTTTCACAGCTGGCTGGGCTTGATAAAGATAAAATTCCAAAGGCCGTGGCCTGTTACCGCAGATATTACCGGGAAAAGGGAATGAAAGAGGCGTATGTCTATGAAGGGATGAAAGAAACGCTGCAAAAGCTGAAAGAAAGAGGCTGTTTTCTGGGGACGGCAACGCTGAAAAAAGAGGAGTTTGCCAGAAAGATGCTGGATGATCTGGGTTTGCTTTCCTGCTTTGACGCTGTCTGCGGCGCCGATGCGACGGACAGCGTCACAAAGGCGGGGCTTATTCTGCGGGCGGTGAAACTGGCCCGGGTGAAAAAGGAAGATACCATTCTGGCAGGAGATACTCCTTATGACGCCGAGGGAGCCCGGGAAGCGGGGGTGGATTTTCTGGCTGTGACCTACGGATTTGGTTATGGAAAAGAAGAGAAAGGGAAGATCCCGGGCGCTGTGGGTACGGCCGGGAATGCCGCCGAGATACTGGATATTATCCTGCGGCCGGGAGTGTAATATGAAAAAAAGGCGTTTGATTTTTTATACGGTTATGGGGATTCTGGGAGCGGTCATGATTTCGGCGACAGCGGCGGCGGCCTATTATGCGTATGTAACGGACCGGACATTGAATGAAGTCACTTCACCCGAACAGGCGGGCATTCTGTTTTCCGTTTACGTATCCAGTGAGGATCCGGCGCAGACACTGGAAGACATAAAAGGGTATCCTGTGGGAATCAGCAGGTACGATACGGACAGACAGGAATTTATCGCAGAAAAGCTGGAAGAAGCAGCGGGCGAGCCGGCGGAATTTGTGAAGTATAAAGACGGCTTTTCCCTGATGGACAGCCTGAAAAACCAAAAGAATTACGGAATCATTTTCAATGAAGCGCTGCTGGAAAGTATTCAGGAGGAGCCGGGATATGAGTGGACACAGGAGGGAATCCGCAAAGTAGGCAGTTTTGAGTGGAAGCAGGAAATATCCCGGCCGGAAGAGCCCGGAGAAGAAAAGACGCTGGAAAACTTTCTTGTCTATATCAGCGGAATTGACACTTATGGCGATGTGTCCCTTCGCTCCCGCAGCGATGTAAACCTTCTGGCGGCTGTCAACGGCAGAACCAGACAGATAACGCTGGTAGCCACGCCAAGGGACTTTTATGTGGAATTTTCCGGCACAAACGGACAGAAGGATAAACTTACCCATGCGGGGATTTACGGCGCAGACGCCTCCGTGGACGCCCTTGAAAAGCTGTACGGTGTAAATATTGATTACTATGTAAAAATGAATTTCAGCGGTTTTATGGATATCATCGATGCACTGGGCGGTGTGGAGGTCTATTCGGAATATGATTTCACAGTGGAAAATGTGAAGCATTATAAGAAAGGATATAATCAGCTCAATGGAATAGAAGCGCTGGCTTTTGCACGGGAGAGGAAAAGCTTTGCACAGGGGGACTATCAAAGAGCCGCTCATCAGATGGAAGTGATTCGCGGCGTACTGAAAAAATGCTCCTCACCGGCCATTCTTGGAAATTATGCAGAGGTTATGGAAGGTGTGGGAGACTGCTTTGAGACCAATATGTCAAAAAGCCAGATCCGTTATCTTGCCGGCCGGCAGATTTTAAGCAATAAGGAATGGAGCGTGGAGTCATATACGGTCAGGGGCGAGGATTCCAGTGAGCTGACCTACTCCATGCCGGGACGTAAACTTTACGTTATTCTTCCGGATCCGGATTCCGTTTCCAGGGCTGCAGCTATGCTGAATAAAACAGCCGGGCTTTGAAAAGTCCGGCTGTAAATGTATGTATGCTGCGTCACTGTGCACCAAGGCTGTCGATGATGGTGATGACCAGACCCCGGATGCTGTTCTCCGTGGTGCGGTAGGGGGCGATGCGCAAAGTGTAGAACCGTCCGTTCATGGCAGTTACCTCCCGGTCTATGGAGACCAGATCCTTCAGAACCGTCTGACAGTCTTTCTCGATCTCTTCATCGGGGAAGCTGTGAGCGAATATCTGAATGGGGCGTCCTACGTCGTGCTCCATCAGCTGGAATTCCCGTCCCACGTATTCGGTGAATTTGCGGATGTTCAGCTTGCTGTCCACAAAAAGTATGCCGATCATGGTGGAAGAAAGGAAATTGGACAGGTCATTGGTCATCATGGTCAGTTCATCCAGCTTCAGCTGGTGTTCAGTGTTGACGGTATAGAGTTCCTCATTGACGGACTGCAGCTCTTCTGTGGAGCTTTGCAGCTCCTCGTTGGCGGTAAGCAGTTCTTCATTGGCGGCCTGCAGTTCGCCGTTGACGGTTTCCAGCCGCTGAATGGTTGCGCGCAGATCGTTCTGGGAATCCTGAAATTCTCTTTCCAGGTCGGCGATACGGCGGGCGGCGGTGGCATCGATATCGTACTTTTCCTGGATCCCGCTCAGGGCTTCGTGCCGGCGTTCCAGGAAGAGTACAGCGGTCAGACTGCTTTCCTCCCCTGGCTCGGCGGGGATGGGTTCCACCACAAGATCGATGATCTTCTGACCCGAAGGACAGTCAACCACGATATCGGTATAAGTGACGCTGGTATGTTCGTTGCGGCTGCGGCTCAGCGCTGTGGAGGCAACCAGCGACAGCCCTTTATTCAGCATGCTGAAAAAATTGAGGGTTGCTTTTCCGGGAGCAAGAGTAAGGTAGTCGTCATACCCGCCGAAAAAATGAAGAACAGTATTTTCCTCATTGAGTACCACCGAGGCCGGGAGAAAGGTTTCCAGAAATCTGGTGTACTTTCCTTCCGCTGCCGAGTCATCGTTTTGACTTCCGTTCATATGCATGCTTTTGAGGGAGATAGCCTGAATATTGGGAATGCTGAAGGTAGGAGGCGTCAAATCCTCCACCTTTCCCTCGCCTTTATGGATATAGATTTTCTCTGCGCCGCATACCGGTTTGAACAATCCCACGTATTCTCCGGCTGTCTCGCTTTTGCCCAGGAAGAGATAACCGTTTTTCTTCAGGGCGGAATGGAAGATGGCAAACAGCCCCCTGCGCAGTACCGGCTGAAAATAGATCATCACATTGCGGCAGATAATCATATCCAGCTTTCCAAAGGGAGGATCGGAAAACATGTTGTGAGTTGCAAAGATAATCATCCGACGGATTTCCTTGGTGATCTGGTACTGATCATTCTGCTTGATAAAATATTTTGCCAGCCTGTCCGGCGTCACGTCGTCAATGATATTTTCTGAGTAAATGCCTTTTCCGGCCTGTTCGATGGCCCGGCTGTCCACATCTGTGGCAAATATTTTTACATCCCGGCGGATCCTCAGCTCATCCATAACCTCATGGAACAGGATGGCGACTGAGTAGGCTTCCTCTCCGGTGGAACATCCGGCGCTCCACACCCGAATGGGCTCATTCTCTTTGGTGTGTTCGACGATTTTGTAGACGGCGTTGTATTTAAGCTTTTCAAAGAACTCCGGATCCCGGAAGAAGTTGGTTACTCCAATGAGAATCTCCTTTGTCAGAATATTAACTTCTTCGGGATTGTCCCCCAGCAGTCTGGCAAATTCACTCAGGCTGGAGCTGTGGGTAACCAGCATTCGCCGTTCAATACGTCTTAAAATCGTAGAACGTTTATAATAGGTGAAATCAATCCCGCTGGCGTTTTTCAAAATGGTATATATATGGGAGAGGTTTTCTTCTTCCGAAAAGATAACCTCCTCCTCTGAGAGGGGACCGTCATGTTTGGGCGTGTAAAGTAAGGTGGGCGTGTTGGAAAAGTTGAGAATTTCGTCCGCAATCTCTTCCGGGGAGAGGATGAAATCCGCCAGTCCCGTTTTGATGACGCTTTTTGGCATTCCGTCAAATTTTGCGCTTTCCGGATCCTGGGCTATGACCAGGCCGCCGTGTTCCTTTACTGCTTTGACTCCATTGGTCCCGTCAGAGCCTGTGCCCGACAGAACCACCACTATGGACTTTTCCCGTCTTTCCTCTGCCAGAGAGGTGAAGAAAATGTCAATGGGGTGGTTGAGGGTACCCTGGGCGTAGTCAGAGAGAATCAGCTTTTCTTCCCGCAGCGTCATGTATTTTTTGGGCGGGATCAGATAGACGGTGTCTGGCTGTATCGCCATCTCGTTTTCTGCCTGACAAACTGTCATGGAAGTGTGCTTGCCCAGAATATCCGCCATCAGACTTTTGTAATCCGGCGAAAGATGCTGTACCACCACAAAACTCAGTCCGCTGTTGCCGGGAAAGCAGCCAAAAAACTGCTGGAGAGCCTCCAGCCCTCCGGCTGAAGCGCCGATGGCAATGATAAGCGGGTGTTCCTCTCGCTGCACGGAGGCAGGATTTTGTGCACTGATTTGATTCATATGTTCTCCTCCTTTCCTGCCCGCCTCATGTACTCTGAAGTGCGCAGGTATTTTTCTTCGAATTTATCCGCCTCCATGGGGCGGTCATAGTAATAACCCTGAGCGAACACACAGTCTATTTCCTTCAGGGCATCCTGCTGAATCTGTGTTTCCACGCCCTCGGCCACACAGGCCATACCGGAAACATGGCAGATACGGATGATATCCTGGATGAACACCCGGTTGATGGAGTTGCTTGTCAGACCGGCGATCAGACTGCGGTCAAGCTTGATGGTGTCAAAGTGTACGTTGGTAAAAACAGGAATATTTGCATATTGGGAACCAAAGTCGTCCAGGCTAAAATGCAGTCCCAGCTCCCGGAAACGGTCCATGACTGCGATAAGGTTGGACTTTTCCACAATTCCGGCGCTTTCGGTTATTTCCAGTTCCAGCGCCTCCGGCGGAATATCAGGGTAGCGGCTTAGCAGAGCCAGTACCGAACCCAGAACCGAAGGAGTAAACAGCGTCACCCTGGAAAAATTTAAAGAGACGGGGATGATCCCCAGTCCCTGGGTTCTCCAGCGTTCCATAGATGTCAGAACTTGTTCCAGTACAAAAAGATCCAGCTCCCGGATACCTCCGTTTTGTTCAAGAAATTCAATAAACTGCCCCGGAGGGATCAGATTTCCCTCTTCATCCAGTCCCCGGACCAGAGCCTCCGCTCCATAAAGAGCGCCGGTGTGCATATTGATCTTGGGCTGATAAAAAACGGTAAAGTGACCGGCACGGACGGCCTCGCCTGTGCTGTTAAAACCGCTGCCGGAGGAAAGAATCTGATCCGGCAATGACTTTGCCGTTACCTCCTGACATCGCATGAGGATACGCGCTTCATCCACCAGATCTTTGCCGTTAAAAATTCCGTCTGTCCATGATCTGCCAAGCCGCAGCGTTTTCGGATAGCGTCGCTGCAGAGCAGCACGCAGCCGGTCGCAGCGGCTGATAAAGACCTGACAGGTGGTGTTGGGGCACAAGACCACAAACTCCATATCCCAGGTGCGAAAGAGCAAAGAGGAGCCAAAGATGTCCGACAGGGTTTTGGACACATACTGCAGCAGCTTATTGCCGTAAGCAAAGCCTTCGCTTCCGTTGATGGTGCTCAGACCCGGGATATCCAGACAGACTACTCCCAGACTGCTGTATCGGTCGGAAGTGAAGTTGTGAATTACCTGAAGGTACGAGCGCAGGTTTGGCAGCTCATCCGACGGCTCCACAGAGTCTGCTCCGTTCTGAGTAGATCCGTTCCCAAAGCGCTGAGGTTCCCGCAGAAGGTAGGGAATGATTGCGCTGAACAGTGCAGCGTCTGTCGGATGTTCCCGGGCATTTTCGATACACAGAAAGCCAATTGTGTCTGAAACATCGATCAGGGGAAAGGCGGTAAAATACCACGGTTCATCAGATCCTGTTCCGTGCGGGAAGGCAGGCTGTGTACGTGCCAGAAATACCGGAGACCGCTCCTTCATGCAGCGTTCCAGAAAAGGAAAACTGGTCAGGGGCATACCGGAGACTGCCTGCTGGATACTTTGCTTTTTCTGTCCGGCCCATTCATAGGGCATGGTGATGGTGCTCTGGTTTTCTGTCAGCATGAGCAGATAAACACGGTCGGCGTGGTAATAATTTCCGATCTGGCTGAGGGTACAGTACATGGAGTCGTCCAGTGAATCCGCAGTGAGCATGGAAGATATGACCTGGATGGCCACATCCTTTTCCACGTCGGACAAAGGACGTTCCATTTCATCCTGGTGGATTGTGATCCGATCGTTGGGCTTGCTGGAACGCAGCTCATCCCAGGCCCAGTCGTCTTCCTCCTGAGGAAAAGCCACCTGATCTACAGACGCGCTGCGCCATAACTGGCAAAGGTGGGAGGCCTGGCTGATCATCGTCTCGTAGTCCGCCTGATTGGCAGGAAGACATATCGCTCCTGCCACCAGACGCAGAGAATCTACAGGCAGGCTGTCTGCCAGTACCAGCCGGACAAAAGTAAATGATTCCTCCAAACGCCGGCGAAGCTCTGCTTTGGAGTGCACATTCGGGAAAAAGACCAAAAGCTGTTCGGGAGAGTGCTGTCCAAAGATACATTCTGCTCCCAGCGCTATAATAAAAGCTTCAGCGATGAAATGCTGCTGACGCTCCAGCTCTATATTATCCGATGCATAGAGCTGGGTCAGTCCCCCCAGCTGGATAAGTGCAAGCGAGCATCGCTTCCCGTTTCTGAGACGAATCAGGGAGGTGATGAGCAGCCTGGCGGTGGCGCTGTCGTAAAGACCGATGACAGGATCGTGGACGGCAGCTTCAGGAAGCGTCTGTTCCCAGTGAATGTGCTGATCCCACAGACACTGATACAGGAAGAGCCAGACCTGACCTGAGAAGGAATCTTCTGTCAGATTTGCTGTGTATCGAACCCAGCAGATACTTCCATCCTTGTCCACACGGCAGTATTTTGCGGAGATCCAGCGTTTGCCCCGCTCAAAAAGATCCAGCAGAGACTGACGGTCAAAGTAAGGCGCCAGGGTCTGGCGGTCATTTTCGGAAAAAACTTTTTGTAATTCCTGTGACAGAATGAGGGAGCAGCTTTCCTCCTCGGGCCAGAGCCGGGGTTCCTTTCCCTCAATCCAGAGACCTTTGACAGCATCCGACGAAAGATTGGCCTGCATGCACATGATCAGGTTGGGTATCTGTGCCTCAGGCAGAGGGCGGTTCAAAACGGATTGTACCTCCTGCACTGCAAAGCTGCGGGGCAGATTTTCCGCGCTGCCCAAAGCGCGTGTGGGGCGGCCGGCCTTATCAAAAAGCAGCTGATAGGACAGAGCAGCCCAGCTGTAGCAGCCGGTTTGGCGGTTCCGGATAATAAAATTTCCATGCCCGCGGCTGCGGCCTTCCAGCAGTCCCGAAGCAAATTCCCGGAAGCGGGAAGCGGAATTGGGATGAATCCAGCCTTCGGACACAAGTCCTTCGGGAAAGCGGATCCCGGAGGCTTCAGGCTGAGAGGCTCCCTCTTCATAGTTGAAGATGCTGAAAAGCTGTGTTGGAATGTCCACTTCCCACAGCTTTTGCGCTGTTTGCTTCAGTGCGGCCCGATACCGCTGGCTGAGTGACTGAAAATGATCCGCCTGCTCTTTAAATGGTGAGATATCAGTGGTTGTGACCAGCATTACCGGACAGGGATTTCTATAATCAATATGTACTGCCCGAATACGCCACCAGAGATAGCTGCCATTTTTCGGGGAGACAACGCGGTGGAGGTGCTCTGCAGCTTTATCTTCCCGGAGAGCCAGGCGCAATGTCTCTTCCAGATCCGCCCAGTCGTCGGGATGGATCAGCTCAGAAAGAGACAGGGGCAGGCGGATGGAGTCAGGCTGGACACCCAGAATGCGGCAGAAGCTGGGACTGACATAGATGATTTTTAAGATTTTTCCCATTTCCAGCAGGGCAATCCCGCCTTCCATTGATTCCAGGAGACTATTCAAAGAGATGGCGCTTACCGGAGTGAAACTGTTTTCAGAATTTGCGTCATCCGACTCATTTTGGCTGTATTTAATGCAGAAACCGTGTTTGCCATTCTTTTTTGCTTTGTACAATGCCAGATCGGCAGAGTGGTAAAGGCCTGCAAACTGTTGACGTCCGCTTGAGGAAATGTAGACGCCGACGCTGGCTGTTACGAATACCCTCTGGTTAACGCCCAGCGCCAGGTACAGATGCTGACAGATAGCCCGGGCTTTTTTCCGGATCAGCTGTTCAGTGAGCTTTCCCGAAAGAAAAATGATAAACTCATCCCCTCCAAGTCTTCCCACAATGTCACTGGCCCGGAACAATCCGGAAAGAATCTGCGCTGCCTGGATGATGGCCCGGTCTCCGGCGGGATGCCCCAGGATATCATTCACCTGTTTGAAGTTGTCAAGATCTACGATGAACAGAGCGCATAGTTCGTCAGGAGTCATGGCTGCAAGACGTTGATTGATATAGGATTCCGCTGCAGCCCGGTTAAGCAGCCCGGACAGGGCATCCTTGCGGGCGCGTTCCTCAAGCTGATTCAGCTGGTTTTTAAGACTTTGAGGGATGGTTGATAATTCTTTTTCATTACTCATATCGCACATTTTCATACTACCTCATTTGTGCATAATTTTTCGTGAAAGGAAGCGCGCCTGGAAGGCACGCTGACAAAATATTCTTAATAAGAATATTTTTTCTATAATTATAACAAAAAAACTCAAGAATGTTAAGAGGGTTCTATGCAAAGGTGCCTGAAATATGTGCAGTAAACTCCATTTACTGAATAAAAAAATCCTGAAACCCATGCGAAGGTTTCAGGACCTGATCAAGTAGCGAGAGGGGGAGTCGAACCCTCGACACTACGGGTATGAACCGTATGCTCT
>CAMMBV010000051.1 GCA_946494335.1 uncultured Ruminococcus sp. | reverse complement strand
CTTTCAAGGCACGCACACCTGGAAACTCTTTTACGATATCATGCATTTCCAGTACGTATTCTTCGCTCAAATGTTTCACCCCTTATACTTCTCTTAAAAAAACCAGGCGCCGGCCAGCGGCCGGCACCTGCTTAAATGCCAATCATTGATCAGCCGATGTTCAATTCATAATTGTCGTATTCATCCACGTTGTCAGCGGTAACCGGCTCAAAAGGAATCCATACGATATGGCCTGTCTCATCCAGTTCCCACTCTGTTCCTTCATTGGGCGCTTTTCCTGTAACCAGGTTGGCTGCCGCCATCAGACTTCCATATCCCTGACCTTTGGCATTCTGGAATACCGTCATGTACAGTTCGCCGTTATGAATCGCCTGGCGTCCGTCTGTCGTTGCATCAATGCCTACGATGGGAATAGAGGTCGGATCCAGTCCCTGAGATTTCATGGCCTCGATGGCCCCCAGAGACAGAGCGTCGCAGTTTCCTACGATACAGTCATACTCCGTTGTAGTCAGCAGCGGCGTGATCATATCCTGAGCCGTTGCGCGGTCCCAATCGGCAACCAGGGGAGCCGTTGCTTCCTGTGCATTGATGCCGTTGTCTTCAAATGCCTGAAGAAGGGAGGCGGTACGGTTTGTGGTAGATACCTGGCCCAGAGTGCCCTGGATCAGAATATATTTGATATCTGTCTTGCCCTGCTCTTTAAAATAGTCTGAAAGATACTGTCCCTGGTAATAACCGGAAGTCATTTCATCTGACCCTACATACACCACATCATCATTTAATACGGCGCTGTCCGCGATATCATCCGGCGGCCGGTTTACAAATACCACTTTCATATCGCCGGCTGCATCTACGATTTGCTGGCAGGCGTCGGCTGCCGCATCCACCGGATTTACGATGATGGCTTTTTGTCCGTCATTTTTCGCTGTCTCCACAAACTGAAGAAGCTTGCTCTGGTCATTCTGCGCATCCACTGTCGTCAGTTTAACTCCCAGCGAATCCGCCGCGGCAATGGCTCCGCTCTCCATCTCGGAAAGGAATTCATCCCGGTTGGCAATGATCATAGTAATATCTCCCAACGCTTCCGCCACATCTGCATCACCTGAGGATGCGCTGTCTTCACTTTCGCTGTCCTCACTTTCTGCTGTCTCTTCCGTATCCGCCGATGATGACGACGCTTTTTCATCAGAGCTGCCGCCGCACCCGGCCAGTGTTCCGAGAACCAATACACCTGCAAGTAAGCTTGCTAATAATCTCTTCTTCATGAAAAGTCCTCCCAATTTGTCTGCATACAATCTTCTCTTTTACTGTTCCATATTCTTTCGTATCGATACTAGAGACATTATACCGTTTTCAGAAACCATCCGCTTTTTGAATTCTGCTCAAAAGAACCGCTGATTTTTCACCATGAAAAAGATTTTTTTAATATTCTGCACACATGCTATTTAATTTTTATACTTTCCTTTGATTTTTCACTGTTTTTTTGTGTAATATGCACATCCTTACCATAACATATTTATATAAGAATGAATATAAATCAAAATATCAAACTGTTTTTTCGATTTTTTGTCCATTTTTATGGCTTTTTCATGGATTTTTTATTTGTATTTTTCTTTTTTTGTCCGCTTTTTTCTTTACAATGAAATATCGTGATAATCTGTTATGATATAGACAGTAATTTAATCCCAAAGGAGGAAGCCATGATTCTTACGTTTGCCAAAAATACCGTATCAACATCTTTTGAAGGGGGACGGGTTCCCCGTCTTCTGACAGCCAGCAACATCACCGTGGGATTCACCCAGCATCCCAGGATTCTGCACAATCATAATGACCGTCTGGAGCTTTTGTTTATCCGTACCGGCTCCGGCTCCTATATCGTAGGGGATGAATGCTTTGATATCAGACCCGGCAATATCATCGTCTGCAATCCCGGCGTTCTCCACGATGAGCTGCCGGAGCGCAACCGCCATCTGTCCATGCTGTCCCTGGCTGTAACAGACCTGAAAATCAAAGGTCTTCCGGAAAATCATCTGATTCCCGATACAATCCGGCCCATTTTAAAAATGGATAAAAGCATGGTGCTGATGGACGCCATTTTCCAGTCCATTTTTGATTCTCTGGCCTTTGGCAGCGAATCTTCCCAGGAAACCAACATTTATCTGACTCAGTCACTGTTAAGTCTGGTGCTTCATGCCTTTGAAGAATACGGAAACCCTGCGGTTACTTCTTATGAAAGCGGCGACAGCTCTCTTCTTCTGCATGATATTAAAAAGTATATCGACGAAAACTATATGGAAAAGCTGTCAATCCCTCAGATCAGCGAAAAATTTTATATCAGTCAGTCCCACCTTTCCCACCTTTTCAAGAAAAAGCTGGGATTTTCTCCCATGCAGTACATTGCCCGCAGGCGCATCGGAGAAGCGCAGTCCATGCTGGTGCTCTCCACAAAATCCATCACGGATATTGCCACCGAAGTGGGTTTTGACAATCTGAGTCATTTTAACGTCCAGTTCAAGAAATACGTGGGACTGTCTCCTTTGACTTACCGGAAAAAATATATTCTGCCCGATCCGGAAAACGACGAAGAGTTCTACGAATGACGGCCAAAGGGGAGGCCCCTCACAAGGAAGCCTCCCCTTCTTAAATGTCCTTTATTTATCTCCGTTGTACTCATGGATGGCATCAATCATAGCCACGATATTCTCCAGCGGCACGTTGCACTGGACAATATGGATGGACGCACAGATATATCCGCCGTTTTTGGAAAAGATCTCACATCTTTCCTTCACCTGATCCTTCACTTCCTGAACGGTGCCAAAGGGCAGTACCTTCTGCGTATCCACGCAGCCGCCCCAGAATACCATCCGGTCGCCATAGGTATTTTTCAGTCTCTCCGGATCCATGCCTGCCGCCGAACACTGTACCGGATTGACTGAATCAAATCCGCTCTCAATCAGTCCCGGTATCACATCGAAAATGGCGCCGCAGGAATGCTTCAGAGTATGCCATCCGGCCTTTTCATGTACCCAGTTATTCATCTTCTGATAATACGGTTTATAAAACTCATCAAAGGTCTCCAGCGAGCACATCAAAGAAAGCTGATTTCCAAAATCTGTGCCGCAGATATATCCGATATCCACCACATCGCCCAGAATCTCATGCATTTTGGTCCAGTTCTTAATCATCATATCCGTCTGATATTCAAAAACCTCATGGACATAATCCGGATAAAGCAGAGGAGCCATGTACCAGTCCGATACGCTGCGGATTCCTTTGGGATGCTTAAGACCCGGTCCTGCAATAAACGCGGCGTCTCCCAAAGCGGCTCCGCCGGGATCGAAAACCACGGCGCGGCCCTTGTCCCTCTTGCCCTCTTTGTACTCTTTCGCAACCTTGCGAAGGTAATCCAGGTGTTCCTTTGGCACATCACAGTACTCTTCACAGTTATCCATAAAATTCATATTGTCTTCATCGATGGGCTGCTGCCGCTCCACATTGTCAAAGTAAAATCCGCCGGCAGGCATATGACCGCTGGGAGGTACGCTTGTATCCCCCTGGGGATAAATGTACCAGCCGCCTTTTCCGTCATCCGTAATCTGACATTCCGCCGGAACCAGAAGATCCACACCCATATAAGTCATCTCTTTCCAGTCCCGGTCCGTGCGCAGTCCGAAGCTGGCGTTGAAAGGTGTGATCTGCTCCACATCCGTGCCGATGGCCGCTTTGAGATCTTCATCCATGGCCCCCGTCATGCCGAAAATATCAAAAACCTTCACCGGCCGTTTCTCCAGACCATAATATTCTCTTAATTTTGCCACATTTGTCACATGGGTGGTGGAACACCCCATACCGCCAAAATCCATAGGCATTTTGTCCGGCTGTTTATGGGCAAACGCTGTTCTTACTCTTTCTTTTGATGTCATAACAATCCCTCTTACTTTCTTTTTTCTAGCATCGATACACCCTGATTATACCCTCTCTTTCCTGTTTTCAGCTAATATAATTCTGTGCCCTTTCACCGGGATATCAGCCCTTTTTCCTTCATTTTTATATATTTCTGCACTGCCGAAACAGGACAAAAAAGGAAACATCCCGACGCCGCCCTTTAAAGCTGCGCCGGGACATTCCCTGCATTTTTCATATTAAGGATAAAGGTTTTAAATGTATATTACTTCAGTCTCGGATATTCTGTGGAAACAAGCACTTTACCGGCAGTAATCTTCATACCTTCTTCAATATCTTCCAGATTGAAGCGGCCTGTTACCATCTTACGCATATCAATGCGTCCGGAAGCCATAAGAGCAATTACATCGGGATAGATGCCCTGGCCGGACTGTCCGTTGGAACCGGAAATGGTAGCGGCGTTCCACTGCCATCCATAGATATCCACCGGGGTCAGACCTACTGTGTGTCCGATCTGAACGGTCTTTCCGCCGATAGCCAGAGATTTTGCCATAACAGGATAAGTAAACTTGGTAGCTCCTGCGCACTCTGCAAACAGAGAGATACCTGCTCCGTTTGTCAGATCCATCAGCATCTCAGCCTGATCTTCCGGGCTTTTGAAAGAGGCGGGATCAAATACATAATCAGCTCCGCATGCCTTCGCCAGCTCAACACGCTCCGGAATGCCCTCAAAAGCGATCAGCTTTGCGGCGCCGGCTGTCTTCATCAAAGAGATGGCAGCAAGTCCGATGGGGCCGGCGCCAAATACTGCTACATGTCCGCCCGGACGGATTCCGCCGCCGCGGACAAAAAGTCCGTTGTAGGCAACGCCGGTGGGCTCAATCATGGCGCCCAGCTCAAAGGCCGTCATTTTATCGCCGCCGTAGTAATTCATAATGTCATTTAATTTATAGCAGTATTTATGGTGAACGGTAGCATACTCTGCAAAACCGCCGTCATAAGTAAGTCCCGGCTCTTCCAGTTCTTTACACTGGTTGAACATACCGCGGCGGCATGCATCACACTCACCGCACCAGTGCATGGATTCTACGGATACCAGATCTCCCACTTTTAATTTTCTTACGTTTTTGCCCACTTCCACGATTTCACCGGCAAACTCATGGCCTGTGATGATGGGATATTTGCTGTGTCCGTCATACATGGAGTATCCCATATCGTCTTTTCTGAGCAGATGGGCGTCTGTACCGCAGATGCCTGCAGCACCAACTTTTATTTTAACCTGATCGTCACCGCACTCCGGTTCCGGACGGTCTGTCACAGAACCGCGGATATTCTTCCAGATCTGATTTCCTCTCAACGCACGTCCCGTGCTTTTTTCACGCTCAGATAATTTATAGCCTTCCTTCGGCTCAAAATCTGCTTCTACGTAAAACGCTCTCATACTCTTTCTCCTCTTCTTATATCTTTATTTGGGTTTATGCCGGTTATCCTCCAAAAAGATAACCGGCAAAAGGTAAAAGGTAGTAGGATTTATTCATCAAAGGTTAACATAACCTTGCGGGCAACTTCTTTGTTTCTTGCCATTTCCATAGCGTCAGCAAGATCCTCAAATTTATAGTAATGAGATACCAGACCCTTGAAATCATATTTGTCTTTAATCTTGGACATGAAACGGATAGTTCTGGGGAACCAGTTGGTTGTTCCGCCGCTTCCTGCAATGTGCAGAGTTTTCCAGATTGTCTTGCCGATCTCTACAGGAACTTTTCTTCCGATGGAGTGACCAACAACACCAACTCTTGCACTGTGGCCTGCAATATCAAACAGGGAAGCGATACCGATGTCATTTCCGGAACACTCGATAACCACGTCAGCGCCGCGTCCGTTTGTCAGATCTTTGATCTGCTGTTCCACATCACCTGCTGTGGGATCAACGGTATAGTCTGCACCGTATTTCATTGCGTTCTCTCTTCTGGATTCAACCGGGTCAACTACAATAACCGTAGCGCCGCTGGTTGCGCAAACCATGGATGCAGAACAGCCGATGGGGCCGCCGCCGATGATTACGCACACGTCAGAAGCGTCCGGATTACATCCGTTGCCCCATACGCCCCAGTAACCAACGTTGAAGTTTTCTACGAAAATACCAACTTCATTACTCCAGTCATCCGGAATTACATGGGTATACGCTTCTTCCAGAATCATGTATTCGCCAAATCCTCCCGGTGAGTCGGGACGGAAACCTACTTCGCGCATATTCAGGCAGGCAGATGACATCTTGCCGTCTTTACAGTTTGCACACTGATGGCAGGGAATAACGCAGTCGCCTACCACTTTATCACCGATTTTAACAGAAGTAACATCTTTACCGATCTCAACGGCTTTTCCTACCCATTCATGACCGGGTGTGTAGGGGCCAAGGTCATAACGTCCTTCTGCAGATTCGCCTTCGAAGCACTCTACGTCAGACTGGCAGATACCGCAGGCAACCAGTTTGATCAGAATCTGGTCGTCTCTTAAAGGCGGCAGTTCCACTTCTTCAATTCTCAGGTCATGAGGTCCGTACATAAAAGCCTGTTTACATTTCATAATTTTTATATCCTCCATTTTCATTCTATATTTTTTATTTATGTGCCGGACAGCAGCGCTGCTGTCCCGGCTGTTTTCTTTCGATTATTAATATGTCAATGTGTAGATGTGACGTCCGCCCGGCTCGTTGGGTCCTTTGATAACGGCTTCGATATCTTCCCGTTTTCTCTGGGTCATCATATCGATTGGCGGAAGCTCTCCTGCCGGATATTTTTCCAGAATATCATTAACCAGTTTCTCCAGATAATCCAGCGTTCTCTCAATTCCAACACGTGCTTTTTCAGCATCAGCCAGTTTTGGATTTCCGATAACGCCTTCCGGCTGTACGATACATTCCATTGCACAGGAACCAAATGCATTGTACCATTTGATGGGACCTACGCCGCGCTCTGCAGAGTTGTTGATATGTCCCGGAGGAAGAAGCGGATAAGCTTTCGTCTCAACCTCATCGGCTCTTTTGATGAATTCCGGGAACAGGCCCAGACACCAGGACTGCTCAACTTCATCTGCATGTACGAAAGGCGTATCGTATGGACCGCCGCCCTCTTTCGTATCCATCTGCTCTTTTGCACAGTTCCAGAAGTGTGTGTAAAGGATGATGCCGGGAACCTGGAATTTCTTTCCGAATTTATGGATTGCCAGCGGGATTACGTAATCCTGTCCATGTCCGTTTACAACGATCATTTTGCGGAATCCGGTGTTCCAGAATCCTGCGAATACGTAGCACAGATAATCTGCAAGGATTTCTTCCGGAATCATGATAGTTCCTTTCTGTCCCAGATGATGATAGGGGTGAGAACCGTACCAGATGGGCTGAGCCACGGTACATCCGGTAGCTTTTGCAACCTGCTCGCAAAGACGGGTATCCAGATAAGTATCTTCGCCGTATGGAGCGGATGGTCCGTGGTTTTCTGTAGAACCTACCGGAATCAGGATAACGTCATTTTTTTTCAGACGTTCAGCTACTTCTTTATTGGTCATATTCTGGTAATAAATACCATTGGGAGCTTCCATGTTGCCGCCCTGCGCGGGAATTTGCCATTTTGACATTTTTCAAATCCTCCTTGAATTAAAATTTTATTTTGCGTGATTTCTTAAGCAACTTCAACTTGTTTCATATAAGCCAGAGCTTCCTTTGCAGCCTCCAGCTCACTGGGCCAGGGAAGACATTCCACGGATAAATATCCGTCATAGTCTGCCGCCTCAAGGGCTTCCAGAATCTTTTTAAAATCAAACTGTCCCGTGCCCGGGTATCTTCTGGAATTGTCCGCCAGATGAAAATATCCGATCCTGCCGCTGCATCTTTCAATGGCTTTCACCGGATCGCCCTCTTCAATGCCCATGTGAAACGCATCCAGATGTACATACAGGTTGTCAATTTTATACTCCTCCAGAAATTCCATGATCTCATCCGCTGTAAGCAGGATATTGGATTCATATCGGTTGAGCAGCTCCAGATTCAGCCTTACATTTTTCTTTTTTGCATACTGTGCCAGCTTTTTTAAATGGCCAGCCAGCCGTCTCAGATATTTTTTCGAATCAGCGCCTGCCGGAACTCTTCCTCTGACCCAGCCAATCACCAGATCCGCCTGCATTTTTCCTGCAATATCCACATACGCTTCCATGCCTTTCATCGCTGCATCCGTCACATAAGGCCTGTCATCAATAAGGCTGCATTCTCCTTCTGTATTCAGTCTGCCTGTAATGATCATAGCCACCTTCACGCCATACTCTTTTTCCGCTTTCTGGATGGCTTCATAATCAAAATCCTCATCCGGCCTCGTATGTACCTCAATTGCCTGATACCCCAGCTCTGATGCTGTTTTCAGATTCTCACATATGGAACCCTTCAGCAGAATCGGCGAGGAAGAAGGTGCATCGTCCGCAGAAGACACGGCATATTTCCACTTCTTCACCTGATTGCCTCCTTTTTCAGAAATTACTTTCTGTTTTCTTTTTTTGTCTTTCCCCTTGTTGTTAAGACTATTATAGGTTGAAAATGGCTTTCCCGCTATAGAAATCCTGCTTTAAAATCCCGTCAAATCAGGTGCTTTTTCTTTTTTCCCCGCCCACAATTTATAATTCTTGCAATGACCTTTTGTCTGCCGGCCTGATTTCCACCCGGTTGTCATTAAGCGTTGTAGCCTCTCCGCAGTCTGACAGATACTGGTGATGAAGGGCGTTCACCGTGTAGCCGTTGAGTGAACCGGCCAGATCGAAGACCCCTTCTGCAACCACCGTGCCCGGCAGAAGATTCTCCGTCACTTCCGCAATGAACTCCACGCAGGCCAGATCGTTAAAGCAGAAGATTCTCTGTCCGTTTCTGATATTCCGTACCTTTGCATCCCGGGTATGAATCTTCAGCGTCATCGCTCCTCTTCTTTTTTTGAGATCCTTACGATCCAAAAAGCCGCTGTTTAATGTATACACAGAAGGAGCCGCCACCAGATGAAGCGGATACGTCTGTGTTTCCTCCACCGGGATGTACCGGGGTATTTTTTCTGTCTCTGATTCATTGACAAAGAGTATTTTCCCGCTTTCCGTTTCGATTTGAAGATGATCCTGCCCTTCCGGTTTCATGCATTCTCCCGCCTCCGGATGCTGCGCTGCCTTTGGAAACAGCTGTTTCAGATATGCCGTTGGCTGAGACAGAATACATTTTGCCATCTCCTCTTCACTTTTTTGAAAGTAATCCTCAGTAAATCCCATGGCCTCCGCCAGCAGGCAGAAGGTATCCCAGTTGCTTTTACACTCACCCGCCGGCCGGACCGCTTTTTTTGCATAGGCCAGGGTGGGACACCCGTATGCCCGATAGATATCCGTCTGCTCCGGAGAAAATGTGGCGGGCAGCAGGATATCCGCATACCGGGCCGTATCCGTCAGAAACCGCTCATGGACCACGGTAAAGAGGTCTTCTCTTTCAAGGCCTTTCAGCAGCATTTTCTGGTCGCTGACTGTGTTGGCCGGATTCAGACCGTATACATAGAGGCTTTTTATAGGATTTTCCCGCCTGGAAAGGGCGCCGGCCAGCTGATTGATATTGACTTTTTCCGCCGGTTTCCTGCGAAAATCGGGACGTCGAATCAGATCCAGGTTAATCAGCGATCCTTTCGTCACCCGGCAGCCGCATAACCCGCCGCCCTTCTTTTTCCAGGCTCCCACAAGAGCAGGAAGCAGGGTAATAATCCGAACTGTCATGGCTCCGTTTCTGTAGCGGGAGTTTCCGCTGCCCAGCAAAATGCCGGGGGCCTTGGCTTTCCCGTAATCTTTTGCCAGCTGTTCAATTATTTCCGCTTTCACTCCCGTAACCGCCTCCGCTCTTTTTGGCGTGTATTCTTTCAGGGTCTTTCGGAAAATCTCAAACCCCTCTGTCTTTTCTTTTAAAAACGGTTCGTCTGTCATATGCTCCCGCACCAGTACATGCATCATAGCCAGCGCCAGCATTCCGTCCGTCCCCGGCCGCACCAGCACCACCTGATCCACATAATCGGCTGTGGGATTTTTGTACGTTTCGATAAGAACGGTTCTCCCGCCCTCTTTTCTTTTTTTAATTCTGTCTATGAGACTGTGAATTCTGGTGGCCTTGGCATTACATCCCCATATCAGGCACAGATCGCTGTCTCTTAGCTCATCCGGTTCCAGGGAAGGGGTATTTCCCATGGCCTGGCGATACCCTTCCCCTTTGGCTGTGGAACAAAGCGTCATCACAATCTCAGAGGCTCCCATCCTGTTGAAAAAAGCATGTCCGCAGTTTCTCTGGATATCACTCATCACCCCGGAATAAACCGCCGGAAGCACGGCCTGGCTTCCCCACTCACTGATGATATTTTTCCATTGCCCGGCAATCTCAGCCGCAGCTTCTTCCCAGGATATCCGGGTGAATTTTCCTTCTCCCTTTCTCCCGATTCTTTTCATGGGAAAGAGCAGCCTGTCCGGGCTATACAAGGAACTGGGATACCCTTTCATTTTTTCGCAGATCACTCCCCGGGTCGCGGGATGGTCTTTATCGCCTTTTACCTCCAGAATTTTACCGTTTTCCTCTCTGACCAGCAGCCCGCAGGATGCAGGGCAGTCGTAGGGACAAATTGCCTTTTTCCACATATCTGTTCTCTCCTCTCAAAATTTTCCGCGTTATAAAGTGAAAAAACTGTTATGAATATCTGCTTTGATATTCATAACAGTTTTGCTTTTACTCAAACATATCACTTCTGACGTATCCCGTCTGTTCTTCATAAGTTATCTCAATCCAGTTATCCTGACTGCCCATCTTGGTAACCTGCTGGCCTTCTCCCAGCTTCCCGAGGATTTCCCCTTCCTCGCTGGGCTCTGACCGTACATTACAGTCACTTTTTACGGTAACGTATTCGCCCGTCTCCGCTGAGGCTGCCTTTGATGTTCCGATTCCCAGACTGTTTACAAAATCATTCAGCTCTTCATCGCTCTCCAGCGCAGCATTATATTCGTTTTCAACTTCTTCCCTCAGTTCCTGAACTTCTTTCAAATCCAGCGTGTTCTCTATGTATTCCTGAGTCTGTTCATCCTGCTCTTTTGTAGCGATATAAAGCTTTCCGCTCTCATCCGTGCACACATACAGACGGCTCAGTCCCGGAACTTCCGTATCAATGCCGTTAAACTTATACGTATACTTTGCATACACTACATAAGTTCCCTCTGAAGGCCCTTCCACTGTATATGTTTCTACATTACCGTAATTTTCTATATAGGTATCGTTGGTAATCTTTGCCTCTTCCGCTGCATCCAGGCTGTCCACTACGCTCTTGATACCCGCTGTATCTCTGTTTCCCAGCGCCGTGTAATAAGTCTGAATCACCGTCGTCACTTCCGTATCCGCCGCTTTCTCAAGCGAAGCTTCTGCTTCTTCCGGCGTAACGGAAGGCTCCTGTGTTGTCTCCGGCTCTTTTGCCGGCGCCTCACTGTCGTCCTGAGTTTCCTGCTGTGTCTGCACAGATGCATCCTCCGTATCAACTCTTGACGAAATAAAACGGATAGCCAGGAAAATTACTGCCAATGCAAGAATAATAAAAAGTCCAAGCAGGATATATCTGAGATTGTCAGAAAGCCATTCTCTAAAATTATCCAAACTTATATGACCTCCTTTGTCAATCGGTATTCCCCGTCGCAAAATACCAGCACATCTGGAGGGATTCGAACCCCCGACACGTGGCACCGGAAACCACTGCTCTATCCCCTGAGCTACAGATGCATCCCATGGCTGTTCATACCATGCCTGATAATAATACCATATCCTCAGGGAATTGTAAAGAAAAAAGCTTATTTTTCCATTTTCAAAATTTTTCTGTCTTTATCATAATAATAGACATGATCGGAAAGGATCTCCTCTTCAGACACATAATGGCCGTTTACATCCTGCACAATCAACTGTAAATCTTCTGGGAAAAACTGCCCGGAATCGGGCACGATGATGGATTCATGAATACTGCTGGGCAGTATGTAGAAACTGCTTTCAAAAATGCTGCTTATTTTTTCCAGCGCCTGAGGGTACAAAAAGCATACGGCGCCATAGCACTTCTCTTTATTGGTGAGCACGTACATATTCTCTTCCCGCCATCTGCCATCTGTCCGGTTGTCAAAAAGATTATCCCACTCCGTATCACAGATCACCTGCATCATCCCTCCCATATAGGGCGGCAGAATACGGCAGGTATTGTCCCTGGCCCTGGCAAACAGCTCTTCTTCCTTCGCATTCCACATCAGTCTGTGAGAATCGTGAATCAAAACAGCCGCCGGACGGCCGCAGGAATCTTCCATTCTGCAGTAATAGATCAGCGCCAGATCCAGAATCTGCCTGTGAGGCATGGTCTTAAGCATTTCTTTGTTTTTTTCGTAGTTTACAAGACGATAACAGATGCAGGAAGCCGCAGCTTCAAAATCTTTTGGAATGATAAACTCCGGGGAAAATTCCACCCGGCTGTCCCGGTACTCCTTTATCATCTGCCCGGCCAGTTCTTCCAATGTCACCCCCTTCTTAAACCGCTCGAAGTACGGCTTAACATACACCGCCGGCGCTGCATTTTCCTTTTGCCGGCGGATCGCCATACATTCCCGGAAGACTCCGTTATTTTTCGGAATCCTTTCCACGGACACCAGATATTCCGGCCCCATGGTCTGCTGTACAAGTTCCCTTAACGTTGTTTTGAATGCATTGTAGTCCAAACAATCATCCTTTCTTTTTTTATTTTTTCAATGGCATGTCAGAATTTCTGCAGCCATGGAAAATCCTGCATAATGATTCAATTGTAAAATTTATCAGTGAAATAAAATGCACGAATGTGCCGGAAAAGAACAGATACTGCTCAGGCAGACGCCTGAGCAGCCAGTATTTTCAATTGATCTCGCCAATCAGACACGGGATAAATATTCGCCGCTTCTGGTATCGATCTTGATCTTGTCCCCAGTCTCTACAAAAAGAGGTACGTTTACGGTAGCTCCCGTCTCAACAGTAGCCGGTTTTGTGGCTCCCTGTGCGGTATCGCCTTTAAATCCGGGTTCTGTCTCGGTAACTTCCAGTTCCACAAAAAGCGGAGCTTCCACAGCAAATACATTGCCGTTATGAGAGCAGATCTTAACCATTTCGTTTTCCTTTACGAATTTAAGGGCATCCCCGATGGTTTCCTTGTTCAGCGCGATCTGATCATAAGTTTCCATATTCATGAAATTAAACAGATCCCCGTCACTGTAAAGATACTGCATATCCTGACGCTCGATACGAGCCTGCGGGAACTTCTCAGTGGGGCGGAATGTTTTTTCCACAACGCCGCCGTTAATTACATTTTTTAATTTAGCACGGACAAAGGCCGCACCCTTTCCAGGTTTTACATGCTGAAATTCAATAATCTGAACGACATTGCCATCTATTTCCAGTGTAACACCATTTTTAAAATCTCCTGCTGATATCATACAGCTATTCCTCCTTAATACCGCATATAACTTCGCTATGCTTTATTTTATATGATATCCTCTATTTTTTCAACTAATTTTTTTCAATGCTGCGAATTTCCCATAATAAAATCTCCTTTTTTCCATTGGAAGGTATACAGTTATTTGGTATAATAAGCTCAACTTAAGGTAATGATGATAAACAACCAGGGGTGATTAATATGAATATGCAAAATGCTGTACCAACCGAACTCGTTCCCGGACTTATCAATATTTTTCACAATTCCATTGTAAATATCATTTTATATGGTTCTGTCGCCAGGAACACACAGACTGAAGAATCTGATATTGATATTGCTGTAATTGTAAAATCTTACACAAAAGAAATGCACGAACAAATGATTGATTTTATTGTCGATCTCGAATTAGAATATGACAAAGTTTTATCCGTTATCTTAATTGACGATGACAAATTTCAGGAGTGGAAAAATATCATGCCCTTCTACAAGAACATGAGAAAGGAGGGTATCGTATTATGGCAGGCAGCATAAATTACTTGCAGCGGAAAGGAATCATCTAAAACAGCCATAAAACCTGTAAATACTGGTTTTATGGCTGCTTGCTTTTTTCAATGCTGCGAATTTCATCCACAATCTGTGAGAAATCCTTTCCATCCGTTACAATCCGCACATCGCATACGCTTTCGTAGATGGACTTTCTCTTCGCCTGCAGGGTTTCGATTTTTGTGCGCAATTCGCCTCCTTGCAGCATGGGGCGTGTGTTGTCGTTTTTCAGCCGTGTCATAAGAGTGTCCACCGAAGCCTCCAGAAGCACCACGGTTCCCATCTTTGCCAGTATCGGCTGATTTTCCGGTTCCACAGCCATCCCGCCGCCGGCGGAAATAATCATCCTTTCCTGGCTTTGACTGAGCTTTTTTAAAACCTCCGTCTCCAGCTTTCGGAAATATCTTTCGCCGTACCGATCAAAGATCTCGGTTATTTCCATCCCTGCCTCTTTTCTGATCACGTCGTCCATGTCCACAAAGGGCAGTCCGCAGGCGTGAGCCAGCCGCTGCCCCACGCTGGTTTTGCCGCAGCCCATAAAGCCTATCAAAATAATATGATTCACTGTTTTTTTCCTCCTGTCTTCCGCTTATAAAAGAAAAGCACAATTTTCTCCAGATATCGTTTCAGTACGATCTGAATTTCTTCTTTTGGATGGATGGGACTGACCAGCACAGACTTCAGCCCGGCACGTTTTGCGCCGTACACATCGGTAAAAAGCTGATCGCCGATGAAAAGTGTGGTCTTTTCATCGGTCCCCATCATCTCCATGGCTCTGCGGTAATTCCTCACAGAAGGCTTATGGGCATTTTCAATAAAGAACACCTGAATGGGTTCATTAAAGGAAGATACCCTTTCTATCTGATTGTTCGACAGCAGACAGCAGGAAAATCCCAGCTCCTTCAGTCTCAAAAACAGCGCGATGGCCCGCTGATCAGCGGGAGCGCCGTGGGGCACCAGGGTATTGTCAATATCAAATATCAGTCCCCGGAACCCCTTTTCGTATATCTTTTCAAAATCAATCTGATACGTGGAATCAACCCATGCATCCGGATAGAACCGACTCAGCATCTTTCGTCTTCTCCAGTCATCTCTCGTGGAGGGGAACGTACTGTTCCTCATCCTTGATATTTTTATAGGCCGGACGGATAATCTTATCCGTATTGATCAGCTCTTCCATTCTGTGAGCGCTCCAGCCTGCGATACGCGCAATGGCAAACATAGGGGTATACAGTTCCATCGGCAGATCCAGCATACTGTAGACAAAACCGCTGTAGAAATCCACATTGGCGCTGACGCCTTTATAAATATGACGTTCTTTTCCGATAATCTTCGGCGCCATCTCCTCGATCATGGAGTAAAGCTGGAAATCTGCATCTCTTCCCTTTTCGTGAGCCAGCTGCTCCACAAATTTTTTAAATATCTTTGCTCTGGGATCCGATATGGAGTAAACGGCATGGCCCATGCCGTAGATAAGTCCTCTTTTGTCAAAGGCTTCCTTGTGGAGAAGCCGCGTCAGATAATCTGCGACCTCCTCTTCATCCGTCGGATCGTGAATAGTGTTTTTCATATCGTCAAACATCTTCATCACCTTGATATTGGCGCCGCCGTGCTTGGGTCCTTTTAAGGAACCCAGCGCCGCCGCAATGGCAGAATACGTATCCGTCCCCGATGAAGATACGACGTGGGTGGTGAAGGTGGAATTATTTCCGCCGCCGTGCTCGGCATGAAGCACCAGCGCCAGATCCAGAATAGTCGCCTCCAGCTGGGAATACTTTTTATCCGGCCGGAGCATCCTCAGTATATTTTCCGCCGTGGACAGGTTTCTGGCCGGATGGTGGATATAAAGGCTTTTTCCTCTGATATAATGATTATAGGCATGGTATCCGTATACGGAAAGCATGGGGAAAACACTGATCAGATTCAGACACTGCCGCAATACGTTGGGCAGAGAAATATCATCCGCATTGTTGTCATAAGCATACAGCGTGAGTACACTTCTGGACAGAGTATTCATCATATCACGGCTGGGCGCTTTCATCACAACGTCCCGCACAAAGTTTGTAGGCAGAGATCTCTGGGATGCCAGTATTTTCTTAAAATCGGCAAGCTGCTGCTCATCCGGCAGTTTTCCGAACAGAAGAAGATAAGTCACTTCCTCAAATCCCTGACGCTTTTCGCTTAAAAAACCGTCCGTCAGTTTTTCAATGCTGTATCCCCGGTAGTAGAGTTTTCCCTCACAGGGTACCTGCTTTCCGTCAACGTTGTCATATGCAACAATATTGGAAATCTGTGTCAGGCCCGCCAGCACGCCTTTGCCGTTGACGTCTCTTAAGCCTCTTTTCACATCGTATTTTGCATAAAGAGACACATCCATCTTACTGTTCTGCACGCAGATATCTGTCAATGCCTCCATTTCAGGTGTAACCTTTAATTTAAAAGCCATACGTCCTTACCCCTTTCTGTGACTTCTCCCCTTCATCATTAATTAAGACATTGTGTTAAGTATACCATTTTTCCGTCCTCAGATACAACTCTACAATTCTTAATATTTTGTGAATATTGTAACAGTTCAGCCGGCAGCAAAAGAATCAGGAAGAATGCGCAGGTTAATCTGGGGCCTGCTGGCTGAATACTACTGAATATGATGAATTGTCTTTTTTTAATAAAGAAATCCCCCGTACTAGAGGGATTTCTTTACAAAACGGAGAAATTCTTCTCCCATGGGACTTAATCCGTCCCGTATTCTTTTTATATACCCGAAATATATTTCATTTGTATCCGCTCCAATGGGAATACAATGTATCCCATCCAACGCAAAACGTTTTTTCATCAGATGGCTGCCCACATAGGCCACAGGAGAAAACCTTAAAATCTGCCAGATCAGATCACTGCTGTTTGTAGTCACTGCTTTGGGAACATGTTCAAAAAAATCCACTCCGCTTTTTAAATGTCCCAGATGACCGGCACAGGAAAAAAATTCTTCCTTGGGCTGTATCAGTTCCATACTTTTCAGCATGCCGGGATCCGCCTCTTTTTCCCGGTACAGCGGATGGGAAGGACCGACAAAAAGGCAGGGCCGCGTCTTCTTAACCAGATGAAAACTCAGCCGTTTATGGCGCAGAATATCCAGAAAAGCAAAATACTGATTCTGCACAATGGATACGAATCCCATCTCACAGCGGTGTTTGTGCAGATCCTGCATGACTTCCTCCACCGTCCCTTCCAGGAACTGAAATCGGATATTTTTATTGGGATACCCGCTGTAAAAATCCATATAAAGGCGGGACATGCCTGCGCCGAAGCTGGCGGACAGAGCAAACCGGTCCGTTTTCTGCTCCTCCTGCACTTTTCCGATCATTTCCATATTGCGCAGTATCTTTGCCGCATACTCATAGACCTTCCGGCCTTCCTCCGTCATCACAACTCCTTTTGCCTTCCGGTTAAGGAGCAGGATGTTCAGTTCCTCTTCCAGCGCTTTGATGGTTTTGCTGACATGGGGCTGGGAAGTGTAAAGCACCTCCGCCGCCGCTTTAAAGCTTCCCATATCCACGCTCACCACAAAAAACTGCAGCTGCTTTAATTGCATTTGTTTTTTTGTCTCCTTTTCATTATAATCCGGAATATCTCAAAGTTTCTTCCGAACTTTCATCCAGTAAACACTCAGGCAGACCGCCGCTGCCATCCATGCACAGGGATAGACTGCCGCCACTGCCTCCAGACTTCCCCAGATGCTGTTGAAGGCAAAAAGCAAAACCGTCCGAAATACACAGATACAAAGCATAATCAGCACCATGGGAGGTATGGACTGGCCGATTCCCCGCAGCGCGTCCGCATGAATCTCCAGAAGCACATAAAGCCAGTAAAAGGGGAAGGTCACACGGATAATCCGCATTCCCATTTCTATCACTTCCCTGTCTGAATTAAACAGTCCAAACACAACGTCTCCCATCAGCAGCAGGATCGCGGCCATGGCCACTGCAAATACGATTCCCATAGCAATGCAGACATTTACACCTTTTTTCAGCCGCCCTTTCTCCCCGGCTCCCAGATTCTGCCCCACAAAGGTGGTGGCAGCCTGGCCGAAGGCCATAATCGGAAGATAAATCAGCAGTTCCACTTTAAAATAGGCGGTAAAGGCGGCGATAACGCCAACACCCAGACCGTTGATGGCAGTCTGCACAAAAATATTGGAAATGGTAATCACCATGTTCTGCAGCCCTGCCGGTACGCCCAGATTCAGTATTCCGGCGAGAATTCCCCTGTCGATTTTCATTTCTTTTAATGACAGGCGGTATTCATCCTTTCTCCTGGCCAGATAAACCACAGAACAGCCGGCTGCTATCAGCTGGGATAAAACAGTGGCGCCTGCTGCCCCCTCCACTCCCAGCCCCAGGCATCCCATGGCGGCCCAGTCCAGGACAATATTGACAGCTGCTCCCAGCAGCTGAAACAGCATGGGCGTCCTGGAGTCTCCTCCGGCGCGGATAATGCCGGCATTCATATTATACACAAAAAGCGGGGTCATACTCAACAGATAAATACGGATATAGAAAAGTCCCTGTTCCAGTATCTCCCCCGGCGTATTCATCCAGACAAGAATCCGCCGGGACAGCAAAAGTCCCAGCAGCGTCATAACCACACCGCCGGCCAGTGAAAGTCCCATGGCCGTATGTACCGCTCTGTGTATTTTCCCGCGATTCTGTTCCCCAGCCGCCTGAGCAACAATAACACCGGTCCCTATCGAAAGACCGGTGAAAAAACCTACGATGCAGTTGGTAAGAAGAGAGCTGGCCCCCACAGCCGCAGTGGCCTTCGTCCCCAGCAGATTTCCCACAAAGAACAAATCCACCGTATTATACAGCTGCTGGATCAGACTGGCGCCCAGAAGAGGCAGGGCAAACAGCAGAAGCTGTCTGCCAATGGGACCCCTGGTCAGATCTCCTCTTTCACTCTTCTTATTCATCCGCCACCTTCTTCGGCTGTATGCCGTAGGCTACCATGGGACCGTCTTTTAAAACATTCAGGCTGGCCACCTGATACAGTATCATGCCGTCGTCTTTCGCCCTGCACACGTGGAGAGTATTGCCAAAATAATCTCTGACACTTCCCAGGACGTCATCCTTTTTAAAGAAATCGCCAGGCTTGAAGGCTGGATACCAGCATCCCGTCTCAGGAGCATTTTCATAAACCGCATCCTGAAAGAGCAGTGTTTCCTTTACCGGCTCCGGTTCTTCCACATAATCTTTTAATATGCCTAAAAAGGCCAGAATCCGTTTCACATCTTCTTTATCCTGATCCACCTCTTCCCGGCTCCAAAGACCCCGTCCGCCTCTTTCAATCAGAATACTGGGAATGCCAATGGTGCTGGCATAATTATAGGCTCCTCCCGTGGTGCACTGGGATTCCACCAGGCATCCGGCTTTCACCCTCCGGGCCATCTGGAAGGATTTTTCTCTTACACCTGCTTCTGCCGGACCGACATAGTAAGCGTATGAACGCAAATCCTCATAGCAGTCTCCGGAATGCAGATCCACGTAAAAATCCGCCTTGGAAAAGAGCTTTGACACAACGGTATGGCAGATTTGATCAGCCACCGTTCCGTTTACGGCTCCCGGGAACTCACGGTTCAGGTTTTTTCCGTCCTCATAGACCATACTGGCCGTGCGGCGTACAAAGCCGCTGACATTGACCAGGGGAACGATAATCACCGTACCTTCAATCTGCTCCGGCGTAATTTCCCGAGCCAGCTCAATGGCCGCCTGAATTCCCACGTATTCTGCATTGTGGACTCCGGCTGTAATAAGCGCCGTCTTTCCTTCTCCCGCACAGATTACCGTAACCGGCATCTCATAACCGCAGCCATCCACCTTTATAAAACCAGATTGTTTTTCTCCCGCTTTCACTTCCAAATTCCCTATATTCAATCCTGTTTATCCTCCTGTTCCTCTTCCTTTATCCTTTCAGCCTTTCTCTTACAGACTCGATATCACTGGCCTGCGTCAGCTTTTCAAACTTCGCAAAGTCTGCATCTTCATCATAGGCCCGGATGACTTCCATAAGATCCACACTGCTGTAGGCATTTTCATAAATATTCTGGGTGTAATTAAACAGCTGAATGTATTCTTCTTCACTGGCAGCATTCCAGTAGCTCTGATACAGACGAAACGCCGTGCCGTCCGGTTTCACCACATCTGCGTCTCCCTCCAGTGCATTGAACATGGCGGCAAAAGCCGGCGCCACCATAGAAGCATATTTCCCCTTTACATAATTAAGCAGGGATTGTCCCGACGCATCCTTTTTCTCCACCGCCTCATAATTTTCCTCTGAAAAGCAGTCCACTACGCCGGTCAGCATACTCTTTTGCCCATCTTCCATATCGCTGGTCAAAAGATTCATCACATCGTTGATACCTACCGCTGAGAGAAGGGCATCATAGTCATCTGCCTTAAGAGCCTGTTCCAGATTGGCCAGCCCCTCATCTGACTGGAAATAGCCCGATGAGATAACGATTTTTACATCATCTCTTCCTGTTTCTATCTGAGTTACCCCGGAAGACCTGGCCAGATTTTCTATAGAATCACTATAGGTCAGACCCAGTTTTTCTTCCAGCGCCGTCAGCATTCCTTCCACTCGGGTATAATGCATGAAGTTTCCGCCATCCTGGGCTCCGCCGCTGGCGATCAAAAAGGAAAGCGCGCTCTGATCTGCAAAATTTTCCGCCATATCCCTTCCTGCATTAAATTCTTCGTCGCTGTTCGGTCCGATTACGCCCAGAAACCAGGGATTGTCCTTCACCGCCTCAAACTCTTCGTCACTGACAGAGCCGGAACCCAGCACGTAATACATCTCGTTTTCCTCACAGGCTGAAACGACGCGCTCCAGCTCCAGTCCGTAGAAGGAAATAATTCCCTCCACTCCCTGTTCCTTCATCTCATTGATAAATTCAATTTCATCCTCCGCAGAATTCAGCGTATCCGATACCAGAAATTCCACGGGAAAGCTTTCGGCGATATAATCCCGGTAATAATCGCAGAACATGGAAAGCTCCGGATCCGAAGGACTGAACACCGATATGCCTATTTTATGAGTTTCCTCTTCCTCCTTTCCCCCGCACCTTACAAAGGACAGTAAAAGAAGGAAAGACAAAACCAGTAATAAAATTACTCTTCCTCTTTTTTTCACGTCACACCTCCTGTTGCTTACGCCTTAATACAGATGGCAGGCCACCTGATGATCCTTTCCCACCTGTTTTAACACCGGGCGTTCTTTTTTGCATTTCTCCATACAGTGGTCGCAACGGTCCTGAAAAGGACAGCCCGCCGGCACATCCAGCGGACTGGGTGCTTCGCTCTCAATACTCTCGATAGGTTTGTCAAAGTCCATCTTCAGATCAAATACAGCGCCAAGCAATGCCTTCGTATAAGGATGCATGCATCCCTTTGCTATCCTGTCCCCGGGCATTACTTCCACAATATTACCCAGATACATTACCGCCACCTCGTGAGCCAGCGCCTGCACCAGAGCCACGTCGTGGCAGATAAAACCTATGGCTATATTCTTTTCCTTCTGAAGCTTTACCAGCAGCTCAATGATAGTCTTCTGTACCGATACATCCAGCGCCGCCGTGGCTTCGTCACAGATAATAATCTCCGGTTCCAGGGTGAGAGACCTAGCAATACCAACCCGCTGTCTCTGGCCGCCGCTCATATTATGGGGATAGCGCAGGGCAAAATCGCCGGGCAGTTCCACCATTTCCAGATACTTTCTGGCCACCGCCTCTTTCTCGCTCTTTTTAATCCGTTTAAAATTCAGGAGCGGTTCGCATATGATATCCATAATCCTCATCTTCGGGCTGAAAGCCGCCATGGGATCCTGAAATACCATCTGGATATTCTGCCTGTGCAGGCGAAGCTTCTCCCCTTTCAGTTTTGTGATATCCTGACCGTGATAGAGGATCTCACCTTCCGTGGGATTTTCCAGAGAAACTACCATCCTCATAAAAGTACTTTTTCCGCAGCCGCTCTCCCCCACTACGCCCAGGGTACGGCCCCGGTACATATTGAGATTAATATCATGATTAGCCGTCAGAACGCGGCCGCCTGATGCCGGATATTTTTTTGTCACATGTATCGCTTCCAATATTAATTCATGGGTATCAGACAAATCGGTAACCTCCCATCGCCGGAACACTGTCTAGC
The DNA here is from genome assembly GCA_946494335.1 of uncultured Ruminococcus sp. Classification (GTDB taxonomy): domain Bacteria; phylum Bacillota; class Clostridia; order Lachnospirales; family Lachnospiraceae; genus Ruminococcus_G. The sequence goes on along the minus strand of CAMMBV010000051.1, from coordinate 461 downwards.
AGGTTCCTGGTATAGCTGCTGGCCGGATCATGCAGAATCTTTTCTCTGTCGCCTGCATCCACAATACATCCATCCTTCATCACGATGATTCGGTCAGCCATATAAGCGGCAACTCCCAGGTTATGAGTTACAATAATAATACCTGTATTATACTGCTCTTTCAGTTCCACCATCTGGCGGACAATCTGAGCCTGAGTCGTCACATCCAGAGCGCTGGTGGGTTCATCCGCCAGCAAAAGCCGGGGCCGGAAGGTCATTGCCATGGCGATCCCCACTCTCTGGCGCATACCGCCGGAGAGCTGGAAGGGGTAGCTTTTCATGATATGATCCGGCTCCGGCAGACGCATGTTTTTCAGCATCCGAGTACCCATATCCCAGGCTTCCTTTTTGGACATTTTCTGATGCGTGCGGATATACTCCACATACTGGGCGCCGATCTTCCGGATGGGATTGATCATGGC
>CAMMBV010000050.1 GCA_946494335.1 uncultured Ruminococcus sp. | reverse complement strand
GAACCATACCGTCCCCATTATCATAGGCTGTTTATTTCCCGACAGCCCCTTTTTTCATCCGACAGCCGGTTCATTTTCATATTTCGGTTCTGTGGTAAACTGAATACCCAGCCGGCTGAATGTTTTCATATCTGTTTCCGAGAGAATGACGGAACTGTGAGCCTGGCATCCGTTCAGCCGCGGAAGCTGTTCCAGCACTTTACGTGCAGTATCATCGGAGGCGGCGGTGGCGGAAAGGGCGATCAGCACCTCATCCATGTGCAGTCTGGGATTTTTGCTGCCCAGATACTGGGTTTTCAAAAGACAGATCGGCGTGAGGGACTCCGGTGAAATCACATGACGCTCGTGGGGGATACCCGCCAGCACTTTCAAAGCGTTCAAAAGCATGGCGGAACATGCACCCAGAAGCTCTGAGGTTTTTCCGGTGATGATGGAGCCGTCGGGGAGCGCCAGAGCAGCCGCGGGAGCGTCTGTTTCCTCCGCTCGTTTCAGTGCGGGGGCAATTACGCTGCGGTTCTGGGAAGTAATGCCGGCCTGGCGCATAATCAGTTCCAGTTTATATGTTTCTTCCTCTTTGTCAGCGCCGGATGCCAGATCGGCCAGCGCGTGATAATATCTGCGGATAATTTCCTGACAGGATGCCTCTTTGCATGCTTCGTCGTCGTAGATGCAGTATCCTGCCATGTTAACGCCCATATCTGTGGGAGATTTGTAAGGGCTCGTGCCGAAAATCTGTTCAAATATGGCGTTTAATACCGGGAAGATCTCCACATCCCGATTGTAGTTGACCGTTGTGATATTATAAGCTTCCAAATGGAAAGGATCTATCATGTTAACATCGTTAAGATCGGCCGTAGCAGCTTCATAGGCCAGATTCACAGGATGTTTCAGGGGGATATTCCAGATGGGGAAAGTCTCAAATTTGGCATATCCCGCGCGGATGCCCCGCCTGTGTTCGTGGTAAAGCTGAGACAGGCAGGTGGCCATTTTTCCGCTGCCCGGTCCGGGAGCGGTAACCACGACCAGAGGGCGTGAGGTTTTGATATAATCATTCTTTCCAAAGCCCTGTTCGCTGACGATCAGCGGTATATTGGAAGGATAGCCGTCGATGGTATAATGAATATAAACACTGATTCCCAGCTTTTCCAGGCGGGATTTAAAATGAAGGGCGCTGTCCTGGCCGGAGTACTGGGTAATAACTACGCTTCCCACAAAAAGCCCTTTGCTTTTGAAAGCATCGATGAGACGCAGGACGTCGGTGTCATAAGTGATCCCCAGATCTCCCCGGATTTTGTTTTTTTCGATGTCGCGGGCGCTGATGGCAATTACAATTTCCGCATGGTCAGAAAGCTGAAGAAGCATTCTCAGCTTACTGTCCGGCTCAAATCCCGGCAGAACTCTGGAAGCATGGTAGTCATCAAAAAGCTTTCCGCCGAATTCCAGATAAAGCTTTCCGTCAAACTGGGCGATGCGCTCACGGATGCGGCGGGACTGAAGTTCCAGATACTTTTGATTGTCAAATCCTTGTTTCTTTTCCATATATTTATCATCCTATCCTGTTTGGTATGTTTTACGTACGAAAACAGTATACTACAGGATGTAACAATAGTGTAGACAGAAAAAAATTTTTTTTAGGAAAAGTTTAGAAATGTGTCGGTAATTTCACAATATCCGTATTGATTTATCGAACTCTTGTATTTATAATGAGAAGGGTATCCAAAGCATCAGCTTTTGGATCTGCAAGGAGGATAAATATGGATCAAAACCCGAAAAATACAAAGCCGGACAAGCCTGACGGGAATGGCTCCAGGAACAGGCAGTCCCTGCTTATTTTATTAATCTGCACTCTTGTCACACTGATATTCTGGAACGTGTTCAGCATGTTTCTGAGCGGTTCGGCGAATCAGCAGATTAGTTATGACAAATTCATCCAGATGGTGGAAAAGGATGAAGTGGATCAGGTAATCATGGAATCTGATACATTGACGATCATTCCGAAAAAGCAGAAGCTTAACGGTATTGAGTTCAAGTATACCACCATTGCCATGGAGGATGGAACTGCGCTGACGGAAAGACTGGAAGGAACGGATATCTCCTTTGAACAGCGGGAACCCAACATGGCGGCTTCCGTTCTGTCGGCGGTGGTGAGTCTGGTGCTGCCTATTGTGCTGATGTTTGTGGGGCTTTCCTTCCTGATGAAGCATATGAACAAGAGCGGCGGCGTGATGGGCATAGGCAAAAGCAAGGCCAAAGCATACGTCCAGAAGGAGACCGGAGTGACCTTTAAAGATGTGGCAGGCCAGGATGAAGCGAAAGAGTCCTTGCAGGAGGTGGTGGATTTCCTTCATAATCCCGCAAAATATACGGAAATCGGAGCAAAGCTTCCCAAGGGAGCGCTGCTGGTGGGACCGCCCGGTACGGGAAAAACGCTGTTGGCCAAGGCTGTGGCGGGGGAAGCTCATGTGCCCTTTTTCTCTCTTTCCGGTTCTGATTTTGTGGAAATGTTTGTAGGTGTGGGCGCTTCAAGGGTGAGAGATCTTTTTGAGGAGGCCAAGAAAAATGCACCCTGTATTATCTTTATCGATGAGATCGACGCCATCGGAAAAAGCCGTGACAGCCGGTACGGCGGCGGAAACGATGAACGGGAACAGACACTGAATCAGCTTCTGGCGGAGATGGATGGATTTGACACCTCCAAAGGTCTTCTGATTCTGGCAGCCACCAACCGTCCGGAGGTTCTGGATCCTGCGCTGCTGCGTCCGGGACGTTTTGACCGGAGGGTGATTGTGGATCGTCCGGATTTAAAGGGGCGCGTCAATATTCTGAAAGTGCATGCCAAAAATGTGTCTCTGGATGAGACTGTGGATCTGGACGCCATTGCCTTGGCAACTTCCGGCGCTGTGGGTTCGGATCTGGCCAATATGATCAACGAAGCAGCTATTCTGGCGGTAAAGAACAAGCGGAAAGCGGTTTCTCAGAAAGACCTCTATGAGGCTGTGGAAGTGGTTCTGGTGGGAAAAGAAAAGAAGGACCGTATCCTCAGTCAGGAAGAACGGAGGATTGTTTCTTACCATGAAGTCGGCCATGCTCTTTTGAGCGCTCTGCAAAAAGATGCGGAGCCGGTGCAGAAAATTACCATCGTTCCCCGTACCATGGGGGCGCTGGGATATGTGATGCAGGTTCCGGAGGAAGAGAAATATCTGAATACCAAAAGCGAGCTGGAAGCCATGCTGGTGGGTCTTCTGGCCGGAAGGGCAGCGGAGGAAATCGTTTTCGGCAATGTGACGACAGGGGCTGCAAATGATATAGAAAAGGCCACCCAGATTGCACGGGCTATGATTACTCAGTACGGAATGTCGGAGAAGTTTGGACTGATGGGACTGGCCAGTGCGGAAAATCAGTACCTGGACGGACGGACAGTGTTAAACTGCGGCGACGACACAGCTACGGAAATCGATCATGAAGTCATGCAGCTTCTTCACTCCTCTTATGAAAAAGCGAAGGAAGCTCTGACGGAAAACCGTGAGGTGTTGGATAAAATCGCAGCTTTTCTGATTGAGAAAGAGACGATTACAGGAAAAGAATTTATGGAAATATTCCACGAGGTGAAGGGAATCCCTCAAGAGGAAGAGTTGCCGGTACCGGCAGAGGAACCGGAGGAACCATAATGATGTTTAATTTGGAAGAGGAATTAAAAAAACTCCCGGCTAAGCCGGGAGTCTATATTATGCATGGACCCAAAGATGAAATCATCTACGTGGGTAAGGCAGTTATTTTGAAGAACCGGGTGAGGCAGTATTTTCAGAGCAGCCGCAATAAAGGAGTAAAAATTGAGCGGATGGTGACGAAAATCACCCGGTTCGAATATATTGTGACGGATTCCGAGCTGGAGGCCCTGGTACTGGAGTGTAATCTGATCAAAGAGCATCGCCCGAAATATAACACCATGCTGAAGGATGATAAAAGCTATCCCTTTATCAAAGTGACTGTGGGAGAAGATTTTCCCAGGGTGCTGTTTGCCAGAAGAATGCTAAAAGACAAAAGCCGGTATTATGGTCCTTATACCAGTGCGGGAGCGGTAAAAGACAGCATTGAACTGATTCGAAAGCTGTACCGGCTGCGCACCTGCAGTCGGAATCTGCCCAGAGATCAGGGAAAGGACAGACCCTGTCTCTACTACCACATCGGTCAGTGCCCCGCCCCCTGTCAGGGCTATATATCCCGGGAGGAATACAGGAAGCATGTGGATAATGCCATAGGTTTTCTGAATGGAAATTATAAGGAAATCATAAAAGAGCTGGAGCAGAAAATGCAGCAGGCCTCGGAGGAGCTGCGGTTTGAGGAGGCGGTGGAATACCGTGATCTTCTTAACAGCGTCCGACGCATCGGTGAGCGTCAGAAAATCACCGGAAGCGACGGGGAGGACAAGGATGTGATCGCCATAGCAGCAGATGAAAACGATGCCGTAGCGCAGGTCTTTTTTGTGCGGGAGGGCAAGCTGATTGGAAGAGATCATTTTTATCTCAAGGTGGCGAAGGAGGATACGAAAGCACAGATTCTGGCCAGTTTTTTAAAACAGTTCTATTCCGGGACGCCCTTTGTCCCCCGTGAGCTGATGATACAGTATGAGATAGAGGAAAAAGAGCTGCTGGAAGAATGGCTGACCAAAATACGCGGTCAGAAGGTTCATATCCGGGTGCCCAAAAAGGGAACAAAGGAAAAGCTGGTGGAACTGGCGGGGCAGAATGCCAGGATGGTGCTGGAGCAGGACAGGGAAAGACTGAAAAGAGAAGAAGGAAGAACGATAGGAGCGCTGAAAGAGATTGCCGGATGGCTGGATCTTCCGGGACTGAACCGGATTGAAGCCTTCGATATATCCAATACCAGCGGATTTGAGTCGGTAGGTTCCATGATTGTTTACGAAAAAGGAAAACCAAAGAGGAGCGATTACCGGAAATTTAAAATAAAGTCGGTGACAGGTCCAAACGATTACGCCAGCATGGAAGAGGTGCTGACCAGGAGATTCACCAGAGGTCTGGAGGAGAAAGAGGCGGAAAATGAACTGGGAAGCTTTGTTCGTTTTCCGGATCTGATCATGATGGACGGCGGACGGGGCCAGGTAAATGTGGCCTGCCAGGTTCTCGATAAAATGGGCCTTGCCATACCGGTCTGCGGCATGGTGAAAGACGACCGGCACCGTACCAGGGGGCTGTATTATCTAAACGAGGAAATTCCCATTGACCATACCTCGCAGGGGTTCCAACTGATTACAAGAATACAGGATGAGGCTCACCGGTTTGCCATTGAGTATCACAGGCTGCGAAGAAGCAAAGAACAGGTGCATTCCGTGCTGGATGATATTTCCGGTATCGGACCGGCCAGAAGAAAAGCGCTGATGAAGTATTTCCAGTCCATTGAAAAGATCCGGGACGCCACCAGAGAGGAGCTGGAGAGAGTACCTTCCATGAATGCGGGAAGCGCGGCCAGCGTTTACACATTTTTTCACGGAGAAGATCAGAAGGATTGTTGAAGGGCAGGGAAGTCCTGTGTTATACTGAAAACAGATACTTTAAGAGCGCTGAAAAGGAGAATCCCAATGAAAGCAGTAAAATTAAGTAAAATTATTGAAACCCTGAATCTGAAAAATATGACGCCGGATATCGACGTGGATGAGATTGAGATAACCATGCCCGATATCAACAGGCCGGCCCTGCAGCTGGCAGGATATCTGGAGCATTTTGCCACAGAGCGGGTGCAGATCATCGGATATGTGGAATATACCTATCTGATGCGGCTTGACAGGGAAGAAAAGATCAAATCCTACGAGGGATTTATCTCCAAAGGGATCCCCTGTGTCATATTCACCACGAAAACAACGCCGGATGAAGATATGCTGAAGCTGGCGGAAAAATATCGGGTTCCCACGCTCGTGTCAGACAGGACGACTTCCAATTTTATGGCGGAGATTATCCGCTGGATGAATGTACAGCTGGCTCCCTGCATTTCCATTCACGGTGTTCTGGCGGATGTTTACGGTGAAGGCGTTCTGATTATGGGGGAAAGCGGAATCGGCAAAAGTGAGGCGGCGCTGGAGCTGGTGAAAAGAGGGCACCGTCTTGTGAGTGACGACGTGGTGGAAATCCGGAAAGTGAGTGATGAGACGCTGGTTGGTTCGGCGCCGGACATCACCCGTCACTTTATTGAGCTGCGCGGTATTGGAATCATTGATGTCAAGACGCTGTTCGGTGTGGGAAGCGTAAAGAACACCCAGTCTCTAGATCTGGTAATTCAGATGGAGGAATGGGATCGTGAAAAAGAATATGACCGTCTGGGACTGGAACAAAAACAGATAGAATTTCTGGGGAACAGTGTTGCCAGGTATGAGATACCGGTGCGCCCCGGAAGGAATCTGGCGCTGATCATTGAGGCTGCAGCCATGAATCACCGTCAGAAAAAAATGGGGTACAACGCTGCACAGGAGCTGTATAACCGCGTGCAGGCCAACATGATGAAAAAAAGAGGAGAGTAGCTTAAATGAAACCATTTTGTTTTGGGATTGATGTAGGGGGAACAACTATCAAGCTGGGATGTTTCCGGACGGATGGAACGCTTCTGGAAAAGTGGGAGGTTCCCACACGCCTGGAAGAAGGGGGAAAATATATTATTCCCGATGCGGTGAAGGAAGTAAAAGCCAAGATGCTTTCTCTTGGCATAGGCCGGGAGGAAGTGCAGGGCGTCGGAATCGGAGTACCAGGTCCGGTCAATGACGCTGGCGAGGTATCACGGGCCGTAAATCTGCACTGGGGATACAAAAACCTGGTTCAGGAGATGGAAGAACTGCTGGATATGCCGGTGAAAGCGGGCAATGACGCCAATGTGGCTGCGCTGGGCGAGATGTGGCAGGGAGCAGCCAAAGGCTGCCGGAATCTTATCATGGTCACGCTGGGAACCGGCGTGGGAGGCGGCATCATTGTAAACGGAAAAATCATTGCCGGAACCCACGGCGCTGCCGGTGAGATCGGACACGCCTGCGTGGAGCCCAGTGAGACGGAACGCTGCAACTGCGGCAATTACGGATGTCTGGAGCAGATGGCCGCTGCGACGGGAATTGTGAGGCTGGCCAATAAGGAGCTGGAGCAGTCGGATGAGGATTCTCTGTTAAGAAAAGAAAAGGTTACTGCAAAATCGGTGTTTGATGCCTATAAGCAGGACGATGCTCTGGCCTCCCGGGTGGTGCGCAGGTTCGGCGAATATCTGGGGAATGCTCTGGCGATCTTCTCCTGTGTGGTAGATCCGGAGCGGATCGTGATCGGAGGCGGCGTGTCCAAAGCCGGAGAGGTACTGATTTCGGTAATTGAACCGTATTTCAGAAGGGATGCATTCCCGGCATGCAAAAATATTCCTATTGTTCTGGCAACACTGGGCAATGACGCGGGAATCTACGGAACGGCAAAACTGGTGCTGGATTAAGACAATAAAAAAAGATGTCACGTTGATTTGGACATATCCCTTGATATGCTCCCTTCTAGGTGGACAAGTGAAATATTACTTGCCACTTAGAAGGGAGCATTTATTTTCTTTAGTACTAACGTAAGAATGCTAAGAGAATTCTATGTTATAACACTAAAATCCATAGGTTTAAAAAGAATATTTTATCTTTTTTTGGGATTGGGCAACCTAAAAAAAATAGAGTTTTATATAAAATATGGTAACTGAATTGTGAATAGATATTATTTATAATATTGCTATATTGAATAATCAAGCGAATATCAAGTTATTATAATAGAATGATTTTTGCTTGGTTCGTTAACTTTTCGCGCGAAATTAATTGTGAAGATAGCCGATGAAAAATAATTGTATGGAGGGATTAATATGAAAAGTAGGTTTGTGAAGATAATTGCAGTATTGTCATGTGCTATTTTACTGTTGTCTGCTTGTGGAGATAGTTCCACTTCAGACTCTGATACAGGAAACAGTGAATTTGAAGCGGAAACTGTAACAGGTGAAATCGTAAATATCCATATTCTGATGAATGATACAAAAGATTTTCAGGCATCAATCAAAGCATTTTACGAGAAATGGGCATCCGAAAATAGTGATCAGGCTGAAATTACGATTTATGATGCGGAAGGGGATGTAAACACGCAAGTAAGTCAGTGTGATATGGCATTGACAAAAGGGGCGGATGCGATTGTCATCGTTCCTGTTGATAGTGCAACCTGTGATGCTATTACGGAGATGTGTGAGGAAGAATCAGTGCCGTTAATCTGTGGGCAAAACCCTGCAGATTCCGGTTATGATATATGGGTGGGAAGTGACCATACCAATTCAGGAATTTTCGAGGCGGAATATGTAGTTGACCAGTTGGAAGGGGAGGGCGATGTTGTGATTCTTTACGGCTCTCTGGGAAATGATGCTACAAATAAGCGATGGGACGGTGCGAAATCTGTTTTGGAAAAATATGAGGGAATAAATATCCTTGCAGAATCTACAGCTAATTGGATTCGTGACGAGGCAATGTCTGTAATGGAAAACTGGCTACAATCAGATTTTGGTGACGAAATTGATGCAGTGATTGCTGGAAACGACGAGATGGCTATAGGCGCGGCACTTGCAGCCGCTGATGCGGGGAGAAAGGACATTATTTTTGCTGGTGTAGATGCATCATCCGAGGCGCTGGAGTTTGTAGCAGATGATGAATTTAACTATTTTACAGTTCTTCAGGATGGAGAAAATATCTGTAAAACAGCCTGTGAATGGGCTGTAAAGCTGGCGAATGGAGAAAGCGTTGAAAAAGAGACGTATGTAGATGTTCCGTATGTTCCAATTACAAAAGACAATGTGGAGGATTACAGATAATAATTGCGACTTAGTCATCCGCGGGAGGGTGAGATGCACCTTCCCGCATTTTATGAATATTTCCAGGAGAGTGATTATGATGAAGGATTACATATTGGAAATGAACCATATTAAAAAAGCTTTTGCAGATGTTCTGGTACTTGATGATGTTTCATTAAAGATTAAAAAAGGGAGTGTACATGCTCTGCTGGGGGAAAATGGAGCGGGAAAATCTACTTTGATGAAAATCCTCATGGGAATATATAAACTAGACAGTGGGGAGATTTTATTTAAAAATCAAGTATTTCACAATTCATCTATAAATATTGTTCTTGAAAAAGGAATTTCTATGATTTACCAGGAGATTAACCCATTATCGAATATGAAAGTAGCAGAAAATATATTTCTTGGGCGAGAACCAAAATTCAAACTGGGGATTCTGAATTATAAAAAAATGTATGCCGATACGCAGAAATTGTTTGATCAGCTGGGAATTACGCAGCTAAAACCACAGGAGATCATGGGAAATCTGACAGTAGCACAAATGCAACTGGTGGAGATCGTCAAAGCGGTGTCTTATCATTCAGAACTGATAATAATGGATGAGCCTACGTCATCTCTGACAGAAAATGAATGCCGACATTTGTTTAAAATTATTAATCAGTTGAAGCATGAGGGAGTATCTTTTATTTTTATTTCCCATAAATTGGAAGAAATATTTGAAGTTTCAGATGAAATAACAATTTTAAGAGATGGGCAATGGATTGGAAATTACAGCATTTCAGAGCTTGATAAAAATTCGATCATTGAAATGATGGTGGGGCGCAAAGTTCGCCAGCTTTATCCTAAAGTTTCTTCGCTTCCAGGAGAAGTTGCTATTCGAGTAGAAGATCTGTCTGTATCAAATTTGTTTCAAAAAATAAGTTTTGAAGCGAGATATGGTGAAATTGTTGGGTTTGCTGGGCTGGTAGGTGCAGGGCGTTCAGAAGTAATGGAGACTGTTTTCGGTTATCGAAAGAAGACAGATGGAAAAATCTTTGTATGTGGAAAAGAAGTAAAAATAAAGTCTCCAGCGGATGCCGTACGCCAAAGGGTAGCGTTCTTGACGGAGGACAGGAAAAGAACCGGTCTTTTTCTTGCACTATCATCCCTTGATAATATGTTTATGCCAAGTTTAAAAAAGCATTGTTCGGGATTATTTTTAAAATATAAACAGATGCAGAGGGAATATGCGGTTTTTCAGAGACAATTCAAAATCAAAACTGCTAGTTTCAAACAGCCTACTGCAAAACTAAGTGGGGGTAATCAGCAAAAAATTCTTGTATCAAGATGGCTTTTAACAGAGCCGGATATCATTATACTGGATGAGCCGACGAAAGGAATTGATATTGGGGCAAAATCGGATATTTATCAGTGTATCGCATCGCTGGCAGAGAAGGGAAAATGTATTATCATGATTTCTTCCGAGATGCCTGAAATTCTTGGAATGAGTAACAGAATATATGTTATGCATGAGGGAAGAATGACGGGAGAATTATCTCGTGATAAAGCAACGCAGGAGAATATATTGAAAATGGCAACCGGTTTGGAGGAGGAATTGAATTGAAGCACAATGTAAAAGACCGTAGAGGATTTTTGAGAGAGATATATATAAAGTATGGAATATGGATTATTTTGTTGTTTATGATTGTGTTGATGAGTTGTCTGACGGATACTTTCTTCACAACACGAAATTTATTAAATTTGGTTCGCCAGGTCTCATTTATTGCGATTATTGGATTTGGTTCTGCGTACATTATGATCTGTGGTGGGCTGGATTTGTCGCCAGGCTCTGTCGTCGCGGTTACATCAGTAGTTTCCTGTTCTTTTGCGACGGGTAATTATCCAACCTCTGTTGCGATATTGATCGGGTTGTTAATTGGCGTTGTTGTTGGCACTGTAAACGGGTTGCTGGTCACTGCACTGCGGGTTCCGCCTTTCATTGCTACTTTGGGTACAATGACTTCTTGCAATGGTATCGCTATGCTTTATTCTGATGGGAATTCCATAAAAGGCTTGACAGATAGTTACAAATATTGGGGGGCTGGGAAAATTATGGGGATTCCGATTTCAATCATCATTATGTTGGTTTTGGCGGTTATTATGTTTGTAGTATTGGTTTATACTCCATTTGGAAGGCATATCGTTGCTGTTGGAGACAATATTCAGGCGGCCAAAATTTCTGGAATCAAAACGGAACGAATTATACTGTTGGTGTATATCATCGGCGGGGTTCTTGCCTCAATTGCAAGTATTCTGATGTCAGGTAGGATTGCTTCGGGGCAACCTCTCCTTGGGGACGGTTATGAGATGGATGCTATCTCTGCGGCTGTTGTAGGGGGCGTTAGCCTAAAGGGTGGTGTAGGCTCCATGGGGGGAGTGATTTGTGGTGCATTAATAATTGGAATTATAAATAACGGTATGGATTTGCTGGGAGTTAGTTCGTACTGGCAGCAAATTGTAAAGGGTATTATTATTGTTTTGGCCATTGTTTTAGATCAGCTGAAACAACGTTCTGAATAAAAGAGGAGGAGAAAATTGGAACATACGAAAAAAACGAGTGAAAGGAAACGAGATGTATTCCGAGATAATCAATACTATTTCTTGAATCCTAAAATTTCGGAAGTTGATTCGGATATGATATTTTCCGATAAAGACATCGAGGCTCTTAGAGATCTTGCAAAGCAGGTTGCAGAAATTGCAGATTCTGACGAGATGAGAGAAAAAAGTAGAAAATGGACTAAGCTGCATGATTTGGAGAGTTGTGATCCGGTAATTTATGTTGATGCAGAAAATGGGTGGAATGAAATTTTAACAGATAATATGTTTGTATGTGAAGAACCACTTGCAAGAACATGGGAAAATCTTTTGCGAAAAGATATATATTCTGCGACTGAGATATGTGATGACAGAGTCATTACAAAAAATTTTGATGTCCCGATTTACTGGACAGACGATGGATTTGGTATAGATCCTATTATTGACTATGCAAATACAGAAGGTGGTTCTTATCATATTCTTCCGGCTATTGCTGATTATGAAGAAGATATGAAAAAGCTTCATTTTCCAACCATTACTGTCAATCGTGAGAAAACAAAGCAGCTTATGGAATTGGCACAGGATGTGTTTGGAGATATCTTTAATTGCAGATTTTATGAAAAGTGGCAGTGGGATGATTCATTTCTTGATCGTTACGTTCAGTTGCGTGGTATGGAAGATTTTATGTGTGATTTTATCCTGGAACCAGAAAATGTAAAGCGTGTGATGAAATTTATGGTGGATGGATCTATTCAGAGGTTCCGATGGTTGGAGAGTCATGATCTTTTGTTTTTGAATAATACGGATACCTATCTTGGAACCGGAGGACAAGGTAATACAACAGATTTGCCTGCTGAAGATTTCCAGGGACGCGTTCGTACAAAAGATATCTGGCTATCGTTGCAGGCTCAGGAAACCGTTTCTGTTGATCCGCAAATGTTTGGAGAGATTATTCTGCCTGAATTTAAGCGGCTGGCAGAACATTTTGGTCTTGTTCATTATGGATGCTGTGAGCCATTTGATAAACGTTGGGAATACATAAAACAGATTCCAAATTTGCGCCATGTTTCTGTGTCCCCTTGGGCTAGATACTCGGCAGTGCCGGAAATGCTTGGGAAAGATTATGTGGCTAGTGTGAAGCTGAAACCAACACCGCTGGCAATGCCAAGTATGAATGAAGAGTACGTTCGCAGGGAATGCAGACGGGCCGTAAGTGAGACTTATGGAGGAATCTGCGAGTTTATTATGAAAGATAATCATACTATAGGTAATAATCCCGATAATCTGATTCAGTGGGTCAGGATCATGAGAGAGTCAATCGAAGAAAAATACTAAAGCAATTGAATCCTGCTGTGAGAGTATTTTATTTTGGCAAGTAGTTACGCTCGCGGCAGGATTTTTGATGGAAATAATTATTCAAGAAATTCTTTCCGGTAATCTTTTGGGGTCAGTCCAAATTTTTTGTGAAAATACCATGAAAAATAATTGTCTGTCAAAAACCCTGTCCGTTCCGAAATTTCACGGATACTCCATGAAGTATCTTGCAAAAGAATTTTTGCCGCGTTTAACCGGATATTTATCAGATATTGTTTTGGGGAAATTCCTGTTACCATTTTAAACTTCTGTGAAAAATAACTTGCATTCAGATACAGCATTTCAGCAATTTCTCCTATATTGATCGGCTTATCATAGTTGTTTTCCATATAATTAATTGCTTTCTCGATTACTGTCGGCTGCTGATTGGAGTCATATCTTTGTTGGGCCAGCAAGTCTGATAATACTATATGAAAATACCCTGAAATGATTTCATCAGGAACCGGCTTTTGTTCTTGGAAACCATCAATAATTTCCTTTAAAAGGTTGTAGGTCCTGGAAATCTGCATAGGTTTGTAAACATGGCTGTATGCACAAATTTTTTCAATCATTGTCTCAGAACAGTTTCCATCAAAACAAAACCACATTTGTTCTGTATCACAGCATGCGGCATAAAGATGCGGGTGCCTCATATCAAAAACTGCAATTTCATTTTCTCTGATAAAATATTCTTTATCCTTAACCAGTAAAAGCATCTCACCTTTTACAACGTAAATCATAAGAAAACGCCAAGGAAAAGGAGGCTGCAGTTTGACACGTGAGATAATGTAGCGTTTGTTTACAAAATAATGACCACATCGATCTGTGTAAAAAAAATGTTGCCGAGTAAAATTATTTGGGAAATCTATATATAGATTAGAATTCTGTACCGATATACCTGCTTCCCCCATTGGCTTCATAAAATCTCCTCCGCGAAACTAAAAAAAATATACTTTTTTACAAAATGCTTAGACTGAATTCAAAAGCAAATGATCATATAATAAGATCATAAGTTAATTTTATCGGATAATTTTGATGAAATCAACAAAATAGTGAATATTTCCAGAAATAGGAGGGGATGCTATGATTTGTGTAAGAGAAAAGTATCAAGAAGTAACCAAGGCAGCAAGAGAGAAAATTTTGGAAGCATATTCTTTTCAAGGTAAAACGCCTGCTACGCTGATTATTGATGCACCCAATTGGGTATTTGGAGAGCTTATAGGTACGATACCGGAGGATTATTGTAGGGGAAATTATAAAGTGATGTTGGAGCATCAGCTGGCAAAAATCGAGCATCATTTCAAACAAAATTACGTTGCTGATTGCTATGAACCATTTTTAATGCCTTGGTATGGAACGTGTGTTCTTTCTTCGGGTTTTGGTGTGGAATGTGTTACTAATCCAAATATGGATCCAGCTGTAGGCGCCGCTATTCTCAATAAGACAGACGATGTATACGAACTGAAAATTCCAGATTTTGAGCATGATGGAATGATGCCTATGGTTCTGGAAACCATCGATTATTTCAGAGAGAATTGCGATCTTCCTATCATGCTGACCGATAGCCAGGGTCCACTTTCTACAGCGCTTTCTCTGGCCGGATATGAAAATTTCATTTACTGGATGTATGATGAACCGGAAGTGATTCATCTTTTGATGCAGAAAGTTACGGATGCGTTTATTGGTTGGTCACGCATCCAAAAAAGACGTATAGGCATCGCTGATGAAGAGCCAGGATATCAAATGGCAGTGAGGACAGGGACTGGAAAAGGCGGGATTGTATTCTCTGATGACGACTCTATTATTTTGGATGCAGAAGCTTATCGGGAATTTGTTAAACCCTATAATGAACAGATTTTAGCAGCTTTTGGTGGTGGCTGCATCCATTGTTGCGGCAGTGTAAACCACCAAGCAGAAAATCTGAAAGATACAGATGGATTGACTCTTTATCACAACATGACTTTAGATCATTTGGAAGACGCGGCAAAATTACAGGTGAAGTTAGCAGAAAAAGGAATAGCTATGGTCGTTGGAGATTTTGCTCCTGCAGACGACCGCATTGATTCTTATTATCAGGAAGCAGCAGAACATCTTTCTCCCCAGGGACTAATTTTAGCATCCTATATTGCTCCGGCAACTGCTCTCAGAAAAGGCAAATACGATGCTGTGGAACGAGATGCGAAAAAACTGGGCATGATGGTATATGAAGCAATACATAAATATTTTATTCCAGAAAAAAACACTGTATTTTTTGAAGATTCTGTGAATATGCAAGGAAAAAATTCCAGTCTATTACGGTAACAGAAGAAACAGGTATAAAGAAATAGTCTGAAACGAAGTAAGGGACTGTCGCGCTGATTGGTGCGATAGTCCCTTTTCACTAGTTGTCTGACCATGTCCTGGCATCATTCTCGCTGTCATAATCGTCATCGTCTTCCCAGTTTCCATGAGAACTTACGGAAGAAACAAAGTTCTCAGATCCGGGACCGGAAGGCGCGGAGGAATTTTCAGAATCATCATCTGAATAATCTCTGTGAGAAGTGCACCGCTGGGTGGGCAGCGTGGATTTCTCAAAATACTCCGTGACGGTGGGACAGCCTGAGGAGGCCAGTTTGCCGGAAATGCTGCAGACCGTTGCCTCTGTTACGCTGTCGGGTATCTGAAAATCGATATCCGGCAGATTTTCATGAATGCGGTTCATAATCTTTCTCCAGAGAATCTGGTGATAGCTTCTGCCGATGCCCTCCGGAGACAGTTTTTCGTTGTTGTCATAGCCGGCCCAGACTGCACAGGTATAATAGGGGGTATACCCGGCAAACCACACGTCGTTGTAAGCGGAGGTTGTACCTGTTTTTCCGGCCACTGTCATATCATCCAGCCGGAGATTTGTTCCCGTACCTTCTGTAACCACGTCTTCCATGGCGCTGGTGAGAAGATAGGCGGTGCTTTCCTTTGTTACGGACGTAGTCTGAGGTGTGTTCTCCAGAATCACATTGCCGTTCTGATCCAGGATTTTTGTATAAAACATCGGTTTGATATAAGTTCCGCCGTTGGCCAGAGCCGCGTAGGCAGCAGCCAGTTCCAGGTTGGTGACGCCGTAGGTGACACCGCCCAGCGCCAGTGGCTGATGAATATCGGAGAATATCTGACCGTTGATGGTTTCGGAAGAAATCAGATTGCCAAAACCAAAATTCTGCAGGTAATCGAATCCGATCTGGGGTGTGATGGTGGTAAGGCATTTCACTGCTACCACGTTAATGGACTGCTCAATGGCGTACCGGATTGTGGTAGGCCCGTGGTAAGAGTCCGTCAGCCAGTTTCGGACCTTTGTGCCGTCAGAATATTCATAGGGCTCGTCTTCAAAAGTAGTGGCCAGGGTCATTCCCTCGTCCAGCGCAGGGGCATAAGTGGAAAGCACCTTAAAAGTAGAACCGGGCTGCCGGTAGGTATTGGTGGCGCGGTTCAGTGTAAGGCTGGCGGTTTTTTCGCCGCGTCCTCCCACGATTGCTTTTACATAGCCGGTGTATTGATCGATTACTGTGAGAGAAGACTGAGGCTGGGGCGAAAAATTAGTCCGCTCGGCGATGATGCTTTCTCCAGGCAGAACCACGCTGGCCTTATATGCGTCTATATAGCTTTGTGCCTCCTCTTCCGAATCAAAAAGCAGTTCAAAATCCGGATCGGTGTTCTTAAAATAAAGACGCATCATTTCCACGCTGTAATGCTGTGTCTCTCCGTTGGCTTTTTTGACGGAAAGCGCCCAGTCGATGCCTATCTGGCTGTCAGCGGGGAAATTGTCCGGATCAGCATATTCTTCGTCGCAGATTTCCTGAATGACAGGATCCTGTGTGGTATAAATCCGCAAGCCCCCGCTGTACAAAGCATTGCGTGCCTGAACTTCCGTATATCCTTTCTGAATCTGCAGATCATGGATTACCTGCTCGATCAGTTCATCTATAAAGTAAGAGTAGGGTTCTTCTTCCGGCAGAGCGGACTCGGTTTCCTGAATCCGTTCGTAGACGTTGTCCATCAAAGCTTCGTCGTATTCTGCCTGGGTGATATATCCCTGATCGTACATATTTTCCAGAACCTTTTCCCGGCGCTGTGAATTGTCGGCGGGGTGGGTAATGGGATTGTATCGTGTGGGATTCTGGGGAATGGCGGCCAGAACGCTGCATTCGGAGAGGGTGAGATCCTCTGTGTTTTTGCTGAAATAACGCTGGGAGGCAGCCTGTATGCCGTAGGTGCCGGCTCCGAAATTGATGGTGTTCAGGTAATTCTCCAGAATAACTTCTTTTGTATTTTCACCCTGTTTTGTAAGGGAAGCCTCCAGCTGAAGCGCCAGATACTGCTCCTGAAATTTACGTTTGAATCGTTCTATTTTTCCTTCGTTTGTCCAGTTGGTGAAAACATTGTTTTTCAATAACTGCTGCGTAAGTGTGCTGGCGCCTTCGTCAAACTGAAATCCGTTTGTAACACCCTTTACGAATGCACGCAGAATACCGCGGGCATCGATTCCGTTGTGCTCATAGAAACGTTCGTCCTCAATGGCTACAATGGCGTGCTGCATATCTTCAGGAATTTTATCGATGGATACAGACATTCGATTGGAAGAAGATGATGTCAGTTTCTGAAGCTGATTTCCGTTTGCGTCGTACACGAAAGTGGCGTAGCCGCTGGGCATGATATTGACATCGCTGATATCAGGGGCGCTGTCAAGCAGTCCGTTGATTACGCCTGCGACGAGGCAGATGCAGATGACACCAGAGGTAATCAGTGCAAAAAAAAGTACCTTTAAAAAAGAAAATCCCCCTTTTTTGCCGAACATGGGAGCGGAAGAAGTAAGTTCATTCTTCTTTTTTAAAGTCTGGTTTTTACCAAAATTCATGAATGTACCTCCTATCTGGCTTCATTATAGCAAAAGAAAATTCCTAAATAAACCCCCCAAATAAAAACTTCACATTTTCTTTAGAACCGTGGTACAATATGTCTGATCATTAAGAAAGAAGCAGGAGAAAGCGGTATGGTAGAGCGGTATACAACGATCTATAAAGGAGCTGCGGCTGAGATTACAGAGAAAAAATCCAGATTTATTGCCACGCTTAAATATGTAAAAGACGAGGATGAAGCCCTTGCTTTTATTGAAAGTATGAAAAAGCAGTATTGGAATGCTACCCATAACTGCTGGGCTTATGTTCTGGGACAGCGTCAGGAAACGGTGCGGTGCAGCGACGACGGAGAGCCTCAGGGCACAGCAGGAAAACCCATGCTGGATGTTCTGACAGGCGCTGGCATCTGTTACGGAGTCGTCGTGGTGACACGTTATTTCGGCGGAACGCTGCTGGGGACAGGCGGTCTGGTCCGAGCCTATTCAAAGGCCGTGCAGGAGGGACTGAAGGAATGTGTGACGGTGGAACGTCAGTATGGAATTCAGATGGAGATCCGGACGGATTACAATGGTCTGGGAAAAATACAGTATCTGCTGGGACAGCAGAAAATACCGGTGCTGGATGCACAGTATGAAGCGGATGTGAAAATGAAAATCCTCCTGCCGGCCAGCCGGTTTGAAAAAATGGAAGCAGATATTACAGAAGCAACCAACGGAAAGGCAGTCATAAACAGGCAGGAGGAATTATATTTTGCAGTGCTGGACGGTCAGGTTCTCACAGGCAGTGCAATGGTCTGTGAGGAATGACCAGCCCTTTCCTTAACAGGTTTCCGGTTCCGGATAGGATTCTCCCAGAGTATCCACAGTGATGGATGAAATGCGCTGGGGAGTGAGGGGTCTGTCGCTGTAATCCCGGGGGGTATTGGCGATCTTGTCCACAATATCCAGCCCTTCTGTCAGTTTTCCGAAGGCTGCGTAGGCGCCGTCCAGATGGGGAGCGCTCTCATGCATGATGAAAAACTGTGAGCCTGCGGAATCAGGATGCATAGCCCGCGCCATGGAAAGAACACCCGGTGTGTGAGCCAGATTATTGGAAAATCCGTTCTGAGAAAATTCTCCGCGGATGGAGTAGCCGGGGCCGCCCATTCCGGTTCCTTCAGGACAGCCGCCCTGAATCATAAAGCCGGGGATGACGCGGTGAAACGTCAGACCATCGTAATAGCCCCTCTTTACAAGGGTGATGAAGTTATTGACTGTATTGGGGGCGATGTCAGGATAAAGCTCGGCTTTCATAACATCACCGTTTTCCATATTAATAGTAATAATTGGATTTGCCATAGTTTTGTTATCTCCTTGAAAATATTTAATGTTGAATTGTCTTGTCTATTATAAGATTATTTAAAGAAAGATGCAAGGGTTCACGGTTGTACGGGTAAAAACGCTGTGCTATAATCAGTAAACGAAATAAGGTGGAGGAAATGGAATGGTAGTTGAAACGTACGGAGCAGAGGAGACGAAAGCTCTGGGATTAAAGATCGGGCAAAAGGCTGTGCCCGGTCAGATTTTTACGCTGTCGGGAGATCTTGGGACGGGCAAAACCGTGTTCAGCCAGGGGCTGTCCAGGGGGCTTGGCATCACAGAACCGGTCAGCAGCCCTACTTTTACTATTGTACAGGTATATGAGGGAGGACGGCTGCCTCTGTATCATTTCGACGTGTACCGCATCAGCGATGTGGAGGAGATGGAGGAGATCGGATACGACGACTATTTTTTCGGCAGCGGGGTATGCCTTATTGAATGGGCGGAGCTGATTGAGGAGCTGATACCTGGGCAGGCAGTCAGAATTATGATAGAAAAAGATGTGGAAAAGGGATTTGATTATCGGAAAATAACCATAGAAGGGATGGAAGAATTATGAAAATACTGGCGCTGGACAGTTCCGGACTGGTAGCCTCAGTGGCAGTGGCCCAAGACGATGTGCTGGTGGCCGAATATACAGTAAATTATAAGAAGACACACTCTCAGACGCTTCTTCCCATGCTGGATGAAATTGTCTCCATGACAGAAATGGATCTGGGAAGCATCGACGCCATTGCTCTGGCTGCCGGTCCCGGTTCGTTTACCGGCCTTCGGATTGGAGCGGCCACGGCAAAAGGGCTGGGGCTTGCACTGGACAAACCGATCGTATCCGTGCCTACTGTGGATGCCCTTGCCTATAATCTGTATGACACGGACAAGGTGATCTGTCCGATGATGGATGCCAGGAGGCGGCAGGTATACACAGGACTTTATACCTTTGAAAATCATTGTCTGAAAACGCTTAAAGAGCAGACGCCGGCAGCGGTTGAAGACCTGGCCGGATGGCTGAATGAACTTGGCAGGGAAGTGATCTTTCTGGGAGACGGTGTTCCTGTCTATCGAGGGATAGTGGAAGAGAAAGTAAAAGTGCCCTTTTCTTTTGCACCGGCGCATCTGAATCGGCAGAGAGCCGGTGCAGTGGCAGCTCTGGGAATGGTCTATTTCCGGGAGGGAAGATTGGAAAATGCCCGTGACTGCCGGCCGGAATATCTGCGTCTGTCCCAGGCGGAAAGAGAGCGGGCGGAAAAACTGAAAAAGGAAGAGAAAGAAAATCTATGATAATTCGTGAAATGCAGCTGGATGATCTGGAGCAGGTTATGGTTATAGAAAATGAACTTTTTTCCGTACCGTGGACAGAAAACGGGTTCTTTTCTTTTCTGCTTCGGGAAGACGCTCTTTTCCTTGTGGCGGAGGAAGAGGGGAAAATACTGGGTTACTGCGGTGTGCTTATGGTGCTGGATGAAGGCGATATTACCAATGTGGCGGTGGATAAAAAGCAGCAGGGCAGAGGTATCGGAAAAAAGCTGATCCGGCATCTGATCCGGGTAACTGGGCAGGCAGGGGTTACCACTTTGCATCTGGAAGTCCGGCAAAGCAATGCTGCGGCAATTGCCCTCTACGAAGGCCAGGGATTTGAAAAAGCAGGGGTCAGAAAAAATTATTATGAATCTCCGGCGGAGGACGGAATACTGATGTGCAGGAAAGATGGTGCATGTTAGGTTTTTCCATATGTTCAAACCATTCCCTGTGGGAATTTTGCCAAAGATCATTTATAATGGCAGATGTAAAACAAAAGACAGGAATCCCAAAGGAGGTACCATATGAGAAAATATAGAAGCCAAAACAGGGAAGAACTGGAAATGGCGGCATGCAACTGCTGCGGCAGAGAGCTTCGTACGAGAAACGGCAGGATTGAGGAAGGGGTCTGCCATATCGATATTTCCTGGGGATATTTTTCCGGGATGGACGGAGAAGACCACAGCTTTGATCTTTGTGAGGAGTGCTATAAAAAATGGACGGCCGCTTTTCAGATACCTGTTGAGAGAAAAGAAAGAAAAGAGTTGTTGTAATCCGGCTCCTGTGGTAAAATAAAAAGCTGATAAATTCGGCCGGCCGCAGCCGATGCGGCGCTGGAGGTAAAAATGTTAGATGTTTGTTTGCTGGGCTGCGGAGGCATGATGCCGCTGCCGCGGCGGTGGCTGACCTCGCTGATGACACGTTATAATGGGAGCAATCTTCTGATTGACTGCGGGGAAGGCACACAGATTGCCATAAAAGAAAAAGGCTGGGTATTTAAGCCGATCGATGTGATCTGTTTTACCCATTATCATGGAGATCATATCAGCGGACTGCCGGGACTGCTGCTTACCATGGGCAACGCTGACCGGACAGAACCGCTGACGTTAATTGGACCAAGAGGGCTGGAACGTGTTGTTTCAGCCCTTCGGGTGATTGCGCCGGAGCTGCCCTTTCCCATAAAATATATTGAGCTGAAGGAAGCTGTGGAGACGGTGGATGTCTGCGGATACCATATTACGGCCTTCCGTGTGAATCACAATGTGGTATGTTACGGTTATACGCTGGAAATACACAGGAAAGGGAAATTCCAGGTGGAGAAGGCGAAGGAGCAGGGAATTCCACTGAAGCTTTGGAGTCGTCTGCAAAACGGCGAGACGGTGGAACAGGACGGAACGGTTTACCGGCCGGAAATGGTGATGGGGCCTGAGCGCAAAGGGATCAAGCTGACCTACTGTACGGATACCCGTCCCCATCCGGCCATTGTGGAATACGCCCGCGGCGCAGATCTTTTTATCTGCGAGGGGATGTACGGCGAAGCGGATAAACAGGCGAAAGCCAGAGAGTATAAGCATATGACATTTCAGGAAGCTGCGCATCTTGCCAGGGAGGCAAAGGTAAAAGAGATGTGGCTTACGCATTACAGCCCGTCGCTGATTCGCCCGGAAGAATATATGGATGATGTGCGTAAAGTATTTCCGGAGGCACATGCGGGCCATGACCGGAAAACATGCGAACTGCAGTTTGAAGAGGACTGATCGGATATGGAAAAGCAAAAAGATGATATATTGATTCTGGCCATTGAAAGCTCCTGTGATGAAACGGCGGCTGCAGTGGTAAAAAACGGACGGGAGATATGCTCCAACATCATTTCTTCCCAGATTGAACTTCACAAATTATACGGAGGGGTCGTACCGGAAATTGCATCCAGAAAACATATTGAAAAAATCAATCAGGTGATTGAGGAAGCGCTGGATGTAGCTGGCGTCACCCTGGATGATCTGGATGCGGTAGGAGTTACTTACGGACCTGGTCTTGTAGGGGCGCTGCTGGTGGGCGTTGCGGAGGCCAAAGCCATAAGTTATGCCAGAAAGCTCCCTCTGGTGGGCGTGCATCACATTGAAGGACATGTGTCGGCTAATTATATTGAACACCCGGATTTGGAACCTCCGTTTATGTGTTTGATCGTTTCGGGGGGTCATACCCATCTTGTCATTGTGAAGGATTACGGAGAATTTGAAATTTTGGGAAGAACGAGAGACGATGCTGCCGGAGAAGCTTTTGACAAGGTGGCGCGCGCCATCGGTCTGGGATATCCGGGCGGTCCGAAAATTGATAAGCTGTCTAAAGAGGGAAATCCCACAGCGATTCGTTTTCCAAAGGCAAAGATTGAGGATGGACCTTATGATTTCAGCTTCAGCGGTGTGAAATCGGCCGTTTTGAATCATCTGAATCACTGCAGGATGCAGAATCTAAAGATCAGGGAAGCCGATATTGCCGCCTCTTTCCAGAAGGCAGTGGTAGACACACTGGTAGAAAAAGCAGTAAAAGCGGCAGGTGAATATAAGATGGACAAGCTGGCCATTGCCGGAGGCGTGGCATCCAACGGTTCGCTTCGGGCGGCTATGGGCCGGGCCTGCGAAAAAGCCGGTCTTCGTTTTTATTACCCCTCCCCCATTTACTGCACGGACAATGCCGCCATGATAGGCGTGGCCGCCTACTATGAATATAAGAAGGGTACAAGGCATGGATGGGATCTGAATGCAGTTCCCAATCTGAAACTGGGGGAACGTTGATGAAAGAGAAATGTACGGCCATTGTGTTGGCAGCAGGAAGCGGAAAAAGGATGGGAACTCAGGTCCGGAAACAGTATCTGGATATATGGGGGAAACCTGTCCTTTATTATTCTTTGAAATGCTTTGAGGATAGTCGGGTTATTGATGAAGTAATCCTTGTGACGGGAGCCGGGGAAATTGAATATTGTCGTGATGAAATTGTAAAGAAGTATAATTTTACGAAAGTTTGCCGGATTGTAGCCGGAGGAGACGAAAGGTATGATTCTGTGTATGCGGGTCTGAAAAACTGTGAAGACTGCGATTATGTCTTTATCCATGACGGCGCCAGACCTTTTGTGGATGAGGAGATGATAGAGGAAGCGCTGCTGACGGTCAGACAGTGCGGTGCCTGTGTGGCAGCCGTGCCATCTAAAGATACGGTAAAGATTGTGGAAAAGGATGGCGTGATTGCGCAGACGCCGCAGCGGAGCAAGGTTTGGATTGTGCAAACCCCTCAGGTTTTTGCGTATCCTCTGATTCGCAGCGCCTATGATAAAATGATGAATCTCCCCCATGATCATGTGACGGACGATGCTATGGCCGTGGAATGGATGGAGCGACACCCGGTAAAAGTGACAAAAGGCTCCTATTACAATATCAAAATTACGACACCGGAGGATATGAAGCTGGCTGAAATTTTTGTCCAGGAGAAAAAATGAAAAAAAACTAAAAAACATATTGACACAGATGGCAATGGATGGTAGAATATCTTTTGCGTCACGGAAAGTGATTTTGATAAAAATGACTGGAGAGGTATCGAAGTGGTCATAACGAGGCGGTCTTGAAAACCGTTTGTCC
>CAMMBV010000049.1 GCA_946494335.1 uncultured Ruminococcus sp. | reverse complement strand
CTTTCAAGGCACGCACACCTGGAAACTCTTTTACGATATCATGCATTTCCAGTACATATTCTTCGCTCAACCCATTCACCTCTGCTTCTCTTTTTAATAAAATATCAGGTGCCGGCCGTTGGCCGGCACCTTTTAGAATATCAACGGTTACTCTTCCGTAAAACTATCTGCCGTCGTAATCTCCTACATTATCAGCAGTTACCGGCTCGAAGGGTACCCACATGATGTTTCCGGTTTCATCCAGTTCATATTCTGTTCCGTCATTCAGAGCTTTTCCTGTAGCCAGGTTAGCTGCTGCCATCAGACAGCCATATCCCTGTCCGTTTGCATCCTGGAATACTGTCATATCCAGGGAGCCGTCTTTTACTGCCTGACGTCCGTCTACTGTAGCGTCTACACCAACGATCGGTACGGTAGTAGGATCAATACCCTGAGCATTCAGAGCCTCAATTGCTCCCAGAGCCATGGCGTCATTGTTGGAAATGATACAGTCATATTCTGTGGTTGTAAGCAGCGGAGAAATCATATCCTGTGCTGTCGCACGGTCGAAATCTGCTGCCAGAGGAGCGGTTGCTTCTGTTGCATTGATGCCGTTGTCTTTCAGCGCCTGCAGACAGGACTCTGTACGGTTGGTAGTAGAAACATTACCGATAGTACCATTCAGAAGGATATATTTGATATCTGTCTTGCCTTCTGCTTTAAAATGCTCTGCCAGCCATTCGCCCTGATATTTACCGGACTGCATCTCATCAGAACCAACGTATACGGCATTTTCATTCAAAACGCTTGTATCAACAGGCGGTCTGTTTACAAATACAACTTTCATGTCGCCGGCTGCTTCGATAACCTGTGAAGCTGTCTCCGGGTCTACCATGTTAACGATAATAGCTTTCTGGCCGTCATTTTTTGCAGTTTCAACAAACTGAAGAAGTTTGCTGGTATCAGACTGGGCATCCTGTGTTGTCAGATTGATTCCCAGTTCATCTGCTGCTGCAATAGCACCTGCTTCCAGTGTGGAAAGGAACTCATCACGCAGAGCCAGAATCATGGTAATATCTCCAACTTCTCCATCTGCTGCCTCTTCTGCTCCATCGTCAGAAGCTTCAGCGTCTGCGCTTTCTTCTGTAGTGCTGTCTGTGGTTGCTGCTGCATCATCTCCGCTTCCGCCGCCGCAGCCTGCCAGTGTACCAAGCGCCAAAACGCCTGCCAGTAATCCTGCCAATACTCTTCTCTTCATTCTCAACTTTCCTCCTACATTCTCTCTTCTCTACTCCTTATGGCATACCATTTTGCAGTTTTCCAAATCAGTTATTTCTTCTGGTTTATTTAATTAAAAAAATCAGAAAATCCCGGGGTCTGATCCAGACTGCTCATTGAGTCTCTTTCATTATATTGTCTTTTGTTTATTTTGTCAATTTTATTTTCATATTTTCCTCAATAATTATACATATTTTATTCATACTTTTTTTGAATAAATCCGCACATCAGAAATTCGACAGTTTTTTATAAGCATTTTTCAGTTTATTATAGTATTTGTCTCCTTAACAATCTGTTACAAACTTCATAATTTATTCATACATAAAAACTTCCGGGCGCCGATATATACCGGTGCCCGGAAGTTTATAAACAACTTTTTCTTAAAATATTTTTACATGTAATCATCTACATTGTCAGCAGTTACCGGCACAAAGGGTACCCACAGTACATTTCCTGTTTCGTCCAGTTCGTAATCCGTACCTTCGTCCAGCGCTTTGCCAGCCACCATGTTGGCTGCACATGTCATAGCGGCAACACCCTGTCCTTCTGCATCCTGGAATACAGTCATGGAAAGAGAACCGTCTTTAACAGCCTGACAACCGTCTACGGTAGCATCTACACCAACGATGGGGATCTCAGCCGGATCCAGACCTGCAGCTTTGATTGCCTCGATAGCGCCAAGAGCCATAGCATCGTTGTTGGAAATAATACAGTCATATTCAATGGTTGTGATCAGCGGAGTAATCATATCCTGTGCTGTAGCGCGATCCCAGTCAGCCGCCAGAGGAGCGGTTGCTTCTTCCGCGTTGATGCCGGCGTCAGCCAGCGCCTGCAGACAGGACTCTGTACGCTGTGTGGTGGATGTCTGTCCGATCATACCATTCAGAAGGATGTATTTGATATCTGTTTTGCCTTCTGCCTTGAAGTATTCCGCCAGCCATTCTCCCTGATATTTTCCGGATTCCATCTCATCGGAACCTGCGTAAACAGCATTTTCGTTCAGAATATTATCTTCTGTCGGGAAACGGTTGATAAATACAACCTTCATATCGCCTGCTGCCTCAATGATCTGGGAACAGGTGGCCGGGTCTACCGGATTGACAATAATGGCCTTCTGTCCATCGTTTTTGGCGGTTTCCACGAACTGGAGCAGTTTGCTGGTATCATTCTGAGCATCCTGTGTTACCATATCAACACCCATATCCGCCGCCGCATTCTGAACGCCCACTTCCAGTGTGGAAAGGAACTCGTCGCGGTTGCTGAGGATAAGAGTTACTGTTCCAAGATCTGAAGACCCCTCCGCCGATGCATCAGTCTCTCCGGAATCTGAATCTGCTGCCGCATCCGTGCTGTCTGTGCCGGAAGAAGCCGCTTCATCACTTCCGCCGCCGCAGCCGGTCAGTGTACCCAGTACCATGACGCCGGCCAACAATGCTGCCAATATTTTTCTTCTCATAAATTTTTCTCCTTTTTCTCAAACAAAATCCCTTTTACTTGCTCTTATCTTCCCTTACCACAGACTTCTCCAGCTATTTCTTCCGCCGTTTTCAGATACCACGAAACGGAATCACCCGGGTACTGGAGTTAATCTGTCTAATGGTATTTTTATTGTATCTGCCATTGTGCATTTTGTCAATATAATATTCAATTTTTATTTACTTTTTATACATTTTTATCATAGATTGTTAACTTTTTTCAAAAAACGAAATTTTCTTCCAAAAACTTCGGGACCTCCTCCAGGCTCCTTAATTTAGCTGTCAGCCTGTTTTCCAGGCCCGGCGCTTCTTCCAGAAGGTCCGGAATCATAACCGCCATGAGCCCCGCATTCAAAGCCGCCTCAAGGCCTTTTGGAGAATCCTCCAGAGCAGCCGCCTCTTCCGGCTTTATGCCAAGCGCCTCCACCGCACAGCGGTAAATCTGAGGATGGGGTTTGGAAAACTGTACCTGATCACCGCAGATAATCTCTTTAAAACAGGAAAATACATTGGTCTGTCTTAATTTTTCCTCCGCATATCTGCGACTGGCGGACGTGGCCACCGCCATGGGAATCTTTCTTTCCTCGAGCCACGCCAGCAGCTGATAAAGTCCCGGCTTCACCGGGACTCCACGTTTTTCCATATATAAAGCTGTCTCTTTACGGTAACGGTCTGTAAACTCATCAAACGGGAAATCCTGGCCGCATACCTTCCGGAAATACTCTCCCCTGCCTTTTAAATTCAGACCCAGGGTGCAGCGGATATGCGCCCCCAGAGCTCCATATCCCATCTGTTCCCCAACCAGATCCCAGGCGTGGCTGATCACCCGCTCCGTGTCAAACATCAGGCCATCCATATCAAATATCACGCCGGACAGCCGCCTTTTTTCATTTCTGTTTTTCATCTCTACTCTTATGACAAACGCTCCACAAATTTCTGTATATTGGAGGCATTTACATATTTTTTCATCTCATCTCCGTCAAGCACCACCAGGGTGGGCGCCTGCATGATTCCAAAACGGGCAGCCATATCGGGATGCGCCTCCGCATCGATCACTTCATACTCCTCCCCTTCCAGCATCTGCTTTGCAATCCTGCAGTTTGGACAGGTACTGGTGGTAAACAGATATTTTGTACTGTTTTCACCTGAGGTTTCCGCCGTTTCTTTCGCCGCCTGCATTACCGCTTCTTCCTCCGGCCCTTTGTGATCTTCCCTTTTCAGTACAGAATGCTCAGGCTGATATACCGTCCTGTTCTTATACTCCTGAATTTTCCCGTCATTCCAGTTCTGAACCGGCCGGTAATAGCCGGTGATACGGCTGTAAACCTCTGCCGGATGACCGCATACGGGGCAGGTAAAATGCTCTCCCGCAATGTATCCATGGTCGCTGCATACAGAATACGTAGGTGACAGTGTATAGTAAGGCAGTCTGTAATTCTCGGAAATCTTCCGCACAAGAGCGGCCGCCGCTTTCCAGTCCGGAAGCTTTTCTCCCAGGAACGCATGAAATACCGTACCCGAGGTATACAGAGTCTGCAGCTCATCCTGAATATCCAGCGCATCAAAAATATCAGAGGTATAATCCACCGGAAGATGGGAGCTGTTCGTATAATAGGGCGTATCCCCATCTTTCCCCGCCGTCCTGATATCCGGCCATTTTGCCTTGTCATGTTTGGCCAGACGGTAGGTGGTGGACTCCGCCGGAGTCGCTTCCAGATTATAAAGATCACCGTATTCTTCCTGGTAATCAGAAAGCTTGTTTCGCATATGATTCAGCACATCTTTGGAAAACTGCTGTGTGCGCACATCCGTCATATCGCCGCCCAGCCAGCTGGCGTTTAATCCTACTTCGTTCATACCGATCAGACCGATGGTGGAAAAATGATTGTCAAAGCTTCCCAGATACCGTTTCGTGTAAGGATACAGCCCCTCATCGAGAAGTTTCGTAATGACTTCGCGTTTCACATGGAGGGAACGGGCGGAAATATCCATCAGACGATCCAATCGTTTGTAAAAGTCTTTCTCATCCTTTGCCAGATATGCAATTCTTGGCATATTGATGGTAACTACGCCTACAGAACCGGTGCTCTCTCCCGAGCCGAAGAATCCGCCGGTTTTCTTTCTCAGCTCCCGCAGATCCAGCCGGAGACGGCAGCACATGCTGCGCACATCGCTGGGCTCCATATCGCTGTTGATGTAATTGGAAAAATACGGCGTGCCGTATTTTGCAGTCATCTCAAAGAGCAGCCTGTTATTTTCCGTATCCGACCAGTCAAAATCAGAAGTAATGGAATAAGTAGGAATCGGATACTGGAACCCTCTTCCATTGGCATCGCCTTCAATCATAGTTTCGATGAAAGCTTTGTTGATCATATCCATCTCTTCTTTGCAGTCCTTATATTTGAAATCCATTTCCTTTCCGCCTACGATGGCCGGAAGCTCCGCCAGATCACCCGGAACCGTCCAGTCCAGCGTAATATTGGAAAACGGCGCCTGGGTTCCCCAGCGGCTGGGCGTATTCACACCGTAAATAAAGGATTCAATACATTTTTTTACTTCCGGATAGCTTAAATGATCCGTCTTCACAAAGGGCGCCAGATACGTATCGAAAGAGGAAAAAGCCTGGGCCCCCGCCCATTCATTCTGCATGATGCCTAAGAAATTCACCATCTGATTGCACAGAACGCTTAAATGTTTTGCCGGAGACGAGGTAATCTTCCCTTTGATCCCCCCAAGTCCCTCCTGTATCAGCTGCTTTAATGACCAGCCGGCACAGTATCCTGTCAGCATGGACAGATCATGAATATGAATGTCCGCATTTCTGTGAGCGTCAGCGATCTCCGGATCATAAACCTCCGACAGCCAGTAATTGGCAGTAACCGCACCGCTGTTGCTTAAAATCAGACCTCCTACTGAATATGTCACAGTGGAGTTTTCCTTTACCCTCCAGTCCTCCACCTTCACATAGCTGTCCACGATTTCTTTATAATCCAGAATGGTGGACTTCATATTTCTGATCTTTTCTCTCTGCTTGCGGTACAATATATAGGCTTTTGCCACATCGGCATAGCCGCACTGAATCAGAACATTTTCTACGCTGTCCTGAATATCTTCCACATTTATTTTATTATCTTTTATCTTTTTCTGAAAATCGGAAGTCACACGCAGACTGATCATCTCCAGCATATCCGGGCTGTACTGTTTTTCCATGGCTTCAAAGGCCTTGCGTACTGCCTCCGTTATTTTCGACAATTCAAACCCTGCAACTGCTCCGTCCCGTTTTTCTACATTAAACATATGCTTTCCTGCCTCCTCCTGTATTATTTCGCCGCTACGATTAATCATAACAGACACGGTCTTGCCAGTCAACAGCAAAAATACCATATATTGTATGCCAAAAACAGAAAAACCCCAGAAATGGGGGTTTTTCAAACTTTTCCAAATATTTCCACCGGTACATAAGCTTTCACTGATATTCCCTCCGGAAGATATTCTTCTTCCAGAATCTGTCCGTGATTTCTGATCAGCTGAATAATTCCGGCTTTATCATATTCATAAATTCTTTCAATATAAATCTGTTCCTCCTGCAGGACATGTGCCAGCTCTTCCTTCAGTTTATCCAGACCCAGCCCCGTTTTGGCCGAAGCCCGGATGATCACATCCGCACGCTGATCCCGCAGCACTTCCGGACAGTCCACCTGATCCTGCTTGTTAAACAGCGTAATCATCTTTTTCCCGTCCACTCCCAGCTGACGCAGCGTCTCATATACAATATCCATCTGCTCTTCCATCTGAGGATTGGAAGCATCCACCACATGAATGATGACGTCAGCATACTTTGCCTCCTCCAGCGTGCTCTTAAAGGCTTCCACCAAATGATGGGGGAGTTTTCGTATAAAACCTACCGTATCCGTCAGAAGCATCTGCTGTCCGCCGGGCAGTTCCAGCATTCTGGTGGTCGGATCCAAGGTGGCAAACAGTTTGTCCTCCTCCATCACCTTGGAACCGGTGAGAGCATTTAACAGCGTGGATTTTCCCGCATTGGTATATCCGACGATGGCAGCCACCTTATTATTTCCCTTGATCCGTCTGCCGCGCAGCAGCTCCCGGTGACGCTGCACCTCCAGAAGCTCCTGTTTCAGCTGCGAAATACGGTTTCGGATCAGACGCCGGTCTGACTCCAGTTTCTTCTCTCCCGGTCCTCTGGTGCCGATACCGCCTCCCAGACGCGACAGGGAACTGCGCAGGCCCACCAGCCGGGCTGCCCTGTATTTCAGCTGCGCCAGCTCCACCTGCAGCTTTCCTTCTTTGGTGGTGGCCCGTCCGGCAAAAATATCCAGAATAATCAGAGTTCTGTCCATCACCTTGCACTGAAGCTCTTCCTCCAGATTGGTGTACTGGGCCGGAGACAGCTCATCGTCGCAGACGATGCCGGTGGCGTCCAGTGTATAAAGAAGTTCCTTCAGTTCCTCCAGCTTGCCCGGACCCACATAACTGGCCGGATGGATATTTTCCCTTTTTTGAATCACCACTCCCACAGTCACGGCTCCCGCCGTATCCACCAGCTCCTCCAGTTCCCGGATGGACTTTCCTTCATCCTCCTGACTGTCCTGTACTCCCACAAGGATCACACGTTCTTCCACACTTCTCGATTCGAACAGCTGCATATCCATTCCCCCTGCATTTCATTTCTCGTACGCAACTTACCGTCAGCGGCTGCTTAAGAATTCATTCTCCCGCAGCGCTTCTTCATCATCCGGATATTTTTCCAGATAGGCTGACATTTTGGTTTTCGCAGTCTCAAAGTCCAGTTTATATTCATAAGCTACAATCTCATTAAACAGAAGGCTCTGCTCTTCCTCCGCATCTTCTGCCGCCAGACCGCTCTCAATGTTGGCGAGGGCATCGTCATATTTTTTTTCATAGATATCGCACAAAGCCAGACCGTTATAGGCTTTCGCTTCGCTGCCGCCCTCTTTTAAATATTCCTGATACATACCTCTGGCGCTGGCAGGATCTTCCATGGCAAGATAAACTTTGCCCAGCATCAATACCGCCTCGTCGTCGCCCTCATTGATAGCCGTTGTAAGCTCTTCTCTGGCCCCGTCGTAATCCTTCATCTCGTAGTACACCCTGCCCCGCAGGCCGTAGTCCGCCGCTTCCTTTGGTTTAATTTCCAGCGCTTTTTCCAGATAGGCTTCCCCTTCCATATCCTGGCCGTTTCCCTGGTACTCTTCCCAGATATCCAGATACATATTATAATCCCGGCTGTCATCTGTGGCAGCGTCAAAATCCGCCGCCGCCTTTTCACCATCGCCAAGCTTCAGGTACACGCTTCCTCTTAGAAAGTATACCTCCGGGTCTTCCTGCAGCTTCAGCATATCGGTATAAACCTGCGCTGCTTTCTCATACTCACCGTAATCTTTGCGTGCTTCGGCCAGATAGTACATCACATCTGTTTCAAATTCCACATTGGTATTGTCAAGCTCATTCAGACTGCGGGAAAAAGCGGCGATGGCAGCAGCCTCATCCTCCATTTTAAGCTGGCAGATACCCAACCCCCGATAGGATTCCGGCAGCCGCTCCTCAGCCTTAACGGCCTGCTCGAAAACATCGGCCGCCTCTTCATAATTTCCCTGCTCCAAAAGAGCCGCTCCTTCTTCATAGTAGTTCGATTCGGAACCGCCGCACCCTGTCAGCAGCAGGACGCCAAGCAGCAACCAACATCTTTTTCTCATTCGCTGTCCCTCTTTATCCCACGATCAGGCCTTCCCGGTCCATCACCGCGATCACCTCATCCACACATTCTTTACAGATTTCATCCCGTTCCGCTTCCACCATCACGCGGATCACAGGTTCCGTTCCGCTTTCACGTACCAAAATTCTTCCGTTTTCGCCCAGACGATCCGCCACTTCCTGAACCGCCTTCTGTACCGCCGTATTCTCCCGCGCCTCCTGTTTGCTGGCAACACGGACATTTTTCAAAAGCTGGGGATAAATCACAACCTCGGAGGCCAATACACCAAGGGGTTGTTTTTTCTCCAAAATGGCTTCCATGATCATCAGCGACGTAAGAATCCCGTCTCCAGTGGTGGCATGCTTTCCAAAAATAATATGCCCCGACTGCTCGCCGCCCAGGATATGACCGTTTGCCACCATATTCTCACAGACATATTTATCGCCTACCGCCGTCTTCTCGTAATGGATTCCCTCTCTGTCACAGGCCTTGTAAAGCCCCAGGTTGGACATGACAGTAGTGACGATGGTATCGTTGTCCAGCTTGCCCTGCTCCTTTAAATACTTTCCGCAGACATAGAGAATCAGATCGCCATTTACCACTTTTCCGTTTTCATCTACAGCAATGCAGCGGTCCGCATCGCCGTCATAGGCAAAACCCACATCCAGATGCTTTTCCCTCACAAAATTCTGAAGCTGTTCTATATGAGTGGAGCCGCAGTCCCTGTTGATATTGGTGCCGTCCGGCTCATTATGAATCACATAGGTTTTTGCCCCCAGTGCGTCAAACACACTTTTGGCAATAGATGAGGCGCTTCCGTTGGAACAGTCCAGCCCCACTCTTTTGTTTTTAAAAGAACGGGTGGCAATGGAAATCAGATACCCGATGTAACGGTTCCTGCCAGCTGAAAAATCCACCGTACGGCCGATATCTTCCCGCTGTGCAAAAGGAATCCTGGGAATTTCATCATCGATATAGGTTTCGATCTGCTCTTCCACTGAAGCCTCCAGTTTTTGTCCCATGCCGTTGATGATCTTGATCCCGTTGTCATAAAAAGGATTGTGACTGGCGGAAATCATGATTCCGCAGTCAAAATTCTCCGTTCTGACCACGTAGGAAACACTGGGAGTGGTAGTCACGTGAAGCAGATACACATCCGCCCCGGATGCAGTAAGACCTGCCACCAGCGAATATTCAAACATATAGCTGCTTCTTCTGGTGTCTTTGCCGATTACAACCTGCGCCTTGTGTTCCTTACCGAAATACCAGCCCAGAAACCGACCCACCTTATACGCATGCTCCACCGTCAGATCAATATTGGCTTCTCCGCGAAATCCGTCTGTTCCAAAATATTTGCCCATTTTCTTCTCCTTACTATAAAAACAGTTTTTCCTGATAGACTCCCTGTGCAATCAGCTTCTTAAAAGCTTCCGCCACAGCTTTCTTATCTTCCTGATAGGTAACGCCGAACCACTGAGCATTGGTATCAATCACCTTCACCCTGGCGCGCCCCTCTGCCAGCAGTCCGTCGATGATGGTGGGGAGCAGATATTCCTGTTTTTCTTCATCCTCCAGATTTTCCAGGAATTTCTGGAATCCTCTTTCCAGCTCACCAAGAAAAGCCGGCGTCAGCCCCCACATATTCATAGATACTTTGGCGTTTACATCCACTGCGGTATTCCCTTCCGGTCTTTCCACCGCAGCTCCGTCTTTCGTTTTTATAATATTTTTTGTCTCCTTAATACCGGTCAGGCAGCCGCTTACGTCCATCTGACAGATGCCTCTGGTCACGCCCCCGTTTTCGCTTAAGGTATTTCCCAGAGTAAATCCCGCCATACAGATGGGAAGTTTTTCTGTATTTTCCTCCATCTCCTGTACGAGATAATCATGAAGCCTGACATAGGGTTCCTTCCCGTAATAATCATCTGCGTTAATCACCACAAAAGGCTCGGAAAGAATATTTTTGCAGCAGAGCACCGCCTGCCCTGTTCCCCAGGGTTTCGTCCTGCCTTTTGGCTTTACAAAGCCCTCCGGCAGATCGTCAAGCGACTGAAATGCATACTCCACTTCTGTCAGCTTCTCAATCCGGTTACCGATAATCTCCCTGAAGTCCTTTTCCAGATCCTTTCGTATGATAAACACTACTTTGTTAAATCCGGCTTCCAGTGCGTCATGGATGGAATAATCCATAATGATCTCTCCGTTTGGTCCCACAGGCTCCAGCTGTTTGATCCCTTTGCCGAAACGGCTTCCGATTCCTGCCGCCATGATTACCAGCGCTGTTTTTTTCATCCCTCGTATCCTCCGATATCTTTTTTCAGACTGTTAATTTTCTTCCTGCAGTCTGCTCAGTTTTGCCGCCTGATCGGCAGCTGTCAGGTTGTCTATGATCTCATCCAGATCACCGTTCAGAATATCATCCAGTCTGTGAAGGGTAAGTTTAATTCTGTGATCGGTCACCCTTCCCTGAGGGAAGTTATACGTACGGATTTTTTCCGAACGGTCGCCCGTTCCCACCTGACTTCTTCTGATTTCCGCCTCCGCGTCATGCTGCTTTTCCAGCTCCATCTCATAAAGTCTCGCCCGCAGTACCTTCAACGCCTTTTCTTTATTTTTCAACTGGGATTTTTCATCCTGACAGGAAATCACAATTCCCGTTGGGATATGGGTCAGACGCACCGCTGAATCGGTGGTATTGACACACTGTCCTCCATTTCCCGACGCCCGGAACACATCGAACTTGCAGTCGTTCATATCCAGCTGGAAATCAATCTCTTCCGCCTCCGGCATGATCGCCACCGTGATGGTGGATGTGTGAATTCTGCCGCTGGATTCCGTCTCCGGCACACGCTGTACCCGGTGCACGCCGCTTTCGTATTTCAGCCGGGAATATGCCCCCTGGCCGTTGATCATAAAGGTTACTTCCTTAAATCCGCCGCTGCCGTTTTCGCTCAGACTGATCAGCTCCGTCTTCCAGCGGTGGGATTCTGCATATTTTACATACATCCGGTAAATATCGGCTGCAAAGAGCGCCGCTTCATCTCCGCCGGCTCCTCCTCTGATCTCTACGATGACGTTCTTGCTGTCATTGGGGTCTTTGGGAAGAAGCAGGATTTTCAGCTCATGCTCCAGCTCCTCCACCCTTTTCTTTGAGGAAGACAGCTCCTCTTTGAGCATCTGACGCATCTCTTCGTCAGTCTCATCTTCCAGCATGGACAGACTGTCCTCCACGGTCTGTTTACAGTTTTTGTATTCCTTATAAGCGTCCACAATGGGCTGCAGATCGCTTTGTTCTTTCATCAGTTTCTGGAATCTTCCCGTATCGCCGGTCACTGTCGGTTCATTCAGCTCATTTAAGATTTCATCAAACCGGATCAGAAGATCCTCCAGTTTATCA
The DNA here is from genome assembly GCA_946494335.1 of uncultured Ruminococcus sp. GTDB lineage: Bacteria > Bacillota > Clostridia > Lachnospirales > Lachnospiraceae > Ruminococcus_G. Next base: position 13,385 of record CAMMBV010000049.1, on the reverse strand, counting down.
AACATGAATCGCTTCCTCCTGTCACTGTTTCTTTCCATCAAAGGCGCCGGCCCCACACCGTCCGATCCAGTCCGGCCAGATCCTGCACCGTTTCAATCTCACCATATCCGTAAGTTTTCAAAAGACCTTCCACCGCTTTTTTCTGATCATATCCGATTTCAAGGCCCAGCCAGCCTCCCGGATTTAAAAAAGAAAGGGCTTTTTGTGCAATCACGCGGTAAAAATCCAGTCCGTCTCTCCCTCCATCCAGAGCTTTCAAAGGTTCGTAACTCCTCACTTCTTCCATCAGTCCCGGAATATCCCCGGAGGGAATATAAGGGGGATTCGAGACAATCATATCAAAGGTTCCCGTCACTTTATCAAACATATCGCTCTGATAAAACTGTGCATTTATTCCCAGATTTTCCCCGTTTTTTCGTGCCGTCTCAAGAGCTCCCATAGAAATGTCCGTCCCCACGGCTTCAATGGACGGCTCCATATTCTTAAGGCTTAAAATAATACAGCCGGAGCCGGTGCACAGGTCCAGCACGCGGCTTCCCTTTTTCAGCCGATAAAGGGCCGTCTCCACCAGAGTTTCCGTATCCTGTCTGGGGATCAGAACCTGTTCATTCACCTGGAACACAAGTCCCATAAAACCGCACTGCCCCGTCAGATACTGCAGCGGTACATGGCGTCCCCTTTTTTCCAGCAATTCCCGGTATCTTTCTTCCTTTTCCTGCTCTATTATATCATCTGAGCGGATAAAATAACAGCTTCTGTCTATCCCCCAGACAAACTCCATCAGATACCAAGCGTCTCCGTCGCTGTTGTCAATCTTTCTTTCAGCCAGATACTCCCGGCCGTATTTCAAAAGAGAGGCCAGTGTACTCATACTTCCTTCTCCCCGCGGCTGTCTTTAAAGTTTTCCCGCAGATACTCTTTCCAGTCAAAGACTGCCTCCACCGCCGCGATAGCCACTTCCGCCATTTTTTCATCCGGCTCTCTTGTGGTCAGACGCTGCAGCGCCATTCCCGGTTTACTCAGCAGATTGACAAATTTATTGTCGCTGCTTCCTGCCAGCCGTATGATCTCATAGGACACCCCCGCGATTACAGGAACCAGCAAAAGACGCACCACTACCCGCAGCCAGGGGGAAGAAACCCGGATAAACAGAAAGAAAATAATACTGACGATCATCACAAAAAGCAGAAAGCTGGTACCGCATCTTTTATGCTCTCTGGAACTTTTCATCACATTTTCCACTGTAAGATCCATTCCGTGCTCCACACAGTTGATGCACTTATGCTCCGCTCCATGATACATAAACACCCGCTGAATATCCTTCATTTTGGAAATCAGAAAAATATATCCCAGAAAAATCAGCAGACGGACACAGGCTTCCGCGATGGCAATCACCGATTCCACATCCGTCACCTTCCGCAAGAATCCGGCAATAAAATAGGGCAGCATGATGAAAATAGCCACAGACAGTACGATGGAAACCGCCACAGTGATTCCCATCAGAATCTTATCCTGCTTCTCTTTTTTCAAATCGGCCGCTCTTTGCTCCTCTTTAGTAAGAACAGGGGCTTCCTCCTCTTCTTCCTCTTCAAAAAAGCTGGCAGAATAGGTCAGGCATTTCATCCCCACCACCAGCGATTCAATAAAATTAAATACTCCCCGTATGATGGGCGTTTTTTTCAGAATCCGGCTTTTCACCAGACTTTTATAAGGTTCCGTTTTCACCTCGATCTCACCGTCCGGCTTTCGCACCGCCACCGAATACATATCCTGATGGCGCATCATAATGCCTTCCAGTACCGCCTGCCCCCCTATATTCGATGATTTCATATATTCCGTCCTTCTTTTACTAGAAAAATAGGTTGAGATTGTATCAATCTCAACCTGTTTTCATGCTTCTTATTAGTTGTTTCCAATTCCGTACTTTTTGTTGAACTTATCGATACGTCCACGTGCTGCTGCCGCTTTCTGCTGACCGGTATAGAACGGATGGCATTTGGAACAGATTTCCACATGGATATCGCTCTTTGTAGAACCTGTGGTAAATGTGTTTCCGCAGTTGCAGGTTACAGTAGCCTGATAATAATTCGGATGGATTCCTTCTTTCATCTTTTTCACCTCTTCTATCTGTTATTCATCATATTAAATCAATTTAAGATTTTCCATTTTAGACAGCTTTTGAATTATACCATGTCTCCCATATAAATGCAAGCTGTTTACAGGAATTTTTGCTTTTTCACCATCTGCACAAACTCCTGGTTGTTTTTTGTCCTGGAAAACATGTTGAGTATATTTTCCACTGCCTCATCGGATTTCATACCGTTGAGCGCCTTGCGCATAATATAGGTAGCTTCCTGCTCTTCCGCCGTGAGCAGCAGATCATCCCGCCTTGTGCCGGACTTTCCTATATCAATGGCCGGGAACACTCTCTTTTCCTGGAGTTTACGATCCAGAACCAGCTCCATGTTTCCGGTTCCTTTAAATTCCTCGTAAACCACATCGTCCATTTTGCTGCCGGTGTCCACAAGAGCCGTGGCCAGAATCGTCAGGCTGCCGCCCTCCCGCATATTCCGGGCAGCGCCGAAAAACCGCTTCGGCATATGAAGAGCCGCCGGATCAAGACCGCCGGACAGCGTCCTTCCGCTGGGGGGCACCGTCAGATTGTAGGCCCTTGCCAGACGGGTAATACTGTCGATAAAAATGGTGACGTCTTTTTTATGCTCCACCAGTCTTTTCGCCCGCTCAATGACCATCTCCGATACTCTTTTGTGATGCTCCGGAAGTTCGTCAAAAGTGGAGTAAATCACCTCCACGTTATCGCCGCGAATAGCTTCCTTGATATCCGTCACTTCCTCCGGACGCTCATCGATCAGAAGAATGATCAGATGCATATTGGGACTGTTTTTCAGAATGGACTTGGCCGCATCCTTCAAAAGGGTGGTTTTTCCGGCTTTCGGCGGAGATACAATCATACCCCTTTGTCCCTTTCCAATGGGACTTACCAGATCCACGATCCGCATGGCGAGACTCCCGCCGGGACGTTCCAGACGAAGGCGCTCATTGGGAAAAATGGGCGTCATGTCTTCAAAATTACATCTTTTTACACTCTCATTTGGGGAAAATCCATTGATTTTAGTCACATACAGCAGTGCACTGAACTTTTCGTTCTGAGATTTTATCCGGGTATTACCCTGCAGGATATCTCCTGTTTTCAGGTTAAACCGGCGTATCTGGGACGGCGAAACATATACATCGTTTTCACCGGGAAGATAATTTTCGCAGCGTATAAATCCGTAGCCGTCCGCCATCACTTCCAGGATGCCGCAGGCTGTCTCTCCGCTGTCCAACTGACTGTAATCCGTCCTGGCTTTCTCTTCCTTTTCCACAGTTCCTTCTGATTTTGCAGCCGGCTTTTCTTCCGTCTTCTCCTGAATTCTGTCCGGCTTTTCCTTCTCCGCCAGCTTTTCCTGACGCTCTTTTTCGTCTTCCTTAAGCATCAGTTCAATCAGTTCACTTTTCTTCAGGGTCGATATTCCTTTCAGTCCCCGCCGCTTTGCGGCATCCCGCAAAACACCTACCTGTAACGTTTCGTATTTTTCTCTCATCAATTTTATATACCTCATACTTTTACAGATCATCTGTACACTTTTCTAAGTATACCAAATACTTGAGGTTTGCACAATATGGAAATCTACTCATAGGCTATGGGCGCCTCCCACAAAACGCCTTTATCAGCCAGTATTCTTGCCGGATTTTCCTTCAGAAGCAAAAAAGAGCAGCCGCTGCCGTACCTCTTTTCCAGGATTTTTGCCGTCTCATCCATCACAGCAGTCCGCATCAGGGGGCCGTGAGCATCGGAGGCAGCCATATAAAAAATCCCCCTTTCCTCCACAAAGGGCTGTGCTTGGTTGACGGGCTGCTTTATAATCATAGGGGGCGGCAGCACTCCTTGCTGTCGCCCCTTGATTACCCTCTTGCAAAGGCGGGCGGGGCTGTCAACGACGGCGCGAAGCGACGTTCATTTTATCGTTGACTGGCTCGGCTGGCTTTGCTTTAATTCATTTTCCACTGTCATAAATAGTTTGTGGCTAAAAAGTCCCATAATGATAACAATGACTGCAGCAATGCAAAATGGCAGGTAACTATACTTTCCAATATGTTCAAAGATAATTCCGTAAATGAACTGGCCTATGGGGTTAGAACACATACAGATACAAATGATACAGGAAATAACTTTTCCGATTAAATCATCAGGGGTCAAGATTTGAACATAGGACATCATCTGTATTTGGAACAGGGTGGATAATACCATCAACAGGCTGCAACTTACTGTTAATACGCCAAAAATCCCCATAGCAGACGGCAAGATTTTCAGCGCAATTCCACCTACTAAAATACATAATGCACACCCAATGATATTGTACGGTATTGTGTGCGCTTTTAACCGGCGGGACAATGTTCCAGCAAGCAAACCGCCCAATACACTTCCAACCGCTATCGCTCCCTGAGAATACCCATAAAGCGTATTTGCGACATCTTCCGAAAAGCCCAAATCCTGTGTAAACAAAACCGGCAGTGCAATGTTGAACAGCGAACAAAGAAGCAGGCTAATCATTCCATATGACACGGCTATTTTCAGTAGCATGGGCTTTTTACGAATAAGGAAATGAAAACTATCTTTCATATCTCGAACACCGGAAACAATCATACTGCCGTTATGTTTCCTCTTTTGGAATGGAATATGAATGAAAATCTCCATTACTGCCGAAGCAAAGAAGCATACGGCACTGATATGCAAAATAGGTGAAAGCCCAACAGAAGCATAAAGTAAGCCACCTAAAACCGGTCCCAGCATATTTGCAAGAGAACTTATCATATCAACAATCGAATTTGCAGCCATCATGTGTTCGTTATCCACAAGGACTGGAATACTCGCTTGTACTGCGGGTTGATATGCTCCCTGTATGGCATAAAGAAAAAGAATTGCCGCGGCAATCAGCGGGACAATATTATAGCTATTTACCGTTATAGAAAACAGAAACACCAGTGCGGATGTGCTGAAATCAAGAATTACCATGATGTTTCTCTTGTTCACTCGGTCGGCAATAATACCGCCAATCGGGAACAGCAAAATCATGGGAATAAATGAAATTGCTGAAATGGTTCCAAACAAAGCGGATGAACCTGTCTGATTCAGCAAGTATAGCGGAAGTGCAAAGCGCAAAATCTGATTACCAAACAAAGAGATGATTTGACCTATCGCCATCAAAATAAAATCCTTTGAAAAAGCAGAAGTATGTCTTGTCATGCCATATCCTCCTATGATTATATTCCTTCCTTGGAAGCAATATAATCATAGCATTATTTTACTTCCTTGTCAACAATTATTTCTTCCTCGGAAGTAAAATAAGCAACCCTGCTTTATGAAGGGCTGCTTATTCGCTATAATTTATTGATAACGCCGGAATGTGCGTCAATTCCTGCCTTTTTAAGTTCTTCATCTAAATGCCGGGAATATACGCCGAAAAAGTTTAGAATAGTTTCATAGGTTTCGTCTGTAATATTGTCAAAAATTTCTTTATCCCTACGTTGAAATTGAACGTCAAGCGCATGGTGGATATTGTATATTTCCATTCCTTTAGCCGTAAGGGTAAAATAAATTTCTTTTTTATTATCCGGGCTTTTATGTGTACTTAAAAGATTTTTTTCAATCAGTTTTTTTGTGAGTTTTGTAACCCCTCCTGTCGTCATATTAAAAGCGTCTGCAAGTTTCGTTACATTTACATTTGGATTATCGCCCACATATTGAATACAGTGTATTTCAGAGGGCTTATATTCTTTTAATTTTTGTTTGAGGAAAAAGCCTTCAAGACACATTTTCTTCTGAAAGGTACTCCAACAAACACCTAATATTTCTTCGCCTCTGTTCATACGCTAGCCTCCTATCTGCGAAAAATTATAACCTTTTTTTACTTCCTCGTCAACATTATTACGCCGCTTTGAAAAATACGGAATAATGGGCTTCTGTCTATCAAATTCTTGTTTGTTACTTTATGGCACATGAGCATTTAACCAGATAATAAAACGCATCCAGTTCAAATGCTTCCGGGCCGAACTCTCTGCTCACACTGACCAGAATAATCTTCGTCCTGGAATACCGGCTGCGTATCACTCTGCCAGCTTCTATACCGCCGACTTTGTTCATAAAAACATCGAGGAACACCAGATCATACGTATCTCCCGATTCCATTCGGTCAATCAGTTCCTGTCCGTCCTCACTCTCTGTGATTTCAGCATCCTCCCAGATTTTTTCCAGCAAATCCCGCAATTCTTTGCGTTCATTCGAATTATCATCACAAATTGCGATTTTCATAACATACCTCAATGATATTATAAATGGATATTCTTTCCGCCACCAGTACCACTTATCCCTGTTTCATACCGTTTATCCCCCGCATTTTGAGTCGAAAACAGAGATAAAAATACGAAATGAAAAACTTCTTCTTCCTATTATAAGAGAATAAAAACCGCAATTTATTCTTATATTTACTATAAAAAAACGAGGGCAGTCATGTCCTCGTTTTTTCAAATTATATTGAGTTTGTATTAAATCAGCCAAACCGGTACATACCAGTTTTTTTCATCTACGGGCAGCAGATTGTTTGCCATGCAGACCACACTCCCTGTTCCTATCTCGACCTTCAAGGATTCTATGCCGCCGAAATGTTCCTGGCAGACAACCGGTTCCAAAACAGTGAAATTCTTAACGGCCGCTTTTCCAGGCGACGCCGCCTTCTTGATTTCAATAGGAGACAGTTTTCCGTTTTGGTAAAGCAGCAAATCGATTTCCTTTTGATCTTTATCCCGATAGTAGAATATCGGCGGTTCCTTACCTGCGTTCAGATAACTTTTATAGATCTCAGAGAATACATAGCTCTCAAAGAATGCTCCAGACATCGCACCTTTTTCCAACGCTTCGGGATTACCCCATTTTAGAAGATAGGCAGCCAGTCCGGTATCCAGAAAATGAACCAGCGGCATCTTGACTACGCGTTTAAGTGCGTTATTATGGTACGGCTGCACAAGCGCAATGATATGTGATGATACCAAAACAGACAGCCACTTTTTTGCAGTTGGAGACGATATACCGGCAGCCGCCGCCAGTTCTTCATAGACAACAGGCTTTGATGTATGAGCAGCAACAACCGTCATGAAATTATAAAATTGCATTTCATCTGCAACCTGGGCAAGATCCCGAATATCCCGCCGCAGGTAGGAGTCCACATAAGAACGGTAATAAGTTTCCCAATCCACATTCTCATCTGCATAAAGTTCCGGCATGGATCCTTTAAATATTCTTTTATAGATTTCATTCAGATCTCTTCTGGTCTTTACGGCCAATCGTTTCATTAAGTATTCTGAATCTGTCAGGAACGGCTCGCTGGGCTCCTGGTAGATTTCCGCATCAGAAAGTCCTAACAGGTTGACGATCCCAACACGCCCCGCCAGACTCTCGCTTACATTTTTCATAAGACGGAAAACCTGTGACCCTGTAATCCAAAAATCACCTTTTTTCTTAGAGCGGTCCACGTTCATTTTAATGTAGGGCAGTAATTCCGTCGCGTACTGAATCTCATCAATTAACACCGGCGGAGAATATCTTTGCAGAAATAACGCCGGATCACGTTTGGCTAAGTATCTCACGTCAGGATCATCCAGCGTTACATACTTTCGATTGATCCCTTCGGCTTCTTGTTCTTCCAACAGTTTTTGCAGCAAAGTTGTTTTTCCGACCTGTCTGGGGCCGGTAACTAACAGTACCGGGAACATTTTTGATACCTGCGCAATGGTATCCTCGGCAGCTCTCCTGATGTATGCCATGACAATCTCTCCCTTCGATTATAGTATGGACAATCTCAGCAAAAATATCCGGCTAAACTAAATTGTGATTTTATTTTAGCCAGAAACAAAAGAATTGTCAATGCACATATCATCCAATCTATGGGGAGCTGCACGACACTGAAACTGGAGAGGAAGCAAACTCCTTTTTTCATCACTCCCTATCTCTCAAATCAATTACCGCCACGCCCGTAATGTCTTCAAGGTAATCTTTAAACTGCATTTCAAGCCAGTCCAATGATTCCTGCCTTCTTTCTGTCAGGATTTTCAAATACGGAGGAATATCCTTCCCGCTGTGCCGTATGCCCCCGAAGGTCTCTTCTTTGTTTTCTTTCATATAGTACCGGTTAATCCGATTCATGATTTTTGGGGGTGAATCTTTGGTATCAAACAAAAGATCACACATGGACAATCCCAGAGAGTTATTTAAAAGATCAACCGCAGACACTTTTCTTCGCGGCAGCGCAAATATTTTTTTCTGCACGCTCAGGGCCGATGACATATAAACACCGTTTGTACAGTGCTCGCACCACTCCACAGTTTCAGGACGCACAAAAGAAAAATTCTTTATCTGCTGCGGCGTTTCCGGTCTTTCCGCAGAGTAATATACGTATACGGGCATGGCCCTGCGCGCTGCAGCGGTACTGACAAGGAGATCTATCTGCAGACCATTTCTGTTTCCATAGCTGATAAGAGGATAATTATCCTGCCCGGCTTTCAATTTTTTTGCCTGCACCAGAAAACGATAGGCATTAAAGCCGCCCGCTCCATCTGTCAGAACCCACCATTCCCAGTCCGCTCCGCAGAAGGCTTCCTCATTTCGGGTAAATGTCTGATAATAAATTCTGTCAATTCTCTCAGAAATCGTATAAAGCATCCAGTCCGTCAAGGACTCTTCTTTTACGTTCTGCTGTCTCTGCAGCCACCTGCAGCATTCTTTCGATATGCTGTGAAAAACCATATGATGTTGTTCCATCCGCTCCTCCTCAAAAGTAAAACGCTCCAAACGGCTATTCTGTAAAAGTGTATCTGACAATGTTCCTTTGACCATCACCTGTGACAATCACGTTGTTTGCTATATTATAACATTTATTGTACTAAACCGATACCACGGACAATAAAAAATAAGACTTTATCTCAACCACAGTTTAAGAAAAAGCCTTATTTTATGCGGAAAAAGGGACTCGAACCCTCACGCCTTTCGACACAGGAACCTAAATCCTGCACGTCTGCCAATTCCGCCATTTCCGCAGAACCGGATTTATTATACCATGTCTTCTTCACAGAATCAATAAATCAAAAATGTATTTCCCGGCCTTGACTTTTCCGGATTCCCATAGTATAGTAACCATATCAGAAGACTAAAAACCTGTGAACAAGAGTAGTACTCATTTTTCAAAGCACACGCAGAGAGCTGCAGGCGGTGGGATTGCAGCAGTGCCGAAATGGGGAATGGACTTGCGAGGGCAAACCCAAAGGCGCCAAAGCGCCGAGTAGGGGCGACGAGGATCCGCTCGTTACAACGGAGCATGTATGTATGTACATGACGAGTGCATTCTTACGGGAATGAATTTAGGTGGCACCGCAGGATATTTCCTGTCCTATCAGCAATTGATAGGACAGGTTTTTTATTTTTGCAGGACAAGCAGCTAAAATCCCGTCTCATTGTTCAACACAAAAAGAAAGGATGAAAACCATGAGCGAAGAAAAGAAAATTCCTTACAAAATTTATCTGGAAGAAAGTGAAATGCCAACGCAATGGTATAATGTTCGGGCGGATATGAAAAACAAACCGGCGCCGCTTTTAAATCCGGCCACCAAAGAACCGATGTCTTTCGACGATCTACGCGGTGTGTTCTGTGACGAGCTGGTCAGACAGGAGCTGGACAATGAAACCGCCTACTTTGATATTCCGGCCGAAATTCAGGATTTCTATAAAATGTACCGCCCCTCGCCTCTGGTACGGGCTTATTTCCTCGAAAAAGCGCTGGATACTCCCGCTAAAATTTATTACAAATTCGAAGGAAATAATACATCCGGAAGCCACAAGCTCAATTCCGCCATTGCCCAGGCTTACTATGCCAAGCAGCAGGGGTTAAAGGGTGTTACAACAGAAACAGGAGCCGGACAATGGGGAACAGCTCTGTCCATGGCCTGCTCTTATTTCGATCTGGACTGTAAAGTTTATATGGTAAAGGTATCTTATGAACAGAAACCTTTCCGCCGCGAGGTTATGAGAACCTACGGCGCTTCCGTAACACCTTCGCCGTCCGAGACCACAGAAGTAGGACGTAAGATCCTGGCGGAACATCCGGGTACTTCAGGAAGTCTGGGATGTGCAATCTCTGAAGCTGTGGAAGCCGCTGTTTCCACGGAAGGATACCGTTACGTACTGGGTTCTGTATTAAATCAGGTACTGCTTCATCAGTCCATCATCGGTCTGGAAACGAAAGCAGCTCTGGATAAATACGGCATCAAACCGGATATCATCATCGGATGTGCCGGCGGCGGCTCCAATCTGGGCGGCCTGATCTCTCCTTTTGCAGGAGAAATGCTGCGCGGCGAAGCTGATTACCGCATCATTGCCGTAGAACCTGCTTCCTGCCCCAGCCTGACTCGCGGCCGTTTCGCCTATGATTTCTGCGATACCGGAATGATCTGCCCGCTGGCAAAGATGTACACTCTGGGCAGCGGCTTCATCCCCTCCGCAAACCATGCAGGCGGACTGAGATATCACGGCATGAGCTCTGTCGTATCTCAGCTTTACCATGACCATCTGATGGAAGCAGTCTCTGTGGAACAGACACAGGTATTCAAAGCAGCGGAGCAGTTCGCAAGAGTGGAAGGCACCCTTCCGGCTCCGGAAAGCAGTCATGCAATTCGCGTCGCCATCGATGAAGCATTAAAATGCAAAGAGACCGGCGAAGAAAAGACAATCGTATTTGGCCTGACTGGAACCGGCTATTTCGATATGGTAGCATATCAGAAATACAACGACGGCGTAATGACAGACTATATTCCTACAGATGCCGACCTGGAACCTGGCTTTGCAAGCCTTCCGGATATTGATAAATAATTTTCTCTGACGGAACATATCATTTTTGCATTACAGCCTGGCAAACCGAACCAAGATTGATTCGGCCGCCAGGCTGTTTTCAAAGTGTTCTCTTTATGGAAGACTGCATCGAATTTCAAACACTGGATCAGAATAATTGAATTTCTCTGAGAACAGTTCCACCTCTATAATGACTTTGTCATATTCCCGCGCAAACAGTTCCGGAAATATCCGGGGGGCATTTTTTATCTGGCTCTCCCCGGAAATACTGCAAATATACTCTCCCGCAGGAATGCGGATTATCTGCGAAAAATTTTCCACAGGTCTGTTTGTCTGACGGATATCAATAAAAATATAAGATTTTATTTCCCGTCCATTCCAGAACAGCAGCTGGCCATTGTTAAAGCCCGCGCGCAAACCATTGGCTTCCATATCAGCGATAAGCCGGTAAACTGCCCCGTGATAATCAGCCGCTGTCTGCGTCCCCTCATAGGGAATAGCCCAGCAAATCCTCTCCGGGAAACTGCATTTGACATATGAATTTGACCGGCAGTTTTCCGCATGAATCAGCTCATTCTGCACATCCTCAAGAAAAGCCAACCGTTTTTTTATCCTGTCCATTTTTTCATTGGTCAGCCGAATCCCCTGTTTTATCAGTTTCGCATAATCAATCTGACCGTCCTTCTCCAGAAGAAAGTTTTTGAAATCCTTCAGCGGGATGTCCAGTTCAGCACAATACTGAATCGCTTCTACAATTCTGGTCTGCTGAAAAGTATAATATCTGTACTGACTTTGAGGCGACACATACGCCGGCTTCAAAATTCCAATCTCTTCGTAATAGCGCAGTGACTGTATGTGCACCCCCGTCAATCTGGAAAGCTTTCCAATTGAAAACAAACGGTTTTTATCTGTCATTTTCTCCCTCTTCCCTATTGACTCTCACATAATATCAGACTTTATAATATAGCGTTGTAATAGAGAAGTCAAGCAAAGGAGGACGGCAAATGGACTTACTGAAAGAAAGCATAAAAAAATTGTACCTGAAATTTTTGTTACCCTCACTTTTTTCGGCACTGGTCACCACCATATACAGTTTTGTAGATACAATCGCCATCGGACAGGGCGTCGGAACGGACGGTGCAGCCGCATGTGCAATTATTTTCCCAATTATGGGCGTCGCTTCCTTGTTCGGTTTCCTGTGCGGCATCGGCGGATCTGTCCGCTTCGGGAAGGCTCGCGGAGAAGGAAAGCCCGAAAAAGCAAATGCCTATTACACGGCTTCCCTGATCATGGCGCTTGCGCTGACTATCGTTGTCTGGGCGCTGACAGCTCTGTTCAGAACACAGCTTTTCACTTTATTTGGCGCAGATGAATCACTCATGCCTCTTGTTCTGGAATATGGAAACTGGATCATTTTAACCTTTCCCGCTTTTATCCTGTCCGCCTACTTAACATGTATGGTGCGGTGCGACGGCGCGCCCAATGTGGCGATGAACGCAGTGATCGCCGGAGGCGTCTTCAATGTATTCGGCGACTGGTTTCTGGTTTTCCCCATGGATATGGGCATGGCGGGCGCTGCAATTGCCACTGCCGGCGGAACTGTCATCCAGGTGATCGTACTGTGTGCCTTTCTTTTCACTAAGAAAAGCAGCTTAAAATTGGTAAAACCCTGGAATTTTTCCGCCGCGTTTTTTAAATCGCTTACCGCTGGTTTCAGCGCGTCAGTGCTGGAGTTTGCCTTTATCGTGCTGACCTGTATCCTGAACAATCAAATCATGCGTTACGGCGGCAAAACCGCACTGGCTGTCTTCGGCGTCGTCCTTACCTGCTCCGGCATGTTCCAGCATATTTATACGGGCGTCGGCCAGGCCATCCAGCCTGTAGCTGCAACAAATTACGGAGCAGGACAGATACAGCGCATTTTCTCCCTGCGGCGCATTTCCGCATGGACTGTGATATTTCTGGGGATATGCTTCATGATGTCAGGTATTCTGTTTCCGACTCAGATCATGCAGTTTTTTGTTGACACAACGCCTGAAGTTCTGGATGCAGCACCTGCCATTATGAGAACCTACTTTATCTCCTTCCTGTTCATGGGAGTCAACATCTGGGCAACCTTTTATTTCCAGTCCATCATGCAGACGCGCATCTCAGCCCTGCTTACCATCTTAAGAGGGATCGTGTTAAGTTCCGCACTTCTGTTTCTGCTCCCCCTCTGGATGGGTATCGACGGCGTATGGTGGGCGATGGTTTTGACAGAAGGTATCGTTACAGCAGTTACATGGTTCTGCATTTTGTCTGCAAATCGTAAGATGCAGCAAAAGCTGGCCGCACCAAACAGGACATAAAAAAACACTCCTTAATGGAGTGTTTTTCTTATGAGACATCGGGGATTCGAACCCCGGACAACTTGATTAAAAGTCAAGTGCTC
>CAMMBV010000048.1 GCA_946494335.1 uncultured Ruminococcus sp. | reverse complement strand
TATCGCTATTTCCTTATAATCGGGTCAGAAATCGGCATTAGCCGATTGCCCCTTTCGTGTCCTCACGGAACTTAATCTTCTTTAATTGTCAGCACGTCCATCGGACAGGCTTTCACGCAGATACCGCAGGCGATGCATTTGCTGGCTGTCTCGCTTTCTTCCGCCTTCACCATCAGGCCGAAAGGACAGGCTTCCACGCATTTGCCGCAGCCGGTACATTTTTTCTTGTTTACCATATATACACCCTTGGCATTCTGGGTGATAGCGCCCGCTTCGCAGGCTTCTGCACATTTACCGCACTGGGGACATGCCAGTACCTTCGGAGCTCCGTCTTTCTTTGCCCCGATCTGGACGCAGGAAACGGATACATCTGTTTTCTTGTAAAATGCCTCTGAACAGGCAGTGGCACATGCCAGGCAGGCCATACAGGCGTCTTTATTTACCGCTACTAATTTTTTCATCGAATACCTCCCATTTTTCCGATTAGATTGATAATTTTTATCAATAAGTTTATTATATCGGATTATTCGTCAGTATTCAACAAAAATCGATGGATTTAGCCCTGATTCTCTGTACGGTATCCATCCGGATTCGTAGACTGCCAGCGCCAGGAATCCGCACACATCTCTTCAATTCCATATTCCGCTTTCCATCCCAGCTCTTTTTCCGCTTTGGAAGGATCGGCGTAGCACTCTGCAATATCGCCCGGCCGTCTGTCCTTGATTTCGTATGGAATCTCTTTTCCGCAGGCTTTTCCATATGCTTTCACCACATCCAGCACACTGTATCCTTTTCCGGTACCCAGATTATAGATGAAAACGCCCTGGGAATCCTGAAGTTTTTCCAACGCCTTCACATGGCCGCGGGCAAGGTCTACCACGTGGATATAATCTCTCACGCCCGTTCCATCCGGCGTATCATAGTCATTACCGAACACGCCCAGACATTTCAGTTTTCCCACTGCAACCTGCGCAATATAAGGCACCAGATTATTGGGAATTCCCTTGGGATCTTCCCCAATCATGCCTGACTGGTGTGCCCCGATGGGATTGAAGTACCGAAGAAGCATCACGTTCCACTGAGAGTCTCCCGTGTGCAGATCTGTAAGAATCTGTTCCAGCATACTTTTCGTCTGTCCGTAGGGATTGGTGATTTTTCCTTTGGGGCATTCTTCCGTAATGGGAACAAAAGCGGGATCACCATATACGGTAGCGGAAGAACTGAAGACGATATTCTTGCAGCCGTGATTGCGCATCACGTCGCACAAAATTAATGTTCCCGTTATATTATTGTGATAATATTCCAGCGGCTTGGCCACCGATTCACCCACCGCTTTCAGACCGGCAAAATGAATAACCGCATCAATTGCTTCTTTTTCAAAAACCATTTCAACAAAATCACGGTCCAGCAGATCACCTTTATAAAACACCGGTTCTTTTCCTGTAATGCGCCCGATACGCTCTACCGCTACTTCACTGGAATTGTAGAGATTATCCAGAATCACCACATCATAGCCATGATTTAAAAGTTCCACGCAGGTATGACTTCCGATATATCCTGCTCCTCCTGTCACTAAAATTCTCATACTCTTCTCCTTACTTTGGAAACTGTGATTAATAGTTGTGATTATTGTAACACGAATTCCAGAATATAGCCATGTATCAATGTGGTTTTTCTGAACAATCCTAGTATCCTTTTCATTTATGTGATATACTGAAGAAAAAATGGAAAGGAGCTATTATGTACTGTACAAAATCAATTACCAATGATCTTACCTGGGTCGGCGCCAACGACCGCAGACTCGCCATGTTCGAAGGCGTGTATTCCGTCCCCGACGGCGTTTCCTATAATTCCTATCTGCTGATGGATGATAAGACTGTGCTTTTTGATACCGTAGACAAAGCCGTTGCAAAAACATTTCTGGAAAACGTAAAACATGTGCTGGGAGACCGCAAGCTGGACTACGTAATCGTTCACCATATGGAGCCGGATCACTCCGCCGCACTGACCGAGATTCTTCTTCGCTATCCGGAAGCAACAGTGGTATGCAATGCAAAGCTGGAAAAAATGCTGCACCAGTTTTTCGATCTGGATCTGGAAGGCAGAACTCTTCTTGTGGAAGAGGGAAGCGTACTCTCCACTGGCCATCATGAGCTGCATTTCGTCATGGCGCCCATGGTACACTGGCCGGAGGTAATGGTTTCCTATGATGCCGTGGATAAGATTCTGTTTTCCGCCGACGGATTTGGCACCTTTGGCGCTTTAAACGGAGCCATGTTTGCCGACGAAGTGGATTTTGACCGGGATTACATGGACGAGGCCCGCCGCTACTACTGCAATATTGTAGGAAAATACGGCCAACAGGTGCAGGCGCTTTTGAAGAAAGCTTCCACACTGGATATTGCCATGATCTGCCCTCTGCACGGACCGGTTTGGCGGCAGAAGCTGGGTGAATTTATTGAAAAATACGATCTGTGGAGCCGTTATGTTCCGGAAGAAAAAGGCGTCATGATCGCCTATGCTTCCGTCTATGGAAACACGGAAAACGCAGCTGAAATCATCGCCTGCCGTCTGCGGGACAAAGGTATCAAAACCGTCATGTTTGACGTTTCCGTGGTACCGGAATCGGAAATCGTGGCCGCTGCCTTCCGCTACAGCCACATGGTTCTGGCTTCTTCCACCTACAATGCGGGCATTTTTGTGAGAATGGAAGCCGTACTCCACGACCTGGCCGCTCACAACATCCAGAACCGGACGGTTGCTCTTGTGGAGAACGGTTCCTGGGCCGCCACATCCGGCTCCCTGATGAAAAAGATTCTGGATGGCTGTAAAAACATGACTGTTCTGGAACAGAAAGTATCTTTGCGCTCCTCTTTGAAGGAATCTCAGCTTTCAGAAATCGACGCCCTGGTATCCGCCATCGCCGCTGATTTCCCGCAGGCTGCTTCTCCTGCTGCCGCAGCGGCTCCCGCGCCGGCCAGCGACGCCGCCGTGGAAGCAAATGCTTTCTTTAAATTCTCTTACGGTCTTTTTGTACTGACTGCAAAAGACGGCGAGAAGGATAACGGCTGCATCATCAATACGCTGCAGCAGCTGACTGACACTCCAAAGAGAATTACCATAGCAGTCAACAAGCAGAACTTTACCCATGATATGATTGTAAAGACAGGCGTATTTAATGTCTCCATACTGACAGAATCCGTTCCCTTTAAGATTTTCCAGCAGTTCGGATTCCAGAGCGGCCGGGATACGGACAAGATTTCAGCGGATGATCCCGTTGCCAGAAGTGCAAACGGCCTTTTCTATCTGACCCGGTATTCCAATGCCGTAATTTCCGGAAAAGTTACGGATATGCTGGATTTCGGTACCCATACGCTTTTTGTAGCGGATGTAACGGAGGCCAGAGTGCTCTCAGAAGAGCCTTCTGTCACCTATGCGTACTATTTTGCCCATATCAAACCGAAACCCCAGCCCGTGGAAGAAAAGAAAAAGGGCTTTGTCTGCAAGATCTGCGGTTATGTCTATGAAGGCGATGTTCTGCCGGATGATTTTATCTGTCCGCTCTGCAAACACGGCGCCCAGGATTTTGAACCGCTCTGATCGCTTAAACAGGGGAAATCCATCGGATACGCAGGTATCCGGTGGATTTTTATGTGTTTCAATGGTACAATGACTTTACTTACATACAGCAGGGAGGTTTCTATGACTCTACGCCATTTGAAAATATTTATCGCCGTTGCGGAAACAAGAAGCATGAGCGCCGCTGCCAGACGCTGTTTTATCACGCAGCCCACGGTAAGCCAGACCATCCATGAGCTGGAGGAACACTACCACACCATACTTTTTGAACGTCTTTCACGGAAGCTGTACATCACAGAGGCCGGAAAGAATCTGCTCTCTCACGCCAGGCAGGTGGCGGACCAGTTTGACCGTCTGGAACAGAGTATGGCGGACAGCGCCGTCAGTCAGAGCCTGCGGATCGGCGCCACGCTCACTGTGGGCGTCTGTCTCCTTCCTAACATACTGAATGATTTTCGATCGGAAATGCCCCAGGTATCCACTTACTCCTGTATCAGCAATACGGCTGACATCGAGCAGAAAATCCTGGACTCCAGCCTGGATATCGGTATTGTGGAGGGCAATATCAAATCGCCCGATCTGATCTCCATACCCATCGTGGAAGACTTTCTGGTGCTGATCTGCGGCCGAAATCATCCTTCCGCTTTGCGGGATCAGATTCCCGCCTGGGAGCTGGAAGGAAAAGATTTTGCACTGCGCGAGGCCGGAAGCGGTACCCGGGCCCTCTTTGAACATTATCTGAACCGCCACAACCTGAAAATCAACATTGCCTGGGAAGCCAGCAGTCCCCTGGCCATCAAAAATGCGGTGATTTACAACGGAGGCCTTTCTGTTATTTCCGTCCGCCTTCTGGAGGAGGAGATTTTGCAGGGCAGCATTCACGTCATCTGCAATCCCTACAACGAATGGGAACGGACCTTTAAGCTGGTCTATCATAAAAACAAATTCCTGACGCCGGCTATTGAACAGATAAAGGAAATCCTGAACCATTACCGCCGGCCGGACATCCTGGACTATGTAAAAACAGGAACTTTAATAAACGCAGGAGAGCATCTGATTTCACCTGAATGAAATCGATGCTCTCCCAAAACTTTTCCTTTTCTTTAAAGCTCTACCCAGATATTTCCTTTTTCATTGCTTTCCACACAGGCGTCCACAAAACGTACGCCCTGAATGCCGTAATCGATGTCCGGATAATCATACTGCTTGCCTGCCGCTCCGTTTTTGTGGGCTGTCACATCCTTGCAGAACAGTTCATAAATATTTCCAAAAGCTTCATAATAGCCTTCCGGATGACCGGCGGGAAGATGAGACATGGACAGACTTTCTTCGCCGTTGTAATCACGGTTCATGGCCAGATACTGTACCGGTTCTCCTAAGCATGCAAATTTGAGAAGACCAGCCGAGCCGTGATACCATTCCAGACTTCCTTTGGTTCCATAAATCCGGATTCTCACATCCGCATCATGACCCACAGCCACGATAGAGGACCAGAGACTGCCGGAAGCCCCGTTGCTAAGCTGAAGCATCACATTGCTGTTGGTTTCAAGGGGAATATCATCCACCGTATAATCAAATTTTGCCAGCACCTTCGTGATGGTAAGCCCCGTGGCCGCATGAAGAAGGGCTTCCAGATGGGTTCCGATATCAACGGTGCAAAGAGAGCCGTTGGCTCTGGAGGGATCGATCCTCCACATCTTCTTTCTCGTCTCCTCATCTCTTAAGTTTAAAAGGAGCCAGTCCTGAGGATACTCTGTCGTTACATATACAACCTCTCCGATCTTTCCGGATTCCACAATTTCCCTTGCCTGGTGTACCATGGCATACCCGAAATAGGAATAGGTGACGCCAAAGCACAGATTCTTTTCTTCGGCAATACGTTTCAGGTCTCTGGCCTGTTCCACAGTGGAGGTCACCGGTTTGTCACAGATGACATGAATCCCTTTTTCCAGAAAGAGCTTTGCGATTTCATAGTGAGTGTCATTTGGCGTAGTGATAGCTACAAAATCAATGCCATCCTCTCTTTTTGACTCCTGCTCCGCCATCTCCTGATAATTGGCGTACACCCGCCCGGGGTCATTTACGCCCCACTGCTCGGCAGCCTCTTTGTTTTTCTCGGGATTTCTGGTAAAGCATCCGCAGACCAGATCCGCATATCCGCCCATGAAAGCTCCCCGTCTGTGCACATCCCCGATGAAAGCCCCGTTGCCGCCGCCGATCATTCCATACTTAAGTTTCATAACATACCTCCTGTTTCATTATATAGTGAAAGGGTGTCCGTATCAGACACCCTTTTTACTTCCCCGCTGTCTTATATCTCTTAAAAAACAGATCAGATTTTAACAACTTCTCCTGTCTCCAGAGCTTTCTGTGCCGCTTCGCAGATCTGTGTGGCGGCTGTACCGTCATGCACATCCACACCCGGTGTCTTTCCATTCATTACACAGTCTACAAACTCTTTCATCTCTTCCACATATGCCTGCTGGAAACGTTCCGGGAAGTTGCGGACACACTCCTGAACAGCTCCTGTTTTGTCATAAAGCATAGCCAGGTTTTTCGCCGGTACCGGACTTACCCGAATGCTGCCTTCCGTACCGATGATTTCCGTCTCAATATGATAGCCGTGAACAGAAGCTCTTCCTGTATGCAGCTGTCCCATGGAACCGTTTTTAAACTTAAATGTGGCGCAGGCTGTCTCCACATCACCCTGCTCTTTGAATCTGGGATGTTTTACTGTGCTTCCGATTGCATAAACCTCAACCGGATCATCCTGCAGGAACCAGCGCATCAGGTCAACATCATGGCTGGCCATATCCATCATGATACCGCCGCTTTTGGGAACGTATCCGCTGTCCAGAAGGGATTCTGCATCTGCATCCGGATCCACGCCCGTAGCTTTCACCAGATAGGGTGTTCCGATGGCGCCTTCTTCAATTTTCTTCTTTGCGTAAGCGTAGGACGGATCGTAACGGCGCATGAAGCCCAGCATAAATACCAGATCCGGATACTGCTGTACTTCTTTTTCCGTTGCAATACACTCATCCAGCGAAACAGCCAGCGGCTTCTCGCAGAAAATATGTTTTCCCGCTTTTAACGCCAGTGAAATCTGCTCCGGATGGAAGGTGGACGGCGACACGATAACTACCGCGTCAATATCAGGATCCTTGCACATTTCGCCAAAATCAGAATATGTTTTTGCCACGCCCAGCTGCTCTTTTGCATATGTAAGCTCTGCATCCACTACGGAGCAGGCTGCTACCAGCTCTGCACCCGGTACGCCAAATGCCAGATTGTTTGCGTGTGCACGTCCCAGTCTTCCCAGTCCCACAATACCAATTCTTACTTTCTTCATCCTCTTCTCTCCTTATCAGTTCGACACATTTTTCAGGCAGAAACCACATTTTCCCTCCTGCCTTTCATTAAGTGTATCATACCAAAGCGCCGCTTTCAATTCTTTATCAAAGTTGCACTCTTTTTCAGATTTCTGCCCTGATTTCTGTGATTTTTTCATTTCTGTGAAATCATTTTGTTGATTTCCTGTCTTCTATTCCCAGTCTTTGCAGACATCCACCCAGCCTCTGCTGCCGGAGTACCGTTCCAGTTCTGCCAGACTCAGCTCAATGGCGCTGCTGCTGCTGCCGCAGGCGGGATATACAGTTTCAAATCTTTTCATGGATTCATCCAGCCATACTGCGGCGCCTTCCTTTATCCCAAAGGGGCACACGCCGCCGATTTTGTGTCCGGTCATCTCCTCCACCTCGTCCGGCGAAAGCATTTTGGCCTTTGTATGGAAGAAATCTTTATATTTCCGGTTGTCAATCCGTGCGTCACCTGCCGCAACGATCAGAACGCATCCGCCATCCACTTTAAAAGAAAGGGTCTTGGCGATCCGCTCCGGTTCACATCCCACTGCTTTTGCCGCCAGTTCCACGGTGGCGGAAGACACGTCAAATTCCTGAATCCTGTCTTCCATCTGAAATTGTTTAAAGTACTCTCTTACTCTTTCTATGGACATTTTTCTCTCCTCCTCACGGTGCATAAAAACGATAGGGCTTCCCGCTCTGGGGAAGTCTGGCCGCCTGCACCAGTCTTTTCAGTCCGGATGCCGCAATGAGCACCACAGTCTCTTCATGAACGAACTCCACAATGTTTTTATCAAACAGCACGTTGGCCTTTGCCGGAAATTCTTCATCCCCGTCCCAGAACAGAAAGCGGATGGGAAGGCAGTCAAAGGCTCTGGCCTCAAATCCGGCATCCGAGTAAGCGATCCGCTCATATCCCAGTCTTTCTCCCGCCTCCAAAAGCTCCGGCAGATGACCGTTGAAGGTTCTGGCAAAGGGTTCTACTGTCTGTTCAAAAAATGCTTTCGTAAAGACACCGGCCCGGGGAACATCCCGAAAGGGCACCCATTCTCCCGAAAGCCGGGGTTTTTCTTTGGAATAGTAAAACAGATTATAGATGCTCATGGCGGTGTTAAAATCTACAGAGGCTTTTGGATCGTCTTTTTCCGAAATTTCTCCCGTCGCCGGATCAATCTGATAATCCTGGCCGAAAAACCGAAGCGTCTTTTTTCCCTCGCAGTATCCTTCCAGCCCCAGAGCCTCATACCGTTCCTTAAAATTCCAGGTGCGCGCCTTTTCTTTCCAGTCTTCCTTCACCTTCTCATAATTTCCCTGATATCTTTCTTCCATGCTTCCTCCCTGTCAGAAACTTCTGATCTGATCTTCATCCTCATCCGTTGTCTTTAAAATTTCTCTTATTTCCACGTAATACCCGGCATTTTCATTGACTTTAACATACACCCGATCCCCTGTTTTGTGTCCCAGTATGGCTTTTCCTATGGGAGACTGGGTGCTGATCTTGCCGTCCAGAGAATTCCCCCGTATGGAGGTTACCAGTTTAAAAACTTCTGTCTCGTCGTCATCCTCAAAATACAGCGTCACTGTGTTATTCAGGCCCACCTCATCTTCCCTGGAGGTATCCTCCACAATTTCAGCATTTTTCAGCATCCGCTCCAGATAGCGGATCCGGCTTTCGTTGCGGTTCTTATCTTTCTTGGCTGCATAATATTCAAAATTTTCGCTCAAATCGCCCTGGGCCCGCGCTTCTTTCACCGCTTCCAGAGCCTCTTTGCGCACCACCAGCTTCCGGTGCTCAATCTCTTCCTCAATTTTGCGTACATCGTCTTTCGTCAGCTGATTTTTCATGATCTGTCCTCCTGATTTTCGCCCTCCTTAAGCGCCACTTCCAGCATCACCGGATTATGATCTGCATATTCAAATCCTTCATCCAGCGTCTCCGCCTGTTCCATGGTCACATTGGGCGAGAGTATAAAGCCGTCAATCATATAATACTGTGTGTTTTCCGATTGGGGATCATAGGGCTCGTTAAGCAGACGGGATGTGGGTACAGACGTATCGTTCACAAAGGCCCACCCCTCTCCCAGACTGGAAGTGTCAATGCTTCCTGGCTGAAAATGGGACACGTCTGTCAGCGGATATTCCTCCAGACCGATATCGTCAAACATCTGATTAAAATCTCCTCCGGCAATCACATAATTTCCCTTTTCGTACTCCTCTTCCAGGAAATCAAAGAGAATCTGCGTCTGCGCTTCTTTCCCCTCCCCGTCGTCATAGGCTTCCAGATGCAGGTTTACCAGCACCAGCTCTTTTTGAGAGTCTTCCACGGGAACTCTCTGAACCAGAAGACAGCGCTTCAGCTGGCAAAGCCGCACAGGCCAGGAAAAGGAGGTTGGCAGGGATATCCTTTCGGCCTCGCTGACCGTAAGCTGATTCAGGGTTACCAGACCGCCCTCCACCTTTCCGATGGCAGGAAAGGGATAGGGGATATAGGCACAGCGAAAATTTGCCGCATAAGTCATGGAACAGCCCGGATATGCTTCCATCAGATACTCCGCCTCATCGATGGAGAAGGAACGTTTGGAATCCCGGTCCACCTCCTGCAGGAAGGTTACATCCGCCTTATTTCCATAAATAATATCGGCAATGCCCTGCATATTGTCCAGTACTTTCTGCCGGGATTCCCCATTTACATTCTTTCCTCCGTCCATGAAGAAATCCTGGGACTGATCCAGCGCCCCGTATCCGATATTGAAGGTCATAACACGCAGCGTATCGCCTTCCCGGACCGTCTTTTCCCCCATGCCTTCCGGCACTGTTTCTTCCTCCTGTGCCGGTTTGTATTCATTGACCTGCAAAAAAGCCACAAGCGCAGCCAGCAGCGCCGCACATATGGCAATCAATACAGCAAAGACTTTTAACACTTTTTTCATCTGGCAGTCACCTCAGTCTGTCGTATTTTTCATCAGTCCGTCACCAAAACGGGCGGCCCGTCATTGTGTCTATGATACCATGGCGCCGCTTTATTTACAAGCGACAGAAAAACCGCTGTATGGTTTTGATATCCGTTTTGATATCCATTCCCATACAGCGGCAGTATTTTATCCTGTAAAGTCAGC
This sequence comes from uncultured Ruminococcus sp., assembly GCA_946494335.1. Lineage (GTDB taxonomy): Bacteria > Bacillota > Clostridia > Lachnospirales > Lachnospiraceae > Ruminococcus_G. Next base: position 15,219 of record CAMMBV010000048.1, on the reverse strand, counting down.
GGCTGCGAAACCATTCTTTCATGGTACTTAAGACCTGTACCAGCTCCTCCTCATTGATGATGTAAGGCACCATGGCATACAGATAGTTCAAGAACGGCCGGCTGAAAACGCCGCGCTCATATGCAAACTGCTGATAGCCTTTGATGGTACCGGCATCGTATACCTCGACACACACGCAGCCGCCCATGATCCGCACCTCCCTGATGCGGGGATCAGTAAAATCTTTCATTTCCCGGCGGGTAATCTCTTCAATCCGCCGGATTTTGGACATATAGTCCTCCTCCTCAAAAAGCTCGATGGACTTTAACGCCACACTGCAGGCCAGCGCGTTGCCCATGAAAGTCGGTCCGTGCATCAGAGCATGAGACGGATCGTCATCGTAAAATCCTTCGTACACCTTATGGCCGGCCACCGTGACGGCGTGACCCATATATCCGCCCGTCAGCGCTTTCCCCAGCACCAGGATGTCAGGCAGAACCAGATCCGCCACAAAACGGTTCCCTGTACGTCCAAATCCCGTTGCAACCTCATCAAAGATCAGCAGGACGTCATATTGGTCACAAAGCTCCCTTGCTCTTTTTAAAAAGGCCGGATCGTACATCTGCATACCGCCGGCGCCCTGAAGCAGCGGCTCCACAATAAAGCAGTTGAGCCGTGTGTGATACTTTGAAAACGCGTCCTCAAGGGCGCTGATTTCCGTGGGGATATGAACCACATTGGGACTTTTCCCGTAGGCTTTTAATACGAAATGGTAATCCTCATCGTCGCCGATTTCCATGGTTTTAAAGGTGTCGCCATGATAAGCGCGGTTAAGGGCCAGCACCATGGTCCGCTGGTTCTCCCCCCGATTCATATAATACTGCAGCGCCATTTTCAGGGCCACCTCAACGGCCACGCTGCCGGAATCGGAATAGAAGCAATAATCCAGATCGCCCGGAAGCCAGCTTTGCAGCTTGTCCGAAAGCTTCTGCGCCGCCTCGTGCGTAAGTCCCCCCAGCATAACATGAGCGAATCTCTTCAGCTGTTCCTCTATGGCAGCATTCAGCCTGGGATGTTTATATCCGTGGATAACGCTCCACCATGAGGATACGGAGTCAATCAGTTTCTGATCTTCCGTATAAAGATAAACTCCTTTTGCATCGACAATTTTATATGGTGCCTTCATGGTCTTCATCTGTTCGTATGGATACCAGATCATCTTATTTCCCCCTCCACATAAAGTGATTCCAAATCTGCAAACGGTATATCCAGGTCCCTGTCGCCCTCTTTGACACAGGCAGCGACCTTCACTCCCGTCATATGCTCGCACATGAAACGGTTATCCTCATGAAGAGGATTGCCCTCCTCATAGTGATTGAAAATAATCCCCCGGATGGAAATTCCCCGAGCCTTCATATATTCTGCCGTAAGCACCACCGCATTGATAGTGCCAAGGCCGGCGTCAGCCACAATCAGACACCCCAGGTTTCGGGTTTTGATAAAATCCTCCAGCTGTATCTTCTGCTCATCAAACCGAAGAGGACATAAGATTCCTCCGGAGCCTTCCGCCGTGACATAATCATAGGTTCTGCACAGACGGTCATACTGTTCCAGCACCCGTTTAAGATCTACTGGGTTTCCTTCCATCCTGGCAGCCAGATGGGGCGACACCGCCGTCTCGTAAATATACGGACACATATCCTCCAGGGGCTGATCAATGCCGGAAACGCTCCTGACATGGAGGGCGTCCCCCGGAATCAGCGTTCCGTCGCCGCGCCGGTCATTGCCGCTCATGGCCGCTTTGTAATAAGCCGCACTCTGTGCGTGTTCTTTGAATTTTTTCAGAATCAGTCCTGTCACATACGTTTTCCCCACATCGGTTCCCGTTCCTGTGATAAAAAGATTTTTACTCATTGCAGACCCCCGTCTCATATCCCAGTTCCTTTAAAAGTTCCATATCCCTTTTCACGGTGATGCCCGCCGTCGTAAGCATATCGCCGGAGATGGCCGCATTTGCTCCGGATGTAAAGCATCCTTTTCCTTTATCCGGCAGAAGCCCCCGGCCCCCGGCCAGCCGGATGGATGCGGCAGGTAAAATGAAACGATACACCGCAACAATCCTTCGCATATCGTCTTCTGTCAGTCTTTCGTTTTCCGCAAGGGGGGTTCCGGGAATGGGATTGAGCATATTCACCGGCACGCTTTTCACTCCCAGATCACGCAGCGTCAGCGCCATGTCAATCCTGTCCTCATACGTTTCCCCCAGACCCATGATACCGCCGCTGCACACAGAAAGGCCCGCCGCCTGAGCCGCGCGGATGGCCTTGATCTTTTCATCAAAAGTATGTGTGGTACAGATATTCGGAAAGTTTCTTCTGGATGTCTCCAGATTATTGTGAACCCGCGTGACGCCCGCCGCTTTCAGTTTTTTAAACTGCTGCTCGTTTAAAAGCCCGAAGGATACACACACACGGATGCCCACTTCTTCCCGGATTTTCCTGACGACCCGGCACATGGCCTCAACCTCCCCGTCAGAAAGCCGCTTCCCGGAGGTTACGATGGAATAGCGCAGCACGCCCTGATCATGGTCGCTCTTTGCCTGCTCTATGATTTTCTCATCGGGAAGAAGGGGATATTCCGACACGCAGGTATGGTTGTGGGCCGACTGAGCGCAGAACCTGCAGTTTTCAGAACAGCGGCCGCTCTTCCCGTTGATAATGGTACAGATGTCAAACTGATTGGAACAAAATCGGCGGCGAATTCTGTCCGCGCATTCACACAGTTCCTCCAGCGGATGATCATAAAGATCAAGGGCTTCCTCTCTTGTAATCATCCTTCCGTCCATCACTTCCGCCGTCAGATTCATCAGATTTTCTGTCATACTAATCACATCCTTTTTATCGTACAGGCGCATCCTGCCGCCTGTGAAATCACATATTCTTAATAACCGGAATCAGCCGTTTTCCCAGAAAGGCTCCCAGAATACACAGGACAATGTCACCGGGAACCGCCAGGATAAAGCAGTATAAAAAAAGGGGCCACAGACCGATGGGACTGCCAAGATAGAGATCGCTTATCAGATAATAATATATCATTCCAAATAAATAGACAATGGCAAGCCCTGTGAAATTTGCTGCAAGCAGACGCTTAAAACCGGGATTTGCCTGCCTGTTGGCAATGGCCCCCGTCACATAAGATGCCGCGGCAAATCCTATAATATAGCCAAAGCTTGGCTTAAATATGTAAAAGAGTCCCCCTCCCTCAGCAAATACCGGAAGTCCCAGCAGCCCCAGGACGATGTAGATGCCCACAGCCGCCGCGCCCAGACCTGGTCCCAGTAAAAGTCCGGCAAGCATGGTAAAAAGGAACTGCAGAGTAAACGGTACCAGAGGAACCGGAATTTTTATGAATGCTCCCACAATAATAAGCGCCACAAACAGGGCACACAAGATCATATTTTTCGTTCTTTTTACTCTCATCTGTCAATCCTTTCCTTTCAGCCCTTTCATGCCCACCAGAATAGCATAGGAGAAGGCCATTGTCAACCATTATATTCCAATGGTTGACAATGGCCTTTATCGAAACAAGGGAGAGACTTTTGTCATCACTCAAATTTCCGGTCATACAAAAAAGCGGCGATCATAACCACCAGGCAGGATCCGGCGTTATGCACCAGCGCTCCTGTGGTGGGATTTAAAACCCCGGCCAGTGAAAGTACAATAGCCGCAAAGTTAATGCACATGGACAGTGTGATACTGGCTTTGATGGTTGCCACCGTAGCATTGGACAGCCGTTTCAGATAGGGAATTTTGGATATATCCTCTGTCATCAGCGCCACATCGGCGGCGTCTACGGCAATGTCACTTCCCATGATACCCATCGCCACACTCACATCCGCCGTTTTCAGGGCAGGCGCGTCATTGACGCCGTCGCCGATCATGCAGACTCTGTGCTTTTCTTTCTGCAGTTCTTCGATACATTTCACTTTCTCCTCCGGCAGAAGCCCGGCGCGGATCTTTGATATACCCGCCTGCCCTGCAAAATACTCCGCCGCCTTTTCATTATCCCCGGTCAAAAGTACCGTCTGGGTATTCATCCGCCGCAGCCGGGAAACCATTGTCCCCGCCTCCGGGCGAAGCACGTCAGAAAGGGCAATGATGCCGATGCATCGCTTATCATCCGCCGCCAGCACCGCCGCCTTTCCCTGGGCACGCAGACGCTCCAGCGGTTCCTGAACCGATGGCGTGATGGAAATTCCCTGCTGTTCAAGAAATTTCTCACTGCCGCAGAACAGTCTTTGTCCTTCCACCCGGGCGCAGATTCCCCGTCCTGCCGTCATTTTAAAACCCAGGGCTTCTCTGATGGGAATATTTCTCTCTCTTGCACAGGCGGTGATGGCTTTCCCCAGCGGGTGTTCGCTTCTTGCCTCCGCGGCGGCTGCCAGGGAAAGCAGTTCTTCCTCCCCCATGGAACTGTCTGTGCAGATAATATCGCTGACCTTCAGACAGCCCTGGGTCAGCGTACCGGTCTTGTCAAAGGCAATCATATCCACCTTTCCCATCATTTCCAGCGCTTCTCCCGATTTGATAATCACTCCGTGCCTGGCCGCCTGGCCAATGGCGGCCATGACAGCAGTGGGCGTTGCCAGCACCAGCGCGCAGGGACAGAAAACCACCAGTACGGTTACTGCGGTGATGATATTGCCAGTGCCGATATAGGCCCCCACCGCTATCAAAAGTGCAGCGGGCACAAGATAGCTGGCGCACCGATCCGCAATGCGCTGCATGGGAGCCTGCCTGTTTTCCGCCTCCTGCACCATTCGGATCAGCTTCTGCAAAGAGCCGTCTTCCCCCACTTTGTCGGCCCGGATATCGACGGCGCCAAAACAGCTGACTGTTCCTCCGAAAACACGTTCCCCCACACCCTTGTCAACGGGCAGAGACTCGCCCGTCATAACAGACTGATCCACCGACGTTTCCCCGTCTGTGATTGTCCCATCCACAGGAATGGTCTCGCCGGGAAGGATACGTAAGATATCCCCCTTTTGTATTTCTTCCGCCGGTATCATCTCCTCCTTCCCGTCACGTATTCTGCGCCCTTTTGAAGGAGCGAGGCTGATCAGCTTTTTTAAGCCTTTCTGTGCCCTGTTTACGGTGGCGTCTTCCAGAAGGGCTCCCACTGCCATGATGAACACCACCTCCCCCGCAGCGAAAAGATCTCCGATGGCGATGGCCGCAAACATGGCAATGCAGATTAAAAGGGCCGATGATATTTTGCTGATGCCGGGATTGTGGATAATTCTCCACACCGCCAGATAAAGCAGCGGCAGGCCGCATATAATCACTGTAATCCAGGCCGGATCAAAGGGCAGAAAACTTCCTGCCGGTCTCCCGCCCAGCTCCTCCATCAGATGGGGAATCAGATCCATCAGGAGAAACACGCCCGCTGCAATGGTCATTGGAAGGCCTGAGAGAAAATCATTTACTCGCTTTATCATAATGACGCCTCCTTCTGGCATGGCCTCCAGAAAAGCTTTGTCCTTGACACAATCTGTCGCCTGCCGTACAATAAATTCATTAACAAACACTTTGTTCACTTTTATTCTACGGTACACAGGTCCGGAAATACAATGGTTAAATTTCCTCACCTGTTTCTTACGGAACATTTTCTGTAAATTGTACGAAAGGGGGACGTCTTATGGACAGGCGGCAGCAGAAAACAAGGACTGCCATTTTTACAGCATTCAGCTCTCTTCTGGCGAAGAAAAGCTACGGCAGGATCACGGTGCAGGATATCATCGATACCGCCAATGTGGGGCGTACCACTTTTTATGCCCATTTCGAGACGAAGGACGATCTTTTGAAAGCTTTGTGCGAAGAGCTTTTCGGACATATCATCAGCTGCGCGGCAGACTGCAGCCACACCCACGGCCTTTATTCGGACAATAATGCGCCGGAGTCTGTATTCTGCCATTTACTGCAGCATCTGCAGGAAAACGACAACAACATCTTAGGCCTTCTCTCCTGTGAAAGCAGTGAAATTTTCCTGCGCTATTTCAAAGACAGCTTAAATGAGCTGATTCGGAATAATTTTGTAAATCAGAACCGGCGGACCAACCAGGACATTCCTCAGGATTTTTTAATCAACCATATTTCCGGAAGCTTTGTGGAGATGGTGCTGTGGTGGATCAAAGGCAGCATGAAACAAAGCCCGGAAAAGCTGGACCGGTATTTCCGCGCTGTCATCGAACCGATTTTATAGCATTTAAAAACGGCGCCATCAGGGCGCCGTGCTGTGTTTCGGGACAAAAAATTCCTCTTTAAAAGCCCCCTCCAGTTTCAGAAGGGCGATCTTCTTATCGATACCTCCCGCATATCCCGTCAGACTGCCGTTCGCTCCCACAACACGATGGCAGGGAACAATAATGGAAATCTCATTGTGTCCGACGGCTCCGCCTACGGCCTGGGCCGACATACGCTTAAATCCCCGTTTTGCGGCTATCTGTTTCGCAATTTCTCCATAGGTCATGGTCTTGCCGTAAGGAATGGAATACAGAATTTCCCATACCTCATTTTGAAAATCGGTACCGGTAAAATGAAGCGGCACTTCAAAATCCGGTTCTTTACCGGAAAAATAAAGATCAAGCCACCTTACGGCCTTTTCAAATACCGGCAGCATCTTTTCCTCGTGTTCCCGGTCAAGGTAAAGGGCAAAATACTTCTGTCCTTCAAACCATAATCCCGTCAGACCTTTCTCGTCCGCAGCCAGCAAAATCTTCCCCAGGGGAGATGAATAATAATGAGTATATTGCATTTTAACCCCTCTTTCATCATAACCGTTTATTTTTTACCTGCTTTTTTGGCGCGTAATCCTTCAGCCCCGGAACAGCGCCTCCTGCTGCCGCCCACAGATACAGACTGGCCACACTGCAGTACGGGCTGAAACGCCTGCGGTATTTCTCAAAGAGTTTTCTTGTGATTTTTCTGTGATGGTAAACCATCCGCAGTCCCCGCTGTATGGCCAGATCGTCAAAACTGAAGATATCCGGACGCTGCAGACAGAACAAAAGAATCATTTCTGCCGTCCAGACGCCAATACCCTTTAAAGAAGCCAGCGCTTTGACCGCTTCCTCATCCGACATCTGTGAAACACTCTGCAGATCAAACCGGCCGCTTTCAACCTTATCCGCAAAATCCCTGATATATTCCGCCTTCCTGAATGTAATTCCCAGAGACTGCAGTCTGGAAATGTCACTTTCGGAAACTGATTTGGCGTTCACCTCACCGAATTCATCCTGCATCCGCTTCCAGATGGTCGCCTGGGCTTTTGTGGAGATCTGCTGTCCGATAATATGGTGTATCACAGAAGAAAACAAATCTTCATCCACTTCCCGGTCAATATGCCCTATCTTATCAATTATTTCCGCCAAAGCTTTATCCCTGCTTTTCAGGTAGTCCACTTCGACGCTGCCATATCTGAAATACAACTTACGTTCCTCCCGCATCAGCGTTTCCTTTTGCATGCCATAATTTTATCACAAAAGGGCTGTAAAAACTATAATTTCCTCATGATCCTGACAAATTCAGCGGCAGCCGGTGTCAGCTCATCAAGATCAGCAGCAAACAGGCCGATATCAAACTCAATTTCGGGAATTACCGGATATTTCGGATACTCCGGCGCCAGCGTATCCAGCGTATACTCTGAGACGATCCCCACACCGATTCCATCTGCCGTCATACGGATAGCTGTCTCCGCATTCTGAACCAGTATCACCCTGTCGAATTTCACGGAATCTTCCGGAGTAATATAATCAAGGATTGTTTCATAAGCGGGTCTGTTTATGATCAGGGTATCAGGCGGACCGGCAAGAGACACCTTGCCTTTTTCCTGACTGCCGGGAGGGAACACAGCCATAATACGGTCGTGTACCAGTGAAACTGCGGAAAATTTTCCAAAAGGAGAACAGGAAACTGCAAAGTCTGCACCGTGTTCCTCAACCATGGCAAAAATATCCTTTGGCGTTCCCTCTTTTATTTCTATATCAACGGCGGGATATAAACGGCGAAATATCTTTAACGGTCTGGATAGTATGGCTGATACCAGAGAAGTCAGTACGGCGATTCGCACCCGGCCTCCTAAAAGCTTCTTTTCCTTGCAGGCGGCCTGCCGGATTCGATTGTCCAGATCTTCCATTTGTTTTGCATAGGCCAGAATTTCCTTTCCGATTTCCGTCAGTACCAACCCGTTTCTTTTATCACGGATAAGCAGCTTTATTCCCAGTTCCTCTTCCAGTCTGGCCAGTGCGTTGCTCACTGCAGGCTGTGTGACATAAAGAGCCTTGGCCGCTTTTGTAATACTTCCATATTCCACAACTTTAATAAATAATTCCAGATTTCTGTTTAACATTATATTTTAGTTATATCCTTATCATAATATTTGAATTTTACTTATGATCTATCTTACCATACAATAAACACAGAAACAAAGAAAAAGGAGTGGATCATTTATGAAAACCATATTTATCACCGGCGCTTCTTCCGGCATCGGACTTGAAACTGCAAAATATTTTGCCGGTCACGGCTGGCAGGTCATCGCCTCCATGAGAAATTTAAAGAAAGCAAAAGAACTGGCCGCTGTACCCAATGTGACGCTTATGGCGCTGGATCTGACTAATCCGGAACAGATTCGCCAGACCTGCCGGGACGCCCTGAAACAGTACGATATCGACGTGCTTTTTAATAATGCCGGCTACGGTATCATGGGGCCTTTTGAACTGCTGCCGGAAGAAGAAATCCGCAGACTGTTCGACACCGATGTGATCGGAACTATGCTGGTCACCCAACAGTTTATTCCCCATTTTAAGAAACGAAAAAGCGGTGCAATCTTAACAACCACTTCCCTGGCCGGCATAATCGGACTTCCCAGAGACGGTGCTTATGGAGCGGCAAAACGCGCCCAGCAGGGAATGGTAGAATCACTTTACTATGAACTGAAGCCTTTCGGCGTCAAAATGGCAGCCATAATTCCCGGCGGAACCAAAACGGCTTTTCAGACGCCGGTCAATATTCTGGATGGTTACGAAGAAGCTGCTGCAAGACAAAGAGCGTATCTTCTTTGCGGCGGCACGGAATTTCCCGGTCCCGAAGAAGCTGCCATGACGGTCTGGAATGCCGTCAATGACGGAAAAGATCAAATCAATTATCCTGCTGACAGCGTATGCAGAAAGCTTATAGAAGAATATCAGAACACACATGTGGAAGAATTTAAAAAACATTTTTATCATCTGATCTTCGACGGAACCCAAAGCTGACAAAAAGAGGTCATAAAATGGTTTATGCGGCCTGCAAAAGGCCGCATACTCCCCTGTTTTCCATATATTATGCCAGATCGATGAGTTCCTGTGCCATGGACACCAGATCGCTTTTTGTCACACTGTCATCCATTGTCAGCAGAAAATAGGAAACTCCGTCCTCTTCCCATGTAAGATTCTGCACACTGGAAACGGAAACATCAGGTGCTCCATAGCTGAATACCAGTTCACCGGACTCCTGCGCCGCCTTATCCTCTTCTGTCATCTCATAGTCCGCCGGCACAAGCTTGTTGGCATAACTGATATAATCAAGCGCCGTTCCCTGATAGTCTGTCGTTTCCTTCGCAGGCGACGGCTCCTCGCCGTCATTCTCCATCATCTCTGTGATTGAAGCGTCCTTCACCCCAAGCACTATCTGGCTGCCCTCTTTTTCATAGGTGAGATCCAGCTCCTTAAACTGCTGCTGCGCATTGCCGCTTTCATCGTTGAGCGCGCCGTCCACCACAACCGCGTCTTCAAAGGCAAATCCGTTTCCAAAGCTTTCCACCAACTTCGGAGAAATGCCGATTTTCTCCTCTGCCTGATCCGCCGTGGGCAAATCTGTAAAAGTCGGCTGCGAACTGGAGAAACTGGTAATGCTTGCAATCCTTCCTGCCGCAAAAACCGTGGTTCCCAGAATCATAGTCGCTGCCGCCGCGATGGCCACGCCTTTTTTCCAACTGAATCTTCCTGTCTGTCTGCTCATATTCTGCTCCTTTCCGTCCGGCAAATGCATCAATGTGGCATTTACCTTATCATGAAAACTTTTTGGCACTTCCGGAAAGGTATTTTCCCATTTTATGTTGTCCCTCATATTCTATACCGCCTTTCAAATATTTTTTCACCAGATCCCGGCCCTTTGACAGCCGGCTTTTTACTGTACCCTGAGGAATCTTCAGGATTTCTGAAATCTCTTTCACCGAGTACCCCTCTATATAGTACAGAACCACAACGATGCGGAACCGGGGCTTCAGCCGCCGTATTGCCTGATACAGCTCAGAGTAATCCGCCTGTTCTTCAGCCCTTTCATTCTCCGCCCATTTTTCCCAGGGAACGGAATCCTTGGCCTTTCTCAGCTGAGCGTAACACTCATTGATCACAATACGAACCAGCCATGTTTTAAACCAGGCCTCCTCTTTCAGCGTATTTCGTTTTTCATATGCTTTTAAAATCCCCTCCTGAACAGCGTCCTCACACAGCGTATCATTGTGGAGTATGGTTTTTGCCACACGATACAAAGTAGTTTCCGCCGCCAGTACATTTTCCGCAAAAGTTTCTTTATCCATGGAATATCCTTACCTTTCCAACTTTCCAAACAAATCATGGCGCCGTTTTTTGTTTACATTAATTAGATGCACGGAATCTTCGTATGGTTCATTTTTTTACAGTATATCAGAAATTTTCTCCGATCTGGCTGTAAACTTTTACCGCATCCAGAATATGATACTGCTCTGTCTGATGGTTTCCGTCGGCGCCGGCCGTCACAAGAATATACTCTTTTCCATTGACCCTGGCAAGACTTGCAAGGCACAGCCCCGCTTCCTGTGTATATCCCGTTTTTCCGCCCAGGATTTCACCCCCGGCAACCTTTGAGCTTTCCATATACTTGAACATGGTGCTGTAAAATGTAAAGCCTTCCGGATGCTGCGCCGAGGGATGGGTACTGTATCTGCTGCTGGTAAAAACGGTTTTAAAGCATTCATTTTTCAGAGCATAACGAAGAAGAACGGAAATGTCTTTTACAGTGGAATAATGCTCCTTGTCATGCAGCCCCGTCGTATTGGTAAAATGGGTGTCCTTCATACCCAGTTTCTTTGCTTTCTCGTTCATCAGCGTCACAAAAGCTTCCTCCGAACCGGCAGTCTGCTGTGCAAGGGCGCTGCAGCACTCAGCTCCTGAGGGAAGAAGGACGCCGTAAAGCAGATCCTTCAAAGGGACTTCTTCTCCCGGCAAAAAACCGGCCATAGACGCATTCTGCTCATACAGCGGCTGAAAAATCTCATCCGGGAGAACAACCTTTTGTTCCAGATCCTCTGTATTTTCAATGACCAGCACTGCCGTCATGATCTTCGTAAGGGACGCCGGATAAATCCTGTCGCTGCTGTTATGCTCTGCCATAACCTTGTCTGAACTTACATCCGCCAGAATGCTCTTCGGGCTGTACAGATGCTCCAGATCCACATTCTCTGACTGTTGACGAAGCGGTGCATTCACCCGGATTCCTGCCGCCCCCATCAGCAAAACAACCGCCAGAACCATTAAAATTTTAAAAAGAATATGGAACCCTTTTCTGCGTATTTTCTTTTTATTTCTCATTTTTTCACCTTCTTTTTTTAATTAGATGCGAAAAAATGTTTTACGGTTCATTTTTCTTTTGCATTCCCTTTTCGGTTTGAAAAGAATGCCCGGCAGATGGTATAATCAGCCTATCAGAAACAAAAGGAGAGCAGGAAACAGATGAGCAGAACAAAAGACATGACGGCAGGTTCCCCTGCCAGATTAATCGTATATTTTGCAGTCCCATTGATTCTGGCAAATCTGGGTCAGCAGCTGTATATGATCGTAGATGCGATTATCGTGGGTAAAGGCGTTGGCGTGGAAGCGCTGGCCTCCGTAGGGGCGGCGGACTGGGCGTACTGGCTGGTGCTGTGGATCATACAGGGACTGGCTCAGGGATTTGCCATTCCCGTATCACAGGCCTTCGGCGGAAATGACCGGATTCAGATTCGAAAGACTGCCGCACAGATCGTGCAGCTGTGCCTGGTGATCGGCATCGTGCTGACGGTTGTTTTCCTGATCGCCGCAAATCCTCTTCTTCACATACTGCAGACGCCCGAAGATGTATTCGCCGGAACCAGCGCTTATCTGATCACCATGTACGGCGGCATTCTGGTAGTTATGGCATATAACATAGCTTCTTCCGTTTTACGCGCGCTGGGAGACGGCAAGACTCCTTTAATTGCAATCGCAGTCGCCGCTGTCACGAATATTCTTCTGGATTTATTATTCGTTCTGGTATTTCACTGGGGCATTGTGGGTGCGGCTGTGGCTACCGTGGCCGCACAGTTCCTGGCATTTGTGTACTGTCTCCTTGTCCTGCGCAAAATAGAGATCATGCAGATACAAAAAGAAGACTGGAAGCCTGATTTCAAACTGATAAGCAGGTTGTGCAGACTGGGATTCCCCCTGGCGCTTCAGATGGTAATGATCGCCATAGGCGGAATGGTACTCCAGTCCGCCATAAACCGACAGGGTTTTCTCTTCATTGCAGGTTTTACGGCAACCAATAAAATTTACGGGCTTTTGGAGAGCTCAGCAATTTCACTGGGCTATGCCCTGACGACTTACGTGGCGCAGAATTACGGAGCCGGTTTTTTTGACCGCATCCGCAAAGGCATGAAAATTTCTCTTATAATCAGCATAATCCTGTCCGTCTGTATTTCCGTCATTATGATACTGGGCGGCAGCTTCCTGTTACGTCTGTTTATTGACAGTTCAAGCCCCGATGCCCCCGGCGTACTGCAGATCAGCCGCCACTATCTCTTTATATTGAGCTGTTTCTTAAGCACACTGTATCTGCTCCATATTTTCCGCAATGTTCTGCAGGGACTGGGTGATACACTGGCTCCGTTTTTATCCGGCGTGATGGAATTCGCTGCAAGAGTAACCGTCGCACTTGTCTTTGTACGATTCTGGGGCAGAGAAGCTTTGTTTTTCGCGGAGCCCGGAGCATGGATTCTGGCCATGCTGCTTCTGATTGTGATGTGCATTAAGAGAATCAAAGCATTGCCGATATAAGAAGTTTACTCCGGCAGTTCCATCACTAAACTGAGTTTTTGCCGGTTGAGGACTTTGATCTTTTTCTGACGCAGCAGCACCCAGCCCTTCTTTGCAAAATCATTTAAGATCCGGGTGACGGTCACCCGGTTCAGGTTAAGACAGACCGCAAGCTCTTCATGTGTGTAGGGAAGTGTTTCGTCAACAATTCCCAGCTCTTCATGGCGTGCAGCTGTCTGATCCAGCAGATAACTGGCAACTCTCTGGGTACTGTTGTATAACGTAAGTCTTTTCAGCTGGCTGCACAGACTTGCATAATTGGCTGTAAGCTGTGTAAGCACCAGCTCATATGGCTGGGTAAGAGCCAACCGGCTTGGGAATCTTGATCTTGGAGCAGGCTCACAGACACCACAAAGCGCCATGACACTTAATGAGGAACTCATTCAACTTCGCCAACAGGTGAAAGAGCTGGAGAAAGAGAACCGCCGTCTGAAGAAAGAAAATGATTTTCTGGAGGAAGCCAGCGCTTTTTTCGCCGCGGGCCGTCTGAAGTCAGCAAAAACGAAAGAATGAAGTTTATTGCTTTTAAAACGGAAGGCGGCAAATTAAAAGGAGACCTCACCTTTTATTGCAGGGCCCTTCATGTCAGCAGGCAGGGGTTTTATCAGTATCTTGCAAATAAAGATCGCCCATGGAAGTACCAGCCTCTGGCAGATGCCATGATGGAGATAGTTGAAGAAGACGAATGTAATGATACTTATGGGCGGGTTCGGATGTACCAGGCGTTAATCCTGAAACAGCCTCAAAACGTTGATATTCCCTGTGAACGCACGGTTTACCGAGTCATGGAAGAGATCGGGATCAGCCATCATCCTAAACGCAAGCCGAATGGGACCACAAAAGCAGACAGGGAAGCCAGAAAGTCAGAGGATCTTTTAAAACGGGATTTCACTGCAGAAAAACCACTGACCAAATGCGTAACGGACATAACGGAGATCAAGACCAGCAATGGGAAACTTTATGTTTCTGCTATTTTTGATTGCTTCGATTCCAGTGTGATCGGTTTAGCGATGGATACCAACATGAAAGCCCCATTATGTGTACAAACACTGGAAAATGCCAGAAAGTCATACCCAGATATCCGTGGAGCAATCATCCACAGTGACAGAGGGAGCCAGTATACCAGTCAGATTTACCGGGAAGCAATCTGTAGATATGGTATTCAGCAAAGCATGAACAGTGCAGGAGGGAGATGCCACGACAATGCCCGATGCGAAAGTATGTGGGGCAGAATGAAATCAGAGCTGTTGTACGATCGCTATAATACCGAGGAGATGACTACAGAAGAACTAAAAACACTCATCTGGAGATATTTCATTAGCTACTGGAATAACCGGAGAATCTGTTCAGCGAATGGAGGACTTCCTCCAATGGTAAAACGACAGCAATACTATGATTCCCTTCAAGAAGCAGCATAAGATACAAAATCCTTGAGGAAAAAGTGTCAACCAATCTTGACAAAATCACATTATATTGTACGTTTCCATGTTGTTTTTTACCTTTCTTCCTCTAGGGGTTACTAATTAAATAATATTTTCCACTCATATTCTTAACAAACAGCTTCAGTCGTTTTTTCCTTGTACGAATAATATTCTTTTTTTCCTCTGTTCTTCCCCCGTATTTTTCCCAATCACTATCCATGACCAATGTAACATTACTGTCGGTTGGTAAAGCTATTTCATACTCGCAATCGGTATCAGAAAAATTAAGTACCACAAGTATAGTCTGTGTTTTTGATTTTCGCAGGAAAGAATAAACAGCAGGATACTGATTTGTGCAGTCCGTCCATATAAAACCTTCTTTTTTGTAATCCATTTCGTAAAACGCGGGACTTTTTAGATAAAATTGATTTAACTCGGTCATAAAACAATGAAAACTGTTATGTATAGGAAATTTCAATAAATCCCAGTCTTGTTCTCTTTTTTCGTCCCATTCTCTTAATTGCCCTATCTCATTTCCCATGAAATTTAGCTTTGGCTCCATACAAGATAACGGAAAACAGGCGGTTTCCGCCGCCGAGAAAATGTCCTCGGATATTGACGGGGTAATGAATA
>CAMMBV010000047.1 GCA_946494335.1 uncultured Ruminococcus sp. | reverse complement strand
GACAATTATAACGGCAGTGCATATTATGAGCCGTCTTATGTGATTACAAGAGCTTATAATAACGGAGGATTTTAGATAAAGGGGAAACCACACTTGGATATGTTATAGAGAACTGTATCACAAGTAGGGGCGTTTTTTGCGTAGGACGAATTGGTATTTGAGGAGGAGTAAATTAGAATGAAAAAAACAATTTTATTTGTGATTTTACAGCAATTTGCGGATTGGGAAGCTGCATATATAGCGTCTGCAATAACTATGTTAGGACAAGGGCAGTACGATATAAAAACAGTATCATTATCAAAAGATTATGTTCAGTCTATAGGTGGTTTCCGAGTATTGCCAGATTATGATGTTAATTCTGTTCCGAAGGATTATGAAGCATTAGTTTTAATTGGTGGAATGACCTGGAGAACAGAAAATACACGGCAAATAGAAGTGCTTGCAAAAGAGTGTTATCAAAAAGGTAAAGTATTAGGTGGTATTTGTGATGCTTCTGCTTTTTTAGGTAAAGTCGGTGTTTTGAATGAAGTTATGCATACAGGTAATGATATAAATGACTTAAAACAATGGGCTGGCTCTTCCTATGCAGGGGAAACAAAGTATATTGCGAAACAGGCGGTTAGAGACAGAAATATAATAACCGCGAACGGTACAGCGCCCATGGAATTTGCAAAAGAGATTTTGTCTGCTTTAAATGTAGCAAGTGAAGATAAAATATCAGACTGGTATAATTTTCATAAATTGGGTTTTTATACTGCACCTATGCCTAAAATGTAAATTCCTATAATAAAGAATTGAAATTTGGGGTGACAGACTATGAATTGTATTCTAAAAAAATGGGAGATGTCAGATGCAAAGGATCTGGCAAATGTGATATCCAATAAAAAAGTGCAGGATAATCTGCGGGATGGATTACCATATCCTTATACCGAGATGGATGGCAGAGACTATATTGCTTCTGTTCTTTCCTCAAATGAAAATGAGATATTTGCTTTTGCTATTGCGGCTGATAATAAAGTAATCGGCAGTATTGGTGTTTTTCGTCAGGAGAACATACATAAATGGACTGCCGAGCTGGGCTATTATATAGCGGAAGAATACTGGGGAAGGGGAATAATGACTGAAGCAGTTAAACAAATTTGTGAGTATGCTTTTGATAAAAGCGATATTATCCGTATTTATGCAGAGCCATTCGCATATAATGCTGCGTCATGTCGGGTTCTTGAAAAAGCCGGGTTTCATTATGAGGGAACTTTACGGAGCAATGCAGTCAAAAACGGAAAAGTGACTGATATGAAAATGTATTCAAAATTAAGAACGGATGAGTAATCTTTGTTCGCTGAAGTAACCGGTGCTCCGGACGAATTTTTATCTGTGGGGGTGACGGTTGACTGTAACGATTCAGGTATTTAAAAAATTTGAAAAAACTCCCTTGGAACATTGTGATTGGTTTTGCAGATAATAAACATGTACCCAATATCATTTCAGAAGGGAGTTGTTTTTGTGAAAATGCAAGATTCGCATTTGGCTATTGCCTCTGTACCTTTCCAGCGTTGGGGGGAACTGTACGCTTTGGATGAAGTTTTAAATACCGGCACTGTTTTTAAAGATCTTGATCTGCCTTTTTTTGCAGCTGCTGATATGCAGGCGTCCCGGCGTGTTACCGGAGAAATTATGAAAAGTTCCCGGGAGCAAGAATGCAGCCGGAAAATGACAGAAATTCAAAAGGTCAGCTTTGTGATGGATGATTTGAGACTGTATTTGGATACCCATCCGGATGATCCGGACGCTCTGGCAATGCTTAAGCGCGTTGTCTGCAAAAGAAAACAGATGCTGTCTGAATTTGCCGCCGAGTTTTACCCGCTGACTTTTGAGTGCATGGCTGATATATACGAAAAAGACGCCTCATCAATGTGCTACTGCTGGCAGGAAGGGCCTGCCCCCTGGGAAGGAGTGTGCTGTTAAATGTGGATATATGAAAAGAGACTTCAGTACCCGGTTAAGATTACAAAAACCTGTCCGAAGACGGCGCAGCTTATCATTAGCCAATATGGAGGACCGGATGGAGAATTGTCAGCTTCCATGCGATACCTTTCCCAGCGCTATACCATGCCGCTTAAAACAGTGGGGGGACTTCTGACAGATATCGGCACTGAGGAACTTGCCCATATGGAGATTATCTGTGCCATGGTTTATCAGCTTACAAAGAATATGGATATTGAAGATGCCAGAACAGCAGGCTTTGACGCCTATTATATTGACCATACCGCAGGTATCTGGCCGCAGGCGGCATCATCCATGCCTTTTACGGCAAAGGAGTTTCAGTCTAAAGGCGACGCTGTAACAGATTTGACGGAAGATCTGGCGGCGGAGCAAAAAGCCCGCACCGTATATGATAATCTGCTGCGTATGATAGAGGATCCGGAAGTAAGAGAGCCGCTTAAGTTTTTAAGAGCAAGGGAAATCGTACACTTCCAAAGATTTGGCGAGGCATTGGAAAAAACGAAAGAGAAGTTGAATGGAAATAATTTCTATTACTTTAATCCGGAATTTGATAAAAATATGGTATGGGAGTAATCTTTTCTGAAAAGCGGGGAGGACTGAGAAGTCCTCTGCTTTTCTTCGTTATTCAAAATGGCAATGCGGTCACATAAGGTCTGCTTCCGCCGTTGATGGTTTTGTCTGAAAATGTTAAGGAGATAAACTAATATGCGGAAAATTGTTTTGTTTATTGCAATGAGTCTTGATGGTTATATTGCAAATAGCAAAGGTGGCGTTGACTGGTTAAATGGTCAATCAGAAACTGGAAAAAATATCTAAACTCAAATTGCTAAAAACACAGACTTATAATGGAATAACGGACCTGGTTTATACACGCAGATAAACCAGATAGTCAGGAATTAGCAAGAACAGAAGAAAAAATCAGAAGAAAAAATTTGATGCTGAAAAAAGAGACAGAAGATTTAATTGGAGAAGTTTAAAGATATGGATAGAAAAGATAAAAAAATTGCCGTAGTCGGCATAGGCGGCGTAGGAGGATATCTGGCGGGAATGCTGGGAAGAGCGTATGATGACCTGACATTAGCAGCAAGAGGAAAAAGGCGGGAATTTCTTCTGAAAAACGGGGTTGTGCTTCACAGCGACCACAATGGAGAGATTGCGGTAAAACATGCACGAGTGGTTCCGGCAAGTGAAATGGGTGAGCAGGATTATATTTTTGTCTGCGTGAAAAATTATTCACTGGAGGAGACATGCAGGCAGCTTAAAAGTGCTGTAACAGAGGAGACAGTCATCATTCCGGTCATGAATGGCGTTGATCCGGGAGAAAGGATACGAAAATATCTTGGGAAAGGAATCGTGGTGGACTCTCTGATTTATATTGTAGCATTTGTCAAGGAAGACGGCTCTGTCATACAGCAGGGTGATTTTGCTGATCTGCGCATTGGGATTGCAGGCGGAAACGAGCGGGAACAAAAAAAGGTGCAGGAGGTGTCAGAGATACTGTCATATGCCGGGATTGATCACAAGACAGCAAAAGATATTCAGGTAGAGATTTGGCGAAAATATATTCTGAACTGTGCTTATAATGCAGAAACTGCCTTTTATGACAATACCATCGGACAGCTTCGGCAGGACCCTGTGAAGGCCGGGGAATACGAAGCGCTGGTGAATGAAGCGTATTGCGTAGCTCTGGCCAAAGGAGTGGCGGTGAAGCAGGAACATATTGACGCTATTATTTACCGTTTTTATCACGAACTGTCCGAAGACGCTACCAGTTCTCTCCAAAGAGATATCCGTTCCGGGAAAAAAGCGGAGGTTGAGACTTTCAGCGGTTATATTGTTCATGAGGCGAAAAAAAACAATATCGCTGTCCCGGTAACGGAAAAAATGTACAGAAAGCTTTCAATGCATCTAAAACAGTGAAAACAAAGTTCCAAAGCATTGGCCTGGCACACTGCAAGAAGAATGTGAAAATAAAGTGGGCGATTGTGTAATCGCCCTAAATTCTGGTGAGAAATCCGGTTACATTCTCCTGTATCTGCAAAGTCATGGCGCGATAATTTTCCAATTTCTCCCTGGAAAAGGAAGAGAAGCGGACGGCATCAAAATCATGTTCTACCAGCTCGAAATCTTTCAGGATATGCTCGGCATCGGGAGAAAATGTAATTTCTGTTTTTTCGCGGTCGGAAATGGTGGAGATTATTTTTTTCTTTGCCAGTTTCTGAAGAAGATAAGAAGTTTTCTGGGGCGTCATCTGTACAAAATCAGATAACTCTTTCAGGTTTTTGTATTGCCGCACGAAATACAGGTGGTATAAAATCCAGCTTTCTTCCAGGGTAATATTATTCTTTTTTGCAATGATGTCCAGCTGATATTCCAACAGCTTCCGAAAACGATAGTTTTCCATGGGAAGCCCTTCATCGAAAAGAGCCTGGGCATTCATTTTACTGCGCTCTTTTCCCAGTCTTTTTCTGCCGGTCAGGGGCAGGATTATTCCGTCTCTGGCTACAGACAGCAGAAATCTGTAAATCTGCGGGCGGATATTTTTATAATCCTCCTGATCATAGATATCTTTATAAAATTCATTATAATATTCAAATACACTGATTTTCATCTGCAGGGTGCTGCTGATGTTCATTCCCTGACTGACCAGACTGCCTTTTCGCTTTACATAGTAGTAGACAGGGGCCTGAAGGGCGTAAAATGAGTGGGCGTGGCGAATGTATTCCAGATTAAAAAGAAAATCTTCACACCAGCTGATCTTTGTATCCATTCGGATATGATTTTTTTCAATAATGTCTCTTTTATATAATTTATTCCACAATACACCGTAATAAAAATCCGCCGGATTCTCAATCATGTAGGAAGAAAATTCTTCACGGGACAGGATTCTGGTTTCATTGATATCTCCTTTGTGAGCAAGATGTTCGCCGGATACACGGTAAAAATCAGAGATTATCATGTCGCAGTCATACATTTCCATGGAGCGGATCATCAGGTGCGTAGATTCCGGAGTGATCCAGTCGTCACTGTCCACGAACTGAATATACGTACCCCGGGCAAGATCAAGCGCTTTATTTCGTGTGTCAGAAACGCCGGTATTTGGTTTATGTATGGTTTTGATGCGGGAATCCAGGGCGGCGTATCTGTCGCAGAGAGAGCCGGACAGATCTGTACTGCCGTCGTCCGCAAGAATCAGTTCATAATTTTGAAATTCCTGGTTCAGAATACTGTCCACACAGCGTTTCAGGTATTTTTCAGCGTTATATACAGGAACGATAATTGTGACAAGGGGTTTGCTGCTCATAAAATCCTCCCAAAGCAAAGAATCCGCCGAAAGGCGTTTTTTTCATTATAAGTCACTTTTTTAGATTTGTTAAGATTTGATTCAGGGATAATTCAGGTTATGCTGAAATAATTATAGCCATCACAGAGAAATCGACAAAAG
Organism: uncultured Ruminococcus sp.; assembly: GCA_946494335.1. Taxonomy (GTDB): domain Bacteria; phylum Bacillota; class Clostridia; order Lachnospirales; family Lachnospiraceae; genus Ruminococcus_G. Next base: position 20,226 of record CAMMBV010000047.1, on the reverse strand, counting down.
GAGAGAGGTATATGGACAACATTTTATCATATCTGGAAAAGACAGAAGCGACCTACGGTCACAGACCGGCGGCGGATGACGGAACGGTATGTCTGTCCTGGAAAGAACTGGGAGATCTGGCAAGGAGACTGGGTACTCAGTTCAGTGTTCGAACGGGAAGGGGCACTCCTGTGGTTGTGCTGATGGAAAAAAGTGCGCTGACTCTTGCAGCCATGCTGGGCGCCGTCTATGCGGGATGCTTTTATGTGATGATCGATCCGGGACAGCCTGCTGCCAGGCTGAAAGAAATTCTGCAGGTTCTCAATGCAAAGCTTGCGGTCACTCACAGGAACAGAGAGAAACTTCTGCGGGAAGCAGGCTATGAGGGTGAAATTTATCTGATACAGGAGGTCATAGGAAGCCCCATTGACCGGGACAGACTGGATAAGATACGGAAAAACAGCAGTGAGGACGATCTTCTCTATGGAACATTTACCTCCGGTTCTACGGGTACTCCCAAATGTGTTGCGGTAAGCCACAGAGCAGTGATTGATTTTATCTCTCATTACATAAAGATGTTTCATTTTACGGCCGATGACCGAATTGGAAACCAGGCCCCCTTTGACTTTGACGTTTCTGTGAAAGACATTTATGCCGGACTTATGACGGGTGCAGAACTGATCATGATTCCAAGGCAGATGTTTTCTTCACCGCCGATGCTGCTGGATTACCTGTGCAGCAAAAAGGTGACTTCTCTGACCTGGGCCGTATCAGCGCTGACTCTGGTCTCATCTTTAAAAGGACTTGATTATAAAGCGCCCAAAGAAGTCAGACAGATCCTGTTCAGCGGCGAAGTGATGCCGCCTAAGCAGCTGCGGGCATGGCAGAAAGCGCTTCCGGATGCAAAATTTGTAAATCTGTACGGACCGTCGGAAATCACCTGCAACTGCACCTGGTATTCCGTAGAAAAAATATTTCAGGATCACGAGAAGGTGCCTATTGGGAAACCGTTTCCCGGCAGAGAAATTTTTCTTCTGGATGAGTCGGGAAAAGAGATTTATGTTCCCGACAGGGCAGGGGAAATCTGTGTGGGCGGGGAGTCTCTGGCGGAAGGCTATTATAACAATCCCGGTGAAACGAGGGCACGTTTTGTTGCCGGACAAAAGGGACGATATTACCGTACAGGGGATCTGGGATATTATGGCACAGACGGGGAGCTCTATTTTTCAGGACGGAAAGATTTTCAGATCAAGCATATGGGACATCGGATTGAGCTGGAGGAGGTGGAGCATGTGCTGGAACAGATCCAGGGAGTAGAAAAAAGCTGCTGTCTGCTGGACGGAAAAAGAAATCAGCTGGCGGTTTTTTATCTGGGGGAGGTCAAATCAGAGGAAATCAGGAAGCAGCTGAAAAGCAGGGTGCCTTATTATATGGTTCCTCACAGATTGATCCGGACGAACCGTTTTCCACTGAACAAAAATGGGAAAACGGACCGGAAGGTGCTGCTGCAGAGACTGGAGGCGATATAAATGAATAAAGAACTGGCAAATGAAGCCATCGTAAAATATGGGACGCCCACCTATGTTTTTGATCTTGACGAGATGGAAAACAGGGTAAAAAAATTTCGGAAGCTGTCTGATGGCACAGGATTGTGTTTTGCAATGAAAGCCAATCCATTTTTGACGGCTGCGATGGCAAAGGTGACAGACAGAATTGAAGTCTGCTCCATGGGAGAATATCGGATCTGCAAAGAGTTGAATCTGAAGCCGGAAAAAATTCTGATATCAGGAGTGCAAAAAAACAGGGAAAATATTTTTGAAATACTGGATCATTACCGGGGAAGATGTTTTTATACAGTAGAATCTCTGTTGCAGCTTCAGCTTTTTTCCGAATGGTGCGCTTACAATAAAGAAGAAATTTTCGTGTATCTGCGTCTGACCAGTCAGAATCAGTTTGGTATGGACAAAGACCTGATCCGGAATCTGACAGAATTAAGAGAATCCTTCCCCCTTGTAAAAATCAGGGGTATTCATTATTTTTCCGGCACCATGAAAAGAAGCGTGAAAAAGATTCAGAAGGAACTGGAATATCTGGATCAGTTTCTGTGCAGCCTGCAAAACAGTACGGGATTTCAGGTGAAAGAGCTGGAATATGGACCGGGTCTGAGCGTGCCCTATTTCAGGGGACAGGAGGATACGCTGGAACAGGATATCAGCGTGATAGACAGGACGCTGCAGAACATGAAATGGAAAGGATACGTATACCTGGAAATGGGCAGGGCGCTGGCCGCCTCCTGCGGATACTATCTGACGAGTGTGAAGGATATAAAGCAAAACTGCGGTCAAAATTACTGTATTGTAGATGGAGGAATTCATCATCTTCACTACGACGGGCAGATCCGGGGAATCTATGAACCCTGTTTTTCTGTCATTCCCGCGGACAGAAGCGGTATGCAGCAAAAGTGGACTGTGTGCGGTTCCCTTTGTACGGTCAATGATGTGCTGATGCAGAATGTATCCGTAAAGGATTTAAAAACAGGGGACGTTTTTATATTTGAAAATGCAGGAGCTTATTCCATGACAGAAGGAATGGCGCTGTTTTTAAGCCATTCCCTGCCTAAAGCGGTACTTTACAGTGAGAAAAACGGGTGGAAGCCTGTACGAGAGGAACAGCCGGTCTACCTGTGGAATATGGAGAAAAGGAGATAAAAAATGGATGAATTAATGAATATTTTAAACGGGATTGACGACAGCATTGACTGGGAGAATGAAAAAGCGCTGATTGACCAACGACTGCTGGACTCTTTTGGGGTGATTACGCTGGTCTCAGAGCTGGAAGATCAGTTTTCAGTGGAAATTGACGCAGCACAGATGATACCGGACAATTTTAATTCAGCAGAAGCAATATACGAAATGATACAACGACTCCGGGAGAAATAATATGGCATACCATACAATTGTCTACCTGTTTTTGTTTCTTCCGCTGGTTCTGACAGCCTACCAGATCGCGCCCAGGAAGCTGAGGCGGGCAGTGCTGGTGGGGGCGGGATATGGATTTTTCTGGCTTATCAGCCGAAAGCTTGTCGTTTTTCTGATAGGCACCACGCTGTTCACCCACTATATCGGTCTGTGTCTTACCTGGCTGAAACAAAAATGCAGGATGGAAACGGATTCGTGTGCGCCGGAGGGAAAAAGCGGGATAAGAAAAAAATACAAAAAGAAGGAGAAGCTGGTGCTGGCCTGCGGAATTATTCTGCTCCTTACGGTACTGGCCTATCTGAAATACTATAATTTTTTTGCGCATAATGCCAATCAGCTGCTGGAGGCAGTGTCCGTTCCTCTGGCCTTTCCCGCCAAAAGACTGGTTCTGCCAATAGGGATTTCTTTTTATACGCTGCAGGCTATCGGCTATATGGCGGATGTGTACTGGGAAAAAGTACAGACGGAAAATCATCCGGGAAAACTGGCGCTTTTTCTGGGGTTCTTCCCCCAGATTATGGAAGGACCCATCAGTATGTACTCTCAGACAGCCGAAGCCCTGTGGCGATGTGATTCACTGAAGGGAGAAAACCTGTCCCGGGGCTGTGTGCGTATTATCTGGGGACTGTTTAAAAAGATGATTGTGGCGGACAGGCTGTATCTTCTGGTGAAAGCGGTATTTGATCATTATGAGCAATATAGCGGAATTGTGATCGCCGCCGCGGCAATCTCCTATACGGTACAGCTGTATATGGAATTTTCCGGGAGTATGGATATCATCATCGGCAGCGGGCGGATGTTCGGAGTTGTTCTGCCGGAAAACTTCCGTCAGCCCTTTGTATCAAGGAACGCAGCTGAGTTTTGGAGAAGATGGCATATAACCTTGGGCGTTTGGTTTAAAACGTATATTTTTTACCCGATGTCCGCATCCGCTCTGGTAAAAAAATGGAACCGCTTTGGGAAAAAGCATTTCGGAAAATATATCACCAAACTGGGGATTTCAGCCATCTGCCTGTATCCCGTCTGGCTTTGCAACGGTTTATGGCACGGTCCCAGATGGAGCTATCTCTTTTACGGTATGTACTATTTTGTGATTCTGCTTTTTGGAATTGCGGCTGAGCCGGTAAAAAACGGTCTTTTACAAAGATGCGGCATAAAAGAATCCGCATGGTACTGGAAGAGACTTCAGATTCTGAAAACCTGGGTTATTATCTTTGTGGGGGAATTGTTCTTCCGGGCGGAGGGACTTTCCATCGGTTTGAAAATGTTTAAAAGCATGTTTCAGAATGTGAGTCTGCACTGTCTGTGGGACGGGACTTTTTTGAATTTCGGACTGGATAAAGGGGATTATCTGGTGATTATATGCGGATGTCTGACGGCAGCTGTTGTGGGAGGAATAAAAGAAAGGAATCTGCTGGGAGACGGCGGTCTGGCAAAGCTGAAAACCCCTGTGCGCTGGAGTATATATTATGCGCTGATCTTTGCAGTCATTATTTTCGGCGCTTACGGAGTCGGCTACCAGCAGGTGGATTTGATTTATGCGGGATTTTAAAGATAAGATAAAAAGGGCAGGAAAAACAGTACTGTTTTTTGCCATCCTTTTCGCTTTGCTGACCGGCATGTCGTCCATGCTGACGGAAATTTCAAAAAAGAACGATAATCTGATACAGAGTCGAAACAAAAGCCTGATTAAGATACAAAAAGAGCCTCCAAATTCCATCGATGTGCTGATTCTGGGCGACAGCTTAAGCTATACGTCCATTTCGCCCATGCAGTTGTGGAACCGGTATGGAATCACATCCTTTATCGGCGGGCAGTCGGGGCAGAAAATTTACGAAACCTACCATATACTGAAAACGACTCTGGAAAACCAGTCTCCGAAGCTGGTAGTCATTGAGACGGACGTACTGCTCCGGGGAAGAACGGGTCTTGGCAGGCTGAAAGACAAGCTGGAGGAAAAAGGAAGCTATTATTTTCCCATATTCCGTTACCACAATGTCTGGAAACCTCTCCTCATGGGAGAGGAATACGCAGAGGAAAGTTATAAGGGATTTATGCTTCGGGACACAATTCAACCCTACAAAAAGGGAGAGTATATGAAAAAAACCGGGGAGAAGATACAGCTTTCTCCTTTTGTGACGGACTATATGGAGCAGATTATCAGTCTGTGCCGGGAAAATGATATAAAGATTCTTCTGATCAGTACGCCTTCGCCGGTCAACTATAATTACAAAAAATATAACGCGCTGAAAGAGTATGCGCAGGAAAATTCACTGGACTACCTCGATATGAATCTGAAAGTGAAAAAGCTGGATATCGACTGGAAAAGCGACAGTCTGGATAAGGGAGATCATGTCAATCTGCTGGGCGCGCAGAAAATCACCCGGTATTTTGGAAAGTATATAACATCCAGGTATGATCTGACAGATCACCGCGGGGATGCAGGATTTGAAATGTGGGAACGCGAGGCGAAAGATTATAAGAAAAAAACAAAGAAAAAGGTGGAGGCTATGCAAAATTCTTTACGTATCGGATAGAATTTGCTATGCTGGTGTCACCAACGAAGAAAGAGGATAACAAAATATATGGAAAAAGAACATATTTTGCTCATTGAGGACGATGAAGATATCCGTGAGGGAGTGCGGATACTGCTGGAGAGTGAAAATTATGATATTGCGGAGGCTTCCAACGGCCGTGACGGGCTGAATCTGTTGGATGAGAATACGGATCTGGTGATTCTGGACGTGATGATGCCGGGAATGTCGGGGCTGCGCACCTGTGAGGAAATCCGGAAGGTTTCCAATGTTCCGGTGCTGTTTTTGACGGCGAAGGCTCAGGAATCTGATAAACTGATCGGCCTTATGGCGGGCGGGGATGATTATCTTCCAAAACCCTTTTCCTATGCGGAGCTGCTGGGCAGAGTGAAAGCTCTTCTGCGGCGCTATAAAGTATATATGGGAAAAAACGGTGAAAATGATGATAAGGAAGAGCCCTACATCCAGCTGGGACAAGTTCGGATTCATGAAACCTTTAACGAGGTTTGGGTAAATGACACGGAAAAGGATATATCAGATATTGAGTACCGGATCCTGCTGCTTATGATGCAGTATCCCGGAAAGGTATTTTCCGCCCAGAATATTTATGAAAGCGTATGGGGCGAACCATATTTTTATTCGTGCAACAGTACGATCATGGTACATATCAGAAAATTGAGAGTAAAGATTGAGCCGGATCCCAAAAATCCACGATATATAAAGACCGTATGGGGAAAGGGGTACCGATTTGAAGCAGGAAATTCATAAAAGAAATTCCATCTATTTTCAGCTGCTGCGTCTGTTGATGGCGTCTGCCATTGTCTGTGTTCTTTTCTTTTTCATCATTTGTGGAATCGGCAGCGTCGTTGTGGACAGCCATCTTGCAAATCCTGAATATGAGAAAGAAAAAGATTTAAGATACATCAGGCAGCTGCAGCAGTATGTCAGGGATGATCAGATACGATCCGATGATTCCCAGGCCTTATTGGCCTGGGTGGAGACCCACAAGGTTCTTTATGTGTGCGTTTATAAAGATGATAAAAAGGTATTTGATTCCGATTATCCCGGGGAAGAGCTGATGGAAGAGGAGATTGAGGCGGAGTATTACGAGTGGGAAAACTACTACCCGGTGGAATTTGCCGATGGTGAAGCTTTAGTAACGATTCAGAGCGTATATGCTTACCAGATGTACAACTATGTGCTGATCGGCTCCATAGTTCTGTCTTTCTTTTTGTTTCTGGCGTTGGTTTTGCTGGGAATCAGAAAGAAGATGAATTATATTCTGAAACTGAATGATGAAATTGAAATTCTGGAGGGAGGAAGTCTGGATTACAAAATTACGGTGGAAGGAAAAGATGAGCTTGCGGCCCTGGCAGAAGGAATTGACAATATGAGATTGTCTTTCCAGAGTCTGATCGACCAGGAGGCCAGGATGATACAGGAAAATCAGCGTATCGTCACGGAAATGTCCCACGATCTGCGTACGCCGGTCACCTCTATCATGTTGTATACGGAGATTCTGAAAAAGGGGAGCTACAAAAATGAGACTCGGCTGAAAGAATACATAGAAAAAATAGACCGGAAAATTCTGCGCATGAAACAGCTTACAGATCATCTGTTTGAATATTCCCTGATAACGGGGGAGACGGATATCAAGCTGGAGGAGCCGGAACTGTATGAAGTGCTGTTTTATGATCTTCTCTCAGAAACCTGCAGCTACCTGGAACAGCAGGGATTTCAGGTTTCCTTTCAGGTCGAATGGATCTGCAAGAAAATCCGAATATCCGGCAGCTATATTATGAGAATTACAGATAATATTGCCTCCAATCTGATTAAATACGCAGACCCTGCTGTTCCTGTAATTATTGCCTCTGCGCAGGAAGGTTCTATGGCAGGATTTATGTTTGAAAATAAGATCCAGAAACAGGTCAGAGCACAGAGTACCGGAATTGGAGTACAGAGCATCAAAAATATGATGTTGAAAATGGGAGGAAAGTGCATAACGTGGAGGGAAGGCGATATGTTTCGGATTACGCTGCTGTTTCCCGTGTGTACAGATGGATAACAATACTGGCAATCTTTTGTGATCTGTGATAAAATGCCTAAGGATAAAAAGATTTTAATTAAGCAGGGATAAAAATGGCAAATATAATTGAGATAACGGATTTTTCTGCGCCGGAGCTGGATATATATGCAAGGCTTACGGAAAACCAGCTGCTGAACCGGCATGAGCCGGAAAAGGGAATGTTTATTGCGGAAAGTCCGAAAGTGATTGAAAGAGCGCTGGACGCAGGATATGTGCCAGCCTCTTTTCTGGCGGAGAAAAAGCATCTGAAGGGACTGACGGGAGAAATTCTGGAAAGGTGTAAAGATGTCCCGGTATATACGGCGGAATTTGACGTATTGACGCAGCTTACCGGGTATAATCTTACAAGGGGGATGCTCTGCGCCATGTACCGGCCGCCGCTTTTGCCGCCAGACCTGATATGCCGGGACGCCCGGCGGATTGTCATACTGGAGAATGTGGTAAATCCTACCAATGTGGGTGCCATATTCCGCTGTGCGGCGGCTCTTAATATGGATGCGGTCATTCTGACTTCAGACTGCAGCAATCCCCTTTACAGAAGGGCAGTCCGGGTCAGCATGGGAACGGTTTTTCAGATACCGTGGACCTTTTTTGAACGCGGCACCTGGCCGGGGGCTGCCATGAAGCGCCTGCAGGAAATGGGCTTTAAAACGGCAGCCATGGCCCTTAAAGAAAATTCCCTTTCCGTGGATGATCCCCGGCTGGCAGCGGAGGAAAAACTGGCAGTGGTGCTGGGGGCGGAAGGAGACGGACTGGCTCCCGATACGCTTTCAGACTGCGATTATACGGTGAAAATTCCCATGTCCCACGGCGTGGATTCTCTGAATGTGGCGGCCGCCAGTGCCGTCGCTTTCTGGCAGCTGGGAAGGAGAGAAGGATGAACACCGGGATTTGGATCAGGGTTTACCGTACAGAAGATGCTTCATCACTTACCGCGCTGTTTTATGATACGGTGCACAGAATAAACGCGAAGGATTATACCAGGGAACAGATCATGGCCTGGGCGCCGGACGACATGGATCCTGAGGAATGGGACCGCTCGCTTTCAAGCCATATCAGCTATATTGCAATGTCAGAAGATAAAATAGTGGGATTTGGAGATATCGATGCCGCCGGATATCTGGACCGTCTATACGTCCATGCGGATTACCAGAGGATGGGCGTGGGCAGCGCACTGTGTGAGACGCTGGAGAGAGCCGTTTCGGCAGCGGAAATTATTACCCATGCGTCTGCTACTGCAAAACCATTTTTTGAAAACCGGGGATATTATACGGTTAAAGAACAGCAGGTCATGCGAAGAGGGGTATGGCTGACCAATTATGTGATGGTAAAAAGATAGGATAAAGGAGTGCGGCATATGCTTTTTTGGATTTATATGTTGGTTATGAATCTTCTGATTCCGGCTGTGATGATTGGGTTTGGAAATCGTTTTTCTAAAAAAGCGCCGGATGAGATAAATCAGATCTATGGGTACCGGACCTCTATGTCCATGAAGAACCGGGATACCTGGGAATATGCGCATCATTATTTTGGACGGCTATGGAACCGCCTGGGAAAGATTCTGCTGCCGCCGACCGTGATAGCCATGTGTCTCGTAATCGGAAAAGATAAGGATACGGTAGGAAATATGGGATTCATTGTGAGTGTGGTACAGCTGATAATTCTCATTCTTCCTATTTTCTTCACGGAACGGGCGCTGAGAAAGAAATTTGATAAGCTGGGAAGAAGAAAAGAATTATGAAGGAAAAGAAATATGTTGAGGTGATGAAACATGCAGCTTGTTGATAAATATATCAGTTACGTGAAAGCAGAAGCCATAAAAAATCCGGAAAAAAGCTGGAACAAAATCCTGTTCGGATTTCAGGCAAACAAGTGGAGGATGAAGCTCATCCCCAATAAAAACCTGGCCAGAGGCTATCAGAAGCTGGAACAGATGATGATGAGCCTGGTATCAGATTCCCTGTATCGGAAAGAACGGTATGTATGGGGAAATATTTTTGCCCCCTGCGAACTGATGCAATGCTTTGACCTGGCGACGCTTTCCATCGAATGCCTTGCCTGCTACATGAGCGGATACCATCTGGAGGATTATTTTATCGATTACGCACAGGATATTGGCATTGCCCCTACTTTATGCTCCTACCATAAAACCTTCGTGGGCGGAGTGGAAAGCGGGGTTATCCGCAGTCCGGAGTATGCGGTGACCACCTCTTTGTCCTGCGACGGGAATCTTAACACCTTCCGGTATCTGGAAAAGAAGGCAAAGGTTCCTTTTACTTTTCTGGATATTCCTTATGAAGCCGATGCGGCATCTGTATCCTATCTGGCGGATCAGCTGCGGGAGTTTGCGAAAAAACTGGAGCAGACCACCGGCAAAAAATTTGATGAGAACCGGTTAAGGGAAACCATAGTCATTGAAAATGAGACCAGAAGGGAACTGAAGAAATTTTTTGAGCTTCAGAGCAGACATTTCTATCCGGGCGAGCTGATCAGCCACCTCTATCTGATGATGGGAATGCATCTTCTGATCGGTACGCAGGAATTTCTGGATCTGATCCGTTTTATGAATGAAGATATTAAGAACTATCCTTTGTTTGAAGGAAAGAAAATACTCTGGGTTCACCTGATGCCCTTCTATCAGGAAAGCTTAAAAGAATGCTTCGGGTACAGTAAAAAATATCAGATCGTAGGCTGTGATATGAGTCTGGATTATGCAAAGGAAATGGATGTCCAAAAGCCCTTTGAGGCTCTGGCGGAAAAGATTATCGGAAACCTCTTTAACGGATCCTACAGTACAAAAGCGGAGGATATTGAAAAACTGGCGGACCGTTTAAAGCCGGATGCAGTGATTCATTTCTGCCACTGGGGATGCAAACAGGCTTCGGGAGGCAGCGTTCTTTTAAAAGAACGGATGCAGGAACGGAATATTCCCATGCTGATACTGGACGGTGACGGCGTAGACAAACGGAACAGCCATGACGGCCAGATCAAAACGAGACTGGAAGCATTTCTGGAGATGATAGAAACGGGAGAGGGGAAATCATGCTAGGATACGTTTGTAAGTATACGCCCACGGAAATTTTTGAATCCATGGGTGTGGAAATGAAGCGGATTGAGCCAGAGGTAACCAGTTTTACCCAGGCGGATATGAAAATGCATCCCAATATCTGCAGCTTTACAAAAGGCGTACTGGAGGAAGCGCTGAAAGGGGAGTATGAAGGAATCATCCTGACTACCTGCTGCGACAGCATACGCCGCCTTTACGATGTTTTAAAAACAGAACTGCCGGATAAATTTATCTATATTCTGGATATTCCAAGAATTACAAAAGACGCAGGAATTGCGTTGTATGAGAAAAGAATCCGAAACCTTATAAAGGCTTATGAAGAATTTTCCGGGAAAAAATTTGAGGAAAAGAAGCTGGAAGCCATACTGGAAAGCAGAAAAGAGGACGAGCAGATCACGCTGAAAGAAGGCGAAGTAAAGGTAGGAATTCTGGGAGCCAGGGCCAATGACAATATCGCGAAAATATTGAAGAAAAAAGGTGCGACAGTGGCATTTGACCTGACCTGTACCGGATTGAACCGAAAATGCCTGCTGGAAAAAGATCAGCTTTTAACCGGCTATACCCGGGGACTGCTGACACAATTCCCCTGTCTTCGGATGGAGCAGGCAGCCGGAAGAGAGGAGCTGATCCGGCGGTACAGTGACAGTGTGGACGGCGTCATCTATCATACCGTGCAGTTCTGTGATAATTATTCTTATGAATATGCATGGCTGAAGCAGAATATACAGGTTCCCATGCTGCTTCTGGAAACAGATTATACAAAACAAAGCTACGGACAGATTCTGACCAGAATTGAAGCTTTTCTGGAATCTTTGCCGGTGAAGTCAAGGGAAGGAAAGATAAGACAGGGAGGAAAAGACAGGATGTATGTTATGGGGATAGACAGCGGTTCCACATCCACCAATGCAGTGATCATGGATCAGGACAGAAACATTATCGCTTCTTCTGTGATACGGACCGGGGCCAAATCCGGCGAAAGCGCGCAGAGAGTCTTAATGGAAGTCCTGGAAAAGGCAGGCTGTACAAGGGAAGATATTTCATGGATCGTATCCACGGGATACGGGAGAGTAAGCATACCCTTTGCCGATGAAAATGTGACGGAGATCAGCTGTCACGGCAAAGGCGCTCATTATTTTAACCCCAGGGTACGTACGATTCTGGATATTGGAGGACAGGACAGCAAAGCCATCCGACTCAATGAAGCCGGTGAGGTGACGGATTTCGCCATGAATGACAAATGTGCCGCAGGGACCGGCCGTTTTCTGGAAATGATTGCACGTACTCTGGAAATTGATATGGACGAGCTGGGACCGACAGCCCTGCAGTCTACAGAAGAAATTGAAATCACCAGCATGTGTTCCGTGTTTGCGGAATCGGAAGTGATTTCTCTGATTGCCAACAATAAAGAAAAACCGGATATTGCCAACGGCATTTGCCGGGCCATCGCCAATAAGGCTTATTCCCTGCTCAAGCGAGTGGGACTTGAGGCGGAATTTATGATGACCGGCGGTGTGGCGAAGAACCCAGGCGTGGTGCGGGCCGTGGAGGATAAAATTCAAAACAGCCTGTATATCTGCAGTGAACCGGAGATTGTGGGGGCGACGGGCGCAGCTTTGTATGCGCTCACGAAAGCAGGGATGAAATAAAAAACATGCAGCATTCAACTGGATTTTACACAGTGAATGCTGCACATTTTTTTCAAAAGAAATGAGAAAGAGTCCCCTGTTAGTCCGTTGCAGATTTGTTGACGCAGGGATATTGCTGACGGACTATGTCAGATGCCGCTTTGGAAAATAAGCAAAGTTCATCTTCCAAATTCAGCATTTGAGGTACCACATATGCAATTCGATAGATATCATCGCAGACTTTTTTCTCAAAAGTCGTACGCTTGATTTTTCCTAATCCAAATATAAATGAACTATACGTACGGTCACGTTCACAGAGTTCCAGATACCGTCTTATCAAATTGCAGTATTCATTATAGAGTATCAATTCTCCAATATCTCCATAAAATTTCACAAGATCACATTGAAGGTCTTTCAAAATGCTATGGCGTTCCTGCTGAATCCTTTTTTTCCGAAGTAAGAAACCTTTATAATTCTTCATATATTCCAATGTCATCAGACCACGAATAAAGCAGTCCACTTCCTGGTTTTTGCCGGAGTTGCCGTAACGGGCATTATACAATTTCTGACATAGTTCGATTTCTGGCGTTATATTGCAGGATGTAATTAGAGAATCCAGGATTTTTTTTCTTTTCAAATGATTAGTCTCAATAAAATAACTCGTTTCCAATATGTTTTTCTGCATTGCAATATTCCTCCGCATACGATTATTAAAAATCATACCATAATTAGATGATGGGATGCAAGATTTAAATCAAACAAAATAAATATGTATTTATGATGAATAAAACAAAAAACATACTATATGCACAAAAAGACATGAAACTAATTGTCGCAGATACATAAAACAGTATGAAATCTAACAAACATGCTTGAAAAATAAGATGATTCATTGTATATTATACACTATAGGAACTAATAAAGAGTAAAAATGGAATGAATATAGGATGAAACGATCAAATTCATTCGCAATCGGATGAAGTATTCATTATAATGTATGTAAACCGCAGGCTCGGTTTATATAAAAAACATATTGTAAGAGGAGGTTAACAATGGGGAAACTGAAACAGAATCCAATTATTAAACAGCTGGGGTTTAACAGAATTATTTTATTTCTGGTAATGCTTTTTATTTACCTTATTTTTTGTGTATTGATTCCTAATTTTCTTGGATTGTCACACGTGATGAGTATGCTGAATTACGTATGCTTTCTTGGATTTTTAGCACTGGGAGTAACTTTTGTAATTGCAACGGGGGGAATTGATTTCAGTATTGGGCCGGTTATGTTTTGCTGTGCATTGATTTCCGGATATACCCTGAATCAGCATGGGGTGCCGATGGCGGCGGCGTTGGTTATATGTATTCTGGTTGGAACGTTATTTGGGGGATTTAACGGGTATATGGTCGCCTACTGGGATGTGCCTCCGTTTATCATTTCTATGGCATCCATGAATATTGCAAAAGGACTTGCATCGGTTTATACAAAAACAACGACGGTAAGCTGGCCACAAAGTGCGGATCCCGGCGGATGGTTCCGTAATTTTCTGAAGGTCGGAAATGTTCCTGTTGGATTGATTATTTTCCTGATTGCCGCAGTCGTCTGTTCTGTTATTTTAAACAATACAAAACCGGGACGATACATACTTGGTCTGGGTAGCAACCGTGAAGCTGTACGTCTTTCCGGGGTTAATACGAAGAAATGGGAGATGATTGCATATATTATCTGCGGCACCCTGGCAGGTATTGCTGCAATTTTTTTCGCGGCGGCATATTCGACGGTTCAGCCGGGATATGGTGATCAGTATAACAATGAGGCCATTGCCGCGTGTGTTATGGGTGGGACTTCTATGATCGGGGGACTGGCTTCTATTGGGGGGACGGTAATAGGGACGCTGATTATCGCCCTGATTCAGGAAGGGATTCTGGCAATGAAACTGACTAAGGATGTTCAGCTGATTATTACGGCTATTATTGTTATTGCGGCGGTTTATATTGATGTTTCAGCAAGGCGCAGAAAAAATTGATTTGAAGGAGAAAAGAATGGGCGAAGTTATTTTGGAAATGAAACAGATTGATAAATCCTTTCCCGGCGTTCATGCATTGGATCATGTTGATTTTAATGTGCGACGGGGTGAAGTACACGCGCTGATGGGAGAGAACGGAGCCGGTAAATCAACGTTAATGAAGGTTTTGACAGGAATATATAAGAAAGATTCCGGTTCCATCATATATGAAGGAAAAGAAACTGAATTTCATAATGCAAAAGAAGCGCAGGATGCAGGAGTTATTATTGTGCATCAGGAGCTTAATATGGTTGGGGATCTTACGGTTGCACAAAATATTTTTCTTGGACGTGAGCCGAGAAAAGGATTGGGGATTGATGACAAAAAGATGATTAAAGATTCCCGGGAACTTTTTGACCATTTGAAAATTGAAATTGATCCGATGGAAAAAATGAGTGATCTTACGGTGGGAAAACAGCAGATGTGTGAAATTGCAAAAGCAATTTCTCATGATGCCAAAGTGATTATCTTTGACGAACCTTCTGCAGCGCTTACTGAAAAAGAAATTGAAGATTTATTCATAATTATCCGGGATCTTAAAAAACGTCAGCTTGGTATCGTCTATATTTCTCATCGTATGGATGAAATAAAGCAGATCACAGACAGGGTTACAGTAATGCGCGACGGTACATACATCGGTACGCTGATGACGAAGGAAAGTACAAAAGATGAAATTATTAATATGATGGTAGGACGTATTATTTATGAGGATCCGAAACAGCAAAGCGCCTGTCCGCCAGATGCGCCAATAGTCCTGAAAGTGGAGAACTTAAATGCAGGAAAAATGGTAAAAAATGTAAGCTTTGAGCTGCGAAAAGGTGAAATTTTGGGATTTTCCGGGTTAATGGGTGCAGGACGTACGGAAACGGCGAGAGCATTGTTCGGTGCGGATCCGAAACAAAGCGGCACTATTTATATTAACGGTGAAAAGGTGGATATTAAATCGCCTCAGGATGCTGTTAAATATGGAATTGGGTATCTTTCTGAGGACAGAAAACGATACGGTGTGGTTGTCGGAAGGTCTGTTGCGGAAAATACGACAATGGCATGTCTTGATAATTATTTAAAAGGTTTTTTGATCAACAAAAGAGCGGAAAAAAATGTATCTGACGAATATATTAAAAGGCTGGCGACAAAAACGCCGAATTCCGAGGAGTTGGTTATGAACCTTTCCGGAGGCAACCAGCAGAAAGTGGTCATTGCAAAATGGCTGGCTCGAGACTGTGATATTCTTATTTTTGATGAACCTACGAGAGGTATTGATGTAGGGGCAAAAAACGAGATTTATAAGTTGATGAATCAACTGGTTTCAGAAGGAAAATCCATTATCATGATTTCTTCGGAAATGACAGAAATTCTCCGTATGAGTGACCGGATTGTCGTTATGTGTGAAGGTGAAATAAAAGGAGAAATTGATATTTCTGAAGCAACTTCGGAGAATATTATGGACAAAGCGACAAGAAATATTTCTTAGGAGGGGCGTTATGAATAAGAAAAGCAAATTCCGAAATTTACTGTCAAGTCAGGAGTTTATTGTATTTATCATACTGATTTTGCTGTATGTCGGGTTCAGTGTTCTGAATCCGCAGTTTGCAAGATATAAGACGCTGGTCACAATGTTTGATTACGCATGTTTTTATATGCTGATGGCATTCGGTGTTGGATTGACGTTGATTACAGGCGGCGTTGATCTTTCTATTGGTACAGGTCTGGTTGCATATGCGGCGATTGGCGGCACTGTAATTCGATCTTTTGAAATGCCTGTAATTGTGGGGATGCTGGTTACGCTTTTGGTGGCGGTAATTTTTGGCTTCATCAACGGCGTGCTTGTGGGAGCCATGAATCTGCCGCCTTTTCTGGCAACTCTTTGTACCAGTATGATTGCCCGGGGAGTCGGTTCCCTGGCGACGAATAATTATGCGACACCTTGGCCGATGGCATCACAGCCGGGCGGCTGGTTTCACAATATTTTTAAAATCCAGACAGAGGCAGGAACCTTAATTCCCATAGGATTTATTTGGGTTATCGTTTTAATGATTGTTATGCGCTATGTACTGAACAGCACCAGATTTGGACGGTATGTAATTTCTATCGGTTCAAATAAGGAAGCCACCATGTTGTCCGGTGTTAATGTGAAATATTATCATGTGATGGTTTATGTTGTCTGCGGATTATTCGTCGGAGCAGCCGCTCTTGCATATGCGGCTGCAACGCCGACTATTCAGCCGGGGCAGGGCGCAGGTATGGAGATGGATGCAATTGGAGGGGCAATTGTAGGGGGGGGTATCAGCTTCCGGCGGATACGGAACAATTCCTGGGATTTTTATTGGAACCTGTGTCATCCTGGTGCTGAAAGTTGGTTTGCCGTTTATTGGTCTGAATGCGAACTGGCAACAGATTATTACAGGCCTTGTACTGCTGGCCGCTGTATTGATTGATATTGTAAAGCAAAGAAGAACTGCGAAACTGCAGTAGCAGACGAAAAATTACTGGCATGAAAAGAACTTTTTGCACAAAAATCGAGACCTACAATTGTTAAAAATGCAGAAGTGAGATGAAAACAAAAAAGGTACTTGAAAAATAGTATGAATTAGACTATATTCATACTATAAAGCAAAATTCATTCGGATGAAAAATAATTCATATGCAAATGTTTTAACAGAAAGGAGCGTAAACATGATTTTATCTAAAAAAAATGTACAGGTAAAAAACACAGTGATAGGGGGAGGCGCTTATACAAGATTCATTGCGATTGCACCGTCGAATGCAGAAGAAATGAAAAGTCAGATTAAAGAGGCAGCGTCATTAGGAGAGGCAGGTATTGAAATTAAAGTCGGAAATCTTACAAAGGCAGAAGACGCGCTGTCAGTCTTAGTGGAGTATAAAGAGGATCTCACAGAACAGTCGGTTGTTCTTAACTTTGATACAACAGGTTACGATAATACCGAGTCGGATGATGAAAAGCTGCAGGCAGCAGAGAAAGCTGCGAAATCAGGTCTTGTTGATATTATTGGGGCAGAGGCGTTCGCATCCGAGAACTATATTGCATCAATGAAAAAAATTGCAGCTGAAAACGGTGTTAAATTGATGCTTTCCCACATTGATTTCGATGGAATTGCACCAGAAGATGAAATTATTCATACGGCTAAGGCTGCAGAAAGCAAGGGAGCTGACTTAATTTATCTTGCGTATATGACCAAAAATGATCCGGATGTAATTGTGCTTGGATATGCTTCGAAAAAAATTGCATCGGACAATCTTGTCAGCGTTCCGATTTGTGTATTTCCGATGGGCGAGGTCGGTTTTCAGACACGAATTTTATCAGAACGGTGTGGAAACAGCTTCGGTTTTTATCATCTTGCTGAGCCGGAAAACGGTCTGTTTGAAAGCTATGCACAGTATAAAGCAATGTATGAAGTATATGGCGACTGCAAAAAAATACAGAGTAAGGTTCAGTTTGATATGGGCGAAAAACATATCATGGGCGGCGAACGGTTTATCCGTTGTTTCATGCTGAAAGAAAGAACTAAAAATGACATTCTGGAAGCAGCAAGAAATGTAGCGCGTTACAATCCGGAGATGGTTGAATGGCGGGTGGACTACTGTCTGCCGATGGATAACAGCAAATTTACAGAAGATTACTGGAAAAATGCGCTGAAAGAAATCAAAGAGATTCTGCCAGACGTTCCGATGCTTATGACATTCCGTGTCAAGAAGGAAGGCGGCAAAACATGGTATCCGGATGCCCTTCGTTTGAAGATGGCTTCGGCACTGGTAAGCACAGGATTGATTGAGTACTGCGACTGTGAGATCGACAATGATATCGAATATATTAATACATTGAAGGAAGCGTGTGTAAAATCAAATACAAAATTCGTTGTATCCCAGCATAAATGGACAGAAACCCCGAGCAATGAAGAAATTGCTGCAACATTCCGGGAATGCGTTGATAAAGGTGCAGATCTTCCAAAATTCTATTTGATGGCAACGAATTATGACGACGCAGTCCGGACCTCTGTTGTAACAAAGAAATTAAGAGAAGAAGAACTGGATATGCCTATTATTATCTGTGCAATGGGTGATACCGGATTAATTACCAGGACATTGGGCGGATGTATGGGAGCTGACTTTGAGTTTATTGATATCACCGGCATCAAGGGTGGAGAAGAGGAAGATGTACATTATGTTGATCAGCTGGCTGATATTTTCGGATATTGATTACATACGGAGTACAGAATATAAAAAGTC
This sequence comes from uncultured Ruminococcus sp., assembly GCA_946494335.1. Lineage (GTDB taxonomy): Bacteria > Bacillota > Clostridia > Lachnospirales > Lachnospiraceae > Ruminococcus_G. Next base: position 1,646 of record CAMMBV010000047.1, on the reverse strand, counting down.
ATAAAAAGAGGAGGATACAGAATGAAAGCGGCGATATTTGAGGGAGAAGGCATTCTTACAGTAAAGGATATTCCGGCGCCGAAGATTACAAGACCGGATGACGTTATTATTAAGGTAGAGGCAGCCAGTATCTGCGGCAGTGATATCCATGGACTGGCAGTACCTCCGGGACAGTATATGAAGCCAGGTATCATATACGGACATGAATTCAGCGGTGTGGTTACTGAAGTTGGCAGTGAAGTAAAAGGATTTGCAATTGGCGACAGAGTAGCGGTCAATCCGCGTGTCCGCTGCGGCAGCTGCTACGAATGTACCCATGGAAAAGGCGATCTTTGTTCCAATTCCGACCATTACGGGCAGCTTGCGGACGGAGGCTTTGCCGAATATGCACTGACAAGTGCAAAACAGCTTTATCATGTGGCAGACAATGTTAAACCGGATCTTGCATGTCAGACAGAGCCCCTGGCGTGTGTTGTCAGCTCATTGAGAAAGGTAAATCCAACGCCGATGGACTATGTGATTCTCTATGGAGCAGGTCCCATTGGTCTGACTTTTCTGCGTACGTTAAAAGTATTCGGCGTGAAAAATCTTATTATGACGGCGAAAGGTGCAGATCGTGTGGCTGAGGCAAAAGCATGCGGCGCGGATATTGTTGTAGACGTGGAAAAAGAAAATATTGAGGATGTTGTAAAGGAAAAATGGCCATTTAAAGCAGATGTCATCATCGATGCAGTAGGAAGGGGCGCTGTTCTTCCGGAAGCCATGAAGCTGATAAATCCGCAGGGACGAATTTTGCTCTTTGGACTGGATAACAATGCACGGTCTGAAATCGCACCGGGTGCGCTTGTGCTGGATGAAATAATGGTTGTCGGAGCACTTGGCAAAGACTTCCCCGGTGCTTTGGAATTACTTCAAAATGAAGAGCTTGGACTTGAGAAATTTATTACTCATAGATTTTCACTGGAAGAAATTCATCAGGGGATTGAGCTGATGCGAAATAAAAAAGCATGCCGCGTATTAATTTATCCTAATGGATTGCCGGAAAATGACTGATCGGAGAGGGAAAATATTATGAAAGACGGAATGATGAAAGGAATTGCTTTTATCAGCACCGGCAAATATGCGCATGTTGAAAGGCCGATTCCTGAAGTTAAAAAAAATAACGATGTGTTAATAAAAATACTTGCCACCAGTATTTGCGGTACGGATGTACATATATTGGCTGATCCGCCATTGTATCCGGCAACGCCAGGCAAAATTATCGGCCATGAAATGGTGGGCGAAGTGGTGGAATGCGGCAGTGAAGTAACAGAATTTAAGACCGGTGACCGGGTAATCATGGACAACAATATTGCCTGCGGAACATGTGAGATCTGCAGAGTCGGAGATTACAATGTGTGTCCGAATATGAAATCCATCGGGATGGAGATTGACGGTACTTTCGCACAATACTGTGTGGCACCGGATAAAAACCTGGCGAAAATCAACAAAGACGTGCCGCTGGAGAGAGCTATTTTTGCAGAGCCGCTGAACGTGGCCTTTGGGGGACTGAAAAAAGTCAGAATCATGCCGGGGGATAATGTCGTAGTTGTGTAAACTATACCCCATAGAATGGACACAATAAGAAGAAGGGTTCCTTAAAACTG
>CAMMBV010000046.1 GCA_946494335.1 uncultured Ruminococcus sp. | reverse complement strand
TTCAAGGATTGTGGCACTTGTTATTTGCCTCTAACTGTCAAAAACGAGATTATATCCATTCCTTGTGGCAAATGCAAGCGATTGCAAGCAAAAATTAAAAGGTATTAGCAACTATACAGGAGGTGAGAGTTGTGGCGAACCGGATCAAAGGGATTACCGTGGAAATTGGCGGCGATGCTACAGGGCTTGATAAAGCGTTAAAAAGTGTCAATTCTTCAATTACCAAAACACAGTCGGCTCTAAATGATGTGAACCGCCTTTTAAAACTCGATCCTTCCAACATCGTGCTGGTGGCCCAGAAGCAGGAACTTTTGGCACAGGCCATCAGCCAGACGGAAGAAAAGCTCTCGGCCTTAGAGTCCGCCCAGGAGCAGGTAGCCGCCGCTTTTGCCCGTGGGGATATTGGAGCGGATAAATATCAGGCGTTCCAGCGGGAGATTGAGGAAACCCGTGGGAAGCTGAACAAATACAAAAGCGACCTGTCCTCTCTCCAGACCGAGCAGGACAGCCTCTCCCAGAACACAGCAAGACTGGAAAAGCTGTTTGACGCCACGGGAACGGAAGTGGACGACTATGCCGATGTACTGGGCTCCAGACTGGTATCCGCGATTAAAAGCGGGAGCGCTTCCTCTGACCAGCTCCGCACGGCGATTGAGAAGATTGGGAAATCCGCCACAGGCGGAAAAGCGGATATCCGGCAGCTTACCGATGCGTTGGATACGGTAGATGACGGGGAAGCCATCCGCAACCTGATTGAGGAATTAGAGAAAGCCGGGGACGCCGCGCAGGATACAGCCGAGGACGTAGGGCAGATTACGGAGAATACCAAAGGGGCAGCCATTATGCAGGCAGCGGACCAATTATCGGCTGTGGGAGAGAAAATCCAGGAGATTGGCTCCAACGCAATGGATGCATATTCCGAGAGGGAAAATGCTGTTACAAAGGTAAATGCCTACTTTGGGGAAACCGGCGGAGCAGTCCGCTTCTGTGATTAAGAACGTTTATTCCTCCGGTGTTGGCGAGAGCATGGACGCAGTGGCAAATGCTGTCCTAATGGTGAAAAAGAACCTGGGGGATTTAAGCGAGACGGATCTGACCAACCTGACTCAGCAGGTCATCACGCTGGAGGAACTGTATGGGATTGATATGAATGAAACCCTCCGGGGCGTCAATTCCCTGATGTAGCAATACGGGCTGACGGCGCAGGAGGCGATGGACTACATTGTGGTGGGTACCCAGAACGGATTGGATAAGACCAACGAGCTGGGGGATAACCTTTCCGAGTATGCGGGGAAGTTTTCGCAGGCAGGCTATTCCGCATCTGAGTATTTCCAGCTTCTGGACAATGGGTTGAAGAACGGCGCATACAACCTCGATAAAGTCAATGACGCCATCAACGAGGTGACCACCCGACTGGCAGACGGTACCATCGGGGAATCCATCGGGATGTTCTCCACCAGGACGCAGGAGCTGTACGCTTCGTGGCAGAATGGCGGCGCAACACAGAAGCAGGTCATCGATTCCATTGTGGCGGACATCGGGAACTGTACCAACCAGCAGGAAGCATTGAACCTCGCCGCCCTTGCTTTTGGCACGATGGCGGAGGACGGGAACCTGAAATTCATTACCTCCCTGACCTCGGTTGGCAGTACCTACGACAGCGTGAAAGGCTCTGCCCAGGGGATGTTTGACGCCACTACCACACCGATGCAGGAGATGGAGGCGAATACCCGGAAGCTGCAGCAGGCGCTGGTTCCCTTTGGGGAGAAACTGGCGGAGCTTGCCAATGCCATCCTGCCGCCCCTAGTTTCGGTGATTACGGCCATTGGCGGGTGGTTTGAGCGCCTGCCGGGGCCGGTGCAGAACTTTGTCATCATCCTGTGGGCGCTCCTTGCGGCGTTTACGGCGCTGACACCGGTGATCGCCGCCATCTCCGTGGCGATGGGCGCATTAAATATTTCCATGCTCCCTATCATCGGCATCATTGCGGCGGTGGCTGCGGCCATTGCGGGGATTATCGCTATTATCCAGAACTGGGGAGCCATCACAGAGTGGTTTGGAAATCTATGGAACACGGTCTGCAGCGGGATCGGCTCGATGGTGGAGACCTTAAAAACGTGGTTCTCCAACCTGTGGACGCACCTGCAAGGCGTGTGGGACGGCATCTGCAACGTGGTACAGACTGCCGTGATGCTCTTGGGTTCCATCATACAGGGTGCGGTGGACATAATCACCCTGCCGTTTCGGTTCATTTGGGAGAACTGTAAGGAGATTGTGATTTCAGCTTGGGAGGGGATCAAGTCAGCGGTATCCTCTGCCATCCAAGCGGTGTCCGGCGTGATCTCCACGGTGATGGGAGCCATTCGGAGTGTAATCTCCACCATCTGGGACGCCATCAGCAGCAAGGTGTCTGCCGTGTTAAATGCGATCAAAAACACAGTCACAACCGTCTTTAACGCCATCAAATCCGTGGCCTCCTCGGTGTGGAACGGCATCAAGTCGGTCATTTCCACTGTGGTGGATGGGATCAAGAGCAAGGTATCTTCCGTGTTTAATGCAGTAAAGTCCACGGTGACTTCTGTGTTTAATGGGATCAAGAGTACCACGACCACGGTCTGGAACGGGATCAAGAGCGCCATCGTGAAGCCAGTGGAGGCGGCAAGGGATGCGGTCAAAGGCGTGGTGGACAAGATCACCGGGTTCTTCTCCGGCATGAAGCTGGAGCTTCCCAAGATCAAGCTGCCCCACTTTAAGATCACGGGCAAGTTATCCCTTTCCCCACCAAGCGTCCCCCATCTGTCCATTGACTGCTACAAAGAGGGCGGTATCCTGACAGGGCCGACCGTGTTCGGCATGAACGGCAGTTCCCTGATGGCGGGCGGTGAAGCCGGGAAAGAGGCGGTACTTCCACTGAAAGGCTTCTACGACCAGTTGGAGCATATCCTTTCCAGCCGGATGGATACCCACGTCATGGAACGCTACCTTGCCATCATTGCGGAAAACTCCGGCAAGGGGATCTATCTGGATGACGGGACGTTGGTGGGGCACCTACTCCCAGCCATTGACGGAGGTCTTGGGAAATCACAGAAACTGCAAAGGAGGCTGAGCCTATGATACCAGATGTGAAGATTAATTCCATTTCTTTATTTTCATTGGGATGGCTCCGGGAAAGCATTGACTTTCCCACGCCCCAGTCCCAGACCAATACGGTAGTGGTGCCGGGGCGCAATGCCCCGATCCGGTTCGCGGAGGCACTTGGGAGGGTATCTTACCAACCCCGGAGCTTTTCCATCACTCTGTCTATGTTAGGCAGCCGGGAGAGGTTCAACCAGATGCGGGATGAACTGGGGAACCAGTATGCGGGGAAACTCTGTGAAGTGGTTCTCAGTGAGGAGCCGGATTTGTATGCAGTCGGCACACTGGAACTGGAGCCTGGCTACGATCCCCTTACCGGGAAAGGGCAGATGGTGTTGTCCTGCTCGGACGGGGATGCCTACCGCTACCACATAGAGGACACAGAGGTCTCTATGACCGGAGGCGGTACCCTGATTCTAGTAAATGACTACATGCCCGTTATCCCGACTGTACTTACGACAGCGGAAACGGCGCTGAGTTGGAATATTGGTGAGGATGTGTTTAAGAAATCCGTGAGCGCCGGGACATGGACGTTCCCGGAACTGGAACTGCAAGCAGGGCAAAATACAGTCCGCATTACGGGAACGGGAACAACGACGTTCCGGTACCGGGAGGGACGCCTATGAGCCTTTTTAGGGTGTTCGTGGATGGACAGCTTTTTTACCACCTTTATATGCAGGTGCAGGAGAAGATGATCCGGAGGGCGAACCTCCACAGCGGAGTCAGCCGGAAAAAGAGGGTTTATAGTAGCAAGTATGCCTTATCCAGCATTGTCTACTGTCCGAAGTGTGGGGAGATTTACCGGCGGATCGCATGGAACAACCGGGGCAAACACTCCACAGTCTGGAGATGCTGCACCCGTGTGGAGCATGGCCCTGGAAAGTGCGATGCTCCTACTATTCAGGAATCGGAACTGCAGGCGGCAGTGGTAAAAGCCATCAATCTTGCGCTTGGAAATAGGGAAGGCATGATGGAGGTACTGCAGGAAAATATAGAGACAGTTATCCGGCAGGGGGATGAAACCTCGGCAGAGGGAATCAATGCCAGACTGGAGGAACTGCAAAAGGAACTGTTGAGATTGGCAAATTCCAAAAAGGATTATAATGGCGTGGCAGATGAGATAGACCATCTGCGGGAATTGAAACAGAAGGCACTGACAGAGAGTGCCGAGCGGGAAGGACTGAAACAGCGGATCAGGGAGATGCGGGAGTTTCTGGAACAGCAGTCAACAGAGGTCACGGAGTATGATGAACTGCTGGTGCGGCGGCTAATTGAGAAGGTCACGGTTTACGATGAGCGGTTTGAGGTGGAGTTCAAGTCAGGGATGAAAGTGGATGTGGAGAGATAGCTGGGCTTCAGAAATAATCTCTTTGCTAATGAGTAGTTTCGTAGCCTGTCTGATAGCGCATACCAATCTTGTATAAATCGGTCGGATTCCACGCCTCCCCAGTAGACATCATGTGCATTACTGCCAATGTTTTTTTGGGAGCACCTTTTTTGTCAGTATCGGAACAAATTGAAGATACGGAAAAAACAATCCAGTGGGCAGTTGAGCATGGCGTTGATTCTGTTGTATTGTTTCCTGCTAATATTAGAGAAAATACATTATTGGATATTCTGTACAAGGAAGGAAAATATTTGCGTATCTGCCATTGGGCGGTCTTTGAAGTCCTCATAAGGGTACCGTGGCACTATCTTAATAGAATTTATCTGGCATGGTATGGTGATTGGATAGATTATAATGAAGAGGGGGAAAGAGAAAATCTTCCGCCGTATAGCTGTGAACGGTGTGCGGGGAAATGGATGGAGTTTTACCGCCATTTTCTTGAAGAAACTGATAATTCTGGAAGGCAGCGGATATTAATGTTGTACGGTGAAGAACTTGCGTCTGGATGCACTTGTCGGAGGAACTTTGAAGAAGATTTGCGAGTGTCCACAAGAGAAGAAAGAGAGCGCAGAATAGAGGATGGAAGAAAATGGCTTTCAAATAAGCAGTTTTTACAACAGATAAATATATGAGGAAAAACACGATGGAAGAATTCAGAAAGCATTTTAAAGAATTTGAGGTTAGAGCTTGGGGAAAATTAAAAAATAATTGTTTCAGTATTATTGTTTCATTAACCATTCTTATTCTGGCGCTAAAACTATGGAAACAGGTTGGGATAACGTATGAAGATATTGCTGAAACCGTCAAAATTTCTGTCACCGTGTTGATATCTATGGTAGGTTTCTCTGTTTCAATTTATGTATTCCTTAATAATACATTGCAAAATAGAAGAAACAGTAACGAACTGGAAAAAGAAGTAATTGATTTGTTTCAGGCTCAGAGAAGAAAAGCGTTGTTGATTAGCATTACATTCTCAGCGGTTGCTATTACTGCAGAATGTGCTGTGGTAGCATGTGCGACTCCGCTTAAAATATTGTTTTTAACGGTACCGTCTCAAATAGATGAAGGGTAATATAGATGACCTCTTCCTTTTCAGAAGGAGAGGAGGCCACTGTTTCCGCAGCAAAAGCCGGAATAGCAGAACTCATTACAAACACTGCCGCAAGACTTATGGGTCCAACATGTTTTAAAATCTTCATTTCATGATTCCTCCTTTGGCTGTTTATAAAACGTCAATTTTAAAGTTGTATGCTGGATGACGCTATCCAACAGATATAGCAGACCTGGCAAAACAAACAGGACAATTGCCAAAGACAGCAGACTTCCAATTCCTAAAAACATGCCAAGCTGTGCCAAAATCCCGTGATCAGAGATAAAGCCCAGCAAAAATCCAACCACTGCCAGAACTGCTCCCGATGTCATTACAGATGACGTTACGGCAGCGACTGTTTCAGAAATTGCCTTTCTCTTTGGCATGGTATTTCGGAATTCACAGTATCGCTCTGTAAATAAAATAGCATAATCCACGGTAGCTCCTAACTGAATAGAACTAATGATTAAATAAGAAATATAAAACACCGTAGAGCCTTCAAAATAGGGCAATGCCAAATTGATCCAAACCGCCGTCTCAATGGACAACACCAAAATCACTGGCAGAGAAATGGATTTCATGGTCAGCAGTAATACCAGAAATACTGCTCCGATTGCGATTAAATTCACTTTTACCGTGTCAGCAGTGATTGTATCCATCAGATCATAAGAGCTGACGCCGCTTCCCGCCAAATAACCAGAATCCGGGTAATAGGTATTCAGCGTATCCCGGATGGTTTCTACCAATTGAAAGGTTTCCTCTCCTTCGTATGCCGCTTCTACCGTGATGACAAACCGACTGTAATTCGGAGAAACAAGCTGCGAAACTGTATCCTCATCTAAATACTCTATAGGAATTTCTGCTCCAACGGTATCCACATAAGAAAGAGTACTTTTTACCTGTGGAATGTTATGCAGCGCATCTGACAATTCCTGCTCTGTTGCCAAGTCTCCCCGTGGAACCATAGCTACATATGTATCGCTTTTTCCATAAAGGTCTTCAATAGCCGCAGTGTCCTGCCCAACTTGAGTTTCCTCCCCATATATATGGGATGATCCATAATAAAACGAGTTCGAATTGGATGCCAGATAACTTGGTACAATCAAAATCAGAAATACCGCTGCGAGTGGGAGCATCGTTCGGTAAATCACTCTTCCCAGCCCCCGGAAACTTGGAAGAAAGCTACGGTGTTTTGTTTTTTCCATCCACTTATAGGTAAGCAGAAGCAACGCTGGCATAAAGATAAATACAGTGATCAAACTGATTGCCACCCCTTTTGCCAATGCCCTTCCCAGATCTGGTCCAATCTGAAATTGCATAAACATAAGAGCCAGAAATCCAATCACCGTGGTCAGCCCACTGGACAGTATGGAGCTGGTAGATTTACACAAGGCTTCTACCATCGCTTCTTTTGGATCAGAATATTCTTTCCGGCATTCTTCAAATCGATGGATCAGAAATACAGAATAATCCAGTGACACAGCCACCTGCAAAATCATTCCCGCAGCATTGGTTACAAAAGAAATTTCTCCAAAAATCAGATTGCTGCCTGAATTTATAAGTACTGCCACTCCCAGTCCAATCAAAACCAATACTGGCTCGCTCCATGAAGTAGTCGTAAGAATCAACATAAAAAATACAAACAGTATGGCGATCAAACTGATTTTACGGACCTCGTTTACAGTGCCTGTTGTCGCTGCTGCTGTGGAAACTCCTTCCCCGGTAAGAGCGTTCTCATCTCCTACAATAGCCCTGATTGCATCTACCGCTTCCACATCTTTTCCATCCTCAATCGTAACGGTAAAAAGCGCTGCCTGGTCTTTGTAGTAAGTTTCAACCGTATCTGTATCCAGAGTTTCCAGCGGCTGTAAAATATCTGCTGCATCATCCAGCCATGTGACTCCTGCCACACCTTCGCAGTTCTCAATTTGTTCTTTATATTCCAACGCCTCTGGTATCGTGATATCTTTTACCATAACACGGGCATTGGGAATACCGCCTTCAAATTCTTCTTCCATAATATCCAGTGCAATTGTAGATGAGGAGTCCTCCGGAAGATAATCCGTCATGTCATAATTCACCGGAATCATCCCCCGCAAAACAGCGCCGATTATGGCCAAGGCTAAAAAAGTTATCATAATTTTCTTGGGATGATTTACAATGGTCTGATAAAACTTTCTCATAGTGCCTGCTCCTTTGGAGCAGAAACGTTGGAATCCGACACACTGCCAGAAACTTCAAATGTTTCCTGCTCTCCTTTTAATATGAGCCATAGAGAACTCTTTGTAATCCGCCCGACTGCGTCATATGGAATGGTACGCATAAGAGTAATCAGTTGTCCGGAAATCCTGCAATTGCCGTCTTCACAAATAGAACCGTCAAAAGGAGTTGCTTTTTTCAAAATGGTCAGGATACCATCCACATGATTCTGGTTCACAGTTACATTCATCGAGCCATATCTGTTACCAATAGGTGTCTGCATAGTAATATCATATAGGCGACTCCACATTACCTTTTTCCCCTTTCTTTTCAAATACTCCCTCTGTTTGTCTGACCAGTACCGCCAGGGCCTTTGCTGTATGTTCAATTCCCCATGCAGAACTGTTGATACAAAGGTCAAAATTATATGGTTTTCCCCAGCTCCCATCTGCATAGAAATTGTAATAGCTTTTTCTCTGTTTATCCGTTTTACGAATGAGAGAAGTTACCGATTTTTCATCCATACCGGTTAATTGCATTTTTCTGTCTACACGATCATGGAACGGCGCTGTTATAAAAAGGCTGAGTCGTTTGATTCCGGCTCTTTTCAGTACATCATCCGCACAACGTCCCACAAAAACACAATAAGTAAAATATTTTTAGCAATAAGCGATTTGCTTAACAAACTCCAATAAGTATAAGTACTTGTATGTTACAAAGTTGTATTCATATCTGTTTCATACTTTTATTTATACTTTATCATTTTATAGCTACAGCAAATCCTCTCGCCCTTCTTCTTTTAGCTGTTTCAGGCAGTACTGCAGCCATTCATCAGGTGTAGGAATATCTCCAGCACAGGGTATTTTCCTCCACTGCGCCCGTTTCTCCAAATCCGGATCATTCCACCCTTTTTCAATGCGGGCTGATATAATCGCCCGCATTTCTTCAACCGTAATATTTCTTTCACGGGCCAGTCTTTCAAATAAGTGTTCTTCCTTTTCCAACATCCGCACCTCCTGTACATAACCTTCCCCTTTCCTGGCATACTAATTCCATGCCCTTTAAGGGAAATATACTGTCTACTGATTGTGACTATTATGACACCCTTTTGGGAATTAGAATAGATACAGATAGGCAGGTGATGGCATGGATGCGCAAAGACGCATAAAGCAACTCATGGAAGAACGAGACTGGACGGATTACCGACTGGCAAAGGAATCCAATCTTTCTCATTCCACAGTCACAAATATGTTCAATCGGAATAATGCTCCGACGCTGCCGACCTTAGAGGCAGTCTGCAAAGCATTCGGTATTACTTTGGCGCAGTTCTTTACGGAAGGGAACAGCCCCGAACTGACAGAGGAACAGCGCATCTTATTTGCAAAATGGAGTACTTTAAAAGACAATCAGAAACAGGCGCTGCTTACACTGATTGATACCATGAGAAGTTGAAAAGCACATTGTTTCCAACCGGACGGAAATAATGTGCTTTTTTCATGCCTTTAACCATTCTGTATCCTCAACCCCCATTTAACAATCCTGTCTCCACAACCTACCCCATATCAATCCTGTATACTCAACCCTCCGCCTATTTTGTCCCTCGATATGTTTCCACAGAGCAAGCAGGCATAAAAAATCCGGGAGCCAGAACCGTTATCCAAACAGTCCAAACTCCCGGAAATCCCTTGTTTCCTACACTTTTTCAGTTCAATTCCGCCATGCTGATTCGCTGCGCAAGCAAGCTTTCTTCGCTCATCCACGGCATTCGCCGTATAGTCCGCTGTCCGAGTATGCCCCCGTCTGAGCAAGCTCACGGGTGCAATTCGTCCACCGTCCTGCATGGCTCATTGCTAACGCGTGACATCAAAACTACCGTCTCCACATGACATGTCATCGGAAATTGATCAACTGGACAAACCCTCTCCAACCTATATCCCTCACCGCACAGATACTTCAGGTCTCGAGCCAGCGTGGCGGAGTCACAGCTCACATAAACAATGCGCTCCGGCTGCATCTGCACCATGGTGGCAAGAAGCTTCTCATCGCAGCCCTTTCTGGGGGGATCCACCACAATCACATCTGCATAAACGCCGTCCTCCCGGTATTTCCCGGGCAGAACCTCCTCCGCCTTTCCCACAAAGAATTCTGCGTTCTCAATGCCGTTTAAGCGGGCATTTCTCCTGGCATCCGCTATGGCCGCCGGCACAATCTCCACACCGTATACCTTTTTGGCCCCGGCGGCCATAAACAGTGAGATCGTTCCAATGCCGCAGTACAGATCCCACACCGTCTCCTTTCCGGTCAGGCCCGCATAGGAAAGGGCCAGCTCATACAGCTTCTTTGTCTGAACCGGATTTACCTGATAAAAGGACAGCGGAGAAATCTGGTACTGGATGCTGCCGATATAGTCCGTGATATAGGGCTGTCCCCAGAGTGTTTTTATCGTCTCTCCCATGATCACATTGGTATTTTTCCGGTTTATGCTGATGGAAATACTGGTCATGCCCTTTACAGGCGTCAGTTTTTCCAGCAGCTTTTCACTGGCCGGCAGGGACTTGGCGTTTATGACGAGACATACCATGATCTCTTTTGTGGCAAAGCCGTAACGAATCAGGATATGGCGTACCACGCCCCGGCCTGTCGTTTCATCATAGGGTTCTATGTGATTTTCTTCCATATAGGAAAGGACGTGATTCAGGATTTCCTCGTTGACGGGAACGCCCAGACAGCAGTCTGTGTTGCTGATAATCCGGTGGCTTCTCCCGGCATAAAATCCGGTGACAATTTTTCCGTCCCTGTCTTTTCCCACCGGAAACTGGGCCTTGTTGCGGTACCGAAAAGGCTCCTCCATTCCGATAATCGATTCCATGGGAATGTCCTCGAAGCCGCCGATACGTTTCAGATTATTTCTGACCATATCTTCTTTGAACTGCAGCTGCCTTTCGTATGCCATGGCCTGCAGCTGACAGCCGCCGCAGGGACCGGCATATGCGCACCGGGGGGTTACCCGGTGTGCAGACGGCTTCAGAACCGTTTTTATACGGCCATAGCCGTAGCTTTTTCCGGCTTTGGTCACGATGACTTCCACCTCGTCTCCGATTACCGTATCCTTTATAAAAAGGGGATAGCCTTCCACTTTTCCTATCCCCTCGCCTTTATGACTCATATCTTCTATGGTGACGCGCACCACATCATTTTTCTGCATTTTTTATCTCCCCTGGGACTCCGGCTCACATACCGTTCTTTTAATATTAGATTCAAACAGACGGTTATAGCCCAGCCATTCTGCGTTTTCCTGTGCGGAATCAAAGATTTCCCGCAATGTTTCCAGTTTGGCGTCTGTGTTGTCGGCCAGATTCAGGGCCACTGCTTCCGCCAGCGCCGGTTTTTTCGGGGAACCGTATTCCAGTTCTCCGTGATGAGACAGGATGCAGTGTTTTAGCTCTGATTCCAGCTTGGTGGGAAATCCGGGAATCTGGCGGATGGCGTCATGAATCATCTCAGCCCCCATCATGATATGACCCAGAAGCTGTCCGTCATCGGTGTAATCGTTCAGAGGAAATAAGGACAGCTCTCTGGTTTTTCCCATATCATGGAACAGCGCAGCGGTGATCAGCAGATCACGGTTCAGATAAGGGTACATCCGAATATACTGTTCGCACAGCCCCGTCACGCTGAGAGTATGCTCCAGCAGGCCTCCCACAAATCCGTGGTGGACGCTTTTGGCCGCCGAACTAAACTGAAACGCCCGGATAAATTCCTGATTTTCCACGAAAAAATATTTTAAAAGCATAGACAGCCATTTATTTTTCACAGAGTTTACATAATCCATCAGCTGCTGATACATCTGACCGCAGTCACGGGTGCTGACCGGAAGATAATTTCCGGGATCGTATTCCCCTTCCCCGGCTTTTCTTGCGCGTTTAATGCTGATTTGGAGCGCTCCGGCAAAACTGGTCACATCCCCCATGATTTCAATATAATCCATAGTTTCAAATTCATCTATTCCCTGAGAATTGGGATCCCATACTTTCGCATCCAGGGTACCCGTTTTATCCTGCAGGATAACATTTTCATAGGGTTTTCCGTTTTTGGTTACTGCCGACTGCTTGTGTTTGCACAGATAAACACCCGTGATCCTGTCGCCTTCTCTGAACTCTTTGATATATTTCATGTTTCTACCAGCCTTTCTGTTTCTGCTATTTGCTCCTGTAATGATGAGCTCAAAAAAGAATGGCTTTTCTGCATGGCAGAAAAGCCATTCTTTCTCCTTACATGTTTTCTATTTTATAATGCTCCGACCGTTACGTCAAATACTATCTTGGCGTAGCCTTCCGCGCCCATTCGCATCACCGTCAGTTTTATCACTTCATTGGGCCTGCATTTTTCCACCATACGGGTGTACTCATTCATGTTTTTCACAGTCTGCCCTTCCACCTCAGTGATAACGTCTCCATTCATAACACCGGCCACCATAGCCGGGGAATCCACCTGAACCTCATTGACATAAATACCGACGGGAATACCGGTTCCTTTGGCAATTTCTTCTGTCACATCCTGCCCTTTGATGCCAATGCAGGGCCGTTCCTTGTTATTGGAGAGAGATTCCATTAAATCTGCAATCTCCGATACGCCAAGGCAGGTGACCATATTGCTGCTGCCCGCATAGCTTTGCAGGATAATACCGATAATCTCACCGTCCAGATTCAGCAAAATTCCGCTGCCTTCCCTGGTCCCCACGATATCCGTCGTCAGAATTGTATAATTGGAATCCCATGCGGAAACTTCGTTGGAAACCGACGTAAGCATTCCAAAAGCCATGAAGTCGCTGTAGCCCATGGGACTTCCCAGCGCCATAATGGGATCTCCCTGTTTCGCACCGTAGGAATTGCCCAGAGGCGCTGTCACCAGACTGGACATCGTACTGCTCTTAATCCCGGATGCCGCCGTTTTCAGCACGCAAAGTCCCGTGTTGGAATCATGCTTCTGATAGCTGGCCTCCACGGCGGTTCCGTCCCAGAAGGTGACCTGCAGACGGTCTGCATTTTCCACACCGCGGTATTCCGTCAGGATAAATAGCTCCTGGCTGGTGTTGGCTATGATAATGCCGGAAATCTGACTCTGATTTTCATATGTGTTATTGAACCAGTCCATATTGTCAGTGATGCCGTTGACTGTGACCACTGATTTGGAAGCCGTCTGTGAAGCCTCCACCATATCCTGGTAAAACTGTTTGTAATCAGACAGTCCCAACTCGGCTGGGACTTCAATTACCTGTGTTTCCTTTTCCGCATCTTCTGCCTCCGCCAAAAGAGCGTCTTCTCCTCCCTTTGACTGCTGGTTCTCATTAATATTCAGCTGAGGAGTCTCTTTTTTCGCCGTCAGATGTTCCGCCGCCTGGGGCAGAACATTCACAAAGGTAAGAGCTGCGATCGTGCCGAATAGTATTGCACCTAAAATCAAAAGCACCACCCTGGTAAAAAAGGCTTTTTTATTAACTGGCTTTTCTTTGACAACCTCTTTAATAAAGCTGTAATCACTCATCAGTCTCATTCTCCCGTTCAGCAATAATGATCGACAACGTGCTTTATCCGTCACAACTGTTAGGAACATTTTAACAAAAACTTATGAACAATTTATGAATACGAAGTATCTTTTTGATCTCAGAGTATTTTTTTGGCCTCATTTCTGGTATAATGTATTTGGTGCAAATTTGCACTTTATCAATAATATTTTCTGGAAAGCAGTAAGGTTACAGACATGAATAAAAAAGCATTACAAACCCTGGAATACACAAAAATCATACAGAAGCTTGCTTCCTACGCCTCTTCTCCTCTTGGAAAGGCCAGATGTGAAGCGCTGCTTCCTTCCGATAACCTCCAGACCGTTCAGAGTATGCAGCGGCAGACAGGGGATGCACTGAGCCGACTTTTCAAAAAGGGCTCTGTATCCTTTGGCAGTGTTAAGAATATGGGCGCCTCTCTGAAGCGGCTTGAGATTGGCAGTACGCTGAACACTGCCGAACTTTTAGCTGTATGCGCTCTTTTAGAGAACTGTGCCCGCGTTAAATCCTACGGACGGCCGGAGCTGGCAGACACACCTGCGGACTCTCTGACCTCTTCCTTTGACGCATTGGAGCCCTTAACAGGTCTCTCCACGGAAATACGCCGCTGCATTCTCTCCGAAGAAGAAATCAGTGATGATGCGTCCCCGGCTCTTCGTCAGATACGCCGCAGCATGAAACTGATCAATGACAGGATTCATACACAGCTGAATGGAATTGTAAACGGCGGGGCCCGTTCCTATCTGCAGGATGCCGTCATTACCATGCGCAACGGCCGCTACTGCATCCCTGTAAAAGCGGAATATAAAAACCAGGTGCCCGGCATGATTCACGATCAGTCTTCCACAGGTTCTACGCTTTTCGTGGAACCCATGGCGGTGGTAAAGCTGAACAATGACATGCGGGAGCTGGAGTTAAAAGAAACTGCAGAGATAGAGGTAATCCTGTCTCAGCTGAGCGTACAGACGGCAGAACATCTGGAGCTGCTTTACTCCAATCTGGAAAACATGGCCCAGCTTGATTTCATCTTTGCCCGAGCCCAGCTTGCCATGGAACAGAACGCCACCGAACCGATCTTCAACACAGAGGGCCGCATCCGCATCCGTCAGGGACGCCATCCGCTGATCCCTCAGGCAAAGGCTGTTCCCATCGATATCCGTCTGGGTGAGGAATTTCATCTTCTTATCGTCACCGGACCCAACACCGGCGGGAAAACCGTATCCTTAAAAACCATCGGTCTTCTGACGCTGATGGGGCAGGCCGGTCTTCATATTCCGGCCCTTTCCCGCTCTGAGCTGGCTATATTTACAGAAGTGTATGCCGATATCGGCGACGAACAGAGTATTGAGCAGTCTTTGAGTACCTTTTCCTCCCACATGACCAATGTGGTTTCTTTCCTGGAAAAGGCAGACGAACATTCCCTGGTGCTTTTTGATGAGCTGGGAGCCGGAACAGACCCCACGGAGGGCGCTGCGCTGGCCATCTCCATTCTCTCCTACCTTCACCAGAGAAAGATTCGCACCATGGCCACCACTCATTACAGCGAGCTGAAGGTATACGCTTTGTCCACGCCAGGCGTGGAAAATGCCAGCTGTGAGTTTGATGTGGAAACGCTGCGTCCCACCTACCGGCTTCTGATCGGGATCCCCGGAAAGAGCAACGCTTTCGCTATTTCCGGAAAGCTGGGACTGCCGGACTACATTATCGAAGATGCCAGAAAACGGATCAGCAAAGAAGAGGAATCCTTCGAGGATGTGATTTCCTCCCTGGAAGAAAGCAGAAAAACCATAGAAAAAGAGCAGGAGGAGCTGCGCCTTTATAAGGAAGAGATAGCGGCCCTGAAAAAACAGCTGGAAGAAAAGCATGAGAAGCTGACGGCCCGGAGAGAAAAAATGATGCAGGAGGCCAACGAACAGGCCCACGCCATTCTCCGTGAGGCCAAGGAATACGCCGACCAGACTATCCGGCAGTTTCAAAAATACGAAAAAGAAAGTCCCGCCATCCAGAGAATGGAATCAGACCGGCAGAAGCTCCGGGCTAAAATGAAGAAAAAGGAAGAAAAGCTGGCCATGAAGCCTGCTCAGAAAGCTTCTTCTTTAAAACCCTCTGATCTTCATATCGGCGATACGGTTAAAATCGTCAGCATGAACCTGAAGGGAACTGTAAGCACACTGCCGGACAGCCGCGGAAATCTTTTCGTCCAGGCCGGTATCATAAGAACAAAGACAAACATTTCAGATCTGGCTTTGGTGGACGAGCCGGTTATCAGCGCTCCCAATATGAACCGCACCAGTTCCGGCAAAGTGAAGATGCAAAAATCATCATCCGTGAGCACCGAAATAAATCTGCTGGGCAAAACAGTGGATGAAGCTGTGGCAGAACTGGAAAAATATCTGGATGACGCCTATCTGGCTCATGTGCCCAGTGTGCGGATTGTCCATGGAAAAGGCACCGGAGCTTTAAGAAAAGGCGTCCACAGCTATCTGAAACGGCTGAAATACGTTTCCTCTTACCGTCTGGGCGCCTTCGGCGAAGGCGATTCCGGCGTGACTATCGTGGAATTTAAATGAATGAGCTGAATGAGGAGGAATAGACATGTTAGCAAAGCAGAAAATCCTGATCGTAGACGACGACAATAATATTGCGGAACTGATTTCCCTGTACCTGACGAAAGAATGCTTTGACTGTATGATCGTCAATGACGGCGAAGAAGCCATCAATGCCTTTGAAACCTTCAAACCGAATCTGATTCTTCTGGATCTGATGCTGCCGGGCATAGACGGATATCAGGTATGCCGGGAAATCCGCTACAAATCCAACGTACCCATTATCATGCTCTCCGCCAAGGGTGAAATTTTTGACAAGGTCCTTGGTCTGGAACTGGGCGCCGACGATTATATGATCAAACCCTTTGATTCGAAAGAACTGGTGGCCCGGGTAAAAGCGGTGCTGCGCCGTTTCGAACCGGCAAAAACAGCTCCGGAAAAACCGGCCGGGAAATATGTGGAATATCCGGATCTTATCATTAATCTGACCAATTACTCCGTCATCTATCACGGAGCCAATATCGATATGCCGCCAAAAGAGCTGGAACTTTTATATTTTCTGGCCTCTTCCCCCAACCAGGTGTTTACAAGAGAACAGCTTCTGGATCATATCTGGGGATATGAATATATCGGCGATACCCGGACAGTGGACGTACATATCAAACGTCTGCGCGAAAAAATAAAAGATCATGAATCCTGGTCCATCAGCACCGTATGGGGCATTGGTTATAAATTTGAGGTTAAATCCTGATGAAAAATGCGCTTTATCTGAAATTTACCGCAGCCTACCTGATCCTGGGTTTTTTAAGTTTTTTTGTTATCTCTTTTCTGGGTTCCACACTGATACAAAGAGAACTGACCCGCCAGGCCGGCGACGCGCTGTACCGGGAGGCAGTCAATATTGCCTCCAACCAGGCTGACCACTATTACACTCAGCAGGCCAGCCTGACGGACACCTACGAAAATTTCCGCACTCTGGCGGAATATCAGAAAGCACAAGTTTGGATGGTGGATCCTTCCGGGAAAATTCTGATCAACACAGAAGAAGATCTGGATACGGAAAATCCAGAGGAAATTGAAAATTTTGATCCGGTTGATTTTAATGACGGCTATTATACCATCGGTACCTTTTACCAGTACTTTTCAGAGGAACATATCAGCGTTCTGGCGCCCATAACCCTGAATATGTCCACCAAAGGTTATATTGCTCTTCATATGCCTCTGGATGACATTCTTTCCAACCGGGATGAGATTTTAAAGGGTGTTTACCTTGTGTTCATCATTATTTTTGCCTTTACGCTGCTGATTCTGCTGGTTTTCAATATGGTAGTCTACAGTCCCTTAAAGCAGATTACCCAGGGCGCCAACGAATACGCCTCCGGCAATCTGAAATACAATATCCCCGTCCATTCCGATGACGAAATCGGGTATCTGGCCATGACTTTGAACTATATGTCAGACGAACTTGACCGTTCAGGAGAATATCAGCGGCAGTTCGTATCCAACGTCTCCCATGATTTTCGTTCTCCACTGACTTCCATCAAAGGATATATCGAAGCCATACTGGACGGAACCATTCCCATGGAGATGCAGTCCAGATATCTGAACATCGTACTGATGGAAACGGAACGCTTAAACAAGCTGACCCAGAGCCTGCTTACACTCAACGATTTCGACGTACGGGGATACCTTCTGGATATCACGGATTTTGATATCAACAATGTCATCCGGGACACTGCGGCCACTTTCGGCGGAACATGCCTGAAGCGAAAAATCACCATCCAGCTGAAAATGACCTCGGAACCATTGATGGCCAGCGCCGACGTGGGAAAAATCCAGCAGGTGCTGTACAATCTGATTGACAATGCCATAAAATTCAGTTCTCCCAACTCCACCATAACAGTGGAAACCACGGAACGCCACGGGAAAATATTTGTCTCCGTGAAGGATTCCGGCAGCGGAATCCCCAAGGACAGTCTTCCCAAAATCTGGGACCGTTTTTATAAACTGGATACCTCCCGCGGAAAGGACCGTAAGGGTACGGGACTGGGGCTTTCCATCGTAAAAGAAATTATCAACGCGCATAATCAGAATATCAATGTAATCAGTACAGAAGGGGTGGGGACAGAATTTATCTTTACCCTGACAAAGTCAAAAAAAGGGAATACCGCCAAATAGCGGTCGTTCCCTTTTTTCATACTCATATTATTCCCATTCAAACCTGGTCATTCGGCCTTCCAGCTGCATCCCGGCAAAGCTGCTCTGACGCAGCGCTTCGTAAAGCACTACCGCCACAGAATTTCCCAGATTCAAAGACCGTATCTGATTCAGCATGGGGATACGGATTGCCCTTGCCTGATTCTGTGCCAGAATCTCTTCCGGTATACCCGCGCTCTCCTTTCCGAACATCAGATAGCAGCCGTCCTCATAGGACACATCCGTGTATACGTTGGGCGCTTTGGTGGAAGCCATGTAAATGACGGCCCCGGGATTTTTCTTCAGAAAATCCTCGTAATTCAGATACCGGGTCACATCCAGATCTTTCCAGTAATCCATGCCGGCTCTTCGTATTTCCTTTTCATTGAGGCGGAATCCCAGCGGCTCAATCAGATGCAGCCTGGCGCCGCAGGCCACACAGGTTCTTCCGATATTGCCGGTATTGGCGGGAATCTCCGGCTCATACAAAACAATATTAAACGCCATCCTTTTCCTCCTTTACCCCAGCACTCTGTAAAGTTCATCTGTCTGTGGACGGTCCAGATAGCGGATATCTTCCCCGTTTCTTAAAATCCGGTCGTTCCCATCTGTGGCCCGTCCCACCACAGCGGCCGCAATGCCTGCTTTTTTCAGTTCCTCCACCATATGGTATCCGTCGGGGCAGGCTATCATCATAGAGCCGCTGGACATGATCAGATAAGGATTCACGCCGAAAAATTCGCAGATTTCCACCGTTTCCTGACGTATGGGGATCCTGCGCAGATCCACTTCCAGCCCCGTACCGGCTCCCTCAGCCATTTCCCACAGCGCTCCGAATACGCCGCCTTCCGTAATATCGTGCATGGCGCTGGCGCCGCATTCTCTGGCAATCCGTGCTTCCTTCAGTACAGACAGGTACTGGTCAAAAGATTTTGCCTGATTGACAAAATCCTCTGAAAACACTTTCTTTAACTCTTCTTCTTTTTCCTTTGCCAAAATGGCGGTGGCCTCCAGGCCGATCCATTTGCTGATGACAATGTCCTGCCCTGCTTTCATCTGCCCGGTGGTCAGCACTTCATCTTTTTTTATTTTTCCAACGCCGGTGACGGAAATCAGGGGCTGGCGCACTACATTGGTCACTTCCGTATGACCGCCCAGCACTTCTATGTTCAATTGGGCGCAAGTCTGTTCCACATCCTGCATCATCTTTCTGATCTGGGGTTCCTCTACCTTATCAGGCAGCATCACCGTAAGCATTACCCCCACCGGCTCTGCGCCGGAGGCCGCCAGATCATTGGCCGTGATATGGATGCAGTGACTCCCGATATCTTTTGTAGTCCCGGTAATGGGATCGGAAGACATCACAAAGGCTTCATCCGCCCCCAGACTCAGCACGGCACAGTCCTGCCCTACCTGAGGTCCCACCAGGACCTCAGGCCGCCTGTGATGTACCTGTTTGAGTATGGACCGGACCAGAACCGTTTCCGGCAGTTTTCCTATCTTCATCTTCTACCTCTTCTCATTTATTACCCGTAAGTATTGATTACCTCGTACACCTGATTCAAATCGTTGGCGTCGATGGCCGCCCTCAGTTTGGACTCGGCCTCCGAGCTGTCCGTACGCACTCCCACCGTGTATTTATCCGGGGTCATATTGTATGTACTGCTGTTCACCTGCTCCTTCGTCTCCTGACCGTTTTCTCTGACGCTCTTCCACAGACAGGCTTTATATCCCGTGTGGGATGAGCTGGTCTGAGTGATAGTTCCAAAGGCATCCTGCGAAGCCGTCAGCTCCACTTCCGGCTCAATGGTCTCCAGTGTTTCACTTTCGTAAGTGACTTCCCTGCCTTCGGAGCGGTATTCTTTTCCGTAAACAACAAAGCCCACTTCCCCTCCGGAGGTATATCCCTCAATGTAAATGGGATTTTCCAGATTGTTGACAAACTTCAGATCTTTGTATCCTTCCGCGATAGCCGCATCCATGGACGGATCCACGTAGTTGACGATCATGGAATGATTATGGCGTTCCGTGATCTCCAGCTCTGCGCGCAGCAAGGACATGTAAAGGGTCGTGGATACCTGGCAGATGCCGCCTCCGTAGCTGTCCACTACCTCTCCATTTTCATAGGAAGGCGCCGGCGCATATCCGTTTTCTTCATCAAAAGGAACCACCAGCTCCGTCACCGATACGCTCTCCCCTGGATACACCACCGTTCCGTTCAAAAGCTCCGCACCCCTTTGTATATTTGTGGCGCGGTTTGCGCTGCTGGAGGAGTAATCGGTGCTGGCGCTTCCCAGGATATCCTGTACCGTCTGAAGTTCAGCGGCTTTATGCTCCGCCTCGGTAATCTCCGCCGGAAGCTCTACTATTCCAAGGCCGCTCCTCCACTGACTGGAAAGATATTCCACCACAGCGGCCTTTGCCTCCTTTACTTTAAGGGTGACGCCCTGTTTTTCATTTACAATCACAAAGCCTTCATCGGATTTTGTCATGGATGCATTTTCCGGCTCATGATCCAGTACAACGCATTTTTCTTTCAGTACTGTATCTGTCTTATCTTCGTCCACTCCGTATTTCAAAGTCAGTCTTACCGGTTCCTGCTCCAGATCCTTCCTGGCCTTATACTGTTTGACAATATTCCCTGACTGTCCGAAATCCAACGCTTTATCCACCACAGATTCGTTGGCCCAGGTAAGCCCCAGTTCACTGGCAGGTACCGACACCACATTATCGCCGATCAAAAGCCGGATATTGTATCCTCCAACCTCCTGCATATGACGTTCCACCGCCTGCACCGCCTGCTCTTTATTCATGCCGGACACGTCCACTCCGTCAATAAAAACCCCCTCCAGTATTTCCGGAGAGGTTTTCTCTTCAGCATAGACCTTTTGGCATCCCGCCGCCGTAAAAAGCACACCCAGAAGCAGCATTCCCAGTCCGGATATGATTTTCCATTTCTTCATGAACTCTTCCGGCCTCCTACATCAGATATCCCAGTATCATGGGAACTACCATGGCAACCACAAGAAGAGCTGCAATAACGCCTGCAATAATCCGTTTTACCTTTGGACTGAATTTCATCATCGATTCATTACCTCTTTATTCTTCCATATTGCAAAATAATATGGTCTATCATTCTGGAAGCCTCACTTTTGGTCAGGCTTTCGATTTTTATGTCCGTATCTATTCTATGATATTTAAGTAAATCATTCAAGTAAAGTTTTTGTGAATTTGTAACCGGCGTCTGTTTTTTCACATGGCAGATTAACTTCCCGGGCAGAAATACTTCCGGACAAGCCTCCCCAAATTCTTCCTGCAGACATTGAAAAAGCTGCCAGGTGCATCGCGCATCGTCCATAGCCCTGTGTGCATGTTCCTGCTGTATATGATAATGGCGGCATAAAAACTCAAGACTTCTGCTTCCCAGATCGGGCAGCGTTTTTCTGGCTATTTTCAGCGTATCCACCCCATCCTTTTCAAACTTCAGCCCCATGCCGACAGCCATATGCTTGACAAAGCTGTAATCAAACAGGATATTATGCCCCAGCAAAGGCAGATTGCCGCAAAATTCCAGGAAATCCCTCAGCGCTTTTTCTGCGTCCTCCCCTTTTTCCGCCATGGCCTGGGTGATCCCGGTAAGATTCTGTACCCCATAGGGGATCTGCATCTGGGGATTGATCAGTACGCTGTACTGCTTAGCGACATGACCGTCTTCAATTTTCAGCGCTCCGATCTCCAGGATTCTATCCGTCTCCGGGCGAAGACCAGTGGTCTCCAGGTCCAACACTACATATGAATTCATTCTTTTTCCTCTCTTGTCACTATATGGCATTTAGCAGCGCCGTACAGAGGATCCCGGCGCAGATAATCAAACAGTACCATATATCCCCCGTTGTTTCCCGTCCCCAGAACGTCATGCCGGAAGCTCTCCAGATGGGTCATCCTCTGAAACTGCCGCTGATCGCATTGTCTGTAATGAGACAGTTCATCTTTCTGTGCCATCCGGCGGTATATTTCCCGTTTTTCGGCCCCCGCAGGCTCCATCTCCTTTGCCCAGGCAGGCCGGCTTTTGGCATTTTCTCTGAGATAATAATCCAAAGTCAACAGCTCCCGGAACAGATCTTCCTCTTTGGGAAATCGATCCGTAACAAATTTCAAAAGGATTTCATACCGCTCCGCCCTGGAATGTGACACTTTGTTTCTTCCCGTTCTGACGTAAAAATCCCCCAGCCCTTCATAAAGCTCAAAGCAGGCGGAATACCTTTTCTCCAGCGCTTTCATCGTGTGGACAAACTGGCCGCTGTTGTAATAAATCTCCACCATCTCTTCCACCTGCTTCAGCTTCAGCAGCTCCCCGTAGGAAATCCATTTCGTAAAAAGCACCTCGTAAGGTTCCCGGTTTTGATAAACCAGGCCGTAAGCTTCTTTATTTTCCCACATCCAGGAACCTTTCAGAACTTTCAGAAAACCCAGCTGCAGCTGCTGAGGATGAAGTGCATACACATCGTCAAAGGATTTTCGGAAACTGTCAAAATCCTCAAAGGGAAGACCCGCGATCAGATCCAGATGCTGATGGATATTTCCCTGCTGCTCTATCCGCTTTGTCGCCTCTGCCACCCGGGAAAAGTCCATCTTTCTGCGAATCTCTTTCAGAGTGATTTCATTTGTGGTCTGCACGCCGATTTCCAGCTGCACCAGTCCCGGACGCATCCGGCTCAGAATCCGGAAATCCTCTTCCTCCAGAAGATCAGCCGCAATCTCAAAATGAAAATTCGTCACGCCGTTATCCCGTTCCAGCAGATATTCCCAGACGGCTCTGGCGTGTTCCCTGCGACAGTTAAAAGTCCGGTCTACAAATTTCACCTGGGATACCTTATTTTCCAGAAAGAAATTCAGCTCCTTCTTCACCAGATCCAGTGACCGAAATCTGAGCTTTTTATCAATGGAAGAAAGGCAGTAGCTGCAGGAAAAGGGGCATCCCCGGCTGGTTTCGTAGTAAATGATCCGATGTTCAAACTCCCGCAGATCTTTATAAGGAAAAGGAATCTTTGATAAATCCAGCAGCTTCCCCGGGGGATTTTCCACAATCTGCCCCTGTGAATTCCGGTATGTAATTCCTGCAATGTTTTCAAACGCCGGCTCCCTGTTTTCATAATGGCAGACCAGCTTTCGGAAGGTCTCTTCTCCCTCTCCTCTCATAATGCCTTTCACACCGGGACATTTTTCCAGCACCGCAGAAGCGTCAAAGGAAACCTCCGGTCCTCCCAGCCAGATTCTGGTCTGAGGAAGAACTTTATGAAGTTCGCACACCAGTTCCTGAACCAGGGAAATATTCCAGATATAGCAGGAAAAGCAAAGAACATCCGGTTTTCGGCCGTAAATGTCTCCCATAATCTCTTCCATCCTCTGATTAATGGTATACTCCTGCATACTCACATTATTTCCGTGTGAAGCCGCATAACTTTTCAGGCTGTATACCGCCAGATTGGAGTGTATATATTTGGCATTGACTGCCGCCAGTAAAATTTCCATATTTTCCCTCTTTAATATAAAGGAAAAACGCCCTCAAAAGAGCGTTTCATCCTGTCTGTTTATGCATTTAACGGATATTTTTCGGTAAGACTG
Source organism: uncultured Ruminococcus sp. (assembly GCA_946494335.1). GTDB lineage: Bacteria > Bacillota > Clostridia > Lachnospirales > Lachnospiraceae > Ruminococcus_G. The sequence continues at coordinate 2,937 of CAMMBV010000046.1, read as the reverse complement.
TCTACAATAGCCCTTGCCTTATCCTTGTTGTCAGCGCTTTTCACCATCAGTGCGATCGCTTCGGCCAGCAGATCCATATCCTTTTCGTTAAGTCCCCTTGCCGTCACTGCAGCTGTTCCCAGACGCACGCCGCTGGTTACATTGGCAGACTGAGGATCGTTTGGTATGGTGTTTTTATTGCAGGTGATATTGGCCTCATCCAGCAGATGCTCCATTTCCTTTCCGGTAATGCCGCTGTCCCTTAAGTCCACCAGCATAAGGTGATTGTCCGTACCGCCGGAAACGATCTTGATTCCTCTCTTCATCAGGCCTTCACAGAGAGCTTTTGCATTTTTAACGATGTTTTTCTGATATTCTTTGTATTCCGGCTGCAGCGCTTCTTTCAGGCATACGGCCTTTGCCGCAATCACATGCATCAGCGGACCTCCCTGGATTCCCGGAAATACCGCTTTATTCAGCTTCAGCTCCTGAGCCACTGCATTGCTGCTCATAATCATGCCGCCCCGCGGACCCCGCAGCGTTTTGTGTGTCGTAGTGGTCGTCACATGAGCATAGGGGATTGGGCTTGGATGCTCTCCCGCAGCCACCAGTCCGGCAATATGAGCGATATCCGCCATCAGATAAGCGCCCACCTCATCGGCAATTTCACGGAATCGTTTGAAATCGATGGTTCTTCCATAGGCGCTGGCGCCGCAGACGATCATCTTCGGCCGGCATTCCCTGGCAATCCGAAGGACCTCGTCATAATCAATAAATCCTTCATCGTTGACGCCATAGGGAACAATATTAAAATAGGCGCCGGAAAGATTGGCCTTGCTTCCGTGAGAAAGGTGTCCGCCATGAGCCAGATTCATGCCCATCACCGTATCGCCCGGTTTTAACGCGGCAAAAAACACTGCCATGTTGGCCTGTGCTCCGGAGTGTGGCTGCACATTCACGTACTCACATCCAAAAAGCTCCTTTGCTCTTTCAATGGCCAGCGTCTCAGCCACATCGACGCATTCACAGCCTCCATAATAGCGATTTCCAGGATATCCTTCCGCATATTTATTTGTCAGGGGTGAGCCCATGGCTGCCATTACAGCCTTACTTACCCAGTTCTCCGATGCAATCAATTCAAGATGAGAGTTCTGTCTCTTTAATTCATCCTGAATCACTGAGGCGATTTCCGGATCAACCTTTTCAATTTCATGAATGGAATACATGATTATCCTCCTTGAATGTATATCAAAAATATTTTTCTCAGGCTATACGATTTCCATTATACGAAAATATTTTTCACTTTGCAATCAGTTTTTTGCACACCTATCTTTTCCTTTACGGTTTTAAAAAAATCTGTTTTAATATAAGGTATAAAATCAGCAATAAAAAGGGAGGTTTTAGTATATGCAAAACTTTGAGTATTATACCCCCACCCGCGTTGTTTTCGGCAAAGATACGGAGACAGAGGTGGGCCGTCTTGTAAAAGAACAGAACTGCAGAAAGGTTCTGGTGCACTATGGAAGTCAGAGCGCTGTCAAAAGCGGCCTTCTGGATCGTATCTGCACTTCACTGAAAGAGTCTTCCATCGATTATGTCATGCTGGGCGGCGTGGTCCCCAACCCCCGTATTTCCAAAGCCCGGGAAGGCATCGAGATCTGCCTGAAAGAAGGGGTGGATTTTATCCTGGCTGTCGGCGGCGGCAGTGTCATTGATTCCGCCAAAGCCATCGGATACGGAGCTGCCTGCGGGGGAGATGTGTGGGATTTTTACAGTAAGAAACGCATTCCCACCGCCTGCCTGCCCATCGGCTGTGTTCTCACCATCGCCGCTGCCGGAAGCGAAATGAGCAATTCTTCTGTACTTACCAATGAAGAGGGCTGGCTCAAACGCGGCTGCAACAATGATCTGTGCCGCTGCCGGTTTGCCGTGATGAATCCCGAGCTTACCTACACACTGCCAAAATACCAGACCGCCTGCGGCTGTGTGGATATTCTGATGCATACCATGGAGCGGTATTTCAATAACAATCAGTCCATGGATCTGACGGATCATCTTTGCGAGGCTCTGATGAGGACGGTAATGATGAACGCCCGTATTTTGATGCAGTCCCCCGAGAACTACGACGCCCGCGCGGAAATCATGTGGGCCGGCAGCCTCTCCCACAACGGCCTGATGGGCTGCGGAACGGATGGGGGCGACTGGTCCTGTCATCAGCTGGAGCATGAGCTGGGCGGAATGTTCGATGTGGCTCACGGCGCCGGCCTTGCCGCTGTCTGGGGAAGCTGGGCCCGCTATGTCCTGGACAGCAATCCAGAGCGTTTCGCACAGTTTGCCTGCAACGTTTTTGACATACCCTGCGGAAACAATTTGAAAGAAGCCGCCTTAAAGGGAATTGAAGCCATGGAGCAGTTCTACCGTTATATGGAAATGCCCACCTCTGTGGCAGATATGGACATCTCGCTCACCGATGAGCAGATTGAAACTCTGGCATACAAATGCAGTTTTGAAAACACCAGGACTATCGGTGTAATCAAAAAGCTCTCCATGGAAGATATGGCCAATATCTATCGCATGGCGCGGTAAAAATTCTGCTGACAAAGAAGCTGCCCGGCGCAGGCCGGACAGCTTCTTAAATCTCTGTAAAAATATATACTTTTTTTAACCGATCACTGGTTACTTCATAAACAATATCACCGTCTGCATTCACCGCCTTCTGATAAGCGCTGTGCGGCGGAATAATCTGCTTCAGATAATCCTCAATATTATCTGTCTTGATTTCCTCTACAGAAACAAGGGGTTTCGGGGAACAGGTATTATACGCTTCACATACAACCTCATATTCTTTCATGACGGCTCCTCCTTTAAATGCAAATAAAAAGAAGCCGTAATCAGCTTCTTCCAAGTGCCCAGAACCGGAATCGAACCAGTGACACGAGGATTTTCAGTCCTCTGCTC
>CAMMBV010000045.1 GCA_946494335.1 uncultured Ruminococcus sp. | reverse complement strand
AAATTTCTCGATTAGAGAAATTTCCTCCTATCGATCGCGATACGCCCGGAGGGCGACCGCCGTGCTTGCACGGGCGGGCATCCGACGGGCAACGGTCATCGAGCAGTTTACCGCGAGATGGACATGGTATCGCGGTATCGGATAGGGAAGAAGCTTCCACTATCCGATTACGATACGCCAGGCAAGCGGCTGCCGTGCTTGCACGAGCAGACTTAGGAAGGAGGATTTCATGCGTTATCACAATATTACAAAGGATGATATGCTAAACGGAGACGGGCTGCGCGTGGTCCTGTGGGTGGCAGGCTGTTCCCATTGCTGCAGAGACTGTCAGAATCCACAGACCTGGGATCCAAACGGAGGCATTCCTTTCGATCAGGCGGCGAAAGAGGAGTTATATGAACAGCTGGAAAAATCTTATATTTCCGGCATCACTTTCAGCGGCGGCGATCCTCTCCATAAAAGCAATATCACGGAGGTAACCGGTCTTGCCAGGGAAATCAGGGAGAAGTATCCGGAAAAAACAATCTGGCTGTACACAGGTTCCCGCTGGGAAAGCATACAAAAAGAAGAGATCGTCCGGTATCTGGATGTGTGTGTGGACGGTGAATTTATTGTGGAAGAAAAAGATACTTCTCTTAAATGGAAGGGCAGTGCAAATCAGAGAGTGATCGACGTGAAAAGAACGCTGGAGACGGGCAGAGTCGTGCTCCATACAAAAGATTAAAGGAGAGAAAATATGAACAAAATTGCCAGATTTCATAAAGTAAGCCGGGAACAGTTCCAGGAAGGATGGCTGGACACCTTTCCGGAAACAGCGCCGGAGCGGGTGCAGGAGATTTACGATGGTCTGCGTCTTCCCAAAAGAGCTACGGCAGGCAGTGCAGGCTACGATTTTTTCAGCCCCTTTTCTTTTTCACTGAAGCCGGGGGAAACCATCAAGATACCCACGGGAATCCGTGTGGAAATGAAAGATGACTGGGTGCTTCTTTTGTTTCCGAGAAGCGGTCTGGGATTTAAATATCGCCTTCAGATGAATAATACAGTGGGCGTCATTGACAGCGATTACTTCTATTCGGACAATGAAGGCCATATTTTTGCCAAGATAACCAACGATTCCAATGAAGGAAAAGAAGTTTTTATCGAGGCGGGCAGCGGTTTTATGCAGGGAATTTTCATGCAGTACGGCCTTACGGAGGATGATGATGTGACAGACGTGAGAAACGGGGGATTTGGAAGTACGTCAAAATGATAAAACATGAGTAATTTACCTCGCAGGTAAATTATATCTTGACGAAATGTGATATGTGTGCTACCATGAATTTACCTCAAAGGTAAATTCAAAAGAGAGGTAATGGTTTGAATATCACGTACAAGAATAAGAAAATCGAAAAGATTTGTACAGATGCAAAAACTGCAGAGAGAACTTACGGCCGGAAAATGGCTGATAAAATACATCAGCGTATAGATGAAATTGATGCAGCAGACACTGTTGAGACAATGGTACAGTTTCATATCGGACGATGTCATCCACTTACCCTGAATAGGAAAGGACAATACGCGGTGGATTTGGTTCATCCGTACAGATTGATATTTGAGAAAAATGACAATGAAATTCAAATTGCAAATATTTTGGAAATTGTCGATTATCATTAAAGGCCAAGATGACAAGTTAAGGGAGGTAGCACTATGGTGAGAAGTCGCAGTTATATTGCAACGCCACCTGGGGCGACAATTAAAGAGCAGCTGAACGACAGAAGTATGAGCCAGAAGGAGTTTGCAGCTAGAATGGATATGTCTGAGAAGCATATCAGCAAGCTCATCAATGGTGATGTCCAGCTTACACCAGAGACCGCAGTTAGATTAGAGATGGTTTTAGGTGTTCCAGCTAAGTTTTGGAATAATCTCGAGGCAATCTACAGGGAGAAGATCATTAAGGCAGAAACAGAAAATGCAATGGATGCCGATGTTGAATTGGCAAAGCAATTTCCTTATAGAGAAATGGCAAAATTTGGATGGGTTCCGGAGACCAGGGAAGCTAAAGCTAAGGCAGTCAATCTTAGAAAATATTTTGAGGTTGTTGAGCTTTCACTTCTTGGGAGCGAACAGATTACAAGAATTGCATGCAGACGTCTGGCTATTACAGAAAAAAGTGATCTGGCTTTAATGGCATGGGCACAGGAGGCAAAGATTAAAGCTCGTGATATCCAAACTGCTCCGATCAATATCAAAGGCTTGCTTTCTGCTTTGCCAGAGATAAGGAAGATGACGGTACTTAAACCTAAAGAATTTTGCCCGCAGATTAAAAAATGTCTTGCGGATTGTGGAATAGCTTTGGTATTTCTTCCGCATCTTAAAGGATCGTTCCTTCAGGGAGCTTCCTTTATGGATGGAAATAAGATTGTCGTCGGGCTTACTGCAAGAGGAAAAGATGCAGATAAGTTTTGGTTCAGCTTGTTCCATGAATTTGCACACATTGCTCTCGGTCATGTGGGACAGCATAATGGCACATCTGAAGATGATGAGAAGGCGGCTGATAAATGGTCCGGTGATACTTTGATTGTATCTGAGGATTTTGAAGCGTTTAGAGGGGATAGTGATTATTCTGAGAGAAGTGTGCTTGAATTTGCAAAATCTCAGGGAATTGCTCCCGGAATAGTAGTGGGGAGAATGCAGTTGGAGGGAATGATAAAATACAGTATGTTGAATAATTTGAAAGAGAAATATGAAATAGCCGTATAAAGATATTGCTTATCAAAAAAATTTTGAAGGATCATGTAAAGAGCATGGTCCTTTTATTATGTGTAAAATGAGGAAGGAAGAGTTAAAATAAACCTTTCTGTAAAGAGAATGGAGACGGTTTTTTGGAAAAATATTGAATAAAATCCCCGTTGCTTGCGGAATTTTTAAAAATAGCTTATACTGAATTTTAATGAAAACTGTAATTACCTGGTGGAGAAGAAAATGCTGAATGTTTTAATCGTTGATGACGAGATGAAAGTCTGCTGGCTTCTGGAACAGATTATCGAATGGGAACAACTGAGAGCAAAATGTATCGGAATGGTTCAAAATGGTGTAGAGGCATATGCCTTTACAGAAAAAAACAGACCGGATGTTATTATTACTGATATACGTATGCCGGATATGGATGGACTGGAGTTGGTACGCAAAGTAAAAGAGATACATCCGGATTGTATTTTTATTATTATCAGTGGTTACCAGCAATTTGAGTATGCGCATGCAGCGATTAAATATGGCGTGGCAGATTTTTTGTTGAAGCCAATTAACAAAGAGGAGATCAACGCCGTATTAAAGCGTATTTCAGATCAGAAAATTAAAAAAAATTATATTTTTTCTGAATTTCTTCAGCAACAGAAGAACAGTAAAATAAGAGAACGGGAGGCACAGGCTATAATAGAGGAGCTTCTGAACGCGGATCATCTGTCAGAAAAAGTCATGGAGTATCTGCCTGCGGCTTACATACAGGGTGCGTGGATGTGTCTGGGAGTAAGAGTAGATCAGATGAATCTGAAGAAATCTGCTGATGAAGAGGATTTTTTTCATATACGTGCGTTCAATGCGGTAAAACCGGATATTCCGGAAAAAATTATATGGAAAGGACTGTATTTTGCAGGTCTTCTGCTGCTGATTTTAAACGGAGAGGACAAAGAAATTTTATTACAGCAGAATTTTGAGGAATACAGGAATGATATCCGTACCTATCTGCAGGGATTTGGAGAATGTAAAGTAACAGTTGTGTACAGTTCTGTCTGTGGAAAAATAGATGGAGTACCGGTATGTGCCAAGGAGGTACGGGAACTATTGGATGCGAGAATCGGAGGACTGGCGGGAACTGTTTTTGGTCCGGAAGAAGTCGCAACAGAGAAAAATCCACAGCTGTTTATAAGGGAATCTGAGAGAAAACGCTTTCAAAACTGTCTGGAACTTCTGGATTGGGAGGCTTGCCAGGAAGTGATGGAGTCTTGCGCAAAGCGTGTAAAAAGAGGCAGCATGCGACAGGAATACCGCTCTGTTCTGGATACATTTTTGTGGATTTGCAGACAGTACTGCAGTGTTATGACACAAATGTCATTTATTTCGAAAGAAAATGTAAAGGAAGACTCTGCGGTACTGGATTTATGTCTGAGGAATGCCGGCAGCATCTCATGGCTGGAGCAAAATGTCAGTCAGTTTATGGGAGAGAAGCTTGCAGAATATAAAAAGCTGAAGACGGAGATGGATTCCCGTCCTGTTCTGTTGGCAAGACAGTATGTAGAGGATAATACAGACAGAGACTGCTCTTTACAGGAAGTTGCCGAGTATGTGGGTCTGAGTCCCAATTATTTCAGTACAATATTCAGTGAAGAGGCGGGTATGACTTTTAAGGATTATGTTACGGATATAAAAATTTCCAGAGCCAAACAGCTTTTGCTCAGCACAAATGACAAAATAAATGTAATCTCTGAAAAGCTAGGCTATAAGGATTCCAAATATTTCAGCCGTTTGTTTGAAAAAAAGGTCAGCTTGAAACCTGCACAATACAGAAAAATAATGCGTTAAAGGGTGAGAAAAATGAAATGCAGTACGTCAGTCTTAATTCGGTCCGGGGTGTTAATGCTTATTATAGCAATCTGCGCTTTTTTTAGTTTATGCATCCCGGATAATAAAATGGTGATTTGGCTGCTGTGCGTCGTCGTATGTCTGATTATATTGATATCCATGTACCGTGATGTGAGATATATTGAGAAGAGGATGAAGAATGCACAGGCTGATGCAGGAGGCGGCAGGAGAGCACGATACAGGATTGACGCGGATATTTCCGCTATGTATCATAAAATTTCCAGTGACGTGAAACAACAGTATGAGGATGAGATGTTGACGAAGCAGGCGGAGCTGAGTGCTTTGCAAAGTCAGATAAATCCTCATTTTCTGTATAACACACTGGATTCCATTCAGGGGCAGGCACTCAGAAACCATAATATGGAGATTGCTGAAATGACAGCCGCGCTGTCTTCTTTTTTCCGCTACAGTATCAGTATGAAAAACAGTATTGTTACTGTTGCGGATGAAATAAAAAACGTTAAAAATTATATTTTGATTCAGAAATATCGTTTCGGAGATAAAATTAATCTGGTCATCCAGTGTGAAGATAACGATATTATGAAATGTCGGGTTCCCCAAATGATTCTGCAGCCAGTTGTGGAAAATGCTGTTTATCACGGTCTGGAGAGAATAAGCAGAGATGGAAAAGTAACGTTGCATTTTTCCTGCACACCTGAGCTTTTACATATCGTAGTGGAGGATAACGGCGTTGGAATGAGTCCTGAAATGACACAGCAGTTGAATGAGAGAATGGAACAGTCAGGCCTGGTGCAGAATTCAGAGAGTGGAAAAAAGGGCGGAATCGCTTTGCGAAACGTGAATCAGAGAATCAAACTGCTGTACGGTGAGGATTACGGCATTCATGTTTTAAGTGCACAGGGGATAGGAACACGGATTGTTCTGTATCTGCCGGCAGTGAAGGAGGGACAGGATGAAACCGCTTTTGGTCAGCACATACGGTCTGGGGAAATGTTTTGACGGACAATATGTTCTTAAGGATTTCTGGATAGAGCTTCGTTATGGGACGGTTGTGGGGCTGTGTGGAATGAATCAGTCAGGGAAAACGCTGGCGGCTAAAATCCTGTCTGGCGAACTCCCGGCGGATGGGGGAAAAATATGTATCGAAAGTGTTTTCTACCGCGATCCAGGCAAAGCGGTCGGGAGACTGCGCGGTATTTCTCGATATATGGGAAAGGGAACACACTTTTTTGATGAGCTTTCCATTGCAGATAATTATGCGCTGTTGTGCAACAAGCCCGCTTTTAAAATTATACAGAAAAAAGATATTACGGATATAGACAGACAGCTGAAAAACGTTCATTTTGACACCAGAGCAGACAGAATAGTTTCGGATCTTCCATTTGGAAAAAGAGAATACTGTGAGATTCTTCTGACCATGCTTTCAGGCGCAAAGCTTGTTTTGCTGGATGAAAAGCTGGACGCCATATATCGTTGGAATAAAGATATGGTCAGGCAGCTGCTGAGGCTGGGAAAGGATAGAAATATTTGTTTTCTTCTGATCAGCAACAATCTGGAAATGCTGATGGAGCTGTGCGATGAAATATCAGTTATACGCAGCGGCTACAGTGCGATGCAGATAAGCAGTGAGGAATTTAACCGGGAAAAGCTGATCTGTATGATGTCCGGGGAAAACCCTGTTGTTTCCAGCAAAAAAAATCCGCCGGCGAAAATCTGTTCAGATGAGATTGTTTTTTACGCGGAGAAGTTCAGACTGGAAAAAGAGGATGCTCCACTTGATTTCAGCCTTTGTTCAGGGGAAATTTTAGGAATTCTTTCACTCAATAACCGGTGGAATCAGCTGCTTGCGGAGACACTGGCAGGAACGTATCAACGCTTTTTCGGTTCACTTTTTCTGGGGAAAAGAAAGCTGAAGGCCAAAGAACTTCATGCCATGCGGAACCGCAGGCAGAAAATATGTGTGCTTTCAAATCCCGTTTGGCGCAATTTGCTGTTTCGTGAGATGAGTATAGAAGATAATTTGATACTGCCTTCCATGCAGAAAATCGCAGTTAAGTCTTTGGGATATCTGGGAAAAAGGCTGAATAAGTTTGCCAGAGGGCAATTACGGGAAGCTAAAATTTTAGACATGGCAAAGATTGGTCATATGCAGATAGATGAATTAGATTCGTCAGCATCCATGCGGCTTGTGATGGAACGAATCAGAATATATCATCCAGCTGTTCTGGTCATTATGGGACTGACAGAAAATGCGGATATTCATTTAAGAGAGGCAGTATTTGAAGAATGCAGACGCTGTGCCGAAAGAGGAATCGGCATACTGCTGATTTCATCTGATGTTCAGGAAATACTGACATTGTGCAGTCGGGTACTGATGATAAAAAACAGAAAGAAGCTCTGTGAATTTTGTGTAAAAGGAACAGAAAATCCGGAGAAAATACTGGATATATTGTAAAAATATATAATAAATCGTAAGTTTTACCACCCTAATCGAAAGTTTGTCTCCTTGTTTCAGACGTTCGATTGGGGTATTCTTATATTACAAAAAAACAGCTGATAATTCCGGAAGTAATCAGTGAACAAAAGGAGGAAAAGCATGAAGAAAAGGTGTTTATCACTGTTTATGGCAGTTATATTGACAATCGTCATGGCGGCCTGCGGACAGCAGGAAACAGCGGAAAAAGGAACAGAAGAAACGAAAGAGGAAAATAATACGGAGAGTAAGGAAGAGACATCCGATAATAAGCTGAAATTTGCATATGTAGTTAGAGACACGGGTTCTATTTATTCTCAGTATATAACGGATTTTGAAGAGGCGTGTGAGGAAGCAGGAGCTGAATCTGTTATTATCTCTTATGAAAATGATACTGCAAAGTGGCCAGATGCGTTGGAAAATGCTGTAACAGTGGGGGCGGACGCGGTTTATAGCTGGCCGGATGATCAGTCTATGGCTGACTACGCAGCCAAATATTATAAGGAGCAGGGAATTCCTCATTGTGTTATGGGAATTGACGCAGCGGAAGCGGACTGTGTGATGGTCGGAGATCAGGCAGCGATGGGAAAGCAGCTGGCAGAACAGTGTGCGGCATGGGTAGAAGGAAATCTTGGTGATGAGTCCTTTGAGTGGGCTTTACTTGAATATACATCCGCGGAACACGTGGCTGCAAGGTCACAGGCCATGGAAGATACCATGACAGAATTATGTGCCAACGGGACACAGGTGGCTGCGCTGGAGGCTCAGACTTTGTAAGAAGGCATGGAACAGACAGAGAATTTGCTGCAGATGCATCCAAACGTACAGGTGCTTATATGCTGTGAAGATACAGCAGCTATGGGCGCGGTGGAAGTATTTCGTGCCAATGGAAAAACCGGGGATAAATATGGTATTTTCGGAGCGTGTTTTGGAGATCAGGTAGGCAACGCCATAATTAAAGGCGATGTATACCGTGAATCAATCGCTTTTGAAAAAAGCGGACCGGTCGTAATTGATGCATTGACAAAATTGTGTAATGGAGAAAAAGTTGATCATGAGATAACCGGAGGATTTATTTCTGTAACACAGGATAATGTGGAAGAGATAATGGATATGTTCGGATATAAAATAGTCGAATAAATGCCGTAGGTCAGGGAGAGACCATCCGTTCTCTCCCTGCGTACAGCCGCTGGAAAGGAGGAGAGAAGGAGATGATGAAAGATATCATCTTGTCTGTGAAAAATCTCACGAAAGTATATCCGGGAGTGGTTGCGCTGAATCAGGTATCCATTGATTTCAAAAAAGGTGAAATTCATGCTCTTTGCGGAGAGAATGGAGCCGGTAAATCCACTTTTATAAAATCTGTGGCCGGAGCAATTGCTCCCACGGAGGGAACAATTACGATAGAAGGTGAAACGTATCATGCATTGACTCCGGCACAGTCAAGAGGTCATGGACTGGAAGTGATTTATCAGGAATTTAATCTGGTTCCCGATATGACGATTGCAGAAAACATTTTTCTGGGCAGCAAAATTTCGGATAAAAAGTGGGTTGACTATAAAGCCATGTATGAGAAAACGAAGATGTTGTTTTCTGATTTTGGCATGGATATTGACCCATTGACAGAAGTCAAAGAATTATCCCCGGCAATGCAGCAGCTGGTGGAGATTTTAAAAGCCGTTTCAAAAAATGTTAAAATTCTGGTGATGGACGAACCCACAGCTCCGCTCACGGTTTCTGAAGTGGAAATTATGTATGGGATTGTGGAGCGGCTGAAATCCAGGGGTGTTACCATTATCTACATATCTCATCGACTGGAAGAAGTTTTCCGATTGACGGATCGGGTTACTGTTCTAAAAGACGGATGCTACGTGGATACGGTAAAAACCAGTTCCACAGACCGTTCTTCACTTATCCGAATGATGGTGGGGCATGAGGTGGAAAATGTATTTGAGGAGGAGAAACACTCTGTTTCAGATGAGGTTATTTTAAAAGTGGATCATCTGAGCGGGAACGGAGTGAAAAATGTGTCATTTGAGCTGCACAAAGGAGAAATTCTGGGATTTGCAGGTCTGGTAGGCTGCGGACGCACGGAAATTATGCAGGTTCTTTACGGAGCTGCAAAAAGAGAGAGCGGTGAAATCATTTTGGATGGAAAAAAGCTGTCTATTCACTCACCTCAGGATGCTCTGGCAGCTGGAATCGGTATGATCCCGGAAGACAGAAAAAGGCATGGGGTGTTTTTGGGACAGAGTCTCAGGTGGAACATCAGTATATCCGTACTGAAAAAAATATCCAGGGGCATTGTAGTGGATACCGGAAAAGAAATGAAGATGGCGGAAGATTACAGAAAAACGCTGGATATTCGCACACCGTCAATGGAACAGATGGCAGGCAATCTCTCTGGAGGAAATCAGCAGAAAGTGGTACTTGCGAAAACACTGGCTGTAGGAACGAAAATTATTATATTTGACGAACCAACACGAGGTATTGATGTGGGTGCCAAAGCGGAAATCTATAAACTGATGAACCGTTTGGTAAAAGAAGGGCATTCCATTATCATGATCTCTTCCGAGATGGATGAACTGATTGGTATGTCTGATCGGCTGGTAGTTTTGTGTGAAGGGGAAATGATGGGGGTACTGGAGAAAAAGGAAATGGAAAAGATGCGGATACTGGATTTAGCTTCCGGAAGCCGGTAAAAGAATAGAAAAGAGGTAATTTCTATGAAAGCTTTAAAAATATATAAAAAGTACGGCATGTACATCCTGCTGGTAATTGAGGTGTTGGTTTTTGCTGTTGCGGCGCCGAATTTCCTGTCGGTTAATAATCTTTTTAATGTTCTGCGGCAGGTGTCCATGTTGGGAATAGCTTCCTGCGGTCTTACTTTTGTTATTCTGTCTGGAGGAATGGATTTGTCAATCGGTTCACAGATTGCTTTGATCGGACTGCTGGGAGGATTGCTTATGACTTCTCTTGGTGTGCCGGTTTGGCTGGCAGTGATTTTGATGCTTCTGATGGGGACGTTTACAGGGGCTGTTATCGGTTTTTTGAGTGTAAAATTAAAAATTATGCCGATGATTGTTACTTTAGCGGCTATGACTTCACTGAATGGAGTGGCGCAGATTATTACAAACGGTTACCCGGTTTATGGATTTGACGATTCTTTTGCACGTATCGGACAGGGATATATTGCAGGCGTTATCCCCATACCCGTTGTTGTTTTTTTGATCGTTATTTTTACGGCTTGGTTTATTTTGCAAAAGACTTATTTTGGAAGATATGTATATGCTATGGGTTCTAATATGGAAGCTGCCCGCCTTGCCGGTTTGAATATAGACAGAATGAGGGTTGCAGTGTTTGCTATCTGTGGTTTTTTTGCTTCTGTTGCATGTGTGCTTATGACTTCGCGAGCCAACTCAGCACAGCCTACGGCAGCAGAGAATTATGCCTTTGATACAATGACGGCGGTTGTTCTGGGCGGAGTGTCCATTATGGGAGGCCGTGGTAAAGTTGGAGGAGCGGTGGCCGGAGTAATTTTCATTGGTATTCTGGACAATGCGTTGGTACTGATGGGAATTAATGAATATTATAAAGAAGTTTTTAAAGGAATCATTCTTCTGATTGCGGTAGCGTTAGATGCCATCCAAGTAAAGGCAAAGAAAAATGTCATAGCTGCGGATGCAGCAAAATAGAAAAGAGGTATAATATGGCAGATGATAAATTAATGGAAGAACTTAAAAAGCTTCGTGAAGAATCGATTTCCTGGTATAAAGACTGGGAATTTGCAGGAGAAGAAGTATGGATTCCAGGGCGGGAGTGCTCTGTTCGATGCAGGATTTACCACCCTGAACTTCCGGTAAGAAATCGGGTGCCGGTATTTTTTGATATACATGGAGGCGGCTGGGCGGTTCACCAATGCGAAGCAGATCAGCCCTTTTGTCTGAAAACAGCGGCACGTCTCGGAATTATGGTTGTGTCCGTGGATTATCGCCTTGCTCCGGAATATCAATATCCCGCGCCTACATGGGATGTTTTTGATGTGATTTTGCATTTTTATCAGAATGCAGAACGCTATGGAATAGATCCACTGAAAATGGGAATAGGCGGACACAGTGCGGGAGGACAGATCGCAGTTTCTGTGGCCTTATATGCGAAAGAACACAAAGCGTTTCCCCTTTGCTGCATGATTCTGGATTATCCAGGCGTGGGAGGAACCTCCCTGGAAGATGCAGTCAGAAAGCAGGGAGAGTTAACCGAGTATCAAAAAGAATTTATAAAGATGAGTGATATTTTCAGAAGATGCAACTTTGTGCCGGAAGAATATGCGGAGGATTATCATTGCTACCCTCTGAAAGCTTCAAAGGAACAGCTGAAAGGTTTGCCGCCTGCGGTTATAACTGCCTGTGAGAACGATCTCCTGCGGTTTCAGAATATTGACTTTGCTAAATTGCTGATGGAGGCTGGGGTCGAGACAACATTCCGGCTCTTTGAAGGGGTAATCCACGGGTTTACAGCAGATTTGTACTATACGCCTGAAGCAGAAGAAGGACATCAAATGATGATTGACGGGCTGAAAAAATATTTGTTATAAAAGGGGGTGTGTAAAATATGGCAATCCGGCTGGCGAATACGGAATACGGACTGGTGCGCGGAGTACCTGCTGGAAATAACGATATTACAGTATTTAAGTCAATTCCCTACGCCGCTGCACCAACTGGAAATTTAAGATTTTGTGCTCCACGCAAATTAAAAAAGTGGAAGGGAATTTATGATGCCTGTTGTTTTAAACCAATTGCTGCGCAGGCGGAGGAGACACATCCTTTTTACTCAGAAGAATTTTATAGATACAGAGAAAAAATGAGTGAAGACTGCCTGTACTTGAGCATTTGGACGCCTGCTCATGAACCAGATGAAAATTTGCCGGTAATGATGTTTATACATGGAGGAGGATATCAAAGCGGCTATCATTATGAAATAACAATAGATGGAGAGGCTTTTGCCAAACAGGGGGTTATTCTGGTATCCGTCGACTATCGTCTCGGAGCACTTGGCTTTCTGGCACATAAGCAGTTGTCAGAAGAAACAGGATATGGTGGTTCAGGCAATTGGGGAACCTTGGATCAAATTGCAGCGCTTAAATGGATTCGCAGAAATATAGCGGCTTTTGGAGGGAATCCTGAAAAAATTACGGTATTTGGGCAGTCGGCGGGGGCGTTAAGTGTTTTAAATTTGATAACATCACCGTTAACCAGCGGCGATATAGCGGGAGCGATTATGCAAAGTGCAGGCGGCTATACTTCTGAAACTACACAGGTGATACCGATGTTGAATACTGAAGAAGCAGAAAAAGTTGGAAGGGATTTTCTCAAAATCCTGGCTGTGGATTCTATTGCGCAGGCACGTGTGCTTCCGTGGGAATCTATTGTTGAGGCACAAAAGGAATTTTGCAGAAATGGATTTATGTTTGCTCCAGTGATAGATAATTACTCCCAGATAATGAAACCATATGAAGCTGTTGATGCGGGAAAGATTCCGGATATTCCATATATCGTCGGAATTAATGCAGATGAAAATGGCGAAAATCGATACTGCAGGCTGCAGGATCAGGCGGCGTTTCTGAAAGAGGTGCATTGCAGGTATGGAAAAGTTGCAGATGATTTTCTCGAAGAATGTGGATTTTACGATGATCCGACCACAGCGATTCGCCAGGGAGGAATGAATGATTTAATCCAGCCGCCTGCGCTGGCCTGGTGTGAAAAACGGCTGCAAAGCAACAGTGTCTATCCTACTTGGCTGTACTATTTCAGCAGGGAATTGCCGGGTGAGCGGCCGGCGGGGGCATATCATTCAGCGGAATTGTGGTACATTTTTCATACTGTGCACAGAAGTTTAAGGCCGTTGTGCGGACTTGATTTTGACTTGTCGAAGGCTATGAATCAATATTGGTGTAATTTTGCAAAAACAGGAAATCCCAATGGCGATTCTCTTACAGAATGGAAGCCATATAGAAGATGCCAAAGAATGGGAATGGAGTTTGGGGATGCGATTAAAATGACAGAGTATCCAGGATCATCCAGAAACAGATTTGTCGTTAATTTTATCATGAATAAATGGAAAGAAAGTGAAAAATAAACAGATTCCGGGGTGCAGCGTTGAAGGCTGCGCTCCGGAATCTGTTGGATTTTGATGCTGATTTTACAGATCGATGCAGGGTTATTATAAATCTTCCCCGTCTACCACTTCATCATACTCCGCTTTGTCAAGAAGCTCGTCAAAAGCATCCGCTGCCGCTTCGTATTCTTCGTCATCTGTGATATTATCCAGAGACGGCTGGCCGTCGGCGCCTTTTTCGTAGCGGTAGAGATAAACCTCGCCGTCTGTGTTCTGCCCGTTCTCATCCAGCGGGAGCAGTGCGATATACTCTTTGCCTCCTGCAGGGAAAATGGTGAGAATAGCGCATTCGATTTCTGTATCGTCATCCAGTGTCAGTGTGACGGTTGCGTCTCCCGGCTGAAATGGAGTTTCACAGTCTGAGCCGCAGCAGTCGCAGTTTCCGCTGCAGATATTATCCTTTGAGTTTTCCATGGTTTCTACCTCTTTCTTTCTAGTTTTTATCTACAGATTACTTTACCAGATGCGCAGGATAAAAGCAACAATATTTCATAATGGAGTTGACGGATAAGTTTTGCAGTTTTATACTATATTTTAGAGAAAAAAAGGGATATCAGACAAAAGTGATCCCAAGGAGGAGACAGTATTATGGATATCAGATTTGAAAAAAGAGAACAGTTAAAGGAGAAACCGGACCAGAAAAATCTGGGCTTCGGAAAGTATATGACGGATTATATGTTTGTCATGGACTGGGACAGAGAGAATGAATGGCACGACGCCAGAATCGTACCTCATGAACCGATGCTGCTGGACCCGGCCTGCGTTACGCTTCATTACGCGCAGGAAACATTTGAGGGCATGAAGGCATATCGCACTGCGGAGGGAAAGATTCAGCTGTTCCGTCCGGAAATGAATGCCAGACGTATGATCAGGTCAAATGAAAGACTGTGTATGCCGGAATTCCCGGAAGAGATGTTTGTAGAGGCCGTAAAGGAACTGGTGAAAGTAGAGCGCGACTGGGTTCCGTCTGAACCGGAAACTTCTTTGTATATCCGTCCGTTTATGTTTGCCACGGAATCTTCCCTTGGCGTTCACATGGCAAATTCCTATAAATTTGTCGTGATTTGTACGCCGGTGGGTGCATATTACGCAGAAGGCGTAAACCCGGTGCGGATTCTGGTAGAGGACGAACTGGTGCGTGCAGTAAAGGGAGGAACCGGATTTACAAAATGCGGCGGCAACTATGCAGCTTCCATACTGGGTCAGGTAAAAGCAGAGAAACAGGGATGCGCACAGGTGCTCTGGCTGGATGGCGTAGAGCGCAAATATGTGGAAGAAGTAGGAACCATGAACATTATGTTCAAAATCGCGGGAGAGATTTATACGGCGCCCATAGAAGGAACGGTACTTCCCGGCGTCACAAGAGATTCTATTATCCATATTCTGAAAGATTGGGGTTATAAAGTAAATGAAACCAGACTTTCCGTGGACGATCTGATGAAGGCGGGTCACGACGGAACACTGGAGGAAGCTTTTGGAACGGGAACAGCAGCGGTCATCTCACCGGTAGGGGAGTTTGTCTATAAAGATGACAAAGTGACGGTGAATGATTTCAAGACCGGCGAACTGACACAGAAGCTTTACGATTATCTGACAGGCATTCAGTGGGGAAGCGTGGAAGACAAATATAGCTGGACAGTGGAAGTCTGCTGATAAAGACAGTCATTTTAGGAGACATGGATATTCTATGTCTCCTTATTTTGTGCGATACGACCGGCAAGCGGTTGCCGTGCTTGCACGAGCAGACATTTGCCGGGCAACGGCATATCCGATTGGAGTGAAAGATGGAAAATCAGGACAGAGCTCCCCTGGTGGATGCGTTAAAGGAATATCAGAAAAACAGGCCGGTATATTTTTGTATACCCGGACACAGGTATGAGCGCGGCCTTGGGCGGCGCTGGCTCACTGAAGAGGAATGCGGAATTTTGAAATATGATCTGACGGAGGCACAGGGCCTGGATGATCTTCATCAGCCCCAGGGGGCAATCCGCGAGGCACAGGAACTGCTGGCGGATCTTTATAAGGCGGATAAAAGTTATTTCCTTGTAAATGGGACGACCTGTGGAAATGAAGCCATGCTTTTGGGCACACTCAAAGAAGGAGATGAAATCCTGCTCCCCAGAAATGTGCATAAATCCGTTTTGCAGGGGCTGATTCTTGGCGGGGCAAGGCCGGTTTATCTGATGCCGCGGTGGATAGAGGATGCCGGGGTTTCCGGCGGTATTTCACCGGAGGATGTGAAAGCGGCGCTGAAAGCCCGCCCTGCTGTGAAAGCGGTATTTCTGGTCAGCCCTTCTTACTATGGAATCTGCTGTGATGTAAAAGCCATTGCGGGGATCTGTCATGAAGCCGGAGTCCCTCTTCTGGTAGATGAGGCCCATGGAAGTCATCTGTATTTTACGGATCGCCTTCCAAAGGGAGCTCTTTTGCAGGGTGCAGATGGCTGTGCCCAGAGTTTTCACAAAACCACAGGCGCGCTGACCCAAAGTTCGGTGCTTCATATAAGGACAGAACGAATTCCGCCGGATCGTATAGAAAAGGCGCTGAAGCTGGTGCAAAGTACCAGCCCCTCCTATCTTTTGATGACTTCTTTGGATAATTCAAGATATGAACTGGCCTGCCGGGGAAAGGAAATGGCGGAAAAAGCCCTTGAACTGGCTTCCTTTGCCCGCCGGGAAATCCGCAGGCTTCCTCATATGAGATGTCTGGGAAAAGACCAGCTGCCGGATGGCTTTTGGGCCGCCGGACTGGATGAGACACGCCTTGTATTCGGCTGCGAAAATATGAGCGGTTATGAACTGCAGAAAATATTAAGAAATGAATACCGGATTGAGACAGAGATGTCGGACTTTAAAAATGTTGTGGCCATTGTAACCTTTGCCAATGAAAAGGAAGATCTGGAAAAGCTGCTGGATGCGCTGAAAGGTATCAGTAAAAGAGCGGGAGAGCGTCCATTGGCATGCCGGAATCTTCCCATGCCGAAACCGGCTCCTGTGGTGATGACTCCCCGGGAAGCGTATTTTTCCCCTTCCCGCACGGTAAGGTGGGAGGACGCGGTGGGAATGACTGCCGCTGAGATGATCGCCCCCTATCCGCCGGGAATTCCTCTTGTGTGTCCCGGCGAACGCCTGACAGAGGAAATCTTCGAGGCGGTGGAAGCCTGCCGTAAACAGGGCTGCCATTTTCACGGGCCGCAGGATGAGAGCCTGGCCTTCTTCAAAGTCATTGAAAAAGAGGTGTAAAACGGATATAATTGGCGTGAGGGGACTTATTTTTGTTTCCCCTGTCAGAAAGTATGAAATACGACGAGATGGAGGCTTATATGAAACTGATTTCCTGGAATGTAAATGGCCTCAGGGCCTGTGTAAATAAAGGGTTTATGGATGTGTTCCGGCAGATGGATGCGGATATTTTCTGTATTCAGGAGAGCAAGCTGCAGGAAGGACAGATTGAGCTGGATACGCCCGGATACTTTCAGTACTGGAACTATGCGAAGAAAAAAGGCTATTCCGGTACGGCTGTTTTTACAAAGAAGGAACCTCTGGCGGTAAGTTATGGCATAGGAAGAGAAGAGCATGATCAGGAAGGCCGTGTGATTACGCTGGAGTTTGAGAACTTTTATCTGGTTACGGTCTATACGCCCAACTCCCAAAGCGAGCTGGCCCGGCTTTCTTACCGGATGGATTGGGAGGATGCCTTTCTGGAATATATAGACGGTCTTAACGAGAGAAAACCGGTGGTGTTCTGCGGCGATCTGAATGTGGCACATCAGGAGATCGATCTGAAAAATCCCAAGACAAACCGGAAAAATGCGGGCTTTACGGACGAAGAAAGAGCGAAATTTACCACGGTGCTTTCCCATGGTTATATAGATACGTTCCGTTATTTCTACCCGGATGCGGAGCAGATCTACTCCTGGTGGTCTTATCGGTTCCGGGCCAGGGAAAAGAATGCAGGTTGGCGTATTGACTATTTCTGTGTGTCCGAAAAATTGAGAGATGAGCTTAAGGACGCTGCCATTCATACGCAGATTATGGGTTCGGATCACTGTCCGGTGGAACTTGAAATCGATCTTTAATGCGGAAGAATATCGTAAATAATAGAAAAAGTACGGAGGAAAGAGGATGATAAATAGTGGTGTGGTTTTGTCAAAAACAGGTGGGCTGGAAATAAAGAAAGGATTTCCTCAGGTACCGGGTGCGTCAAGAAGGGATGGCGGTGTCAACTTCAGTGTATCCATGGGAAGAAACCGTAAAGAGGCAAGCCTGATTTTGTACAGGGCAAAGAGCGGGAAGATCTGGAAAGAAATTCCTCTTTCTGATGAGTTTCGCACCGGCAGCGTCATTTCCGTCTGGATTGGAGGACTGGGAGAGGCAAGAATCGAATACAATTACAGGATTGACGGTGCGATTACCGCGGATCCATGGGCTCGGGCGCTTACGGGAAGAGAAAAGTTCGGGCAGGAAAAAAATGAAGAAAATGAACACAGTGTACGCGGAATACTTCCGGCGGAGAGTGAGATGATGCCTTCGGATGTGCCGTCCGTATCTGTTCCTTACTCCCAGATGGTGCTTTATAAGCTTCATGTGCGGGGATTTACCAGTGCAAGGCAGTCAAAGACGGTCAAAAAGGGAACTTTCGCCGGACTGAAAGAGAAAATTCCCTATCTGAAGGATATGGGGATTACATCGGTGGAACTGATGCCGGCTTATGATTTTGATGAGATTTTGGAGTCCCTGCCAATGGAAAACAAAAGAACGCCCATGCCTGCTGTGCCAAAGAAAAGTCAGGTGAATTTCTGGGGTTATACCGGAGGATTTTACTGTGCGCCGAAATCATCCTACTGTGCGGGAAAAGACAGTGTGCAGGAGTTTAAAGAATGCATCGACAGTTTCCATGAAGCCGGAATAGAATGTATCATGGAATTCTATTTTGAGGAGAACTTTTCCCCCCTTTCTATCGTAGAAATACTGCGTTTCTGGATGCAGACATACCACATTGACGGTTTCCATCTGGTAGGCGCATCCATACCGGCTGATCTGATCGCAAAGGATGAGCTGTTAAGTCGGACCAAGATCATCTGCGCCGGATTTGATATACCGCAAATTTATCAGGGATGTCCGCCTGAGAACAGAAACCTTGCGGTGTGCAGCGCGGATTTCATGGGAAGCGCCCGGCGTTTTTTAAAGGGCGATGAAAATCAGGTATCCGGTTATGTGTGGCATAACAGACATAATTCGCCCTATTTTGGCGTGATTAATTATCTCGCCTGCCAGGATGGGTTTACGCTGGCAGACGCCGTCTCCTACAATGAGAAGCATAACGAGGAAAATGGGGAAGACAACCGGGACGGCAGCAGCAGCAACGACAGCTGGAACTGCGGCGTGGAAGGCGTTACAAGAAAGGCGGCGGTGCTTGCGCTGCGCAGGCGGCAGCAAAAAAATGCTTTTCTCTTGCTGCTGTTGAGTCAGGGAGTTCCCATGATTTATGCGGGCGATGAAATGTGCAACAGCCAGGCTGGAAATAATAATGCCTGGTGCCAGGATAATGCGGTGGGCTGGACCGACTGGAACAGGAACAAAAGAGGGGAAGAGCTGCAGGCTTTTGTAAAGGAAGCCATAGCCTTCAGAAAGGCACATCCCATTCTCCATATGGAGCGGGAACTTAAGGATACGGATTATAAATCCAAAGGTGTCCCTGAAATCTCCTGCCACAGTGAAAGAGCCTGGTTTTCTGAAATGGACAGTAAAAGCAGAAGCATCGGCATTATGTACTGCGGAGAATATGCGCAAAAGGCAGACGGGGAGACGGATGATTATATCTACGTTGCATACAACATGTACTGGGAAGAAAAAATCTTTGCGCTTCCCAATCTTCCGGAGGACAGAAAATGGTACCGGATTGCTGATACCAGTGAACCCGTTGGCAGCGGATTTTACGAAGAGTACAAAGAGCACGGGGAGGAAAAGGAGCTTTTGGTTCCTCCCAGAACGGTGATGATATTAGTGGGAAAATGAGGTTGAAGTAAAATATGTATATCTGGAAACATTTTAAAACGATTACAAAGCATAAGCTGCTGGTGATGCAGTATTGTTTCCGTATCGGACTATACCGGCAAGGACTGTGCCATGACCTTTCCAAGTATTCCTGGACGGAATTTAAGGTGGGCTGCAGATACTATCAGGGCAACAGAAGTCCCAACAATGCAGAGAGGGAAGCGCTGGGAATCTCAACCTCCTGGCTGCATCACAAGGGGCGGAACAAACACCATTACGAATACTGGATTGATTATGGCGGCGACTGCAAAACCATCATTACCGGTATGAAGATGCCAAGAAGATACGTGGCAGAGATGATTATGGACCGCATCAGCGCCTGCAGAACCTACGCCGGCGATTCCTATACGGATCAGGCGCCGCTGCAGTATTATCTGAAGGGAAAGGACCGGCTCTGGTTCGTACACAGAGAAACGAAGAAGCAGATGGAATTTCTGCTGCGCATGCTGGCGAAAAAGGGGGAGAGTTATACTCTTCATTATATAAAATACCGATTTTTAAAAGGGGAATAAGACATTGGAGTTTGCAAAACGAATGGATATGTTCGGTGAAAGTGTGTTCACCGTTCTGGCAAAAATGAAGCAGGAGAAGGAAAAGAAAGGCGAACGCGTGATTGATCTGAGTATCGGCACGCCCAATATTCCACCTGCTCCGCATATTATAGACGCTCTTGTGGATGCGGCCTCGGACAAAGGAAACTATGTCTATGCCATAAAGGATCTGGACGAGCTGCACCATGCAGTGGCGCAATGGTATCAGAGAAGATATCACGTAACCCTGAACCCGGACAGAGAGATCGTTTCTCTTCTGGGGTCACAGGAAGGATTGGCCCATATCTGCCTTTCTGTAGTGGATCCGGGGGATGTGGTTCTGGTGCCGGATCCCTGCTACCCTGTTTTTGGGGATGGACCGAAAATAGCAGGGGCGCGGCTGGTGTATATGCCGCTGAAAAAGGAAAACAATTACCTGATTGACTTTGATGCGATCCGGGAGGAGGATGCCAGGAAGGCAAAGCTTATGGTGGTGTCCTATCCCAACAATCCCACGGCGGCCACGGCTCCTTCCTGGTTTTACGAAAAGCTGATTGCCTTTGCCCGAAAATACGACATCATTGTGCTGCACGACAATGCATACAGCGAACTGATTTTTGACAGCGACGAGCAGGGCGGCAGTTTCCTGGCCTATCCGGGAGCAAAAGAAGTGGGGGTGGAATTTAATTCTCTGTCCAAAACCTACGGTCTTGCAGGAGCCAGAATCGGTTTCTGCCTGGGAAACCAGCAGGTGGTGGAGCATCTGGCGACCCTGAAGTCCAACATGGATTATGGAATGTTCCTTCCCATCCAGAGAGCGGCGGTGGCGGCTGTTACGGGGGATCAGGAATGTGTCAGAAGAACGAGAGAGGCATACCGGCGAAGAAGGGACCGTCTGTGTGACTCTATGGCCAAGGCAGGCTGGCATATGGACCGTTCGCCGGCCACAATGTTTGTCTGGGCGCAGATTCCGGATACATATACGTCATCCATGGAATTCGTGAAAGATCTTCTGGAGCGTGCTGGGGTTATGGTTACGCCGGGCAGCGCTTTCGGGCCGTCGGGAGAAGGGTATGTACGCATCGCTCTGGTGCAGGAGGAAGAGGTGATTGATGCCGCTGCCGAAGCGGTAAAGAAAAGCGGGATATTCTAAAACAGTAAAAATTTAAAATGGGGAGAAAAAAATGCTGGTTGAAGAGAGAATGGAAGAAATTGTAAGACTGGTGGAGAGCAGAGGGAGTATACAGATTCAGGAGTTGATTGAGCGGCTGAAAATTTCTGAATCCACCATTCGCAGGGATTTGACGGTACTTGACAGGAAAGGGCTTTTGACGAAGGTTCACGGCGGCGCCATTGCCATCCGCAACAGCGGACTGCATAATGACTCTTTTGTGGAAGTGCGGGAAGACATCAACCGGGAGGAAAAAAACAGAATCGCCAGATATGCGGCCTCGCTTATTGAAGCGGGCGACATGATATATCTGGACTCCGGTACGACGACGGGACATATGCTTGACTATCTGACCCAGAGCAGCGCCGTATTTGTGACAAACGCCATCATGCATGCCAGAAAGCTGGCGTCCATGGGATTTCAGGTGCATCTGACCGGAGGGGAATTTAAAACCGTGACAGAGGCCATTGTGGGCGAGGAGGCGCTGGAATTCCTGGAAAAGTACCATTTCACCAAAGGATTCTGGGGCACAAACGGCGTGGAGAAAAGCGCGGGTTTTACAACGCCGGGCGTCAGGGAGGCGAAAGTAAAAGAATATTCCATGAAGCACTGCAGGGAATGCTATGTGCTGTGCGACAGTTCCAAAATATCCAAAATATCCATGGTGCAGTTCGGAGCATTTGAGGATGCCAGAATCATCACCACGGCTTTGAAGGATGAGGAATACAGAAAATGTGAAAATGTCATCCAGGTATCCTGAAAAAAAGGTACAGCACGGAATTTCATTCATGAAACTCAGGCATATGGCGGCGGTACCATACGGGAAGCATGGTGCGCTGTCGTCTGGCTGAGGCCCGCTGTGAAATGGAAATGGAATGGAAAAATTCTTTCCAGAGGACGGTTATGCCGTCCTCTTTTTCTGCCTGTTTCAGCCGAAGCATTTCTTCTTCGGTGACGGATGTCAGATAAAAAGGTTCGTCGGCGGGCTGGACAGCCGCTATATTTCGCGTATCGTCAATGATCATCCAGTATTCTGAAGGCATACGGTCGGAAAAATGCGGCGCCACTAAAGTGAGGATATTGCATTTGGGTTCAATGTGGCTGACCAGGAATTTTTCTTTTGCAGATGAGAAACGGATGAATTCACGGAAATAATGGGCTTCATTCATGACGTTCCGGCTGAGAGCGAAAAGGCCGGATACGGCGGGATGCTGCAGCATATCCGTGACGGACGCTCCAAAGTGAAAGCCCAGGAGAAGAAAGCGGTAGATGCAGTCCAGACGGTGGGGCTGCCAGGACATGGCGGCCCGGTAAACCAGCTGCCAGGCTTCCCAGGATATCTTTTCCTGGATGGAACGGATGACTGCGGCGGCTTTCTTTTCGTCAAAGTCCACCTGTCGGTACTGGCAGAAAAGCTCCGGCTGTAGGATGGGTTCCAGCTCAAGACGGATGCTGCGGTGACCCAGACGGCATGCGTACGCTTCATAAATGCAGGTCATCATTGAGCCAAAATCATCGGCGCAGGTCAAAACATTCATACAGAAAATCCTCCTGTTTCAAAAAGTGTCATCTGATGGTAAGTCTGCGGGTGAGAGATATCCCAGTTTGCCTGGTATTCTTCCCCGGTCAGCTGGCGGGTGATAAATTTTTCCTCCATGGGGATGCGGTACATCATGGCGCCGCTGCAGGTGATAAAATATTTTGCGCGTTTTAAGACTACACCGATTTTTTTCAGGTGAGTAAAGTCCAAAGCTCCGAAGCGTCTGGCGTTTACGATCCGAAGGGCGGACTTGCTGCCGATACCGGGAACTCTCATCAGAGTCTCAAAGGGCGCCTGGTTGATTTCAATGGGAAAGTGTTCCAGATGCCGCAAAGCCCAGTCGCATTTGGGATCCAGCAAAGGATTAAAGTTGGGCCGGTCAGGGCTTAACAGCTCTTCCGCCTGAAAACCGTAAAATCGCAGCAGCCAGTCCGCCTGGTAAAGGCGGTGTTCACGCAGAAGCGGAACCGCCGTATCGGGAGGCGGAAGCATGGGATCCTCATTGACCGGTATATAGGCGGAATAAAATACACGTTTCAGATCAAACCGGCGATACAGGGTCTGAGCCGTTTGAAGAAGCAAAAAGTCGTTTTCCGGCGCTGCACCTATGATCATCTGCGTACTCTGCCCGGCGGGGATAAAGGGAGTCTGCTCTTTTTTGAGGCTTAAATCAAAACCCCGGGGAGCGTCAGAGGGGCTGACGGTACTGTCTTCCAGGGCTTTCCGGTTAAAAATGCTTCCGCTTAAATACTGGTTGGAACGATGTCTGTCCAGGGTTGGAGATTTTCCGGATGAAAGCCGGGAGGTCATAATGCCGCCTGCAATCTGCTTCATGGGCTGAAAAATACTGCGGAAGGATTTGTGGGGGGCCAGCTTTTTCAGACTTTCCTCCGTGGGAAGTTCCATATTAATGCTCATGCGGTCCACCAGGAAACCGGTCAGGGTCAGCAGTTCTTCCGGGGCGTTGGGGATGGCTTTCACATGGATATAACCGTTGAAATGAAAGCGGGTACGAAGCAGGCGCACGGTTTCATAGATCTTTTCCATGGTATACTCCGGGCTTTGACAGACGCCGGAGCTGAGAAACAGGCCTTCGATGTAGTTGCGGCGGTAGAATTCCATGGTAAGGCGGCAGATTTCCACAGGAGTAAAGGTGGCCCGGGGGCGGTCGTTGGAACGGCGGCTGACACAGTACCGGCAGTCGTAAATACATTCGTTGCTGTAGAGAATTTTCAGAAGCGATATGCAGCGTCCGTCTCCGGAAAAGCTGTGGCAGATGCCGGCGGCAGCGGCATTTCCCAGAAATCCGGTTTTCCCGCGTCTGTCGGAGCCGCTGGACGTACAGGCCACGTCGTATTTGGCAGCGTCGGCCAGTATGTGCAGTTTTTCCTGTAAAGACTGTTCCTTTTTCACAGTGATCATAATGGCTTCCTCCAAGAAAGAACATTTGTTCGATGACTTTATCTTACTACAGATCGGGTGAAAAAGCAAGAACAAATGTTCAGGATAACTGATGCCAGGAAAAGATGGTATAATAACGTAACGCGGCAAAATAAAGACAGACGAGAGAATGGAGGACACAGGTGAAAAGAAAATGTAAAATAATGGCCGAGGCAATGCGCAGGGAACTTCGGGAACACAAAAGCTCGTTTCTTGTTTTCAGTACCCTTCGCATCCTTGTGGTTCTGGTGATGATCCGACAGTTTTTCAACGGGAATTATGAAAATGTATTTCTGGGTATTCTGACGCTTCTGCTGCTGTTTGTTCCCAGTCTGATACAGGTGAGCTTTAAAATCGAGCTGCCCACCACCCTTGAGATCATCATTATGCTGTTTATCTTTTCCGCTGAAATACTGGGAGAGATACAGGAGTTTTATATCATCATCCCTTTCTGGGATACGATTTTGCATACTTTAAACGGTTTTCTGGCGGCGGCTATCGGATTGTCCATGGTGGTGCTGCTCAATGACAGCAAAAGGGTCATGTTTAATCTTTCACCGGCATTTATCGCCCTGGTGGCGTTCTGCTTTTCCATGACCATCGGCGTGATCTGGGAATTTTTTGAGTTTGCCATGGATCAGTTTTTCAGGCTGGATATGCAAAAAGATACGGTGATACATACGATCAGTAGCGTGATGCTGGATCCTGCAGGAGGAAATACACCCTACATGATCCGCGGTATAGAGGAAGTGATGATAAATGGAAAAGAGCTGGGGCTTGGCGGTTATCTGGACATAGGGCTCATTGACACCATGAAAGATCTGCTGGTGAATTTTGTGGGAGCCGTGGTTTTTTCCATTATCGGGTATTTTTATGTAAAAAAGAGAGGAAAAGGCGGGATCGTGAGCCGTCTTGTGCCGTCCAGGAAGTCAAAGGACAGGGACTATCTGGAAAGGGTGAAAACAGAATTGGAAGAGGAAAAAGGAGAGCAGTAATATGAGTTCACAGGTGATAAATGTTATTCTGGTAGTAGTCTGCATTATGGCGGCCAGCAGATGTTTTCAGAAATCGGCCGCAGCTTTTATGGAAAAAGGAAAAATCCCCCTGAATATCTACGCCATGGCCAAGCCGGGCGAAAAAAAAGATCTGTCAAAAATGGATGAGGAAGAAAAAAAGCGGTCTTACCGGACGGCAGGATATGTGTTTCTGGGATTTGGTCTGGCGCTGACCTTTCTTGTGGCAGGATTCGTGATGGAGATAACGGGAAAAAACGGGGAAATCTGCTTCACTCTCGCAATAGGTGTTGAAATTGTGGAATTTATTCTGATTGCATGGGCAATTAGAAGAAAATAAATTGTAAATTTCATTTGTTCCGATTGACTGGGAATACAAATTGGATTATAATGTTAACTATAAAAACACTCGAAAGGAAGTAAAAGAGATGGCAAAAAAACTTAGAATCGGCGTTTTAGGCGTTGGTAGAATTGGTAAACTTCATGTAACAAATCTGGTAAATTCCGTTCCGGATGCAGAAGTTGTTATGGTAGCAGACCCATTCCTGAATGATGATTCTGTTGCATGGGCTAACAGCCTGGGAATCACAAACTGCTCTAAAAATTCAGATGATGTATTTGCAAATCCTGATGTGGATGCAGTATTTATCTGTTCTTCTACAGACACACATGCAGAATTTATCGTAAAAGCAGCAGAAGCAGGAAAACACATTTTCTGTGAGAAACCGATCTCTACTGACGTAAAAGTTATCGAAGATGCGCTGGCAGCAGTAGACAAAGCCGGTGTAAAACTGCAGGTTGGATTCGTTCGTCGTTTCGACCACAACCATAAAAAAGTAAGAGATACTGTTGCATCCGGTATTCTTGGCGATCCCGCTATCGTTAAAGTTACATCCCGTGACCCGGAAGCTCCGCCAATGGCTTACGTTAAAGTATCCGGCGGTATTTTCCTGGATATGATGATTCATGACTTTGATATGGTTCGTT
Organism: uncultured Ruminococcus sp.; assembly: GCA_946494335.1. GTDB lineage: Bacteria > Bacillota > Clostridia > Lachnospirales > Lachnospiraceae > Ruminococcus_G. Next base: position 953 of record CAMMBV010000045.1, on the reverse strand, counting down.
ATCTGTCCGGAAGTGAAGTTACAGAAGTAAGCACATTCGGAACAATCAAGGTTGACGAAGAATTTGCAAAATATGACGATGTTGATACAGCAATCGTTATGCTGAAATTTGAAAACGGCGCTATCGGCGTAATCGACAACAGCCGTGAAGCTCCCTACGGATACGATCAGAGAACAGAAGTTCACTGCAAGAAAGGCTGCGTACAGGTAGCTAACGATCTGGGCGATACAGCAATGATCAGCACAGCTGACGGCGTAACCTGCACAAAACCGACCTGGTTCTTCCTGGAAAGATACAACGATGCATTTATCGCTGAAGAACTTGACTTCGTTGATGCAGTTATCAATGACAAAGAAGTTCCGGTAAGCGGAATCGACGGACTTATGCCGGTTAAAATCGCTATCGCTGCAAAACGTTCTCTGGATGAAAACCGTCCGGTTAAAATTTCTGAAATCTAATTTTTACATAACAAAAGGATGCCCCAAAACTGTGGATTTTAAGTTCACGGGAAAGGGGCATCCTTTTCTTTTTTTCATAAGCCGTTCCGATGCGATCAACGAATACCGCTTTTTGGAAAAGTGCAGGAGGGGGACTTACCGGGAAGAAGAGAAAAACTACGATTTGATGCGTGTAATCGTCATGCGCCTGGGTTCTGATGGAGAAAACAGTGAAGATGATGCGGTACGGCTGCTCAGTAAAATGTTTTCCACGGAACGTTCTGCACAGGAGAAAAAGGCGGCGCTGTCAGAGGAGTTTCATATCAATGTCACGGAAGAGATCAGTCAGGAGGTGAGCTTTATGTGTAATTTGAGTACTGGAATTCTGGAAAAAGGGATAGAAAAGGGTATGGAAAAAGGGCTAAAGAAAGGTATGGAAAAAGGTATGATGAACACTTTGTTCTAAACTATACCCCATAGAATGGACACAATAAGAAGAAGGGTTCCTTAAAACTG
>CAMMBV010000044.1 GCA_946494335.1 uncultured Ruminococcus sp. | reverse complement strand
TCGCATGAACCATACCGTCCCCATTATCATAGGCTGTTTATTTCCCGACAGCCCCCTTCAATAAGTATCTGTATGAAAATTTTCCGTTTCCATATTCATTAAAAAATAATATGAACCGATGTATCTTGAACCAGTTCTAAGAACAGGTCGTTATCAACCACTTCCGTTACTAAAATCACGGAATGGTCGTCCTGTACCTTACTGTAAGTAATTCTACGAATATCCTTCCTATAATCTCCCAGATTTTCAATGCTTATTTTCCCATCACGGAAAAGCTGGCAAAGAATAGCATCATTGCTCTTATACGAAACCGGTACATGTGTCCTTGAAGTGAACATTTCTTTTAAACTGGCCTCAGCATTACGGTGGAACTCATAAGTATCACTATCTTGCGAATATACAGTCAGTGCCTCTGTTTCCGGATAATACCAAGAAACTACTTCTGCCAAAATTGTGATAGAAACTTCTCCGGCATTCTTCTTTTTTGTTCTGCCCGAAGATAACATCTGACCTGGAATCGGCCATTCGTCATAAAGCTTATTAATCCAATCTTTATATGCATCCATGTCAAGCGCATCTTCCTTTTCCACAAAGCGACGCAAATAGCTTTTGATTCTTCCAATCTGATATGTCGAGGCAAGAACAATCTGATAAAGATTCCCTTCCTCATTATTTGCAAGATCCGAATAATCTTCTTCTGCAATGCTATATATCGGATATCCTAGCTCAATCAGCTTCTGCAAGTAATTTGTTCTGCCTTCTGCATCATTGATTTCCACCAACACCCATTCTGGAATAAGAATAAGATCATAGTCCTTCAAAATATAATTTGCTCGAATCCCTTTTGCCTCTAATCCCTGCATAAATGAGATAGAAGATGCGTCTACAAGAGCGATATGCTTTTTATTATCAATATTTGTAATTCTCGTTATTGTTATCATTCGCCCTTTCTCGTAATCATAGAGATTTCTTTCATAATATTTATTAGAAATTCTTCATTATCCTTATGATAATTAATTTCTGGATTCTTGGTTTTGCTATTTCTTATCCGTTCCTGCAATGAGGAGGCGTTGATTACATAGGATGGTTTTACCAGACTGTCATCCAAACCAAGTTCCCGAAACTTCTGTGGCATATTTTCAACTTCCAGACCAAAAACTTCTTTAACTCTTTTCTTCAGTATTTCATTTTCGCTCTGAAGCGCATATTCATAAAGAGAAACCAATACTGCTTTATACGGAGCCTGAAATGCTGACATACAGTGGAATATCTTTGAAACAAAGTCCATCTCAGGAAGTTCTATAAAATATCTGTCAACTCCCGTCAACAGCATACTTGCTGCAAAACATTCAGCCTTTCGTTCCTCCATAGTATTATCCCTTTCAATAAAATGGTCAAATGATACTTTATCAAAAATAAGATGATAGATTTCATGCCACGCTGTAAAATATTGATTTGCACGAGGCAGCGCTGTATTAAGGACAGGTATTATTTTCCCGTTTTTCACAAAAATTGCTCCGCTCCAAAATTTATCTTCAATGGGCATCTGAATCAAACCAAATCCCTGCAAAATCAGTAAAGCAAGCTGTGGTCTTGATGCAACCTTCATAATTGCAGGATTCATTTGTAATTTCATTGTTTGCTCCAACACTTCATCTCTGATTTCATCATTCTTTTTTATAACTAAATCTATATTTTCAGAAGTTATTAATTCACTCATACACGTCATCCTTAATAATATATTTCACACAAATCAATAACATCAAGAAGCAGGTTATACTGTTTCTTCGCTGTTTCACTCATTTCATGCTGCAAAGGGGCATTCTGCGAAAAAACTGTTGCTGTAGCTGGTTTAGCAGAAACAGAATGGTAAAGCAACAAATCTTCTACTGACATATTCAACGCTTTTAAAATCTTCTGCAGATGACGATCAAATGTACTTTTACTATCAACAGCACCATTTAACAGTCTATCCAATGTCGGACGTGATATATCTGTCTTATCGGCAAAGGACACTTTCGTGTAACCTTTATCTCTGATACACTCTTTTAACTTTGAAGCCACCAGACTTCTTTGTTCAAATAATTCATCAAACCTCATTATGATGACCTCCTTCTATTTTTTCACTATTATTATATGCCAAAACTATGGATTCATCAATGTGATTGTAAAATGTTTTTTTACATTTTAACATTTTATATAACAGTACAGGAAACGGCTCAGTGTTTTTTTGACTTTTCGTTTTTTACTCCCCTCTTGCCGTCTTGATCGCTTTCATAAGAGCCAGCACATTTTCTACCGGCACATTATTCATAATTTCCTGAGAGGGTCCAATGATCAGACCTCCTCCTTCACCCAGCTCTTTAATTACCTCCAGCGTACCGTCGTATACCTCCTGCGGGGTGCGGAATGTGAGCAGATCCTGGGTGTCCACGCCTCCGTAAAAAGTGAGATATTTGCCGTATTCCTTCTTCAGGAACTTAAAATCCAAACAGGCCTGAACCGGCTCCAGCACGTCCAGTCCGGCGTCGATCAGATGAGGAATAAAGGGAGTGATTTTGCCGCAGGAATGCATCTGCACCGGAAGGCCCGCATCCTTAAATACCTGAAACACCCGGCGGAATCGGGGCAGAAAATACTTCACAAAGGTCTCCTCCGACACTATGGTACTGATCTGCGTGCCCAGATCGTCACCGTAGTGTCCAATAGGATAGCCCCTGCGCACCGTTTCCTTCGCCACCTCCACTTTGTATTCTGTGATCACATCCATAATCCGGCAGGCTTTTTCCGGTTCCGTCATCAAAAGACATAAAAACTGCTCCATTCCCATAAGCTGATACGCCTTTTCCCAGATACCGTTATACCCGCTTAAGATCACCAGGAAATCATCCCCGTATTTTTTCAGATCCTCATCGGCAATCCGAAACAGCATATCCATATCCTTAAGATCGGGAGCATGAAAATCATCCAAAAGAGACTCGTCCTCGTCACACTCTGCCAGGGGATGGGCGTAATTAAAATATCCGCCCTCGTCAAGATCATACTGCATCCCCCACAGATCAAACACCATATTTTCTCTTCCCTTTTCCGGGATCATGCGTTTCTTTTCGATGGCCATGCCCATCCGGTATTTATCCGCCTTGTCCACCTGTATCATATCATCCAGCTGCGCGGTAATTTTAATATGATTTCCCAGATAAACATCCAGTTCTTCCTCTGTCATTCCCATATGCTCTGCCACTTCCATCTTCTTGGACCCATGGGCAAAGGTAATCTGGCTGGGAAGATATTCCCTGTTCTTTTTCGCTATAACATCCAGTACCAGCTGTGATCTTTCCATCTGAAATCCTCCTCGTATAATATATCTGTTACGGTTGATTATATCTGTTTGCCGCAGTATAATCATCAGCAATAAGGAATGAAAAATATACATTTTATGACTTCATGTAAGAGAGGAAAACAACTATGAATAATTATACCAGACTGGAGCCGATCCCCCGGGAATCCGGCATTGTCGACGGCGACACCATCTACTTTCACTCGCCTTCCGCCTTTGCCAGAGAGCATCTTTATTACCCTCATTTTGGCGGACTTTACACCTGCCAGTTTCCTTACCGTGTGAAACGGGATTACTGCGATACTTTCCTGCTGACCAGAATTATAAAAGGGAGTTTCCATATCCGTTTTCTGGATCAGTACATCACCGCCAGGGAGGGAAACATCGTCTTTTTGGACTGCAAGAAAAAACACGTTTACTGGGCGGAGGATCCTGTCACTTTTCAGTGGGTGCATTTTGACGGCTGCGCCACACAGGCCTATTTTGATTACCTTTTTCCCGTCCGCGGTGTCTGCTTTCCAGATAAAGCGGAGCTTTTTTTCCATTTTAACAGCCTGCTGGATGAGTTGAAATCTGAACTGTCCGACGATCACAGACTGTCTTTTCTGCTGCACAGTATCCTGGGACTTCTGGCAATGAATGACAAAAAGCAGATCCCCGCTTCTGTCACCGCCGCCATCCGCTTTATGACCTCACACTTTCAGGAGGATCTGCATGTAGATGATATCGCGGCAGCCAGCGCCTTAAATCCCCAGTACTTTTCCCGGCTGTTCAAAAAACACACGGGACAGCCGCCCCACCAGTATCTGCTCTCCCTGCGTATGAAACGGGCAAAATCCCTGTTGATTGAATCTGCGCTCAGTGTCAATGAAATAGCAAATGAGTGCGGCTTTACCAGCAGCACTCATTTTATCCGTTCTTTTAAGGCGGAAAACGGCATTACGCCTCATATATTCCGCAAATATTTTGAACCCGGGGGCTTTCGCTCTTAGATCAGATATCAAGAGCCGCGTGATACCCCTGGTATACGGCCGTTGTGATGGTGGACGGCCGCACACAGTCGCCAATCTGTGCAATATAAGGAGCCGTTCCCAGAAGATCATCCACAAAGTTTCTTCTGGAGCGCTGCCCTACGGCGCAGATAACCGTCTGCCCGGGCACCAGTTCTTCTTTTCCATCGGGGTTTTCACAGACTACACCCTCACTGGTCACCTCCAGACCCTTATATCCTGTGAGAAGCTTCACATTGTTCTTCTCCAGTTCTGTCAGCAGAATCGGTCTGTGGCGTACATTGGCATCCACAGCCACATCGTCTCTCATCTCCACGATGGACACTTCTTTGCCTTCCTGTGCCAGATGCACAGCGGCTTCACAGCCTGCCAGGCCGCCGCCCAGCACTACCACGCGGTCTTTCGTTTTTTCCTTCTCCAGATAATAATTGTTGACTACGATCACATTTTCCCCGTCAATTCCTTTGATGGGCGGTACGATGGGTTCGGAACCCACAGCAATGATCAGCGCGTCCGGCTCTTCCTTTTCCACGTAGTCTTTTGTCACTTTCGTATTCAGGCGGATTTCCACCCCTTCTTTTTCCGCCAGGTGAGCCAGCGTCTGACCCAGCTGATACATTTCGTATTTAAAAGGAATGGCCTGTTCACTCTTTAAGATGCCGCCCAGACTGTCTGACATTTCACAGAGAACAACTTTGTGGCCTCTTTGAGCTGCAGTAAGCGCGGCTTTCAGTCCGCCGGGACCTCCGCCTGCCACCAGCACCTTCTTTGCTTTCGCGGCGGGAATCACCTCTGTTCCATCCATCTCGCGTCCGATCAGCGGATTTACCGTACACCGTCTGGTTGCTGTTGTCGGACGTTCCGCCATACAGGTAAAGCAGCGCAGACAACGGACGATTTCATCGTCACGGTTGCTCATAATCTTCCGGGGCAGTTCATGATCCGCCAGAAGGGCTCTGGCCATTTCCACCACATCTGCTTTTCCGGATGCAATAATTTCCTCCATCATAGCCGGATCATTCAGACCTCCCAGCGTGGCCACCGGAACACTGACATGCTTTTTAATCTCTTCCGCCAGATATACGTTGCAGCCATGAGGCACAAACATGGAGGGATGGGTTACGGAAAATCCTCGCTGATACGTTCCTGCTGACACGTGCAGAAGATCAATTCTGCTTTCCAGAAGCTTCGCGATCTCAACGCCTTCCTCCAGATCATAGCCTCCTTCAAACAGCTCGGAGCCGCTCATTCGAAATTCGATGGGAAATCCCGGCCCCACCGCTTTTCTCACACTGTCCAGAACTTCCTGTGCAAAACGCACTCTGTTTTCCAGCGATCCGCCGTATTCATCCGTTCTGTGATTGAAGTACGGGGATAAAAACTGATTGATCAGCCAACCATGTCCCCCATGAACCATCACCATTTCAAAGCCGGTCCGTTTTGCAAGAGCAGCGCAGTCACCGTAAGCGGCAACGATATCATCAATCTGCTCTTTTGTCAGCTCCTTTACCTCACGTCCGTCCGGGCGCACGCCGGCGCTGGGGCCGTACTGAGCAAGACCCTGCTTTTTGCCTTTGTCCGTCAGATACGTTCCGGCATACTGACCGGAATGGGAAAGCTCCACACTGGCAATGGCTCCGTGACGGCGGATAGCGTCTGCCGTGTAGGCAAAGCCGGAAAGAGAACCCGGTGTGGTCAGATTCAGATGAAAGGCATGGGAACCATCCGTCTCCGGATGAACCATACATTCACTGACCGTAACAGCGCCGGCTCCCCCTCTGGCTCTCAGCTCATAAAAAGCTGTAGATTTCGGTCCTATACAGCAGTCTGCCGTAATATCCGTGCCTCCCATGGGCGCAGAAAACATACGGTTGCGGAATGTTACATTCCCAAGTTTAATTGGTTTACATAAATTTGGATATTTGTACTTCATCACAGCTCCTCCTTTTTTATAAAGCATACCAGAAAATGCGGTTTTCTGCTAGAAAAAGTACATTTCCACCTTACAACCGTTTGTTTTCCATCAGATACCCATCGAAGGCCTGGATATTCTCAAAATTTTTGCAGCTTTTCTGACAAATCCGATAAATGTCCCAGCTTACCCTCTCCTGCAGGGATACGACCTTTACCCCATCCATGCGGAAATTCTCTGTGGAAAAGTCAATCACCACGCCGATTCCCACCTTCCCCTTGCACAGCTGAAACAAAAAACTGCTGTCCACCGTCTTTGCCGCCACATCCGGTTCAAAACCACATTGTTTACATAACTCTCGAAAAGTATGGAATACCTGAAACTGTTCGTTCAGTATCACAATCTTCTCCCCTTTCAGCTCCTCCACACCCACTCTGTCACGCCGGTAAAGCGGATGGCCTTCGTATATGATCAGCCGGATATCCCGGGAAGCTATTTTGCGCTCGTCGATTCTGCCGGAAGGTGTCCGTCCCACCACAATTCCCACATCCGCCTCCAGGTCTTCTACCTTTTCTTTCACCTCGCGGTTGGAAAATTCCGCCCATTCCACATGAAGAGAAGGACAGGATTCCATAAAGTCCGATATCAGCGAAAATGAAAGCGCATTCAAAACACCGCGGGCACATGCCAGACGCAGCGTATGGTCTTTCATCTTGATCTGACGGATTCCCTGCTCCATCTCCCGGACCAGCTCCAGCATCTGTTTTGCCTTTCCATACAGGAAAACGGCGCCTTCCGTGGGAACCACACCTTTTTTGCTCCGTTCAAACAATGTGATATTCAGTTCCTCTTCCAGCTTCTGAATCACTTTTCCCAGCCCCTGGGACGTGATAAAAAGCTTCCCCGCCGCCTTGTTGATGCTTCGCTCTTCATATACCGCAGCAAAACATTTCAGTTCTTTTACATCCATACATACTTTCCCCCTGAACTGTATTTGAAAAACCCTCCCCATGATGGTATAGTAGAAAGAAAAAGGAAGAGGAGTTATAACATGGATACAGAGTTAAAATTTGCCGTGCTGATCGACGCCGATAACATTTCAGATAAATATATCAAAATCATTCTGGAAGAAACCGCAAACGAGGGAGTCGCCACCTATAAACGTATTTACGGTGACTGGACCAACCCTTCCCTTGCCTCCTGGAAAGCCGTCCTTCTGGACAATTCCATCATTCCCATGCAGCAGTACAGTTACACCACCGGCAAAAATTCCACCGATTCCGCCATGATCATCGACGCCATGGATATCCTGTATTCCGGCACGGTAGATGGCTTCTGCATCGCTTCCTCCGACAGTGATTTCACCCGACTGGTGGCCCGTCTGCGTGAATCCGGCATGCAGGTAATCGGCATGGGGGAGAACAAAACCCCAAAACCCTTTATCGCTGCATGCAACCAATTTAAATATCTGGATATTCTGTATTCCAACCAGCAGAAACGGGAAAAGGAATCCTCCTCCCAGGAAAAAACCTTCCGGACAGTTCCCAAAGAAAAAAATCAGCCCCAGTCTGATCTGGATATTGTCAAGCAGGCCATTGCCTCCATCGTAGAAAAATTCTCCGATGAAGACGGCTGGATCTTCTCCGGCAAACTGGGAGATCAGCTTTCCAAACGTCTTCCCGATTTTGACGTCAGAAATTTCGGCTATGCAAAACTGACGCCATTTATCCGCTCGCTGAGCGAATACGACATACGCCGGATCTCCAACGGCAACAATCAGCAGCAGATTTATTTCAAATCAAAAGATAACGCTGCAAAATAGACTGATTTAAGTATACCACGCTTTTGGCTTACAGGCATATTTTCCCACAAAGAAACATAAAATAAATGGACATTTCACAGCAGGAAGGAAACTATGAGAAAGCATGGCGGCATTGCTTTGTTTCTTTTTACTCTGTCTCTTATGAGCGCCCTGTCTGTCCTTTACTGGAGTAATGTGAAGGAACGGCTGGCAGCCACAGGAGGGCTGGCAGCGGGTGCGGGACCTGTTTTCTGCTCTCCCGCCGACACTCCCTGCCTGGCGCTGACTTTCGATTTAGATTCCAGATCCGATGATGTGTCCGGCCTGCTGACTGCGCTGGAAAAAAATCAGACAAAAGCCACTTTCTTTATCACAGGAAATTGGCTGGAAGCCCATACGCAGGATGCCAAAGATATGATCGCAGCCGGACATGAACTGGGAAATCACACGCAGAGTCATCCGGATATGACCTCTCTGAATGAAAAGGATCAAACCCATGAACTTTGGACTCTTCATGAAGAAATATACCGTCTTACCGGAACATCCATGCAGCTGTTCCGGCCTCCCTACGGGAGCTATGATAATTCCGTCATTCAAAATGCCCGTAAAAACGGCTATATTACGGTAAACTGGAATGTAGACAGTCAGGACTGGAAAGATTACAGCGTTAACGAAATCACAGATACCATATGCCAGAATGAAAATCTGCAAAATGGCAGCATCATCCTGCTGCACGGCGGCACACGCTTCACCTGCGAAGCTCTTGATCCTGTCATCAGCCGTCTGAAAGAAGACGGCTACCGTTTTTCAACCGTTTCTCAACTGATAAACGGCCAGTAACACATCCTCAGCACAAAAGCGGCGCAGCCATGGACTGTCACTTTTCCATGCTGTGCCGCCTTTCATTATCAACGGATAAAATTAGTCTGTATCATAACTTCTTTTTCCGGCATTCCTTCCGCTTCCTTCTTCTGCGCAATGGCTTTTAACATCCATGCCATATCAAGGCCCAGTGTCCGCATCGTCTGAAGCCCCTCGATGTCCTGACAGACTTCACCGGGATTCATTCCATGTACGGAATTCCAGTACTGAGAAGTCACAATGGGCATCTCCGCCAGTGCAAAATACTTATTCAGGCGGTCGAAAGCAGCGCTGGCTCCCCCTCTTCTGGCGCTGACAACAGCGGCCGCAGCCTTATACCGGAATTTCGGTGTGGCTGAGAAAAAGACTCTGTCCAAAACGGCACAGAGGGCGCCGTTGGCAGCTCCGTAATATACAGGGGAACCAACCACAACTCCGTCGGCCTCTTCTATCTTTTCTCTCCACAGATTGGCCACGTCGTCGTCAAAAGCGCACTTTCCGGTCTTGGCACAGCTTCCGCAGGCAATACAGCCCCGCACAGGATTTTTCCCCAGCTGCAGAATCTCTGTATCCACTCCGTTCTTATTCAGTTCTTTTGCCACTTCACTCAAAGCCGTGAAAGTGCATCCCGCTTCATGGGGACTTCCGTTTAATAATACAACCTTCATTGTGCATCCTCCTCTTTTTTCGATTATTATAATTTTACCTTACTTCCCGTTCATATGCAAGAAACCGCTGCGTCGGCAGCGGCTTCTTTGTTATGGTTATTCATTATTTTCTGTTGTAATTAATCAGACATCCTTTCAGAATGATCTCCCGTTCATCCTCTGTCAGATCTCCCAGTTTCACAGTAAAGGACTGCATTCCTCTTCCTGCATTATAAACGGTAATTTCTTCCGCCTTTTTGGCTACCGCTTCTTTGATGTCCGGAACGAAAAGGTAGTCTCCGTTTTCAAATGGAAGATCTCCCTCCGGAATCAGGAAGGGAAGCATTCCCCAGTTAATCAGATTGGAGCGGTATCTCTTGGTGGCATATTCATTGGCGATATTTGCCCAGCCTCCCAGTACCTTCTGACAGGAAGCCGCCTGCTCTCTGGCGGAACCGTCGCCGGGCTTCACAGCAAAAATCGTACTTCCGATACCGGTATTTTCATTATTGATTTCATATCCGGCTTTTTTCACCGTCTCCATTACAGGGGCAAGCTCCGCCAGCGCTCCCGCAGGATCAGCGCCTTCCTCCCTGGCATGTTCCGCAGCCTGTACTTCCTTGGCCCGTCCCACATAAGCCGGATCCTTTCTGGAAAGAGTAAATTCCGCCAGTCCCAGTGGATTGGAACGGAAAGAAGATGTCTCGCCCGAAGGAATCAGCTCGTCTGTGGTTGTGACAGGATCATGGATCTCGCTGACTACTTTCAGAATCAGATGATCGGTCAGAGCCGGCATCTTAGGCCAGTCCTTGATATTGGGACCAAATTTGATCTCAACGGAAGGATCCGCCTCTCCTTTGCTGTCAAATACTCTGTTTTCATAAATGGTTTTATCAAAATGGTAAACCGGATGTCTGTACTCGCCGGCAAATTCCGTAGCCGGGGTCAGATAGCCTTTATTGGCCGCCGTAGCCGCAATGGATCTGGCGTCCATCAAAGCAACGGAAGATATCTGGCCGTTCTGTATCTTGGAGCCCTCCCGGTTGGGGAAGTTTCTGGTGGAGTGACGGATACTTAAGGCGTTGTTGGCCGGTGTATCTCCGGCACCAAAGCAGGGACCGCAGAAAGCTGTCTTCACGATGGCGCCTGTCTCCATCAGGTCTGCCAGCACGCCGTTCTTGGCAAGCTCCATGTAAATCGGCGTACTTGCCGGATACACACTCAGCGTAAACTCATCGTAGCCGATGCTGGCGCCTCTTAAGATGTCAGCCGCCGCACAGATATTTTCAAATCCGCCGCCGGCGCATCCTGCAATAATTCCCTGTTCCACGTAAAGCTTTCCGTCTCTTACCTTGTCCTTCAGCGTATAATCCACTTTGCCGTCCAGACTGATCAGCGCTTTCTTTTCCACATCATCCAGAATATCCATCAGATTTGCGTTCAGCTCCTCAATGGTATAGGTATTGCTGGGATGGAAAGGCATGGCAATCATGGGTTTAATCTTGTCAAGCTCCACATGAATGATGCCGTCGTAATATGTCACCGCCGCAGGATTCAGCTCTTTATAATCTGCGCTTCTTCCGTGAATATCGTAAAACTCCTTAATGGTTTCATCGGTCTTCCAGATGGATGACAGACAGGTAGTCTCCGTGGTCATAACGTCCACGCCGATACGGAAATCAGCGCTTAAGTTTGCCACGCCGGGACCTACGAATTCCATCACTTTATTCTTTACATAACCGTTGGCAAAAACAGCTCCGATGATAGCCAGCGCCACGTCCTGGGGACCTACGCCCGGAACCGGGGCTCCCGTCATATATACGCCGATCACACCCGGCATATCAATATCATAGGTCTGTTCCAGCAGCTGCTTCACCAGCTCCGGTCCGCCCTCTCCCATGGCCATGGTACCCAGCGCTCCGTAACGGGTATGGCTGTCGGAACCAAGGATCATCTTTCCGCCTCCGGCCAGCATCTCACGGGCAAACTGATGAATTACCGCCTGATGAGGGGGAACGTATACGCCGCCGTATTTCTTGGCGCAGGTAAGACCAAACATGTGGTCGTCCTCATTGATGGTTCCGCCTACTGCGCACAGGGAGTTGTGGCAGTTGGTCAGCACGTAGGGAACCGGAAACTTTTCCAGTCCGGAAGCTCTTGCTGTCTGGATAATTCCCACAAATGTAATATCATGGGAAGTCAGTTTGTCAAATTTAATCTGAAGCTTTTCCATATTTCCCGAGGTATTATGATCTGCCAGGATGCCATAGGCGATGGTGCCCCTGGCAGCTTCCTCTCTGGAAGGCGCTTCTGTGCCCAGTTTGCTTTTGATCACTGCCTGGGCGTCTTTCGTATCTGCAACCAGCTCTGTTCCATTTAACAGATATGCACCGGTATCGTATAATTTAATCATTAAACTGCTCCTCCTGTTTTGAAAATGTCCACAAAATCTTGTAACATTATAGCATTAACTTTTTGCTGCCGCAAGACTTTAAGGAAACAAAGCCAGAAGGAGCTTTATGACTATTCCTGCGTATTTTCCATCACATTGAAGATCAAGGTAACCTTAAACAGGTCGCCGTCCAGATAGATCTCAAACCTGCCGCCCTGCAGTTCCGTCAGATTCTTGGCGATGGACAGTCCCAGCCCGCTTCCCTGGGTGCTTCTGCTGGCATCTCCTCTGGTAAATCGCTCTGTCAGTTCATCGGCGCTGATATTCAGCGGATATTCTGACATGTTTTTGAAGGTCAGAACCGCTTTCTTATCCATTACATTAAGATCAATGTATACCCTGGTCCCCGGCATGGCATACTTATAAATATTATTCAGCAGATTTTCAAAAATCCGCCACAGCTGCTTCCCGTCCGCAGTGATCACCACCGGCTCCTCTGTCTGATTCAGCATGGTCACCAGCCCTTTTTCCGCCAGTTTATCCTCAAACTCCCCGCAGGCCTGCTGCAGAAGCTGCTGCACCTGAAGCCGCCCCATGTGCAGTTCCACATTTCCGGTGGATACCTTGCTGGCTTCAATCAGATCATCGGTCAGCTGTTTCAGCCTCTGGGATTTGGAATCCAGCACCTCAATATATCCTCTTATCTTCGCGTCCTGAATGTCTTCCCGTTTCAGAAGATCCACATAATTGATGATGGAGGTCAGGGGCGTCTTGATATCATGGGACACATTGGTAATCAGCTCCGCCTTCAACCGCTCATTTTTCATGGTTTTTTCCACAGCTGACTGAAGACCGTCTCCCACGGAATTGACGCACTCCGCCATCTGAGCATTTTCCCCCTTCAGCGTCGTCAGATCAATTTTATAATCCAGATCTCCCTGAGAAATCCTGGTCAGACCCTCCTTGATGGTCTCACGTCCCACACAGTCCTTTACCAGATAGAGCAGTACCACCGCATCGGCAATCAGCGCCAGCACAACTGCAAATCCTCCCAGCAGGACAATCAGGATCAGATGGGCCAGCACAAAGCAGACAAACAGGATGATAACTCTGCCGGAAATTTTTCGCGCTTCATACACCTTTTTGCACATGCGGACAATGCTGCGCAAAAGACTGTTTTCCCACAGTGTTTTCGTCTTAAACCTGCGGATAAGACTAAGGTACACTCCCATAAACAATGCGCTGCCCAATACCATCACAGCCGCTGTCACCACTGCCGTTATCATATCATTGTAGTGAGTAGCCGCAACGCTGATACCAAGTCCAAATATGAAGAAACCAGGAATCAGAAGTGCTGCCGCAGTCACTTCCACGGGAATCCGGTCAAATTTTCCCAGGATAATTTCTCCGCCTCTTTCCCGTCTGCCTGTCTGAATGGTTGCTGTCACAAAGCATCCCATTCCCAGCGCCAGACATACCAGCGCAGCCGCCACATAAAAGCGAAAATGAGGCTGGCATGCGTCATATGTGGTTTTCATCTCCCGCAGCGCGTCCATCGCTGTAAAATCCGTATCCAGAGCAATCAAAGCCTCCTCGTCATCCCCCAGAATACTGGTGTTCAGGAAAAAGTTCTGCAGATACTGCTGTGCATTGTTTTCCGCCTGATCCTGATATGTGATTTTACCTCCCTCTCTGGTATAGGAAAGCAGCAGCACGCTGGTGGAGCCAATATCCTCCGGAATCTCAGTTTCTTTTTCCCATTTGGAAACATTGGTATAGACTGTGCCGTTTTTTGTATTTCTTGCGTATACTTTCAAATTACTGCTGGTGTTTACATTCCTTCCATCCAGGTAGACCTCAAGATCCGACAGCACCTCCGACAGTCCCCGGTACACGGAAAGTCCGTAGGACACTTTATCGTCCCCCTTTTCCTGAATCTGCTGCTCCAGGGAAATCCAGGAAAGAGGAAGATGGCCCTTGGTAACGTCCATGGACGCAATCTGTGCATAGGTCCAATCCCCGTAATACTCCTGGGGTGAACCAAAATATTCCTCCGGCACCTCCAGAATGTTGGAAAGCTCATCCTTCACACCGTCTTCCAGCATTTCCTGCAGCTCTCCCACCTCAAAGGTGGTGTCTTTATTCTTTTCTTTTTCTGCATTTTCAAACGGTTTCAGGATATCTATCGTTTTTTCTTCATCATACTTTCCCTCTGTCTCAAACATCGGTTTATATTTGGCATACTGTGAACTATTGTGCACTTCCCGAGCAATGTATACACCGCAGCCTTCGGTCTCCCAGTAAGGATACTCTCCCTTCAGATCTTCCAGGCTCCCCACCTGATTGGCCACGTAGGATGCCAGCATAACAGAAAGAACAAAGCCCGCCACACAGAGCATCTGAAGGCCCAGCGTGGTTATCTTTGCCAGTTTTGAATAAAAATGCAGCCATCTTCTTTCTTCCATAGTTTCACTCCTCTCTGCTTTTTGCTATTCGATCTTTTCGACCTTATAGCCCACGCCCCAGACCACCTTCAGGTAGCGGGGTTCCTTTGGATTGATTTCAATTTTTTCCCGGATATGACGGATATGTACCGCCACCGTATTGTCAGCGGCAATGGCCTCCTCCTGCCAGATACTTTCATAAATCTGCTCAATGGAAAATACCCGTCCCTGGTTTTTCATCAAAAGCAGAAGAATATTGTATTCGATGGGCGTCAGCTTTACCGGCTCATCATCCACCGTAACCTCTTTCCTGTCGTCATTGATCAGCAGTCCGCCTGTTCGAAATACATTTTCCGCGTCCTTCTCCTGCATATTTCCCAATTTGGTATATCTTCTCAGCTGAGACTTTGCTCTGGCTACCAGTTCCAGCGGATTAAAAGGCTTCGTCACATAGTCATCCGCCCCCAGGTTCAGACCCAGAATCTTGTCCGTATCCTCCGATTTTGCCGAGAGCATGATAATAGGGATACTGCTTGCCTCCCGGATCTTCAATGTGGCGCGAATGCCGTCCATCCGCGGCATCATAATATCCAGGATCAGAAGATGGATTTCTTCTCTTTTCAAAATCTCCAGCGCCTGCATCCCGTCATAAGCTTTCAGAATACGGTATCCTTCCTGAGAAAGATATATCTCTATGGCGTCCACTATCTCTTTATCATCATCACATACTAATACGCTCAACATAATTTCACCCCTTCCCCTCGTTCAGAGGGCCGTATGATTTCTCTCTGAACCACAGTATAGCTTAACCACTTCCGCTTTTCTATACTATAGCAGTCAATTCTTTACATTTGATTCAGAAAAATCTTAAGATTTTCTTTAGGTTCCTTTCAGCCGTTTTCATGTGCTCACAGTTTACATTTGTCGAGTTTTGTCGAATTATATCAAATTTTTTCAATTTTTATCCAAATTGCTTTCCTATGCTGTAAAATAGAAAAAAAGGGAGGACTGCTATGGAAAAGATTAATGAACTTGTCAATACTCTGGGTATCCGCGCCACCTACTGCGGATACCATTATCTGTGCTACGCATTGGAGCTGTGCCGCAAAGACGAAAACTACATCCTCTACGTATGGAAATATCTTTACACCGACATAGCTGAACATTATAAAAAGAGCCGCTCCAGCGTCGAACATGCTCTTCGTACCGTGGTAGCATTCTGCTGGTACAATGGAAACAGGGAATTTTTAAATGCAATCGCCGGATATCCGCTGGATACCCGGCCTACCGTGGGAGAATTCATCGCCATACTTCATTATTATCTTGAACGAAGCTGACCAGCCCTGGCGGTCAGCCCTTCTCTCTTTATAAATTTCCTGTAAACAACTTTATAAATTGTTTCTTATCCTTTCACAAAACGTTAAAAATAACATCACATTTCTATCACATTTTATCTATATACTAAGAACATAAGCAAAAGGCAATTACTTTTTATATAGATTTTCTTTTTCATACGTGCCGGGGCGATGCCCCGGCCCTCCTTTCGTTTAACGGGTATTGAACTCAATATATCCAAATCCTTTTATTTCTCTTGATTTTCAAGGAAAAACTGCTATAATAATCACATGCAGATATGGTTCATCGGTAGAACGCTAGCTTCCCAAGCTGGAAAGGCGGGTTCGACTCCCGTTATCTGCTATTGCGTATTTATGCGGCATATCGCCTGAAAAGCCCATAAATACGCTATTTTTTTGTCTTTTTATATCTGCTGTTTAGATATATATTTGTCACGCAGATAAGATTTTTTGTCACGGAATTTGTCACGGAGATGGTACAATATTTTTCTCTAAATCTTTAAAAACTTCTTGACTATTCGTAACGAATATTATATAATATAATCATCAAGAGGAGATAGTCAAGGAGGAAATAAAAATGATGAAATTTATGTATGACGTAATTGATAAAGAGTCAAGAGAGTTAATCAGAAAGGATGCTGTGCAGAAACTTAAAACTGAAGGCATGACGGAAAAAGCTGCAATTGAATCAATAAAATTCTTTTGCTGCGGGCCGGATGAAGAAGTCATAAACGTAAGAATTGCGTAAGGAGAAATAAAATGTATATTAAGGGTATAGGAAATATCAGAAAAGAAAAAGCTATGAGCATTTTAACCAGAGCTGGTAAAGAAGCGGTCCAAAACGGAGATATTACCCTGGAAGAACTTGGAGAAATGTACAAACTGGAAATGGTAAAGAGACTTTCGAAAATAGGTAGTATGCAGGAAACATTCTGGAATAACTATAAATGGATACCAGACGATCTGAAAGAAGAACTCAGCCCGGAACAACTGGCAGAACTTACAGATCAGTTTTATAGATGTTACAGTGCCGGAAAAAATGAAAGATAAAAGGCAGGGTAATGATCCCTGCCTTTTATTTGAACGATTTCCGTTCATTTCATTTATTCATTCATTTCAATCCACGTCACCCGGATAGCTGGGTGATCCACAGCAGGAAGCATCCATTCTGTGTGACTAAATATATAATATCATTGGAGGATGTAAAATGCAAGAGAAAACGGCAAAAGTAATTTTTAATAAATCCGGCGGCACTGCCGGTAGCGGAGGTATTACCAACCGAGTAACCATCCCTACCACATGGGTCCGGGAAATGGGAATCACGGAAGAAGACAGGGAAGTGATTCTTAAGTTTGACGGAGAAGCTATAATAATAAGGAAAAAATAGAAAATCCCCCGGTGATGGGCCGGGGGATACAAAATATAGCGGCAATAGTACGAGATATTACTGAAAAAAGTTTATGAGTTACAAACCGCTGCCCTCCTTCCTTTTGGATTATGGTAACTGTGTCTTTATCACACAGAAACACCCATGAGGGAAATAAAGGTTCCTTTCCCGGCCGTGCCATTGACTTTCCAGCCTTTTTTGCCTTTATACATGGTGACAGTCTCCTCCAGGCCCTCGCCGAATACCCCTGGACTTTCCACGCCGCCGCATTCATAGCCGCGCAGCATGAACAGGATTTCAAGGGCGGTAACCATGTACTGAGTTTCGCCTTTCTTAACATAGTGGCCTTCCAGGGCAGAATCGGATTTCGGCCCCCATACACCGTCTACTTCCAGTCCGGCGTTGTAATCAAGATTCATGGCGTTCTGCACCACTTTAATTCCGGCCTTCTTGGTTTCAGTTCCATACTCTCCATCAACTACAATCCCACATCCAGCAAAGTTATTGGCATGTACCTGACCAGCAGCAATGATTTTGTTTTCTACGGCCGCTGATCCTTCCATCGCCACCGCCGCATAGTTCGGGCGATGAAATCTATGAGATGTGCCGGATACAGGGTATTTCTTCCCGACTACTACTCCACCGCCATTTGATATAACACCAGATGCACCGGAAGTATTACCCTCTATGGTGTAAAAATATCCTCCGGACACCTGGTAGACAAGTCCAGTATGAGAATAACGTGATCCATTCCAGAAAACGACCACATCGCCTACCTGCGGACTTGTATACCGCTGGCCAGCCGCCTTGCTTTTTGATGCCAGTGTATCACATGATATGTATGGAGCATGGAGCAATAGGCTTTTCGCTGCTTTTAATCCATACGCCTTAACAAAGCACCAATGCACAAATGCAGCACACCAATATTGCGCCTGGTAATTCCCAAGCCCCCAGTCGGCCAGATCACGCCAGTATTTCGTGTAATTTTTACTTCCAGCATTGGCCGTCTTGCTGTCCAGCTGGCTATTTGATTTCTTTTCCAGATATCCGTCCTCTGCCTTTGCAATGGCAATGACGGTATTCATATCAACTCCCATAGCTTGTCCTCCTTCCTCTTCGGCATATTCTTTGATCCACTTCACGCAGCACTCATGCCGCGATTGGAATTTCTTATCCCCCACCTGATTGTCATTGCTGGTATCATTTTGATCTTTTTTCAGGGATGCAAAAATACTGTCCGGTGTATAAGGTTTCGCCGCGCGGTCAAAGATTTGCTTTGTCGGCCCCAGGCCGCCCAGGTGCTCGATCTCACACCACATCATCTGCGCCTTTACGTCCATCACGCCATATTTCTGTGCCGACTTGATGTATTTTTGCATTAACTCAGCAAATAGAGCATCCTGGCATTCTTTGCCTGCATCTGTCGTAATAATCGCAATCAGCGCACGCTTCTGGGCGGTAGTCGGTGCCCATTTGGCAGCCACCCAGTCCACTGATAGTTTCGATTCGATGCCTGCTGTGTCCGCTTCCCGGAAGGCTTCCGGGTCTTTTTTAAGGATCATTTGACAAAGCTTTCTGCCCTCATTCCCGTAATTCTGCGCCCATCCCAGGGTGCAGGTTACCTCTTTGTTGGAATTGGTGTACGGTCCTGCATACGCTTCATATCGGCGCTTACCGTAGATTTGTCCACCAGACTCCACGGCGCCGATGATATTGGTCAATACTGCCATGTTTTGTGCATTCATAATCAGTTCTCCTTAATCGTTTGCAAAGAATGTAGCTCCTAAAAATATGGTCCCTCCGGATGGTATATCTGTATATCCACCCGTCTGATAAGATGATATCGCTCTCGAAACGGTAACCGTACCATTTGTATTTACTCGCATTTGGTATCGATGATAATTATAGGCATGATGGATTTCACATACCATTTTTGACGGCCTGTACCCTTCAGGTAGTGTGCCAACCGTTACTTCCGTTGTGCCTCCTCCGATATCAGAGCTGTCATTTCTGACTGCGCCACGTAACTCAACCTGATTACCAATTTTTCGATATTGTGCTGTATAATTGGATATATTGGAATATCCTGACGCAAGTGGAAGATTGATCCACCCGGAGTCTTCCGGTTCTTCCGGTATTGTAGGTTTATTTTTCAAGTCGTTATAATCGCCGGAAGTAGCTACGTCTTTTAAAGCAGGCTTGTTTTTGAGGTCATTATATTCTCCCGAAAATACTACTGCGGAGAAATTCTTATACCATCCATTAAGCTTTTCCAGTACGGTTTTAATAGAATCTCCAGATAATATCTGTTCTTCATAATTATATGGATTTGTAAAAATTATAGGGCTATCTAGCGTTAAATCCCCTTGAGGTCCTTCAGGGCCTAAAATACATCCTATATACGCCCATTTTGCGACTAATGAAGTGCCGCCAACTGTACAATTGTAAATATTTCCGCTTTCAGTATTAAGATAATAGTCATTTTTTAAAGCGTCATTAATTCCAGTGTCAAAAGATTGCCCGTCTGTGGAAGTGCCAGTGACTGCAGTGCCATAATACCAAAAACTTCCGCGTTCGCCTTTCGCAGCTTCAGCGATATTCTCTTCTATATCTTCAAACGTAGATAGCCTCTTTATATAGCCAGGTTCAAAACATATGTAAACTGCTCGCCCATCAGAAATATTAGGGTCCCCGGAAACCACTATTGCAAATTCACCTTTTAACATCTTTGACGCATCAAAATCAGAGTATGGTCCTTTTCGGTTTGTAATAGCCATTTTTAATCACCTTCTATGCTGTTAACGATTGATTGAGCGTACTCTTTTAATTCTTCGGAAACAGAAATAATATCATTATCAAGAATTATCCTATCAACCCTGGAGGCATCTGATATTATTTTTCCGGTCTCATCAACCTTTGAATATATGATGCTGATCCTTGTTCCTTCACCGGTGTTAAAAACCGTAAATGCAGTTACAATTTTATTCATAATAAAATCATCCTTTCTTGTGATCTTCTCAAATCCAAAACATAACTATCATTTAAAATCCTGCTGCAATTTGATACGTCTTTCACATGTTTTAACGCTTCTTTTCCGTAGTCCATGTTTTTTACTTTTATTGTGTTTGTATCATGTGTAAAGAGGCGATGAGAGGAATAGTCTTTTTGTCTTGCTTTTATCTCCCACGAAAACTCAAGTCCCGGAGTACCTTTTATGACAAAATAGTATTTTTTGATCTCTTCAACCCAAACATCCCCTTTGCCATACTTTTGAAGGAAAACATTGTATTCACATTCAATATCTACTGTTTCTAAAAATATATCTTCCAGGAAGATATAACATTTCCCATCATCTTCTATTCTTCCGCGTCCTACATCACCAAACATTGGATAAGCCGTTTCGTATGCATATTGAACACGTTCACCATAATCATTCGTTTTTAATAACCTATTTTTATTTCCGGTTACTGTAAGTGACCCGGTGCAATATATTCCCTCGACTGATAAAGTGTCATTGATG
Source organism: uncultured Ruminococcus sp. (assembly GCA_946494335.1). Taxonomy (GTDB): domain Bacteria; phylum Bacillota; class Clostridia; order Lachnospirales; family Lachnospiraceae; genus Ruminococcus_G. The sequence goes on along the minus strand of CAMMBV010000044.1, from coordinate 9,648 downwards.
AATGTATACCCATCAAAACTCGCACCACCAGAGCAATCTACATAATCAGTATTTAGCGAATTACAATCTACTATAACAGAAGTTAGCGTACTAAACCCTTCCGAAACATCCATTCTTCCGGTGACTGACACATTTCCATTTACGGTCAGACTTCCGTATATACTATTTACACTTCCATCTAAGTTTACATATCTGTTAAGATTACTATTTCTCAGTGTTATACTTGGATCATTTGCATCCAAAATAACACTGTTTGATACGTGTTTTAAATTAAGATAATCAAATGACAGAAGTGCTTCTCCGGAATCAGATGTTATCCTAAAAGAGGGATCTGTATTGTCCCCTCCATATAAATGAACTCCGCTTCTGTTAATGATTCCTTTTTGGTTTCCGTCTTCATCAAGGATCCTTAGAATTCCATATTGATTTGAGTATCCGCCCAGCGTAAGGGTTCCACCTTTTGCCCAGTCAAATTGTATGCCTATGGCGCTTAATACATTGACAACTGCATTACCTTCCGAATCCATTCCGGCATTCCACGTTTTCCCACCATCTGTTGAGACAGCAAAAGCATCGGAAGTCATCTTCCATATTGTTTTGCTCTCTTCTAGTGTAGGCTTATCATGAAGGTAGTAAATCGCAGATCCGTCTTCCAGGGTTTCTTCTGTTTTAAACACTCCAAAAGATTGTGTTATTAAGCTCGTTAACATTTGTACCGCCATATCGTATTCTGATATTTGTTTTTTGGTCTCTTTTCTTGCGGCAACTATAGCTTCTGAAGCATTTGAAAAATAATCACTGCTGTTTCTTATTGTACTTTCTGCACTGTTAGATAAATTAGTCCAGCCAAGTACATTAAAGTTCACATCTGTAATAATTGTTTGATATACATTGGATTTACTATCTATTATATAAGCCAAATCATATGCTTCTATTGTTGGATCAGAGATATGATCGCCAGAAAATTTTCTGAATTTAATCCCTATAAGACGTGATCCTAAATAATCAGTCATTTCCTTTTCGATTCCAGAAAACAACGGATTTTCAATAGAAAACATATATCCTTCATTCCCACTGATATATATTTCTTCAGTTTCTTCAATTGTGGTTTGAATGCCGGTAACAACGATATCATCTGTATCTACTGTAAGATTTTTAAAAGAATAGAGAATATGGATATTTTCTCTATCTCCAAATTCTCCACCATCGTAAGAATCTCCATCATTCCACGGTTTAAATGTACCTCCGTCAGCATCATCTCCTGTTGCATACGGAGTATTCGCGTCAAAAATACCGCCGTCCAAGATAGTGTGATTATCAAAATATGAAAAATCATACGGAATAATGGATAAGCGATTATTAACATCAAGTCTCGCATTACCTGCAGCAAACATGGCGCAAAATCCAATTACCTGCCTGTAAGTAACATTTTCGGGACGATTTAAAATTTCCTTTGTGGAATTTTCGAAAGTTGTAGTCAGAAGATAAATTCCGCACTTAGAACATGCATCTCGAAGGACTTCTCCGGCAGTAGCTGGATACACCAAAGAACTGTCATATTCTCTATCAGCTTTATACATATCATCAACAGCGACTATTGATATAACAGTTCCGTATGTTTCTGGTGTAACAACTGTATAAGTCCCTTTATTAATAGATTCGATCGTCTCTGATAATTGTAATTTCAAAGAAATTTCTATTTTTGCTCCAAAGAAATCATATTCCGAATATTGTTCTTTATCGTTCATGATTTCTATTTGAATACTTTTTTCAATAGCGGCTCCCAGGGGGAAAGAAGATGATCCAGCACCGTCAGTAAAACTTTGGTTTGATACCGTAAAATCTTTGGAATCAAGTGTTTTAGACTCACCAGAAGTAAAAGTAATGGTTGCATATTCCTTAAAATCGCGTCTTACTTTCATGGTTTCTCTAAACTCTTTAGATACGTTTATCATATTGGATCCACCTTCACTATATTAAAAGAAAAAGTATCTATATACTTATAATCATCTGAAAGACAAAGTGGTGTCATCTCAAAATTGGATGCATAAAAATAGGCGCTTGACCAAGAATTATTGTAAAGATCATAATATCTGACCTTGAATTTCGATTTATTAAGAATCAGTCTTAATATTTTTGATGCCTCACTTGTCTTAATATACTGCCATCCCATTTGATAGCTTGCAATTGTTCCTATCGGGGTATTGTGCATAACAAGATCTTGCGTTCTATCAGAATCTTCCGTAGATGTAGTGGAAAATGAAGCGCTGTATGTATCTGGCTGCTCAATTTCAATATCTTCGATTTTAAAAAGCTCTTCCATAATCAATCACCTAAGCTAATCTAAATGGGTTTTCCCCTGTTCTCATTTGCTGAAACTCCGCTTCTTTTATTATTTCTTCGAATAATGTTCTTCTATTTAACTGTGCAGTAAATGTATAATTTGCCCCGTTTTTATTTCCACTTCTTGATAATTCTTCGCGCATGATCTTTCTTATCAGACTTTCCGGTGCTTCAATATTGGTTCCCTGCTTCTGGTCTCCGAGCACCGCAAGAAATTCTTTGTTCGGAGGGATGACGGCGCCGGATGCAAGATATGGAATTTGTGGTGCTGATATTTGCGGTATATTAAATCCAAATCCATAGCCGCCAAAACCTGGAACCCATGAGGGGATTGTGAAATGAAGGCTATTAAGCGCACCAATTACTGAATTAATACCAGTAACTACCCCTCTGATCAATCCATTAATAGCTCCAATGATTAAATTTATAGGAGTTTTAACAATTGATACAAGAGTATCCCAAATTCCTTTAAATATCTGTTTTACGCCTTCCCATGCTCTTTTCCAGTCACCAGTGAATACACCAGCGATAAAATCAATAATGCCACTGAATATTTCCTTTATGGAGTTCCATATATTTTTTAATGAAGCAAAAAATCCATTAAGAACATCTCCAAATACACCAAATGCATTTGACCAGTCGGTTGAAAACACACCGTTCAAAAAATCATCAAAAGGCTGGAAAATATTATCACGGATAAAATTAAAGATAGTTTCAATTGCACTTCTAAATACTTCTGCAATCTGTGAAAGACCAGAAAACGCTAAGTCCCAATTTCCTGTAAACACGCCGACCAAGAAATCTATGAGGCCACTCAGGATATCAAAAATACCGCTTACTACAGATGAAATCACAGAAAACAGGTTTAAAATATCATTTCCGACAATATCCAGTACCATTGCGATTACTGGCATAACGTTTTCAGCCAACCAGGAAAACAGAGGAACAAGAAGGTTTTCCCATAAAAGTTTCAGTGCATCAAACAATTTTCCAAGGAAGGTTATGATAGAGTCGATAGCCTGTCCAACTGGGCCAGCCATTATCTCAGCAAATTTCTGAGCCAGACCGTCCAAAACTGGAACAATATACTGATTATACCCATCAAGCAAAATGCCAAGAATTTTACTAATTCCACTTGCAAGAGAATCAATAAACGGTTTTATATGATCGTTGTAAAGCCCTAATATTTTATCCACGAGACTCTGAATAAAATCTTCGATAGACTGCACGATAACTTCAATGGGTTGTAACGTTTCTAACAGCGCTGTTTTAATTTTGTCTTTATTTTCAATGATCGGCTGCGCGATAAGGTTAACCAAGTCGCGCCCAAATGAAGTTACAAGTTCTGTAACCCCCATAAAGACTGCTGCAAAGATACCTATGATATCTCCAGTTAAATCCTGGGCCGTCTGAGAACCAAAAACAGAAGAAAAAATTTCTGCCACAGTAGCTGACAGATTTCCCAACGTATCCATGATTTCGGCTACAATATCAAACATCGAAACCAGATACTTTTTGATGCGGTCAACATTCTCCGCAAGAAAACTTTCGATTCCACCTACAATATTTACTGCGATTGTTAGGCCAACACTGGCAAATGATCCGGCTATTTTACCAAAGTTATAAATAAAAGATTTTGCAAATCTTTGCGCTGCCGATTGTACGTCTGCATCCGTGAAAATGTCTGTAAGATAGCTTCCAATTGATGACAGGTCTTTTTTTAACTCCTCTACAAGCGGCTTATAGTCTCCAAGGCCGTCCCAGAATCCATCCATGAAAATATCTCGGATCTGTTTTAACTTCTCAATAATTGAATCAAGAACGGAAGCAAATCCGCTGTCTATCGGCACCTCTTCAAAAAGTGGACCTTCTCCGCCTGTACCTCCGCCGAATCCGGGAGATCCAGAGCTTGATCCAGGTGATGAAGGGGCGCTTAAATTTTTATTTTCTTCAGTAAATTTATTGATATCATCCAGTGGTGACAGGTATCCTTCTGCCGCTTCTGCTGCTTCGTCTGTCGCTTCAGCATTATCTAACGTACTGTCAGCCAGATTTTCCGCACTTGATGATGTATCCTGTAAACTTGCAGCATAATCTTTTTGAACCGCTACCGCTCGGGTATATGTGCTTTTACCAGACAGGAATGCGAAGAACATGCTGACGTAGCTGGCCGCTGTGGATATCATGTCGATAAATTTCGACAAAATAGGAGCCACAACGTCAAGAATTGGGGCGAACGCAGTTGCCAAACTGTTCTTCAACCGCTCCAGACTGCTCCACAGCATAGAAATACTGTTGTTTGTGCTGCTTGAATATTGCGCAAGATTAGAAAATCCATCCGTCAGGGCCGTCATCGCCCCATTAATTGCCTGAAAAACAAAGCTAAAAAGGATGGAAGTTCCCAGCATTTTACCAAGTCCAAAACTTGATTTATTCGCCGCTTTTGCAGTATTATTCAAAGATTTCGCTATCTTATTTCCGCTTGCGCTGGTCTTTTTCTGCGCCTGGTCTGCCTTAAGAAGATTATTTTTATAATCGTTGATCTGGCCTTTTATAGAAGAATAAGAAGTTCCCAAGCGGTTATTCATATCAGACAGTTTTCGCTCTGCTGCTGCCAGTTTCTCCATATCTGCAGCTGCCTGCTTTGTCTGACTTCCAAAAGTAAAAGCTTTCCCGGACTCTTCTAGATCTCTCAGTTCTCCTTCTGCATATCGGATTGTGTTTGCCAATTCATCTATATCATATTGATATCGCTTAAATTGATTGCTGTTCGTTTTTCCGCCCATTGACAGGAATCTTTCCTGTTGAGCAATCAGGCGATCCATTCTTGATGACGCCTGTGAAATCTGATTTTGAATTTCTCTGTATTCGTCCGTAGGGATTTTCTGCTTTCCGTAGTCTGAAACCTTTTTCTTAAGCTCATCAACCTTTTTACTCTGTGCTGCAAACTCATTATTAAGTTTGGAAAAAGCGTCTAACTGCTTATTCAGTGCTGTCTTAGCCTTTGTTCCAAGGTCATTAACAGAAGAAGCCATTCTGCGAACAGCAGCTTCTACCTCTTTGCTTCCGGCTTTCATGCCGTCAGCATTTATTTCTGTATCAATTAATATTGTACCGTCCGCCTGCGGCATGTAATCCCTCCCGAAAGGCTCTGCGTCTGGCGTCCGGCTCTATTATTTCTTTAATCCAAAAAGCTGTCTTAAAGCTTCTTTTTCCTCATCGCTTCTTTCTGCTGTTCTTGCCTTTAAGTCAATGAGTGATTTATTCTTGCTGTAAAATTCTCTTTCCCACTTCTCAAGCTTTTTTCCTCTCCGCTTTTTTTCACGGATGCTGATGATCGTATTAAAAACGCCTTCACCAATTCCAAGATAGTATCCAAAGAATTCCCACCAGTGTGTTTCCCCGATTCGAATATCCCGACCGGCCACTTTACTGATTTCCGGAGCGATGATCGGAGCATCTTGTTCCCAGTCCATTGTCCTTGGTTTTGGCTTGTCATCACCTTTAATCCCGCAGTCAATAAAATCCACCGCTTTTTTCATGGCTTCCTGCCAGTCCTTGGGCGGCATGGAATCAAAATCTATGTATATGATTTGGAGCATCGTCATAAACTGTTCCATTTTCTTTTCTTCTTCCGTCATCCCCGGATCGAAAATTTCAGGATCATTCATGGCAGCCAGAATATCCAGTATCACCCGGTAATCCGTACGGATGGCGTATTCTTTGCCACCGACTTCAAGAGAGGTGGGAAGCTCCCAAGCGTACATTAATTATGGTACTTGGCCACGTATTTGTTCATGCGGCGTTGTACCTTTTTGGTTCTGACAGATAACTCTTTTTCGATTACTTTTGATATTGCTCCGATCACGTTTTCAATAAAAAGCTCACCGGATGCAAGCGCAGAGAACGGGCCCATAATACTAAAAAAGGCTTCTTTCGAGTCTGCTCCAATAAGATAGCTCATTTTATCTATCATTTCTTTTTCTGCGGTTTTTATGGCATCATCTTTATTTTCCGGTACGGTGAAATTATTAAAAAAATCAACTACTTCTCCATACCGTTCGACAATATTCGTGTCAGATGGCCGGAACTCGAACTTACCCAGCATTTTCCCTTGTTTGTTTTTGATATTATAGACTTTACTGCCGTCATCAATAATAATATCGTTTGTCTGTTGGTTATAAATTTTGTTACTCATATTTCCTCCTTATGAAAGAGCTTCATTATTTTGTAAAGAAGCCTCTTCCGGAATTGCTCCCTCTGTAAATTCCGGTTCTCCAGAAGACAGGGAAGCTGCAGAAACATATCCTTTTGTCCTCTTACCGTCTTCAGATACCTGGAATGGGATATTAAATCCACCGGTATCACCGCCATAACTCTGCGGCTTAACAATAACCTCCTGTACATATGCCAGATGATTTGTTGCACCCGTGTCTTCTACAATGACTTCCAACATAAGAGTTTTACATTCATCGCCTTTCTTGCGGTCAAGAGCAATATCGCGAATCTTAGGATAGAGCTTCTTTTCCGGGTCTGCATAGAAGGGATCAGCGTCCATAGTCGGCTCATATCCATTGTCTTTTGTCTTTGTCTGACCCAAGATATTTTTTAATGTTTCCATATCCGGGTTAAGCTCGTTTGACATCTCCTCAATATCATCACCGATAATTTCCCATGTTGCTGTGGAAATTACTCTTTTGAAGCTGTAATCCAAATAATGCGCTAGCGCTTCACGATTTAATTTCATAGCTTATCTTTCCTTTCATTTATTTCTGTAAAATATGTTTCTGTATTTGAGCGCAAGACTGATTACCCAGTCCTGCACGTTTCCTTCTGATGTGTTATCCAGATATGCCGGTGTCTGCCGGGAAATCTCTGTGATTTCTCTCCCTTCCGTCAATTCTGGATATGCAGGTAATTTCTGGGTTTCTCCATCTATGGCTACCGGCTGTTTTTCCAGCCACTTCCCAAGTTTATCCAGAAATTCCTTAATATCAATTTTGGAGTTCTGGGAATCCGCTGCTGTCCGGTATACCACATAGAACGGGTAGTTACATATCTGATTCACTTTCCCGGTAACAGATGTGGTTTCTGTAGCGATAACGGCGCCAGAAATCGGATAGAACGATATACCAGAATCCTCTTCCAGAGTAGAAAATTTAATACTCTCACCTTTCAGAAGCCCAGGAAATGAGTTCAGAAGGTCTTTTAATGCGTTTGTCACAATATCGTAACCGTCAACATCATATTTGACCGGCTTATGTTTTGCCTCCTCCGGCAATTCGCTTCACTCCCTTCACCCATGCTTTACCGTGTGCGTTTTTTGCTGTATCGAACCAGTGCGGTGTAACTTTCGGGTTACTGTACGTCAACGGACGCTCCGTGACAACTTTTTTCGCTCCCTTTCTCGCCCACGGGGAACCTGTCACCGGGTCAATCATCACTTTTCCTTCATAAAGAAAACGCCCCTGCGGCGGCGCACCGGCAACAACCTTCCCGGTTCCTTGCAACTCTGCACTTCTCATTCTTGTGAGATTTACAAATATTCCGTCTCTATGCGGCATATACGGAACCATGTCATTCATTACCTGTCCATCCAGCCAAAACTGCGCTTTCTGGAACTGCTTCTCAAACCGATTTAGGCTTACATCTGCCTTGATATCTCCACTCACGATAGAGAATCCGGGGAAATGAAATGTTCTACTTGCCATATTACGCGCCCCCAATCTCAAAGTGTGGAATCAGCGTATACGGGCCGCCCACATTGGTTATCAGGAATACATAATCATGACGCTTATTGATGTAATCATAAAATCCGCCGTTTACCCGGTCTGTATAGTCAGAATCCTTTATCGGGTCTGTGGGATATTCACCTTCCATGAAGAAATCACCGGAATCAAAGGTAATGCTTTCTGACAATTCATCATTAGGCTGCTGTTCCCATTCTTTAGGCGGTAGCCACGGAAGATTTCCAACCATTTTTTTGCCATCAGCAATATGGTATTTGATATGCAGCTTCGCCGTATCTGCACTGTCAAGTCCGGTCTTTACGATATTGGCAGCCTTATCTACAATCAGGTCAACTCCATATAAAACATGAGGATAATCAGATTTTCTTTTGCTGCCATTTTATTCTCCTTTACCGAATAAACCTAAATTCTCCGCAATCGCAGCCTGCCGTTCTGTTGGGTCTTTGATAGACATAATACCTTTTTTGTAAGGTCTCCTTTTTTGTCTGCCGGCACTTCAATTCCCAGTTCCGATAAGATTGCTTCGATATTCTGCATAATAATCCTCCTAAACGCCTACTTATTAACCGCCCGTCAGCGGTAATGGATTTAGACAGATAAACCTCTGTCGGGGTAATCGGAACGGCAGGACTCGAACCTGCGCTTATCATGTGATATACGTTCTCCCAGCTGAACTACGTTCCGTAAGCGGGAAGGGGCTCCCGCTGCTGCAGTTCTTTTACAGAAAAATTTCTGCCGCCTCCAACCGCAGCAAAGGCAAGTGTAACAATATTGGGAATACTTCTGGCTTAATAGCCAATGCACACGCCGGAAATTGCATCCGCTTTTCAACCTCCGGACAGAGCCGTTTCTATTAAGGACGTGTGCGAAAGAAAGGAGGTGTCAAATATAAGAAAAAGCCAGTCAACCTGTCGGAATTTCCGATAAGTTCACTGGCTCTGTGTCTGGCAACTGGCTCTAATCAGTATATAATTTTGTCTGTACATCAAATCCCGGCTTTATGTCGGCATTGAATGTATTTTTGCATTTCGGGCAGAACACCGGAAGGTTTCTCGCCTCAGTCGTTTCTTTAATTTTAACTCTGGTTTTGCTATTGCAGATAGGGCAATAAATCCATTCTGTTTTCATGTTCCGCCTCCTTTGTATCCATTATATCAAATATTAGATTTTGTATTGTACCCATATTTTAAGGCGATAGCCGAAGCCACCGCCTTTTTCTTATACAATATCCTGTAATTTCCGGATATATCTACCAAGAGTCTCTTTTTCCTCCCGGCAGTCAACGTCCCGGCTCATTTCTTCCAGTTCTCCAGTAAAATCTTCCATGAGTTCCTCAAGTGCAGCAAGCATTCTCTGTTTGCAATCTGCGTCTTTTGCGGACCGGTAAGAATGCTTTTTGTCCATGTAATTATCATAAGCGTCCATTCCATTTGACCGGCTGTAATGTCCTCTCACATAATGTTTTTCACGGGTGCCACGGTAAGAATTATCACTGTCATATTTTGGCATCATGCCATCACGGGAATATCTACCCATGCTGTCACGGTTCCTTGCC
>CAMMBV010000043.1 GCA_946494335.1 uncultured Ruminococcus sp. | reverse complement strand
TTTCAAGGATTGTGGCACTTGTTATTTGCCTCTAACTGTCAAAAACGAGATTATACTATATTTATTTTCACTTTACAATTCTGCCCTTTGATTTTATCTCTGTGCCGGAGTATAAAAGAAAACGCTGCAAAGAACCTTCCGGTCTCTTTGCAGCGCCATTTCTCGCTGTATGTTTATTTTCTATTCTGAAATCAGAACATTTATTTGCTGATAGTCGCTTCCAGCGCCTCGATGGATGTAGTTACGCCGGCTTCCACAGACATGGTCAGATCTTCCATCTCCAGTGACACAACGCCCTTATATCCTACCATACTCAGCACAGAGAAGAACTCTTTCCACCACTGAAGATCTTTGCCGCAGCCAACTGCCACATAGTTCCAGGTACGCTCCGCCACATCTTCCACATGACGGTTGTCCAGAAGTCCGTCCACATCGCAAAGCCCCCGCTCAATGCGGGCGTCTTTTCCATGTACATAGTAAATGGCGTCGCCCAGCGCTCTTGCCGCTGCGATGGGATCTGCTCCCATAATCATCATATGAGACGGATCCAGATTCATGCCGACAGTATCTCCCACCGCTTCACGCAGTCTTAAAAGCGTAGACACGTTGTACACCAGCTGTCCCGGAAATTCTTCGATGGCGATCTTTACATCATTGGCCTGGCAGTGTTTTACAAACTCTTTCCACCAGGGAATCGCCACGTCTTCCCACTGATAACGGACAACTTCTTCCAGATAGGGATTGTCAGGCGGAACAGACTGTGTGGCTACTACCCAGTTGGGAGTTTTATCTCCAGGAGCGCCTGCCGGAAGTCCTGACATCATAACTACTGTCTTTACGCCCAGTTTCCCGGCCAGCGTCACCGTGTCATAGGCGCTCTTGCTGTGCTTTTCACCCATGGGGCCTGGAGCCAGGGGATTTCCGGAACAGTTGAATGCAGAGATTTTCATATCTCTCTTATCCAGTTCCTCTTTGAATTCTTTCAATTTATTCTCATCTGCCAGCAGATCTGTGGCATAGCCGTGGGGGTATCCGCCCCATCCGCCTACACACAGTTCTACATAATCCAGTCCGTGAGCCTTTACTTTATCCAGCGTTTCGGCATAGGAAAATTCGCCGTATACGCCGGTACAGATTGATAAATACATATGTACTTCCTCCTACCAGATAATTACCGTTTATTATTTTGCATAGAATGCCGGGCACTCTTCCAGAACAATCTTCTGTTTTGTCTGTGTATCTCTTGCCAGAGAAGCGGTGGATGCGGTAACCTGTCCCACATAGCCGTCCCATGCTGTCGGGCCGTCCACTCTGTTTTCCTTGCAGGCGTTGATCCATGCCTGGAATTCAATATTATATGCTTCCGGGAAACGCTCTGACCAGTCTGTGCAGATTGGCGTCACTCTTGCAGCATCCGTACGAATCATGGCATTGGCCGGTTCCGGCAGATTCAGCGTACCGTCTTCACAGCATACTTCGCATTTAATATCATATCCGTAACCACATTTTACAAAAGCTTCCACGTCGATTCTTACGCCGGATTTTGTGGTCAGATACATGATCTGAGGATCTCTTAAAATCTCTGTAGACTTTCTGGATGCCTTGGGGAATACTACCTCTACTTCATCGTACTCTTCTCCCAGCAGCCATCTCATCACATCGATTTCATGGATCATGGTGTTTTCCACTGACATAGCTGTTGTAGTATAGTCCGGGCAGGTAGCGTTTCTGTGGCAGCAGTGAACCATCAGCGCTTCGCCGTATTTTCCGGAATCCAGATGCTTTTTCAGCTGATTGTAGCCCGGATCATATCTTCTCATGAAGCCCACCTGAACCAGATGTTTTCCTCCGGCCATCTCGGCTTCCATGATACGTTTGCAGGCGTCTGCCTTGGGCGCCAGCGGTTTTTCACACATTACAAATTTTCCGGCCTTTACGGCTGCCATCACGTATTTCTCATGGAATTCATCAATGGTGGTCACCACAACTGCATCCACTTCATCAGAAGCGATCATCGCCTCGCCGTCCTCATAGAACTTGCAGCCGTACTTGTCTGCAACGCTCTTTCCAAACTCCACGTTTACATCGGAGCAGGCAACAACTTTCGCTCCCTGAAGCGTATTGTTGATTCTCTCAATATGTGTTCTTCCGATTGCGCCTGTTCCCACAACACCCACTCTTAATACATCACTCATGTTTTTACTTCCTTTCTTTTATTTTCTGCATGCTTTACTTGTTGAAATGATTATAGCATGCTTCCTTTTTTTTCAACATAACATTTCAACAAAATAATAGCACAAAACAACTTTTTGCGTTTACATATGATCTTGTCTGCGTTAAAATAAAAGCAGAATACTCAGGAGGCTGTTTATGTACGATTACGTTGATTTCCCCACATCCAATATTACTTCTATTGATGTGAATTTTGAAGATTATAACAGCGGAGCGGAAATAAAAATGCATATGCATTATTATTATGAATTCACTCTGGTCACCCGGGGTACCTGTATCCACAGCTTCCGGGGCGTGGATGTACCCCTGATCGCCGGAGACGTTTTTCTGATTCCGCCTCACGAGCCCCACGCCTATTACATGCATTCCGCCGCCAGCATCGTCAACTGCTATTTTTTTCCGGAACGTCTGGGACAGTTTGCCGAGTACGTCAGCGACGTGGCATTTGAGGAAAAGAACATCCCTTCCAGTCTGGAAGACGTAAAGAAACAGTGGGACAGCCTTTTGTCCACCGCCCCTCTTCGGAACGTGACGAAGGATCAGGAGTCCAAAAAAATCACAGACAATCTGACTAAACAGGGCGTGCTCCACCTTCCCCCTCAGCAGGCCATGGATGTAATAGGTCTGCTGCATCGGATTCAGGCGGAGCACTTAAATCTGGCCTTCGACAGTGAATATATGAAATCCGGCATTCTGCAGATGATCCTTGTGATTTTCAAGCGGGCCAGAAACAGCATTCCTCAGAAACTGCCCCAGCAGCCGGATCAGAAGAGACAGCTGATCTTAAACTCCCTGATTTTTCTGGAAGAGCATTATCAGGAACCTGTTACGGTCAAAGAGATGGCTGGCGCTTCTTCCCTGTCAGAGAGTTATTTCCGGGGTGTTTTCAAGGAAGTTATGGGACTGTCGCCCCTGGATTATCTGAACCGGATCCGGATCGCCAAATCACTGGAATATCTGCAAAATGACGATATTTCCATTACGGAAGCCGCTCTTCGGGTGGGAATTTCCGATTCCAATTATTTTACCCGGATTTTTAAAAAGATCATGGGGCAAACGCCCCGGGCCTTCAAAAACAATCCTTCTGTGGCTCTGGCCCGACCGGAGACAAATTAATACAATTTTTGATCTTTACATTTATGCTTAACCGGACTAAAATGGTACCAGAATATCAGGATTTGGGAGGATTAACACCATGGTAAAAGTAGACTTAATCACCGGTTTTCTGGGTTCCGGCAAAACAACCTTTATCCGCAGATACGCTGATTATCTGCAGCGGCAGGGAAAAAAGATCAACATTATTGAGAATGAATTCGGCGGCGTCAGCGTGGATTCCATCATTTTAAGGGATCAGGGCTGTGATATCAGTCAGATCTCCGGCGGCTGTATGTGTTGTACCGGAAAAATATCCTTTCAGAATATGCTTCTTGACGGGGCGGCCATGGGTTATGACCGGATTCTGGTGGAACCCTCCGGCATCTACGACGTGGATGAATTTTTTGACGTCATGTTTACCGAGCCGGTAAAAGACTGCTGTGAAATCGGCAGTATCTTTACCATTGTGGATGCCCGCTTTGACGACAGTCTGTCCGATGAAGCGCGGTACCTGATGTTTTCCCAGCTTCTCTCCTCCGGCCAGCTGATCATGAGTAAAGCGCAGCTGTTTCCTGACGAAACCGTTCAGAATACTCTGGAAAAAGTCAACGCTCTGATCGCAGAGCGGGGATGCAGCCGCGTATTCAAAGACGACGTCTGCACCAAAAGCTGGGACGAACTTACCGACGAAGATTTCGCTGTTTTCGAACAGTCCGGATACCGCATCTCAGACCATGAACGGGAATTTATGCAGCACGGGAACGTATTTAAAGCCAGAGTTATGGCAGGTCTTTGCAAAGACAGCGAAGACCTTGAAGACCGGCTGAACCGTCTGATGAAAGATCCCCTTTATGGAAAAATCCTCCGTATCAAAGGCCATATCTGCGATCTTTCGGGAAACTGGTATGAAGTCAACTGCTCTCTGGACGGTTTTTATATTAAACCGGCTCAGATCAAAAAAGGACTTTTCATTGTTATCGGACAGGATATCAACGAAGACGCCGTTCAAAACGCCTTCCTCTCCCGGCAGAAAAAATAATCGGAAACGTAAAACAGTGCGGCTCTCAAAGAAAGACCGCACTGTCCTTTTATTTAATAAAATTCTTTTATATAGTCCAGAACATCCTGCTTTGTTCCTTTATATGGTCCCGGCGTCTCCATTTTCAAAGACACCAGCGCCGTACAGTACAAAAGCGCATCGCCGATGCTCTGCGTCTGACGTGCTGCTATATAACCGGCGAAGGCAGTGTCGCCTCTTCCTGTACGTCCCGAGAGATTACGTGCCTTGATGGGGCAGGTAAGCAATTCTTTTCCGTCATAAGCAAGCACCTCTGTATTGTGAGTGATGACCACTTCTTTGGCGCCCCAGTCGTGAATCATACGGGCCGCTTCCGCCCGGTCCGTCAGACCGGTCAGTATTTCCGCCTCTGCCGCATCCGTCTTGAAATAGTCCATCAGGGGCAGATACTTCTTTTTCTCTTCCCAGTCATGAAACAGCATGGATTTGTCCGCCTCCACATGACGCAGCATACACTGTACATCCAGCGCCACCTTTCCGTGAGCCGATGCTTTCTCAAACAGTGTTCCGTCAAAATCTCCGTAAACCAGTCCGGCAAAGTGGTATACATCCGTTTCCACCTGCGGCAGTTCCTCAAAGCGGAAGGGGTCACACACTCCCATGGATGTACACTGGCGTTTTTCTTTGTCCGCTGTAAAATACTGGTTTCGAATGGAACAGGTTTCCGAGGAATGCGCCCGGTAAAGATCCGCTTTTGCATCGGCAAAACGCTCCTGAACATCCGCATCCTTTTCATTCAGCTTACAGAAAATTGCAGTCTTTACATCACTTCCGGCGGCCGCATAGCCGGAGGCAACTACCGCCCCTCCTACTTCTTTTCGTTCATTTCCCAGATAATCAATGTTGTAATCAAGGGAAACAGGTCCCATCACCATAATATCATACTTTTTTTTCATTTTTCCCCCTGTACTCCGGGAGAATCCTCCCGGAAAACATCTATCACAATTCATAGCGCCCTGTTAGTTCATACCCTTCTTCAATTTGGAATACAAGCCTCTGATGGGGTACAATCTGCATTTTCGGCAGCTTGGGACAATCTGAAAAATACCGGGAGATTCCCTCGCGCTCCATCAACGAAATCAGCTGCGGATGGGCGCTGTCATACCTGCGGTCGCTGGAAGCACAGCATACTACAGCCTCAGGCCCGACTATGTGCAGCAGCTCCCTGTCTGCTCCATCCCTCTGTCCGTGATGACCCACCTTAAACAGATCCGCCTTCAGATCATTGCAGGGAATGTGTCCGTATCCCTCCCGGTTCGTATCTCCCGGGAGCAGTATCCGTTTTCCCCGGCATTCCACCATGAGAATCAGACTGTAATTATTCATCTGACCATCCAGGGCAGTAAGCTTTTCCAGAAATGCTTCCCCGCTGTCCAGGGCATAGAGTTCTTTCATAGAATGTGTAAGCGTTTTTGCTCCCTCTTTTGTGGGAGCCAGCACATGCGCAAAGGCATCCGGCCCCAGCGGCAGACTCTGTCCGGCCTGCAGTTTTCGTATCTGCCCGCCTCTTTCCCGGGTCAGTATACACAGTTTCCGGTAATCATCCAGCGCTCTTTTAAATTTGCTCTGTGATGCCGTTTTCACCAAAAAACCGTCAAGCGAATGCATTTCACCAAAAAATTCCGGCGGCAGACTCTGCCACAGCACTTTCGGCGGAAGAATCTGCGCTGCCTTCACCAGACCGCTGATATGATCTTCGTGAATATGGGTGCTTATCATCAGATCTATCTGAGAGATTTTCTGCTGTTTTATATATTCCCAGACGGGGATCCGTCCTGATGAACGGTCCTGATATTCCTGTTCTTCCCCGCTGCCTCCGTCAATCAACACCGTAAATCCTTCCGGCAAACCGGCAGTTTTTTCCCATTCCAGGAGAATTGCCTCCCCATATCCTACATTGATAAAGGTCATTTTCATAGTCATACGATCCTTTTTCCTGTCATTTGATCGCCCGTCTGATATAGAAGCTGGACAGAATCAATACAATCACCGTCATCACGATGGCGCCGGCGCTTCCAAATCCAAAATCAAAGGACTGAATTCCATAATTATACAGATACTGTGTAATTGTGGACGTACTGTTGGCCGGCCCTCCTCCTGTCAGCAGATTTACCTTGTCAAACAGACGGAAGCTGTCAATGGTTCTCAGCAATGCACAAAGAGCAAGGCTTTTCTTAATATTCGGTATCGTTACGAAAAACAAAATCTTCACAGGACCCGCTCCGTCTATTCTGGCCGCCTCATACTGGCTCTGCGGCACAGACTGCAGCGCAGCATACAGTAAGAGAAATACAAAGGGAGCACACTGCCATACATCTATCAACACCAACATTCCGAATGCTGTATGGATATCAGAAAACCAGTTATAGACTGGCAGATTCAGCGCCTCCATTGCCTGATTGACAATACCGTAGTTGGGCGAGAACATCATCCGCCATATCATGGCCACCGTAACCGTCGGCAGCAGATAAGGCAGCAGCAGCAGCGTACGCATTGCTTTCTGCCCTCTGCGAAGTGTGTTTACGAAAAGCGCCATGCCAAACCCCACCAGCATTTCAAGAACAACCGTGAGCACTGTAAATTTAACCGTATTCCAGACAGACTGCTGAAAATAGCTGTCCGTCAACAAATCGGTATAGTTTTTCAGTCCGATTGACTGCACTCCATCCTTCATGGCCTTAAGAAGATTGTAATCCGAAAAACTGTAGACCAGTGTAAAGATCAGCGGATATGCCGTCATAACCGCCAGCACCAGGATCGCCGGAGAGATCATTCCGATGCTGAAGCGTTTTATCTGCGCATCAGCATTATTCTTTTTCTTCTTTTTCATCATAACAGTTCCCTCACTTAAGATTTACCGGCTGCTGTTACTGTGCCATGATCTCTTCCAGTTCAGCCTGTGCATCTGCAAGTCCCTGCTCCACTGTTTTGGCCCCATTGATAATATTATCCATCTCCGTCCCCAGTGTAGTATAAAATTCTGTCCACTCTGCCATTACCGGACGATAGACACCGCTCTCCAGAGCCTGGCATACAACCTCGTACTGAGGATATTTGGCCAGTACCTCTTCATTTTGAAGACTGGAATAACGGCAGGGCACACCGCCGGACTCAACCGTTCCAAGCTGCACATCTTTATCCATCAGATAAGTGAGCAATTCTGCAGCCAGTTCCTTGTTTTGACTGTTTTCCGGGATTCCCAGACACCAGATGCCGTACACATTTGCGTTGTTTGCCTCAGAATCAGCGCTGGCTTTTCCTGACAGAGCAATATAATCGGCGGCAGAATCCTCCGTAGGCGTATACCATCCCGGCCAGCCGATGCCCATAGTTGCCGCGCCGGAATCCACAGAAGCTACCAGATCATCTTTCACCTGTGCTTCACCGGTGCCGACAAGTTCCATATAGCAATTCATCGCCTCGGTAAATTCTTCCGTATTCACAGTGGGCTGGTTATTTTCATCAACAACCCATCCTCCATAGGAAAGCAGAATCGGAAGGAAATCAACCACCAGATTGTTCTGACTGTCACCCCGATAGAGAAATCCCAGTTTGCCGCTGTCTTTTGCCTTCTTGCAGATATCCACGATGTCATCCATGGACTCAATGGTATCCGCTGTGTAGCCGGCCTCTTCCACATTGGCTTTATTCAGCATTAATACCGTCACATTGCCGTAATAAGGAGCCAGATAAACGTTGTCATCCACATAGCAGATGGAAGTGGTAGCCTCAATAATATCATCGTCCAGCTCATATCCCAGATCTGACAGATTGGCCAGCACGCCGGAATCCGTAAACTCCGCCATCCAGGAACCGTCCACCATACAAAGATCATAAGCGCCCTCGCTGCTGGTCGCATTTAAAGCAACAGATGTATGAAGATCATCTTCCGAAAGCTCCTGCACGTCGATAGTCACATTATGCTCTTCTTCAAAAGCAGGCAGACATTCTTTGATTACGTCAGCATATACCCCTCCGCGCAGTACGATAGACATACTGGACGTTTCACCGGAATCTTCTTTTGAACTTCCCGCATCGGCGCCGGACTTTTTGCCGCAGGCCGCCATCGAACACACCATAGTTCCCGCAAGGAGAACTGCCAATAATTTTTTCTTCATATTTTTTCCTCCAATCTTTTTCTTTCGTTTTCTTGTTTACCCTTTCACTGCACCGCTTGAGAGTCCTGAGATCAGATAATTCTGCGCGAAGATCACAAACAACGCGATGGGAATTACCGAAATAATTCCGCCTGCCGCCACCAGACCGAAATTTGTCAGGCTGTCTTCCGTATTCAGCAAAGCCAGCGCCAACGGAACCGTATTATTGGCCGAGCTGCGCGTAAATATAACTGTATATGTATACTCATTCCACGCGTACATAAAGGACAGCATCGCCACCGCTGCAATTCCCGGAGCCACCAGCGGAAGTACGATTTTTCGGAACAGCTGCCATTCTGTGGCGCCGTCCACCTTCGCACTTTCTTCCACTTCTTCCGGCAGTTCCTGGTAGAAACTGAGCAAAAACCATATAATGAGCGGCACATTGATCAGAACGCATGCCAGCATAACCGGGATCTTCGTATTGATCAATCCCAGCTGATTAAACATGATATACAGCGGGATTACGAAAGCTACCGGCGGCAGTACCCTTACCAGGAGAACCCAATACGTCATGGGCTGTTTAAATCCGAATCGGAAGCGCCGCCTTGCAATCACGTAAGCTGCGCAGATTCCAACAATCAGCGAAATCACCAAAGACCCCAGCGTGGTCTGCGCACTGTTGACAATCGCCTGTCCAAATCCTTCCTGCTCGAACAACTGCACAAAGTGCTGCAGGGTAAACGAACGGGGAATGAGCGAAATATGACCTTTCATTTCATCCGTCAGACGGATTGACATAGCTGCAAGCCAGTAAATGGGAAATAGTGCAATAAAAAGGAAAATCACACAGCCAAGCCCCTTCCCTATCATACCGGCTCGTTTTTTCATTTTCATTTTAAATATGTTCCTCCTTTCAGCTGCATGGTCTACCGTTTCACAGTATAACAGCCAAAAGAATTCACATACTATCAGGGTTACGTAAAATTTGCGTAAAAAAATACGCTGTAAGCTTCATCTGCTCACAGCGTATTCCAAAAATCATGCATTCCAGTTATCGGCGATACACTCTTTCATGATTTCAACACTTCGTTTTGCTTTATCTACATTATTATGAATGGTATAAACGTCACGGATGGTAAGTTCCACCGTACAGTCTTTCGCATGTTTCAGCGTTGTGGTAATATGGTCTCTCCAGGCGTCTTCATCCAGTACCTCCGATACGCCAATATAATTGGGACTGGGTTTTCTCTGGTAAATAATCTTCTTGCCGGCCAGCACTTCACCCATATATGCCTCGTCGGTCCAGGGAGAAATAGAAGCTTTTCTCAGATTTTTCAACTGACTTAAGCAGGGCCACAGACGTTCCAGAGGATCACAGCATCCGAAGGAAACCAGTCCGAAGCGGTCCGCCACCTTCTTATAAGAATCCCATACCATGGATTCAAACATTTCCTGGGATACGTTGATCGTCTCCTGAGAATCCATATGCAGCCAGATCTGATTCAGATCCACCGGGCCTTCGCTGGGAAGCTCATCCGTCAGACAGATAGAACCCTGATTGCACTCTTCATACCCTGCGGTCGGGTAGAGAAGACCGCTGTCTCTCCACTCTTCAAAGAATTTCAGGTAGTCGTCCGCCAGCTGATTCAGCACCTGTACAAACTCATCCGGATAATCATAGAGGGCATAGCACATATTCTGCATTCCCATAATATGAACCAGATCCTGGGTAAGCCAGCAGGTCAGTGATTTTCCCACATGCTTCACGGGAAGAATATCTCCGAAAGCATCCTCCGCCGCTTTAAAGTATTCATTGGTCTCATCAACTTTGATCTTAAACTCAGAGGGTCTGAATTTGTCGATCTCTTCTCCCAGCTCTTCCACCTGCTCTGTGAAATGCTGTCCCAGTCCTCCGTCAGAGGCCACCTCTTTCATGACATCAAAGCCCCAGGGCTTCAGATCCAGATCCCACCAGACGCCAAAGTAAGGCGCTACAACCTTATCATCATCCAGCACCTGCATATTATAGAAATTGTGAAGCAGACGTTCTTCGATTCTGCGGGCCATGGGATCTTCACACTGCATCTGCGGGAAAAGCACTTCCTGTGTAAAGTTGTCAATCTCCAGATGAATCATGGGACGTTCGCCTTTACAGGAGTTATGAGCAATCCACATCTGCGTGCGTTTTTTGTTCTTTTCACTGTTTGCGATTTCCAGCTGTGTTTTGGCCAGTTCACGGAGCCGTTCTCTTTCTTTTGGTGTAATCATAAATTAATCCCCCATTCTTTCGCGTTTTCTCGTTTCCTGATGATTTCATTCTAATGGGGCGGCTCCTTCTTTTCCATAAAAATTCTGACCAATCACTTGTAATTTTCGATCATATGGGGAATTCCCGAAATTTTTTCGGCGGCAAACCGTTTTGTGCCGTAAATGTATTGGTAAAATGTGATTCACTGTGAAATCCCACTCTGGCTGCAATCTCCTTTACGGGACAGGAGGTTGTCTTTAACAGGTGCTTGGCCTCGTTCATCCGCCGCCGTATCAGGTATTCCTTCGGAGAACTGTTCATAATCTGACGAAACTTTCTGGAAAAATGAGATTCACTTAAGCCCGCGTAATCCGCCAGAATTTTCACGGAAAGATCCTGATCCAGATTTTCTTTGATATACCGGATTACCTCCTCCATCCCTTCTTCTTTTTCATTCTCCGCCCGGCAGGACACATTCCCGCACAATGCCATTAAAATTTCATATATCTGAAGAGAATCTTCATATTCGGTATAAAACTGCTCATACCTGCAGACAGAGACAACCATCCGCAGCTTTTCCTCAATGGACGCGCTGTTTTCCGAATGAAACACCGGACCTGCAAAAAGCTTCTGTGTGATTTCCTGATAAAACTGGCGGGCATTGGAGCCGTCAAAATGAATCCAGAGAAATTCCGTAAAGCCTACGGCCCCATACGTATGGGGGTGGTGGCAGTCAATGAAGGCCATGTCGCCCTCTTTAACCGTAAACTTTCTTCCTTCTGTCTCCACAGACAGACGCCCTTTCTTTACCAGAAGAATCAGATAATTGCCATAGTCTTCCCTGCATACCCAGTAACCAAAATCACAGAAAAAATGGCCCACCGACGTAAAGTAATACAGAAGATTTCTGGCCGTTGCCGAGGGGGTAAAAAAATAAAAATCCGATCCCGGCAAAACACCTTCCTGCTGACACAACATAACAATTCTCCTTAATTATCTGATAACTGTTTCAACGACTTTTTAAACTGGAACGAAAACAGGACTGCTGTGAAGGATACTGCGATAAAATCCGCTGCCGGCTCCGCAAGATACACCGCCATCGCCGGACTGGAGGAAAACACCAGCGGCATGATATAAATCAGCGGAATCAGCAGAATAAATTTTCTCATTACCGCCACTATAATAGACGCCTTGGCGTTTCCCAGTGAAATAAAGGTCATCTGGCAGGCAACCTGAATTCCAAAAAGCAGCAGGCAGGCCATATAGACCCGAAGAGCATTCCCTGTAAAGTTTAAAAGTTCCGGATCTGAAGTAAACATGGCTGTAAATCCCCGTGGAAATATCATCACCGCTATCCACAGCAAAACCGAATAGCACAGGCTGACTTTCAGCAGCAGTTTAAAGGCTCCCTTCACCCGTTCCGCATTGCGCGCTCCGTAATTATAACTGATGATAGGCTGTGCACCCTGTCCAAGGCCCTGCAGCGGCAGCATGGCAAACTGCATCACACTGGTAAGTATGGTCATGGCGCCTACCGCAATATCGCCCCCGTAATGAAGCAGTGAGGAATTAAAGCAGACCGAAAGAACACTTTCGCTGGCCATCATAATAAAATTCGATATCCCCAGGGCAATACAGGGCAGTATGATTTCTTTCTCCAGACGCAGATTTTCCTTTCGTATCTTCAGATTGGTTTTCTTTCCCATCAAAAATACCAGAACCCAAATGCAGGACATAGCCTGAGATATAATTGTGGCAAGAGCGGCTCCCTGCACCCCCATTCCCAGGCCAAAAATGAAAACAGGATCCAGAATAATATTAGCCACAGCACCAATGAGTACCGAGAGCATACCGGTCTTTGCAAAACCCTGAGCAGTGATGAATGCATTCATTCCCAGGGTAAGCTGCACAAATACCGTTCCAACAGCGTATATATTCATATAATTCACGCCGTATTGGATAGTATTTTCACTGGCACCGAAGGCCAGCAGGAAACTCCTGTTAAAGGCCAGCAGGAAAAGCGTCAGAATAACAGAAATGATAATCTGTATCATAAAACAGTTTCCCAGCGTTTTTTCTGCCGATTTAAAATCCTGCTTTCCCATAAAAATGGACGATCTGGGCGCTCCGCCATAGGCTGCAAAGGCGGAAAAAGCCGTTACAATCATAATCAGCGGCATACAGACTCCCACACCGGTAAGCGCCATGGCGCCTGTTTTGGGAATATGCCCGATATAAATCCTGTCTACAATATTATACAGCATATTGATAATCTGTGCCGTTACGGTCGGCAGCGCCAGCTTCCATAACAAACTGCCAATGGGCTGTGTGCCGAGAAAATTACTGTCTTCCTTCAAAATCTTTCCCTCCCTTTCAGTGCCCTCTGTGTGTTTTCTTTTATTTTTTCATTCACTCTGTCATAGGCGTCCACTTCCTCTTTTGACAAACCTGAAAAAATTTCCTTTTCAAATTTTTCCCATATTCTTTCCATCTCTGTCACGATCGGCTCCGCCTCCTCTGTCAGAATCAGATGAATCCGCCTTCTGTCCTCCTCGTCATGTCTGCGCAGCAGCAGAGATTTTTGAGACAGAATCTCCACCGCCTGAGATACATTGCCTTTTTGCAGCATCCGCAGTTCTACAATATCTGCAGCTGTGTCTTTACCGGGATTATTATGCAGAAAACTTACGATCTTGGCCTCAATTAAGGACATATGGTATTTCTCACAGATTTCCTTCAGCATGCTCTCATGAAGCTTTATGATTCTCTGGATACCCACAAGATATTCCGTCGTCTTTGTCATTTTACCTCCCTCTCTCCATTATAATAGTTATCGCCAAAACAGTTCTTTTAAAAACCATTATAATCCGTTTCAAGATGAAGTCAAGAAGTAAACTGCCCAACAACAAAGATGAAAATCCGCCATGCTTTGTATGGGTTTTTCTTTTTCCGACAGTATGATATAGTAATGGATATAGAATAATAACTGAGGTAAGAAGATGAAACACACCGAAAAAGGAGTACTGGAAAATTCAACTATGTGCTTCCACACGCCCAGCACTGCAGCGCTGCAGCATTTATTTTTTCTTAACTATGTAGGATACTTTCACTGTAATTCCAATTACCGCATCTCCCGCAATTTAAATGAAATGCTGGAACCTTATCTGTTTATACTGGTAAAACGCGGAAAAATGCAGCTGGATTATGAAAACGCACACTATGAAGCCTGTCAGGGGGAATGTCTGTTTTTTGACTGCCGAAAGTCCCACAGTTATTACACTACCTCCACAGCTACCTTCCAATATGCCCACTTTGGGGGGAATTTGAGCGACTACTATTATCAGAGAATCTGTCAGGGCAGCCGCTATTCCTTCCCTGCTCATAATCCAGAAGCGCTGTCCTCCTGTCTTTCCAGACTGGAGGAAGAGGCAGAACAGAAAATTATCAATGAGCATCTGATTTCCGCGCATCTTCACATGCTTTTAAGCCTTACTTTAAGCAGCAGGGAAAGCTACGCCACAGAGAATGCAGGCCGCATAGCCCGCTGCACAAAGTATATGAAAGAGCATATCCACGAGCCGGTCAGTCTCCAGGATCTTTCTGATTATGTAAACTTAAGCCCCTATTATTTCAGCAGGCTCTTCAAACGCTACACCGATTCCTCCCCCGGGGAATATTTCATGAATCTGCGCCTGTCCCACGCAAAAATGCTGCTGATCACCACCTCCGATTCTGTCACCGCAATCTCGGAGCTATGCGGTTTTCAGTCGCCGGCTCATTTTATCGGCACTTTCCGCAAGCGGGTGGGAATTACCCCCTTGCAGTTTCGGAAAACCCATACTTCCGGCTGATTCCTCCGAAACAAAAACACCTGCCGTCTCCGACAGGTGTTTTTATTTAATATTGAAATTCTCTCACTGCTTCAAAACATGCCGCAATATTTTCAGCAGGTACATTTCCCATGATATTGTGAATCGTATTGAAAACGTATCCGCCTCCTCTGGCCAGAATAGCAAGCCGCTCCTTTACCTGCGCCTTCACCTCTTCCGGTGTCCCGGTAGGCAGAAGTCCCTGTGTATCCACACCGCCGCCCCAGAAAGTGATGCGGTCCCCGTACTTTTCCTTCAGCTCTTTTGCATCCATTCCCACTGCGCTTAACTGAACCGGATTTAAAATATCCACGCCCATCTCAATAAAATCTTCGATAAATATTTTCATAGCGCCGCAGCAATGGAAATGGGTTTTCCAGCCGGTATTCTCATGCACCCAGTCATTCATCCTTTTATAATAAGGTTTATAGAGCTCACGGAAGGTTTCCAGCGACATAATCGGTCCCACCTGGGTGCCAAAATCTGTTCCGCTGATATTGATGGCGTCAATGTTATCGCCCACCGCCTGTTTATAAATCTCCAGATTTTTGATGGCATTTTCCGTCTGCATTTCAAATACAGTCTTAATGTATTCCGGATAAAGAAGCTGAGCCATGCTCCAGTCCTGATAGGTGCGGATTCCCCGGGGTTCAAGCACATGACCGCCGGGAATGGCAGAAGGATCGCCGATACCTCCCATGCCAAAACACCCAAAAATCGCTTTGTCTGTCGTATCGCGCAGAAGCTTTGCATTTTCCGCATACCAGTCCGCATCTGCATCACTCATGACCTTAAAATCGTCTTTAAAATCCTCCTCAGGCGTAAGGTTGTCCTCATCATACCCGGGAGAACGGTTGATAGCGTCAAAGAAATATCCTCCCTCCGGCATTACGTAGCTGGGATCATAACTGTCATTGCCCTGGGGATACAGATAGCTTCTTCCCTGTCCATCAATCTTATATTTGTGACCGGCTGAAATCTTCACCGGTGTTCCATCCGGCATGGTAAAATCCTGCATCGGACCATGGAGCGAAACTCCCACACAGTCATTTGCGCAGTTCAATCCGATGACATCAATATCCATCCGATCTATAATATCCGAATCCATGGTTCCAATCATCTGTGAAGTCTCATAAATCTGAATGGGCTTTGCCTCCAGTCCGTAATACTGACGAAGACGGTACAGCGCGCAGGCGCTGATACCTGAATTATAGGTAGAGCCCAGATCAATGGGTACCTTATCCGGCTGCATGTGATTTAATGATGCCATTACTCTTTCTCTTGAAGTCATATTCTTTTCCTCCTGAAAATTCCCTGTTTTCGCCCTTTTTGAGCATTCATTTTCTGTTCCTGTTCTGTTTTCTATTATATTGGATTTACAGGAGAAAAAAATCCATAGTCTTGCTCCGAAATATAAGAATCTTGCCCTCTACATTATCTCTTTCAATTTCCATTCCAAAGCGTCCGCCAGCTTTCTGTGCCCATCAGCATCCAGATGGACACCGTCTGCTTTTCCAGGCCCTGTATACTCCCTGGCGTTGAGATATTCACAGCCGTAAGTTTTCGCTGTTTTTCTGTATTCTTGATCCAATTCTTCTGAGATTCTGACGGACTCTTTGTCAAAAGACCCTTCCATCACATCCCCTTCATAATCCTCCGTAACGCCTGGAGGGCATACTACCAGAATCTGCGGGGCCTTTTCCCCTCCCCACAGCCAGGGCGTCTGTATCACCTGGATATTTCTTTCTAAAGCCCGGCCAATCTCAACAGCAGAATTATGAAATTTTGCCTTTACATCATTGGTTCCCAGCATGATTACAAAAATATCAACCGGTTCATGGGTACAAAGAATCATGGGAAGCGCTTTATAGCCGTTTCTTCCTTCTTCCAGGCAATCATCCAACCCATGCGTTCTTCCTCTTAAACCTTCTTCAATAATTCTGGCATCTTTGAGCCGCCGGCTCAACAGTCCGGTAAAACGCACCTCAAACGGAAACCTCCTCCCGGATAATGCATCATATCCCCATGTATTGGAATCTCCAAAAAAAAGTATCGTTTTCATCTTACTTACCTCGTCCGTTTTTTCTTAACAATACGCCATACATATATGGATGTCAATCCCTGACGAACCGCATCAGATACCATAAATCTGTTTGGGATTATCATATAAAATTTGTTTCGCCAGGTGCATTCCATAAAAAGCAGAATACCATCCTCTCTCAACCAGATCGGCAATAGCAAGTGAAAGATTCTCTTTTGCCAATCGTAAGTGTCCAAAAGCCCCCTCCACATTACAGAAATCTCCACCGAAACCGCAGAACTTATTCGCCGGTATCACTTCAAAATATTCCTTCATCAGTTCTATCGCATAAATGGATGATATTGCATGCACCCACGAAAAATCAACATAGACATTAGGAAACATTTTCGCCAGAATTCCTGCTTCCCTCCCATAAGGGTATCCTGTATGAAAAAGGATAAACGTTACATCAGGGTACCTTTCAAACAGATTATTTAAAAGTAA
The DNA here is from genome assembly GCA_946494335.1 of uncultured Ruminococcus sp. Classification (GTDB taxonomy): domain Bacteria; phylum Bacillota; class Clostridia; order Lachnospirales; family Lachnospiraceae; genus Ruminococcus_G. The sequence continues at coordinate 14,358 of CAMMBV010000043.1, read as the reverse complement.
TGGGTGGGAATGATGCAAATAATTTACATTACGATCCTGGAGTCCTGTATGTATCTGAATCGGAAGATGCATCCCACCGGCTGCTGCAATAATGTAATGAACAATATAATCACATAAGGGACATGCTTCATCCAGAGATACTTTTTGCCCTTTCTTTCGCAAAGATATTATCTTCTGGAAAATTTTCTCGGCTATTTCTTTTTTCACCGGCTCAAAATACAGACTTCTGTAATAAGCAACCGCAATTTTAAGAGCCGCTGCATGGTATACATTTTTTTGCATACAAATATATTTCTTTATTACAGAACAAAGTTCTTCCAAAGATTCAATCTTTACACAATGCTCCTTTTCTACTTCAGACAAATATTCATGTATCATAATATATTTGTCACAACGTGCCGAATTTTTAAAAATTCGTTTATCCATTTCGTAATCTGTATTTTGCATGGAGATATCGAACACATCATTGACCGCCCATTTTACTTTCATCTGTTTTAACGTTTGATATGTAAATCCCGACTTATTCGCAGCACAATATCTGTCATTTAACTCTCTGAAATCAGAATCCAGAACTCCCATTCCATAAAAATGACGAAACGCCATATCCATGCAGCGATACGATGTGGTATTTTGAATATTTTCGCATGCCTTTCTATAAATATGGTTTTTCTCGGCTATATCACAATTTCCTTGTATAACTGCAATCTCTTCCTGCGATATGCCGGCGGAAATAGCATTTGTATTCACATAATTAGAAAAAACAAGTGACATATAATCCTGATATTTTTGTATACGAAGTTCATCTTTTATAAGATGTTCATGCACATCAATGATTTCCAGCTGCTCAATATATTCTTTTATTTCATTATAGGTTTTCATTTTTTCCAATTTATTGAGCGTACTGTTTTACAGTACGCTCAACCTCCATTTCATTCAAAGAATTCCGAATAATTATCTATTGTCACACTCTGAAGATCCATATAAGTTTCATCTGGAATTTCCTCTCCCATATAAAACTCTTTGCAAACTTCAGCCGCTGTTTCTCCCAATGTGACAAAACTTACATACACTGCATGTTCTGACTCGCCGTTTTTAATATATTCGGCATCCCAGGTTCCCGGGACAATCCAGCTGCTGATACGAATTTTGTCAATCATATTGGAAGCTTTCAGTACCTCAATAACCCCTTGTGCCATCTGATTATCCTGGGTGACAATCCAGTCAATTTCATCTCCATAAGCCTGCACCCAGTCTTCCGTCACCTGCATGGCAGTCTCCGCTGAATATTCTCCGCTTTGCGTTGAGATAATTTCCAAATCGTCCCGACTCGACAGTCCTTCCAGAAATCCTTCTTCTCGTAACACCGTATTTTCTGTACCTGCCGTACCGGTCATATAGCAGATTTTATCCCCCTCTTCCGCATTTTCCGCCACGTATTCTCCTTGCACTTTCCCGCAGTCAAATTCATTGAAACCTACCATTTTCCATTCTCCGCCTTCCGATGTAGATGCGACCATAAATACAGGGATCCCAGCTTTATTACACGCTTCTACTGCTGTAGTATTTCCGGCGGCATCTACTCCGACTAAAAACAACACATCAATACCTTTTGCAATCAGCGTCTCTACATTGGAGGTCTGCATGGTAATATCACCGTCAGAATCCGTCCACTCTACACTCACTTCATGACCTACTGCTTCTGCAAACTCCTCCGATTCTACAACTTCCTTAAAAGTACTGGCGGATAGATTGCAGTTTTCGTCAGAATCAGCCAGATTGCTATAGCCGACTTTGTACAAAAATTCATCGTCCTTTTTTTCGTTGCTGTCGGCTTCCTCCGAAGATGCATCATTTTCCCCGTTGTTCTGACTTTCTGTGCTTTCCTTTTCCTGACTTCCCTGTCCGCCGCATCCGGCCAGCACGCTTGCCGTCAAAATCAACATCATCATCATTGCTAACACTCGTTTCTTCATACCTTCTTCTCCTTTTTCATTTATTAAAATAATCATTTGATTATTTTTTGCTGCCCTTTCTTACTTTTACATCGATGATTACAGCCAGTGCAATAATTACCCCTTTAACAATCTGCTGATAATATGCCCCAACATTCAGCAAAGTCATAATATTTATCAAAAATCCCACAAACAGCGCACCTGCAATCGTACCGTAGATATTTCCAACTCCACCGCTCATACTGGTACCGCCGATAATAACAGCCGTGATGGCGTCAAATTCCAGCTGTTCCCCACCATTTGGCTGCCCGGAATTTACCCTGGCCATTAACACAACTCCTCCAAGTCCTGCCATCAACCCTGAAAAGGTAAAACATTTTGTAATGATATTTTTTACTTTAATACCAGACGCCGAAGCTGCCGCTCTATTTCCCCCGACGGCATATACATACCGTCCAAATCGCATTTTATTTAATATAAATCCTGTAATAATCAAAACAATAACCCAAATAATAATCGGCACAGGAATCGGCCCCACATATCCTTGCCCAAACCATGTGAAACCATCCAGACCCGGTATCGGCTTGGCCTTAGTAATGGCCAAAATAGCGCCCCGTGCCGCCTGTTGTGTTGCCAGGGTCATGATAAAGGAAGGAATTTCACATCTGGTAATAATCAATCCGTTGACAAAACCAAGACAGGCGCCTATGACAATCCCTGTTAAAAGTGCCAAAAACAGATTATTAGAGGCCACCTGAACCATCGCCGCGAAACATCCGGCGAAGGCTGCTATGGAACCAGATGACAGATCCACATCACCGCACAACAGCACCAACTGTGCGCCGCATGCAACAATACCGATTGTTACATTCTGACGTATTACATTAATTACATTCGTAGCCGATAAAAAAGCCGGACTGATAACTGCAGATATAATGAGGGTTACCATCAAAATAATAAAAATTCCAAATCTGCTGTATATTTCAGCAACATTAATTTTTTCTTTCTTATTCATATTCAAATCCTTTCACAGCCAATGTCATTATTTTTTCCTGCGTAATTTCTTCCTGTGTAAGTTCGCCTGTTATTTTTCCATTAGACATAACGGCTACCCGATCGCACATTCCTATAATTTCCGGCATTTCAGAAGAAATCATCACAATCGCAACTCCCTGTTCCGCAAGATCACATATGATTTTATATATTTCATACTTTGCTCCCACATCGATTCCACGTGTAGGTTCATCCAAAATCAACACTTCCGGGTTGTGAAGCAGCCATTTTGCAATAACTATCTTCTGCTGGTTACCTCCGCTTAGTGAACCGGCTAATGTTTTTCCCGACGGTGTTTTGATCGCCAGACGTTCGATCATTTTCTGAGCATTCAACGCCAACAGCTTATCGTTGATAAGTATCCCTTTCAAATATGATTTTAGATTTGGCAGTGAAATATTGTCATTGACTGATCGTATCAGCACCAGCCCTTCTCCCTTTCGGTCTTCTGATACCATCATAATTCCTTTTTCAATTATTTCATCCACACCTTTTTCATTCAGCTTCTCACCTTTATAATAGATCTCGCCACTTTTATAAGCATCTAGACCAAATACAGCACGCATGACTTCTGTCCGCCCTGCCCCAACCAGTCCGGCCATGCCTAAAATCTCTCCTCTTCTCACTTTCAAATTTATATGCTGAAATTTTTTACTGGTCATATCTTTTAACTCCAAAATGGTTTCTCCCGGTATGTTTTTTCGCGGAGGATAAACTTCTGTAATTTCTCTTCCAACCATTTTGGCTATAATCTGATTTTTAGATAAATCTTTCACATCATGAGTTGACACTACCTGCCCGTCCCTTAAAATAGTAGCCTGATCACCAATCTTAAAAATTTCATCCATTTTATGTGTTATGTAAACAATTCCAATGTCTGCCTTTTTCAATCTTTCAATTTGCCTGAACAAAACAGCCACTTCGGATTCTGTGATAGAAGATGTCGGCTCATCCATGATAATTACCTTTGCGTTTCTGGAAATCGCTTTGACAATTTCTATAATCTGCATATCAGAAACGGTCAGACTTCGCATTTTTTCCCTGGGATCATAGGAAAAACCGAAAGATCGAATCATTTTTTCTGCTTTCTCATACATCTCTTTCCAGTTGACCAGCATTGATTCCGTGCCTAAAAATATATTCTCTGCAATAGATAAATCCAGAATCGGACTGAGTTCCTGATGTATAGTCGCAATTCCCATATCCATCATTGCCTTTGGAGTATGCACTTGTACTTTCCTGTTTTCAAAATATAATTCCCCGCTGTCTGCTGTGTACATCCCATTGATAATTTTTATTAAAGTTGATTTACCAGCGCCATTTTCTCCAACCAATACATGAACCTGCCCTTTTGCTACCGAAAAGCTGACATTATCCAATGCTTTTACACCCGGAAAAGATTTTGAAACGTTTTTTAATTCCAGTATTTTTTCCATAATCTTTCCTTCCTCTTCATATTTTTCCTTCTTTTATAAATTTTTATATTGCTTGTAGTGAAACTTTATCATATACTAAGAAAAGAATAAATGATTTACAGCAAACACCTTTTGATAATCATACCAATTCATAGTTTTGTCACACTTGCACCGAAATATCCTTCCTTCTTTTAAATTTTCATTCAAGCTACAGATTTTCTCTGTCATTTTTTCCTTTCAATACAATTAATATTGCTTGTCCATAATAATTGATTAGGAGAATGCTTATGAAATGTATAAGAGTACTGATTGCAGAAGACGAAATTGCTATAGCGAGCTTAATTAAAAATTTAATTGATTTTGAACGTCTGAACCTGGATTTTGCCGGAATAGCATTAAATGGTGCGAAAGCTTTGGATTTAATTAATGAAAAGCAGCCCGACATTGTTATTACAGATATTTCTATGCCAGTTATGAGTGGTTTGGAACTGATAGAAAAAGCGCAGAAATCCGACAATCCTCCCTGCTTTATTATTATCAGCGGGATGACTCACTTTCAGTACGCTCTTTCTGCCATTAAAATGGGTGTGGAAGATTATCTGCTAAAACCTATCAATCGCGATGAGTTAAACGATGTGTTGGAAAAGACGATTATCAAGATCGCTTCTTCCCGAAAAATTGATTATCAGATTCAAAAACTGAATTTTGATTCACATCTTCAGCGACAAAAATTACGCCGTACTTTTATTATGGATATCTTATACAATAAGCAAAGACAAACTATGTTAAGTCTTAAAGAACTGAATGCGGCGTATGGCTATGCATTCGTGGACCATTCCTGCTTCCTTATTGGAATTGCACAGGTGGATGGTATTTTTTCCTTAAATCTTCCCACCCAAAACACAATTATCGAACAGCTAATGCGTATTTTTCAGACAGGCATCAAAGATCGCTGTATTGACAATGAAGTTTACAATAAAAATAATCAGTTTGTATTTCTTATCAATTATACGAAAGCTTGGGAAATGAACGTATTTGGTTCCATTTCAAACCTTCATAAAGATTTGGCTAATTATCTCAACCATTATGAAGCTTTATCAATTGCTGTCAGCTGCGGAATACCCGTTTCTAATATTGGTGCCATTAATCGTTCTTTCCTTACGGCACATGAGATACTCAGCGCAAGAATACTGATGGGCTCCGACCATGTTTTGTTTGCGCAACAGTTGATGAGCCAAAAAGTTTCTCCCTCTTACAGACCATCTGAATCGGAAATCAGTGCTCTTCGTTCATCTGTAGAAATCCGGGATCTTAAAAAAGCCCGAAACACTTTAATACAAATATTTAAAAATGCTGCCAGAAATGCAAAGCCATGTCCTCACATGCTGCTCCATATATATCGTGATACATTGTCTGAATTGCTTTCCGATCTGTATCTGCACAAAATTATTGTTAAAAATCTGAACGATTACTATATGCAATACTGCGATCTCATTGAACAAAAATATACATTTCGGAGTCTTATCGAATCCACGGTATCTTTTATTATGGAAATACTTCCTTTTCAAGAAGAATCTTCTCCAAAGGAAAACCATGCCATTAAAACCGCAAAAGAATATATTCAAGAACATTTTCATGAAAATCTGAAGCTGGAAGACGTGGCAGAACAGGTTTATCTGGCCCCCAGCTATTTCGGCGTTTTGTTTAAAAAAGAAGTGGGCGAATCTTTCAGTTCCTACTTGACTACAATACGGCTGGAGGCCGCAAAAAAAATTCTCCAGGATGCCAGCTACTCCATTGCGGATACCGCCGCAGCCGTTGGATATTCGGATAAGCGCTATTTCAGCAAATTATTTAAAGAACAGATTGGCGTCACACCAAAAGAATTCAGAAAAATATATTTATCACAATAACGGGGAGGGATCATAATGAAATATACAAAACAGATATCTCAGGTAAAACAAAATATCAGAAATTTCTCTGCAACACATTATTTTTCTGAATTTCGCTGCCGTTTTTTACTCTCCTGCATTTTTATATTGTTGTCTTTTATCATGCTGATCTGGCTGTTAAATGGTACGTATCATTCATACGGAATCATCGCATTTTTCAGCATTTTGCTGCTGTTTTCTTTCATTCTTTTTATTTTTTACTGGATTGACTACTACAAGACTGTGATAATTGCCGTATTGAAGATGGAGGAAATAAAAGATAAGTATTCTCTGGTAGACGCCGACCAAATGACCAGCTACCCTGCATCTCTTCGCGTAATCCTTAATCTTATTGATTCTTCCATGGAACGTGAATACTCTAACAAATTATTACAAAAGCAGGCAGAGTTTGACGCTATGAAAAGTCAAATTAATCCACACTTTCTTTATAACACCCTGGATACCATTCGTGGTTATGCCATGATAGAGCATGCACCTTTGACCTCTGATATGATAGAAGTACTGTCCAGGCTGTTCCGGTATACCATCAGCCAGAAAAATGAATTAATTGCTCTGCGTCAGGAGTTGAGCATTCTATATGATTATATCAAGATCCAGGAATATCGAATTAATCAGCATATTGTTTTTTTGCAGAGCATTGACTCGGATCTAAATAATATTATGGATTACAAAATTCCAAAATTAATTATTCAGCCTTTTATCGAAAATGCTGTAAAGCACGGTCTAAAAGATTTAACAAAAGAATTTGTAATCACTCTCCATGTGTTCCGTACACAATCCCGGCTAATTATCAGTATAAGTGACAACGGCTCCGGCATGACAACAGAACAGTTGAACAGATTAAATCAGAAACTGGCAAGCGGCATAAATGACCCGGTACAAGAAATACAGAATCAAAGCAAAACCAAAGGGACAGGCATTGCACTCACAAATGTAAACGCCCGTATACGACTAATTTACGGTCCCATGTATGGTGTTACGGCCTACAGTACTGCGGGAAGTGGATCAGAATTCCAAATTTCGTTGCCATATCACACGCAAAAAACGAGGTAACTAAACTATGAAAAATGAAATATTACGGCTGGCATATCTGGGAAAGGCCGGCAACCAGTCAATGAGATGCAATATTTCCTTCTCATTGTACCAGGGAGAAGCGCTCTCCATCATAACAGAGGATCTTGAGACAAAGCTCATCCTTCTTGATGTACTCCAGGGAAAAGTACGTCCAGATCAGGGAGCTATATATATTCATGATAAATTCTGTTCTCTCAAAACTCCGGAAGATGCCAAAAAACATGGTATATATTATGTCAGTGATGCACAGCTGATTTTTTCCATGAATGTTGCTCACAATTTATTTATGACGCATAAACGTTTTTATAACAGATTCACCATACTAAATAACCGATCTATTCATAATGCTGCCGCTGAACTATTGTCCGAATTTTCTCTTAACTATGTAAAAACAACCACATCCGTTGGCTCTCTTTCCCCTGTGACTCGATGCCTGATATCTATTTTACGTGCCGTCTCTCTTCAAGCCAAGATTATAGTACTGGATAATACATGCTATCATCTCTATCAGCAGGATGACTTAGAGTCAATTCAGCACGTTGTCACCGCATTAAAAGAAAAAGGGATATCCGTAATCTGGTTCGCCGATAAATGGGCTAATATTTTTGAAAATTTTGACAGTTTTGCCGTCATACAGGATGGCGCTGTCACACAAATTAGTTCTGTAATACCCGAATCTTTTTTACATCCGAACAGCGTTTTCAGATCAAGACGAACTATACAAAATCCAAGTACCGCCTCTGTTATATTTAAATGCCATAATTATATTTATAAAGACTATAATCAAAACAAACAAAGTTTTGAATTTTCTCTGCATGAACATGAAATTTTAGGAATTTGTGACAAGCACAATATTTTAAATCCCCTGCTCCTTTCTATTGCTCAGGGAAAACATATACAGAACAATCCTTTCTTTTTGAATGAAATGCCGTACACTGATTATATGTGTGGGACTGTTGCATTTATCTATGCATATGGATACGTAAATGCCAGAGTTTTTCTTCACATGAATCTTTATGACAACATTACACTGTTAATAAACAATCCGATATATAATAGAGTTGGATTCATGAATAAACGAATTCGCAATCATATTGCAACAAACGCTTTGAGGTCTCTTCATGCAGAACATCTCATAGAAGCATATGGAAATCGTCCAAATCTGCTTGGAATAAATGCTCAGGATCAGTTAATTATAGAAACCGCAAAGTGGCTTTGCCTAAAACCTAAAATCTTTATTTTTATCAATCCTTATGAGACCTGTGAAAATTTTCCGGAATATCAATTAAAATATTTGCTGGATATTTTAGCTAACCTTGGAATTTCCATACTGATTCTTTCTTCCAGCAAGGAAAATCTTACAAAACTATGTACCCGAATCATCACGTTTCCATGAATTTTTCAAGCGCAAAAGTAGCCGCAGCTTAAGCTAAAAATACTTAAGCTGCGGCATATCATTACGATTTTTCTTTTTTCCTCATGCCGGCCTGACGCATCACCGCGGTTGAAGCGCTGTCGATGGCATCTATTGCCGTAATCGCTTTATTCACATCATTATCCATAATTGCTCTCGCCAGAATCAGATGATCCGGCACTGTCCTTACCCAGTTATCGGGATCATATTCCAGCTCATCCCAATAATCCTGGAAAACTTCAATTCTCAGAGAATTTACAATCTGAGCGGCCGCCTGATTCTCTCCCAGTTCCATCAGCTTTGTGTGAAACTCATGGTCCAGATTGTCATCATATCTGTTTTCTTCATACAACTTCATCATTTTCTGGGCCATCAGCAGCAGTTCTTCTTTCCCTCTGAGATTGTCTGAACAGACCGCCTTTTTAATCATCATGTGTTCCAGGGCTACCTTTACTTCCTGAAGTTCATAAAAATTCTTTTTAATCAGTTTTAGCTGAATAGAGACATTTTCCTCCGGCGGTTCTTTTAAGAACGTGCCCAGACCGGTTTTCACCTCTATCATTCCCCTGTTTTCCAATACTCTCATGGCTTCCCGTACAGAATTGCGTCCTGTCTGAAACATTTTTGCCAGTTCCCGTTCTGACGGCAGTTTATCACCCGCCTGGAGCTGATTTGCCTTGGCATAATCAAAAATCGCATCCGCCACTTTGATATACAACAGGTCTTTCGACACAGGTCCTATCTGAACAATATTTTTTCCCATAATTCTTTCGCTCACCGCCCCATAATGATTTCTTTATTTGATCATTATACCAATATCTCCCCAATTAGACAACAATTAACAGCTATTCTTTTACGGATCCCGCTGTCAGCCCCTCAACCACATATTTTTGTACGACCATAAACATTATTGCCGTGGGCAGCAGCGCAAGCATGCCCCCTGCCATCATTGCACCCCATTTTACATTGTTTTTTCCTATCAGACTTTTCAGCCCCACAGGTATGGTCCAGGCTGATGGTTCGCTGGTAAAAATAATGCCGGCAATCAGTTCATTCCAAGCGCCAATAAAAGCAAACACAAAAACCGCTACAATTCCCGGAAACATAACCGGAAGAACAATCTTTCTGAGGCTTTTCATTCTGGAACACCCGTCCACCATTGCTGCCTCTTCCAACGAATACGGTATCCTCTCAAAAAAGCTTCGCATGGTAATGACGCAAAATGGCAAGTTGGTAATTACATAAAAAATCCACAATCCCAGATGAGGAGCATCAGCAATCAGCCCCATTTTAGCATAAGCCGTATAAAGCGGGATAATTACCAGAATGCCAGGCACCATCTGCGTCACCAAAAAAAATAAAAGCATGGCTGTTTTTCCCCGGAAGCGATACCTGGCCAGTGCGTAACCGCCAAAAACAGAAAGAATGGTTACGGCAACAGCTGTAAGAACAGACAAAATAATGCTGTTTTTCAAAAAGTCTCCGTAATTAAATATTTCAAACAACTCTTTATAGTTTTCCAGAGTAAAGGTTTTTGGAAAATATGTAACCTGCTGCGTATTGATAATTTCGGCATGAGGCTTAAAGGAGGTGATCGCCATCCAGTAAATCGGCAGTATCACAAACAACAGGAAAAAAGCTAATATAATCACTCTAAGCGCAGCAACCGCCCGTCTTTTTCCTTTATTTCCCATCACATTCCCTCCTCATAATTTGTCACTTTTAAAAAAATCAATGTATATACCATCAACGCCGTCATCAAAATCACTCCGATTGCCGATGCAAATCCAAAATCGTAACCGGAAAATGCTCTGGTATACATATAAGCCGGCAGTGTCATGGAATAATTAGCCGGCCCTCCATTAGTAATTACCACAATAAGGTCAAAGGAATTCAAAATCCATATCGTTCTCAGCAGCAGAGTCATGATAATCGTGGGCTTTATATAGGGAACCGTTATTCTGAAAAATTTTTTTACTGCTCCTGCCCCGTCAATGCTTGCCGCCTCATAGATATCTTCTGGTATGGACTGCAGTGCAGCCAGAATCATGATGGCAAAAAACGGCACGCCGATCCATATCATTGCCAGAATAATGACAAAAAGGGAATATCCGGGTGTTCCCAGCCAGGCAATATTTTCTTTTATGACTCCCAACTTCATCAAAAGATCATTGACAACCCCGTACTCTCCATTGAAAGACCATCGGAACATCAGACCCACGACAAAGGCGGAAAAAGCCCAGGGAAGAAACACAACAGACTGATAGATGCCTCTTCCTTTAAATTTTTTCCATAAAGCCAGTGCCAGCGTCAGTCCCAGAACAAACTGCCCTGCAACAGAGCATATGACATAAATCACTGTATTTTTCAAAATCAGTCCCAGATCATCATCCGCAAACAGTTTCCGGAAATTATCCAGACCGTTAAAACCAATATCCGGTGAACCCAGCCTGTATTTCTGGAATGCCATGATAAAACTGTTGATCAGCGGTACCGCAAAAACAACCAGCAGCAGAACCAATACAGGCATAAGTAAAGCATAGGGTTCCATCATCCTTTTCCGGTAGTTTTGATTCCTTTTAACTATTATCGGCTCTTTTTTTCTGTTTTGCACCATGTATTCTCTCCTTTTAAGATACAGCAGGGACTGTCTGTTTTCCGGCAGACAGCCCCTGCATCGTCAGGTCACTGCATTGTCTTAGGCGTATCCACCACAGCTCCCTCATTCTCATCCAGATAGGTTTTCATCCGTTCTTCCAACATGCCGCAGATATTATCCAGCGCTGTTTTTGCATCCTGCTCATCCAGCAGATATTTTTGAATTTCCTGGTACAATGGACCCTGCTGCAGATCCGTACTGTCAAAGGGACCGTAACCGGTGGGCACAACCATATCCGGATTATTCAACTGTTCTACAAATGCCGCATAAACTCCATCTTCTCCGTAAAGGGGATCGTCTCCTACCTCCTTCATGACCGGAATCATCCCAACCTGCTTGCAATACTCAATATTATTCTCCGGCTGCGACAGATACTCAATCACCTTCCAGGCTGCCTCCTGGTTTTCACAGTCCTTGGAAATCGTATAGGAATATGGAGCGTTTACAGTATTATAAATTTTGCCGTCCTTAGTGCTTTTGGGTATGGGCAGCACAGTCCACTGATCGTCTTCCATACTGTTCTGAACAGAAACTACAACTTCCGAGTCATTATTTAAAGTTCCGGTCAGACCTCCGCAGAAGTTATCTACCATTTCAACAAATCCCCAGTTGATGGATTCTTCCGGTGCATATCCTTCTTTATACATCCCGGTAAATTTTTCAAAAGCATCCAGACATTCATCTGAATTCAAAAGACAGTTCCCTTCCTCATCATACGTACGTCCTCCGGTAAAGCCCTGAAGATAAACCATCATCACATCAAAGGCCCCTCTGGTTCCCCGATATGTCATTCCATACTGTTTCTCATCTGCATTGGTAAGTTTTTCAATTACCTCGAAATACTGATCATAATCCCAGTCCTTCAAACTTTCCAGATCTATTCCCGCTTTCTCACACCAGTCTTTCCTGATGTAAATACCTTTCACCATCATGCCGTCCGGAACGGTATAGATATGGCCATACATCTCTTTTTGATTCGCCCACACAATTTTTGTCACAGTATCAGCAAACTGACCTTCCTTTCCTTCCAGATATTCATCCAGAGGAAGAATCCATTCTGACGCAGTAAACTGCCCCAGCCAGTTATCCTGTGTAGTCACAATATCCGGCATGGAATTAGATGTTGCCATAACCATAATTTTATTTGCCGCGTCTTCAAGAGGAGTGCTCTCATACGTAATTTCAATCCCCAGATCTTCTTCTATTCTGGCAAACACATCCTCAAAATACGCCTGACGTACATCACTGGGTGACGTGTCCAGAAAACGTAAGGAAACCGTCTCCTGACTTTTCTCCCCGGCACTGCTGTTTTCTCCCCCTTCCTTTTGACACCCTGTCAGCAATCCGGCTGCCAAAACACCTGCCATTACCCACGCTGCCGCTCTTTTCATACCTTCTCTCATATTGTACCTCCTTGAAAATATATTTAGATCTCTAAAAGATCAAGCGCCCGCTGCAAATCATTTATCAGATTCTCCGTCCCTTCCAGCCCGCAGTGCATCCGGATCAATCCCCGGCCGATTCCCAGAAACTCCAGTTCCTCCTCATCCGCATAATACAATGGAACCATCGCCAGACTTTCGAATCCGCCCCAGGAACATCCCTTGCGGAACAGCTGCAGTGCATCCACAAACTGCAACGCCTTTTCCGGATCCCCTTTCAACTCCAGGCTGAGCAATCCGGAACTTCCTTTCTGCTGCTTACAGATTAAATCATGCTGCGGATGCGACTTCAGCCCTGGATAATATACTTTTTTTACCTTTGGATGTTTTTCCAAAAACTCCGCCACCGCCTGCGCTGATTTCTGATGCTGCTTCAGACGTACACCCAGGGTACGCATTCCCCGTATCACCAGCCAGGATTCCATCGGCCCCATTACGCCTCCCAGCCATTCTCTCATCTGATTCATAATCCGCCTCATCAGCGCTTCATCCTTTGATACCAGAACGCCACCTAAGACATCGCTATGTCCCCCCAGGTACTTCGTTAGTGTATGCATAACAATGTCAATTCCAAAATCCAGCGGTTTTTGATACAGGGGAGTACAATATGTATTATCCATGTATGTTTTCACATTATGCTTTCTGGCGATTCTTGAAATTTCCTCCAGATCCACCACTGTGAAAACAAAGGTGGCCGGGCTTTCCAAAATGATAAGCGCCGTATTTTCCTGGATTGCCGCCTCCATTTCCTGCAAATCCGTTCCTTTTAAAAAGGTGACCTGCATATTCAGTTGGGGAATACAGTATTCATTCAAAAATCTTTTCACAGGCTGGTAAGCGTCAATCATGCAGATGATGTGACTTCCGGCACCACAGGTAGACAGAATCGCGGCTGATGCAGCTGCCATCCCACTGGAAAACATCACCGCACGAGTTCCGTGTTCCAGCTGCGCAATTTTTTCTTCCGCAATACTGGTCGTGGGGTTTGATGCCCGTCCGTAATAAAACTCATTTTTTTTGAATACATCAACGCCATGGTACTCTTCAAATGTATCAAACACATGTAAAGAATTCATGAAAATGGGAGGGGTAACTGCATTCAGATATGTCTTCTCATCCTCCCCCGCCCTTTCTAATATCAAAAAATCTTTTTCTGCTTCCATAGTCATTCTCCTTTGCTGGTTTACTTGTGGAGTGGTTCGGTGGTTATGTGGTAGTACCACTTATTGATCTGATTATAACAACACATATACAAATATGTCAAGATCATTTCCTGGAAATTCATTTTATTGTGTAATGTCCACAGAATTTCCTCATTGTTTTTTTACAACAGCAACAATAGAATCGAGTAGGAGAGAGTGATTAACTCCCGTCCTCTCACAGCACCGGACATACGG
>CAMMBV010000042.1 GCA_946494335.1 uncultured Ruminococcus sp. | reverse complement strand
CCGGAGGCCAAATGATCCGGAGGAGCATGAGATAATAGCCGCAGAGCGGCTGTTACAGATTGTGAGAAACAGGGTAGAAATTATGAAAGAAAGAATTAAGTTAAAAGGACAGCTGAAGGTCTATATGCGCTGGCCGTTGATTCTCACCATTCTTCTGGTGATTATGAATCCGGTGATTTACATGGTGAGTGTGAAGGCGGGAGCTGTGGCGACGATTTTCACGGCTGTCTATGCGGCTGCGGCGGTGCTTTTGTATTTTCATGCCAGATCTGCCATACTGAATGATTTGATTTCTTTCGCAACCCAGTACGGTCAGGTGCAGAAGAATCTGATGCGGGATTTCGCGCTTCCCTGCGCGCTGCTGGATGCGGACGGCAAATTGCTGTGGATGAATGATGAATTTCAGGCGCTGACAGAGAAGGATCGTCGTTACCGGAAATTTGTGGGAAATATTTTCCCTGAAATTACGACGGATAAGCTGCCCATGCAGGACGAGATCCGGGATGTGGATGTATTTTACAAAGAACATGATTTCCGGGTGAATCTGCGCCGGGTGGAGATCCGGGAACTGCTGGAAGCATCAGAAATGGTAGGAGCGGAGGAGAACCGCAGTTATCTGATCAGTCTCTATATGTTTGATGAGACGGAGCTGAACACCTATATCCGCCGCAACGAAGAAGAGCAGCTGGTGACCGGCCTTTTGTATCTGGATAATTATGAAGAGGCGCTGGAGAGCATTGAGGAAGTCCGCAGTTCCCTGCTGGTGGCTCTGATCGACCGGAAGATCAATAAATATTTCTCCAGCATCGACGGAGTGGTCAAACGCCTGGAAAAGGACAAATATTTCCTGGTGATGCGGAAGAAATCGCTGGATCTGCTGAAGGAGAAGAAGTTCAATATTCTTGAGGAAGTGAAAACCGTCAATATTGGAAATGAGATGGCGGTGACCATCAGCATCGGTATCGGGATGAACGCGGATACCTATGCCCACACTTCCGAGTATGCCAGAATCGCCATTGAGCTGGCTCTGGGAAGGGGCGGCGATCAGGTAGTAATCAAGGATGGAAACAATATCACCTACTTTGGCGGGAAATCTCAGATGATGGAGAAAACCACCAGGGTGAAGGCCCGCGTGAAAGCCCATGCACTGAAAGAGTTCATGAGCAGCAAGGATAAAGTGGTGGTGATGGGGCATAAGATCACCGACGTGGACAGTTTCGGAGCTGCCATCGGTATTTACCGGGCGGCCAAAACTCTGGACAAGCGGGCTTATATTGTCATCAACACGCCCACGCCATCCATACGGCTTCTGATGGACGGTTTTCTTCACAGCCAGGAATATGATTCCCGGATGTTTGTCAACAGCCATGAGGCAAAAGAACTGGTAGATGACAATACGGTGGTGGTGGTTGTGGATGTGAACCGCCCCAGTTATACGGAGTGTGAGGAGCTGCTGTCCATGACCCGTACCATTGTGGTGCTGGATCATCACCGGCAGGGCCGCGATGTGATCCAGAATGCGGTGCTGTCCTATATTGAACCATACGCCTCCTCGGCCTGCGAGATGGTGGCGGAGATTCTGCAATACTTCTCTGACGGCATCCGGATCCGGAATATTGAGGCGGACAGTATTTACGCAGGTATCATGATCGACACCAACAACTTTATGACCAAGACCGGCGTGCGTACCTTTGAGGCGGCCGCGTTCCTGCGCCGGTGCGGCGCGGATGTGACCAGAGTGCGCAAGATGTTCCGGGAAAATGTGGAGGACTACCGGGCCAAGGGAGAGGCCATCCGGAACGCGGAGTTGTTCCGGAACCATTACGCCATTTCCGTCTGCCCCAGCGAGGGACTGGACAGCCCCACGGTGGTGGGAGCCCAGGCGGCCAATGAGCTGCTGAACGTGGTGGGCGTGAAGGCGTCCTTTGTGCTGACAGATTACCGGAATACCATTTATATCAGCGCCAGATCCATTGATGAAGTTAATGTACAGATCATCATGGAACGGCTGGGCGGCGGCGGCCATTTGAACATTGCCGGCGCGCAGCTGGAACATTACAGTATCGAAGAGGCCAAAGATACATTGAAACAGACATTGCAGAAAATGTTGGATGAAGGAGATATATAGACATGAAAGTTATTTTGCTGGAAGATGTAAAGGCACTGGGGAAAAAAGGGCAGATCGTCAACGTAAGCGACGGCTATGCCCGGAACATGCTGCTGCCTAAAAAGCTGGGCGTGGAGGCAACCCCCAAAAATATGAATGACCTGAAGCTGAAAAAAGCCCATGAGGATAAGGTGGCTCAGGAAAATCTGGAGGCGGCCCGTGCTTTTGCCGAGGAGCTGAAGGACAAACAGGTGACGGTGACCATCCGGGTGGGCGAAGGCGGAAGAACATTCGGTTCCATTTCCACCAAGGAAATTGCCGAGGCTGCCAAGAGCCAGCTGGGTTATGATATCGACAAGAAAAAGATGAATCTTTCCAGCCCCATTAAAGAGCTGGGGACTACCATGGTTCCCATTCGTCTGCATCCAAAGGTGACGGGAGAACTGAAGGTGGTTGTAAAGGAAGCTTAGGAGGAAGAGTGCCGTGGAAGAAGCGCTGATAAAGAGAATTCTGCCCCACAGCGAGGAGGCGGAGCGGTCCGTGATCGGATGTATGATCATGAGCCGGGATGCCATCCTGGCGGCGTCGGAGCTGCTTTCCGGTGAGGATTTTTATCAGCAGCAGCTGGGAGTGGTGTTTGACGCCATGGTGGAGCTGTTCAACGAGGGAAAGCCGGTGGATCTGGTGACTCTGCCGGACCGGCTCAAGGAGAAGGATGTACCTCCGGAAGTATACAGTGTGGAATTTATCCGCGATCTTCTGGATGCGGTGCCCACCTCCGCCAATATCCGTTATTATGCCAACATCGTCAGCGAGAAGGCCATGCTGAGAAAGCTGATCAAGCTCAATGAGGACATCGCCAACACCTGTTATCTCAGCAAGGAGCGGGTGGAGGATATCCTGGAGGATACGGAGAAACGGATGTTTCAGCTTCTGCAGAAGCGGAATTCCGGCGATACCGTACCCATCCGCCAGGTGGTGCTGAACGCTCTGAATACCATTGAGAAGGCTTCCCAGACCAAAGGCACGGTGACGGGAATCCCCACGGGTTTTGTGGACCTGGACTATAAAACCTCCGGCCTGCAGCCCTCCGACCTGATTCTGGTGGCGGCCAGGCCGTCCATGGGAAAGACGGCGTTTGTGCTGAATATGGCCCAGTATATGGCGTTCCGGAAAGACCGGTCGGTGGCCATCTTCAGTCTGGAGATGAGCAAGGAGCAGCTGGTGAACCGTCTGTTTGCCCTGGAATCCAAGGTGGATTCCCAGAGTATCCGGACGGGAAATCTGCAGGATGAAGACTGGGCGAAGCTGATCGAGGGCGCGGGAATTATTGGAAATTCCCGGCTGATCATCGACGATACTCCCGGTATTTCCATTTCCGAGCTGCGCTCCAAGTGCAGAAAGTTCAAGCTGGAGCAGGGATTGGATGTGGTGATTATCGACTACCTGCAGCTGATGACGGGAAGCGGCAGAGGAAGCGATTCCCGGCAGCAGGAGATTTCTGATATTTCGAGAGCCTTAAAGGGCGTGGCCAGGGAGCTGAACGTGCCGGTGGTGGCCCTGTCGCAGCTGAGCCGCGCGGTGGAAAAGAGGGATGACAAGCGCCCCATGCTTTCCGACCTGCGTGAGTCCGGAGCCATCGAGCAGGACGCCGACGTGGTGATGTTTATCTACCGGGATGATTATTATCACAAGGATACCGAAAACAAGAACATGGCAGAGATTATCATTGCCAAACAGAGAAACGGCCCCATCGGAACGGTGAATCTGGTGTGGATGCCGGAATATACGAGATTTGTCAATGCCAGGAAGGACTGACCGCGCGAGAGGTGTCCGCTGGTACGAAAAGCCGGGTGTTTTGCCAGACATCCGGCTTTTTGGCGGAATCCTGTCCGAAAAGTGCGATGAGAAATTCTTGTAATTGAATCCTCCGATGTTATAATAATTTTATGGAGGGCAGGTATATGAGTGAAACCAGATATCTGATTTCCGAGGCGGCCCGGATCACCCAGGTGGAGGCGCATGTACTCCGCTACTGGGAAGAAGAACTGGGGCTTTCCATCGGAAGAAATAAAATGGGACATCGATACTATACCGACAAAGATATTCGCACCTTCATGAATATAAAAGAACTGAAGAAAAAAGGACTGCAGCTGCGGGCCATCCGGGAAATCATTTCCGGGCAGGAAGAGCAGAAGGAAAAGAAGGCCGGGGAGCTTCCCCGGGTGATTGTGATGCGGCCGCAGACATTTCAGCCACAGAAGGAGGATTCCGGGAAAACTGCGGGGGCGAAGGGTCCGGAAACTCTGGAGAGCAGGGAAGAGAAGCCTGCGCAAAACAGGGACGGCAGTAAGAAGCGGCCGGCCAGGGATGGAGAAAGAGCGGCGGAAATGAGCTTGAAAAAAACTCCGGTGCAGGCGAAGAAAAAAGAAAATCGGGAAGGGGAAAACGGGACTGTGTCCCGGAATGAGGAAGTAGCCGGTGTGAAGGGCGATGCGGCTTCCGCTGAACTCAGCAAAAAGGAACAGCAGTTCGGACAGATTATGGAACGGCTGATCCGGCAGCTGGAAAACGGGGAGAAGAAAGAAGAACGCTACCGGCGCCTGGACGCCGCTATCCGGAGGCATCAGCAGTCGCGGAAAATGGCAGCGGCCACGGAAGAGAGCGGAAAAAAAAGAAAGAGCAGGAAAAAAAAGAAGAGCTGAGAGATATCAGCTCTTCTTTTTGACGGAAACTTAGGATGCTTCCGTCTGCCGTTGTCCATAACGGAAAAGGCTTACGCCTCCTCGATTGCCTCAGTGGGACATACGCCGGCGCAGGTTCCGCAGTCGATGCAGGTATCAGCATCGATTACATATTTGCCGTCTCCCTCGCTGATTGCTTCTACCGGACACTCGCCTGCGCAGGTTCCGCAGGATACGCACTCATCTGTAATTACATATGCCATGACTGAATCCTCCTTAAAAATATATTGACCGATCGATAAATTCTGTTTGGCCTAGATTCATTCTAATATAAGACTCCAAAGATTACAAGTACAAAATTGGGAACAATCATTGATTCGGCAGGCAAAAGGTATTATAATGGGGAATCATAGAAAAGGAGGGAATGGAACCATGGCACAGGTGACGAAACAGACCACCATCGGTGAGATGCTGAGAATCGATCCCAATATTGCGGCGATTCTTATGAGAGCAGGTATGCACTGCATCGGCTGCCCGTCCGCACAGGGTGAGTCCCTGGAAGAGGCTTGCTTTGTACATGGCATTGACGCTGATATCCTGGAAGACCAGATCAATGACTATCTGGCTCAGTAACAAACAATGGAAGATGCACATGACGGATTTTCCATTGTCATGAATAGAGAAGAAGGCCGCCGGAAAGCTTGTAAACCGCTTTCCGGCGGCCTTCTGGCGTGATAGGTCCGGATTTCGCCGCAGGCCGGGCGTATCGCGCCAGCCCAATAGGGAAGAACTTTCCGCTGTCCGATCCTAAGCCAGCTGGAAAAGATCCTGCAGGGCACGACCTTTCGCGATGGTTTCGCCGTGCTCACCCAGAAATGCTTCTCTGGCAGGCGTACAGGCCTTCCCTCTTCCGTATTCCGATAAAATATTGCAAACTTTATTAAAATCCTCCGGTGTACATCCTGCCTGATGAAGCACCAGCAAATACTGTCCGGCGGCATCCCGGTAAAGGGTATTCTCGCCGTCATAGCAGTTGTTCAGGCCCCGGGAGGCATCGATGACACCATCCAGATCGGAGAAATGGAAAATTCGAATGATTTCCGGTTTTTCCCCTTCGTCAGTACTTTCTGTTTTCGGCTGAGTGGCGGGGCTTTTCTTTTCTTTTTTTGTTCCGGAAGATTTCTTCAGCTTCCCTTCGCACAGCTTCTGGAAGATATCCAGGATATCATCTGCGCCTGTGATAGCGGGAATGTCCGGTGTGTGTGCCGAATCATCATCCAGGGAAGGCGCAAATTTGGAAAAACGGGTATCCAGTTCTTCCGGGTCTTCCACTTTTGTAATGATGAGGACAATACTGTCCGCGGTGATGGGAATTGCCTCGATCATCAACGGAAGGTTATCGGCTTCAAAACCACATTCATCCTGTGCCTGTATCATCATGTCCCGAAAAAGGTTCTTCGCTTTTTCGGATCCGTAGGCCAGCTCGCTGAGTTTGATCTGCCGGGTGGCCAGATCATCGCTGTTCAGCGTGCAGCGTATCTGGTTATCGTTGATTTTTTCTATTTTCACAGATCTCACATCCTTTTTATTTTAAGTTGGTAATGAAGATACTACTTCCAGTCTATTATATACTACCCGTCGGGAAGATGTAAAGCGGTTCACTTTTTTTTAATATTTTTCTTGCAAACTGGAAGAATCCGGGTATAATGAAAGAAGAAGAGATGGCAGCGTCCGCGGAAAGGATGTGATGCCAGGCAAATCATAGTTGAGTCTATTCTATTCATTTTTCAAAACATTATCATTTCATCAGCGGTCAGTCACCGTATTATATTTCCACAGAAACAGAGATATGAACAGAAATTGAAGATCATTTTATGGGACCTGTCATTTTTTCTGCAACAGTTTTTTGCTTTTGGCAAATTCGGAAAGGAAGCGGAAATAATATATCACGAAAAAATTCTGCAGGTTAATTTATGAAGAAAAAAGGCAAAAAAGTGAAGAGTGATTTCCGAAGGGAGCTGGAGGCTTATGCCAGAGACGGGGTCATCCTGTATCTGGATGGAGTTCCCAGTACGCCCGGGAAGATCGAAAAGGCCCACCTGATTGCGGAGGACGTCACCTATATGCGGGACTATGTAACCGGAAAGGACGGGAAGCTGAGCCGGCTGGATTTTGATTCGGTGAAGCATTCCTGAAACGGGTCTGCGGGATTCCGGCGCATGGTAGATGCGGCTCCCTCCTGTACATGCACTGCGCCGGAATTTTTAAAAATTTGATAAATTTCGAAGAAAAGCGTGACGGAATTTGAATATATTGCTATAATGGGATGAAGCAGGAGGGTATAAAAATGAAACGAAGGATATCACCGGTGCTGCTGGTGCTGATTCTGATCGTCCTTGTGGCGGCAGCCGGCATCGGCACGGCGCTGATCAGGCGGTATATGCCGTCCGGTGAGAAGATGGACGGCAGCGAGTATTTTTCTCTTAATGACAGCAGCGAGGCTGCTCTGGTGGTGAACCGGGAATTGAAAGAAGAGAAAGCCAAAATTATTGACGGCCGGTATTATATTGAAAATACAGTTGTGGGAGAGTATATCAACGGCAGATTTTACTGGGACGAGAAGAATCAGGTTATGCTGTATACACTTCCCACGGAGATGTTTCAGATTTCCCCGGATACGACGGAATATCAGACCTCCCAGGGTGTGCAGAGTACGGATTATGTGATTCTCCGGCGGGAAGGGGATTCCTGTTATCTGGATCTGGAGTTTATTCAGCAGTATACGGATATGGAATACCAGATATATGATGATCCCGCCCGGCTGGTGATCCGCACGGAGTGGAACGAAGAGACTATGGTTACTGCCCTGAAGGATTCGCAGATCCGGCAGAAAGGCGGAATTAAGAGTATCATCGTGGACGAAATCGAGGAAGGGGAACAGCTGTATCTGCTGGATCAGATGGATAACTGGAGCCAGGTGGCCACGGAGGACGGCTACACCGGATACATCCGGAACGAGGATATTTCGGAGCCGGAACAGGTGATGTTCTCCCATGAATCCACACAGCCGGAGTATACCAGCATTCAAAAGGATTACAAGATTAACCTGGCCTGGCATCAGATGACCACCGCGGACGGAAACGCGACTCTCGCGGAGATGGTGGCAGGCAGTCAGGGGATTAACACCATATCGCCTACCTGGTTTTCCATAGCGGATAATTCCGGAAATATCACTTCCCTGGCAAGTGCTGATTACGTGAATCAGGCCCACAGCATGGGGATGGAGGTATGGGCGCTGATTGACAATTTCAGCACGGAGGTGGATACGCTGGCTGTGTTGTCGGATACGCAGGCCAGGGCCAATATCATCAATCAGCTGATGGCTCAGGCGGATGCCGTGGGACTTGACGGAATCAATGTGGATTTTGAATCCATCACAGAGGAGCAGGGCCCTCATTATGTGCAGTTTATCCGGGAGATTTCCATTGCCTGCAGAAACAGAGGACTGGTACTTTCCATTGACAATCCGGTTCCCATGCCGTATTCCACGCATTACAACCGCAGGGAACAGGGAATTGTGGCGGATTATGTAATTAATATGGGATATGATGAACACCATTCCGGAGATACGGAGGCAGGTTCCGTGGCATCGCTGGGATTTGTGAGACAGTCTATTGAGGATACGCTTCAGGAGGTGCCGGCGGAGAAGGTCATCAACGCGATTCCTTTCTACACCAGGCTCTGGAAGGAACCTTACGGCGGCGGGAATCTTACCAGCGAGGTTCTGGGAATGGACGGCGCTTCCAGTTTTATTTCGGAAAACGGTATGGATGTGTACTGGGATTCGGAAGCAGGACAGAATGTAGCGATGTTGGATGGTGAGGATGGACTATACAGTATCTGGGTTGAGGATGAACAGTCCATTGAGGAAAAGATGAAGCTGGTGCAGGAGTATCAGCTGGCGGGAGTGGCCGCATGGAAGCTGGGCTTTGA
The DNA here is from genome assembly GCA_946494335.1 of uncultured Ruminococcus sp. Taxonomy (GTDB): domain Bacteria; phylum Bacillota; class Clostridia; order Lachnospirales; family Lachnospiraceae; genus Ruminococcus_G. The sequence continues at coordinate 23,999 of CAMMBV010000042.1, read as the reverse complement.
GAGAGACAGCGTGTGGCCGATTATCGCGCAGTACCTTCAGTGAGGCGGAAGTACAGCAGAGGAAAGGGGTAGATACAATGGCTGAAGAGATGTTCAAGACCACGCTGATGGGTGGATTTGACAAGGATGATGTACTGTCGAAGGTTCAGACAATGAAGGATGACGCCTATGCTGAGCGGAGCAAGCTGCTCAAGGAAGGGCGTGCAAAGGATAAAAGGATCGCGGAGCTGGAGCGGAAGCTGGCAGCCAAGGAGAGCGAAAAGAAACGGGCGGCAGAGGAAGCGGCCCGGAGACTGAAGGCGGAGCAGGAAAAGATGCAGCAGCAGCTGGACCGCAAGGACGAGGAAGTACACCGCAGACAGCAGGAGATGAACCGGGAGCTTGTGGAGCGGGACCGGGAAAACGAGCGGAAAATCGAAGAGCTGAAGCGCCAGCATGAGGTGGAGAAGGAAGAGATCTATGATCTGCTGCGGGAAAAAACAGAGCAGAAGGATCGGCTGGAGAGGGAGATTTCTCAGAAATATCAGAAGTATATTGACCGGTATGATCAGATCGGAGGCCTTGTATTTGAGGCCCAGGAAAAGGCAGATCAGATGATTGCCGAGGCCCAGCAGCAGAGAGATCAGATTTTGTCGGACGCTGAGATCGCGGCGCAGAAATGTCTGGACGCGGTGCAGGAAGAGGTCAATGATAAGCTGGCCGAAGGAAAGAGAAAGTACATTGCCGTTCAGGAAGAGATGAACGAGATTGTAGAGCTGATTAACCAGGCTCAGAGAAGATTTATGGCTTCCTACAAAGAGGTACACCGGATCATCAGCACCATGCCGGAAACTCTGCGGGAGCTGGAGGACGAGGAAGGAACGGGAGACAGTGACGCTGCTGCCGCGGCGCCTTGCCCGGAGAATACGCAGCCGGAGGATGACAGCTTTGATGAAGAAGATGAAGATCTGTCTGAGGCTGAGATGAAGAAGATTTTCGGACACCGTGAGATGGACGAGGACTGAAGCCGGATCAGAAGATGAAAAGGCTGCAGCCGGACGGACAGCTGCGCGGCAGAGAAATTTGCGGAGCGTGTTTCGGTTCGTTTGAGTTTTGAAAAATCTTCCGAAGCATATACTTTAGTAAGTATGTTTCGGGGGATTTTTTTTGAAGGATTTGAAGAGACGGCTGCTGGAGCTGGGGATGACCTGCCTGCTTCTGGCGGGAGTTTTCTGCCTGTCCAGGGAAGGGGCCCGGATGGCGGGAAAGATTTCCCCGGGCGGGCCGGTGGTGGTGATCGACGCCGGCCACGGGGGAATGGACCCGGGAAAAGTCGGGGTCAATCAGGCGTACGAAAAGGATATCAATCTGGCGATTGCCCAAAAGCTGAAGGAAGATCTGGAGGCGGAAGAGGTTCAGGTGGTGATGAGCCGGGAGGAGGACGCGGGCCTTTATCAGGAGAGTTCTTCCAATAAAAAGCTGGAAGATATGAAGAACAGGGTGCTTCTGATCCATGAGACACAGCCTGACTGCGCGGTCAGTATTCATCAGAACAGCTATACGGAGGCTTCGGTCAGCGGGGCGCAGGTGTTTTATTATGAGGATTCCGTGGAAGGGAAGAAGCTTGCGGAAATTCTGCAGGAGAAGCTGTCTGGCGTTATGGAACAGGAAAGCCGGAGGGAGGCCAAGGGGAATACCAGCTATTATCTGCTGAAAAAGACGGATTGTCCGTTGACAATCGTGGAACATGATGTGATAATAGGAACAAATCAAAAAGCTTGCTAATGCAAACTGTTTGTTTGATTTAGTCCTTTGCAAATTAACAAAAAATCTGAGCTTTACAAATTTGGTTCAGAAATTGGTAAAAAGGAGGTGAAATTGAGACGGAAGTGGTAAAAATACTATGCTGAAGGTATGGTATTTGAACTATAACCGGGGCTGAATACACGAAACAGTGTGTTCGGCTCCTTCTTTTTTACAGAGGCTAATTTGTATATTGGAGCTTTTGTGCTTATTATTGCATAAGGGTAATTGTTCGACCGTATAGGGGGAAATGGATATGGAAAAGAATGTAATACCTTTTGTGGATGCGGAACATGAATCTTTTTATTATGAGAATATCAGAAGGTGCTGGATTGAAGACTGTTACCATAAAGCGTTGGTTTACTGCCTTGGGATTTCTGAAGATACACGAAGAAATGTCGACAGGATCTTTGATTTCCAGATGAATGTGATTAAACCAGAATGTCTGAAAGAGGGGTGGATCACATCCGGCAGCCAAATGGTTATTTACCTGGCTTTTAACCTTTACACAGATACCATGCCAACTGTCCGGGAAAGATCAAGGAAGCAGGATCAAATCAGAGAATGTCGGAGATATTCTGTCAGTGACATATTTGCGTGCAATTACGCCAGATATTTTTGGGCGGCTGTTCAGATCAGGTATCCGGAGTACTGCATGGGGTAGAGAAGGGAGAAATATGTGCAGGATTATTGCAATAGCAAATCAGAAAGGCGGAGTGGGTAAAACAACCACGACGATTAATCTGGGAGTGGGGCTGGTCAGACTGGGGAAACGGGTTCTTCTGGTGGACGCGGATCCGCAGGGACACCTTACTTTGGGGCTGGGTTTTCCCAAAAATGTGGAAAGAACGTTGAAGACAATGCTGGAAGCAATCATAATGGACTGCCCGTTATCTCCGGAAACAGCTATTCTTAAACATCAGGAAGGAGTCGATCTGATCCCTTCTAATAAACTGATGGCAGGGCTTGATATCACTTTGTTTTCAGTAGAAAACAGAGAGAATATTTTAAGTAATTATTTGGATTCACTGAAAGAGAGATATGACTACGTTTTGATTGACTGTATGCCGTCTCTGGGAATGCTGACGGTAAATGCGCTGCATGCGGCAGACAGTGTAATTATACCGGTACAGCCACAGTATTATGCTGCAGACGGACTTTCCGAATTGTTGAAAGCCATTTATGTGATCAGGCAGAGAACAAACCCGAAAATGGATATTGAAGGAATTCTTTATACCATGGATACACCCAGATTCAATAACAGTAAACGGAATAAAGAAGCAATACGAAAAACATATGGATCCCATATTCCCATTTTTAAAGAGAGCATTCCGCGTGCTGAAGCAATTGCGGAAACAGCGTCCGAAGGGGTCAGCATTTTTTTCTGTAATGAGCGGTGTAAAGGGGCTGTTTGTTATGATTCTATAGCCCGGGAGGTGATCAGTCATGAAAAAATACAGAGAAATACAGCTGACATCTTATGAGGATTTGCTGGGGATTCATCAGGAGACAGACAATGTTATTCAGGTGAAATTGTCAGATTTACATTCCTTTGAAAAGCATCCTTTTAAGGTATCTGATGATAAGCTGATGGAAGAAACAAGGGAAAGTATAGAAAAATACGGGATACTGCATCCTCTCTTGGTGCGATCCAGACCACAGGGAGGGTACGAAATACTGTCTGGTCACAGAAGAAGACGCGCCGCGGAACTGGCTGGATTAAAACAGGTGCCTGTAATTGTGAAGCAATGTACAGATGATGAAGCTGTGGTGGCTATGGTTGACAGTAATATCCAGAGAGAGCACCTGCTGCCCAGTGAAAAGGCTTACGCTTACCGAATGAAAATGGAAGCATTGAAGCATCAGGGAATCCAAAACGGAGACGGTAAGGAAACGGCGGATCTGTTAGGAGAACAGACCGGCGAGAGCGGCAGAACTGTGCAGCGCTACATTCGGCTGACCTATTTGCATCCGGAATTGCTGGAAATGGTAGATAAAGGGAGACTGAAAATAACAGCAGGTTTTTATCTGTCTTATTTAAGGGATTATGAGCAGAAATGGGTTCTCATGGAGCTGCAGAGAAACAATGGTACGGTTTCGACGGAAAAAGCCCGGCGGATGAAAAAGTACAGCGAAGAAGGGAAAATGCCGGAGATTGCGATTGAACTGCTGTTAGAAGATGAAACGGAGAGAAAAGAAAGACCGATTCTTTCCAATTTGTGTCTAAGGCAATATTTTCCAGATGGATATAGCCGCTGGCAAATAAAAAAGGTTATTTTCGGATTATTGGAAGAATGGAAAAAACAGCAGGAAAAAACAGGAGGGGAAGATCATGGGAGCGGGGGAGAGGAAAAACATAAAATTTGATTATTATTATGGCCGGGAATCGCTGACATTTTCTTTCTACAGAATTCCAAAAGCATTATTTACGGAACCTTATTTTCAAGGGCTTTCAACAGACGCAAAACTTCTTTACGGGATTATGCTGGATCGCATGTCTCTGTCTGTTAAGAACGGATGGATTGATGATTCGGGAAGAGCTTATATCATCATGACACTTGAGCAGGTAATGGAGTATATGAACTGTGCGAAAGATAAAGGGGTCAAACTGATGGCAGAATTGGATTCGGAAAAGGGTGTAGGATTAATTGAACGGGTTCGCCAGGGATTTGGAAGGCCTGCATTGATTTACGTGAAAAATTTTATTCTCGCAGAACAAGACAGAGGAAACATTGCTGCGCTGTCGGAAAAACCGAAGTCAGAGGATAACGACAGCCGAAGTCGACAGTTCGGAAAAACCGAGGTCAGAAGTCGGGAAAACCGAAGTCAGGAGTTCGGAAAAACCGAGTGCAGAGGTCGGGAAAACCGAAGTCAGGAAGTCGGAAAAGACGAAGTCAGAAGTTCTGATTTTCCGTATTGGGATGGTCAGGAAAACCGAAGTGTCGAAGTCGGAAAAACGGACAGGAATAATACTGATAATAACAAAACTGAAAATAACAATCCATCCTTCTTTTCGGATTCAGTAGCAGCCTGGCAGAAAGTGATAAAAAGTAATATCAGCTATGATGCTTTACTGAAGGACTGTGGTGTGGGAAACCAAAAATACATTGATGCGATTGTGGATTTGATGGTGGAGATCATGTGTGTGAAAAAGGATACCATTGTCATTGCAGGTGGGGAGTATCCGTATCAACTGGTGGTTAGCCGGCTGATGAAAATTGATGATACACATGTGAGATATGTTCTGGAATGCCTTGAGGATAATAATAAAAAGATCCATCAGGTCAAGGCGTATTTGCTGACATGTCTTTTTAATGCTCCGGTTACGATAGGCAATTACTATCAGAACAGAGTAAACATTCAAGGGATGGGATAAGGATAAAGAACTATACTTCCCGACATTTTGTCGGGAAGCAGGTATTGGAGGGTGAGTATGAAAGAAGTGACTATTGATGAAATAAAAAAAATATTGGGAAGTCGGGAAGAACGTATTCGGGAGTTGTGGAGACGCAGCCGCGGATTGTACGAGGAATTAGAGAATCATGAAGAACTGATAAAAAGTGTGTCACTACCCAGCTCAAATTCATTATATGAGAATCAATTAAACGAAAAGAACAGGGATTTATTTGACGTTATCATCCGTCAGAAACAACTGGGGTATGAGCAGGAACAGGAAATTGGGCAGCTGCTGCTGGAAATTAACGGGGAAATTGAACAGATCAATCGGATCTGGATTTGTTATCAGATGCTGAGAGGAATGCCTTTTCATATTGTGACACGACTGTATGTGGATCGGGAATTGTACCGGATTGTTGAGACTGAGAGCAGGATGAACCATAGGGCGTTTGAAACAATGAGAAAAAATGCTTTGGAAAGTATAAAGGCAAATTATGATAGCAGGGAGACAACAATTGAGCTGATAAGAAAAATGTAGATTTGAATAAAATATGAGATGAACAGAGAATATGGAAGATGACCAATGTTTATGGACATAGACTTCCGGCTTCTGCCGAAAAGTCTATGTCTTTTTTGTACTTAATTGAACGTAGCTAAATCATTTCATACAATCCATAATAAAAATGGTATTAATAATATTTTTAAGGTAATAAGAATAATGTGAGGTGAAACATAGTATGCAAGTATTAATTGCAATAATGATTACTGCCGTTATTTTTTTGATTACTTATTCCTGCATTTATTGCCCAAATAAGACAGACGATGATCAACAGGAAAAATGGATTCGGGATTACTCTATTCGAAAAAATCCGAAAATCGCAAATGAGGAAATAGAGCATGGATCAGGGAGATAAGAGAAAAGAGTGCTGGGATAAAATTCTGTGTCAGCTTGAACAGGGAGTGGAAAGTCTTTTTAATAGTACTGAATATAAGCGCTATCTGGATACTATGGCCAAATTTACAAAATATAGTTTAAATAACAGTATTCTGATTTATTCGCAGAAACCGGATGCGACCTATGTGGCAGGATACAGGGCGTGGCAGAAAAATTTTAATCGTCATGTAAAAAAAGGAGAAAAGGGAATTACTATTCTTGTTCCTTATATCTATAAGGAAAAGGAGAAGACAGCTGATGAAAATGGAGAAAAAGAGACAGAGAAAACAGAAGAAAAGGAAATATCCCATATTTATTTCAGACCGGCGACAGTTTTTGATATCAGCCAGACAGAAGGCGAACCGCTTCCACAATGGGCGAATTGTTCATTTGAACTGACCGGTCAAGTGAAGGGATATGAAGATTTTTTCCAGATCCTGAAGGAAATCTCTCCATTTCCTATTACTTTTGAAACAATATCCGGTCACGGCAAAGGCTACTGCAGTCCCAGTCAGGAGATAATCGTTTTGAAAGATGGAATGAGTCAGGTGCAGAATGTAAAAACCGCCGTTCATGAGATAACGCATGCACATCTGCACAGCTTTTATGAGAAACTGACAGACGCAGGTTTGAAGAAACCCCGCGAAATTTGCGAAGTGGAAGCAGAAAGCGTAGCGTATGTGGTATGCCGGCATTATGGAGTAGACAGTTCAGAATATTCATTTCCTTATATCGCCGGATGGGAAAGAAGAGATCGGAAAATATTAAGGGAATCCCTGGAAACGATTCGGGGAGCTGCAGAGACGCTGATAAATAAGATTGATGAAGCATATCTAAAAAGGTACAACAGAGAAATTACATTGGAATCAGTCAATGAAGAAAGGATATCAAAGGAATCTGCAGTTTATCGGAAGAAAACATATAGAGATCGGAGGCCCACCATTTAGGATGTACCCAATTGAACGTAGATCCTCAAATCCGGATTCGGTATAATACAATTGCATCAAAAGGAAAAAGCATTCCGGAAATTTTTCTGGGATGCTTTTTCCTTGCCCCAATATATAACAGAAATTTTACGGGAAGGAGGAAATGGGGGCAGAAGATGCAGACTAATAAAGTAATAGAAGGGAGAAGGCATGAAAAATAAGAAAGTAAAGATACTGCTGACGGCAGGCGCACTGGCGGGAATTCTCGCGACAGGAGGAGTATTAGCCTATTTTACGGATCAGGATGACGGCGTAAATAAATTTACAGTTGGCCGTGTAGAAATCGATCTTCAGGAGCCGGAATGGGAGGAAAAACCGGACACAGATGGAAATGATATCCCGGATGAAGCGGAGGAGATGACACCCAACCAGACAATCAGTAAAGATCCTCAGGTGGAAAATACTGGCGTAAATGACGCCTATATCTTTTTAACCGTGGAAGTACCTTGCAGAAATATTGTAACAGCAAATGCAGACGGGACGAAAAATCCAAAGGCACTTACAGATTTGTACAGTTTTACAGCAGATAATTCCTGGACAAGACTGGGCGCCTGTGAGGTTCTGGGGGATGATGAAAAAACGGTAATTGCTCATAAGTATTTATATGCGTATGCAGTGGCCGGGGGCGACTGTACAGTCGTGGAACCTGGGAAAACTACGAAAAAGCTTTTTACAGAAGTGACTTTTGTAAATGCAGTAGAAGGACAGGGACTGGAAGAAGAGCAATTTGAGATTGCAATTGATGCTTATGGAATTCAGACAACCGATTTGAACGGCGGTGTTAAAACTCCCCAGGAGGTCTGGAAAGTGATAACCAATCAGAACGAGGTTTCGGAGGTATACAAATAACAGGAGGACAGTATGAGAAGAACTGGGAAATATGTGCTGCTGGGGGTTGCAGCCATGCTGTCTGTTTTAGGAGTTACTGGCGTTACGGCATATTTTTTGGATGCAGATGAGATTAATAATCGATTGACTGTAGGGTATAACGATGTAGAAATTACGGAAGAATTTCCGGATCCCAATCCGACGCCGGGCGGTGAGGTAAAAAAAATTGTAAAATTTTCTAACACCGGAGATGTACCTTGCTACGTGAGGGCAAAACTGGTATTCAGCAGCGGAGAAGCGGAAGAGATATCTGTCATGGATCTGAATCGGGCTGACTGGATAGAGGAGGATGACGGATATTATTACTATAAGAAGGTACTGCCGGTAGGTGGGCGGACAGAATCTTTACTGACCGCTGTTAAGATAGCGGAGGATGCGGAAATCGAAGAGCTGGTTGACTGGGATCTGTATGTCTATGTGGAAACCGTGCAGTCTGCTGGGTATGATACACCCCAGGATGCTTTTGCTCATTTAGAAAAGTGACAGGAAAAGAGGTGCCAAATGAAAAGAAAAATGATAGCGGGCATATGCCTGGGAGCTGCTGCAGTTTTGTTGCTGGGCACCGTCGGCATCTATGCTTTCCGGGAAGTTACCGCAACTTATCAGGCCGGAACAGGGAAAGTGGACATTGAACTGGAAGAGCGGATGATGGCAGATGGAGAAGAAAAACCATGGATCATGGAAGAACAGGTGCTTCCCGGTCAGACACTTTCACGGATTGCAAGGATCCGGAATCAGGCTGCCGACTGTTATGTGCGTGCGCTTATTACATTTTCGGATAGGACCGGTGTGGAAGAAGGGCTTACCGATCAGAATTTGCTCGGAATGTCCGGAGACTGGATAAAAAAGGGATCATATTTTTATTATCAGAAGCCGTTGGAAGAAAATGCATCTGTGGAGATTTTTACCGGAATCCAGGTCCCGACAGAATGGGATACCAGATATGATACAGAACAGCAAATCCAGCCTTATTACACCGATAATACCTGGGATCTTCAGGTGAAGGTTGACGCAATCCAGAGCAAGAATTTTATTCCGGATTTTTCTTCGGAGACACCATGGGGAATCGAAGGACAGGATTATCAGATTGAAGTTGCCAAAGAAGGGGAGCCGGCGGTTTATACCGCTATCCCGGGAAATTTTTCTGTGGATTTTGAAGGAGATAGCGCAGAATTGATTGCGGATTCTCAGAATTTTACAGATGATCTGGAACTTTTCCTGCCTGGGGACAGTCAAAGGAAAATGATGGAACTGAAAAATACGTCTGGCAGTACAAAGTCACTTTACATGAAGGCGGCATGTTTATCAGAGGATCCATGGATGGATCAGATGGAATTGCAGCTGATTTTACAGAAGGAAGGTGTGGAAACCGTAGTATATCAGGGCAGCGTGGCAGCGGATACGCTGGGGGATGCGCAGCGTTTGTGTACTTTAGCCCCGGGAGAAACCGGTGTTCTGCAGGCAATTTTTACCATGCCGAAAGAACTGGGAAATGAGTTTTCCCTGCGGGAGGGAGCGATTCAGTTCGCCTTTTCCACAGAAGCTAATCTGGACATGGGAACACCAGTATCTCAAAGACCCAAAACAGGAGACCCGATATCCTGGGGAATGATTGCACTTCTATTATTGTCTGGTACAGGGAGCGCAGTAGGAGCAGTTGTGCTTCTTAAAAAAAGGAGGCAGTATGATCCATCTTGTGAATAAAATCAGCGGGGGTATCCTGATATTGATTTTCGGAGGCATCCTGGTTTTAACGGGATTTCCCAGAGCATTCGGGGTAGAACCGATGATTGTGAAAAGCGGTTCTATGGAACCTGTGATATCCACGGGCAGTCTGACCTACATTAACCGTCGATTTCCGGTTGAACAGATACAGATTGGAGATATTATTGCTTATCAGGCGGGAAATGGCGTGGAGATTCTGCACCGGGTGGTTGCAATCGACAGGCAGAATTCCAGTATACGCACGAAAGGAGATGCCAATGATTCCGAAGATCTGGGAGTTGTGGCGTTTGAAGATTACACAGGAAAGGAACTTCTGTCCATCCCTTATGTGGGTTATTTCATCAGTGGACTGCATACGCCGGCAGCGTGGATTGGCGGAACCTTGCTTGTGGTGATGCTTTGGGCATTATATATGATTGATAAGCCCAAAAGAGTCCCCTGATTCTGCAGGAAATACCCCCTTACAGGGATCCCTTTATGGCCATGCGGCCTAAAAGTTAGGAAAGGAGGCAGTAAAATTGAAGTACAAGTGGAGGCACCGTTTGATTGGCTGGATCCTGTGCCTGGTGATGATATGTTCAGATTCATCTGCATTATGGGCAGCAAATGAGGAGACAGGAAAAACGGAGACCCAATTGGAGTCCGTGGATACGGAAAGTAATCCGGTACTGTATCTCGAAGGAAAAACTGCAGACGAACCGGGAATCAGTACATTTTCTTTTGACAACAGTTCACAGCTACCGGTATCGAATGTACGATATGACAAATTTAAATGGACAGACGGCCAGGGAACGGTTGACTGCCCGAATCTGGGAACTGGTATCAAGTATATCAGTGGAGATGATCAGAATGTGGACGGTCAGGGGAAATGGCGATATGTTTATTGCCTGGAATTTATGAAGTCCTCACCGGAAAATGGCCTGCCTATGCAGTTTGTAGGGTGGAGTAACCGGAAGGTGGCCTATGCGATGTACTATGGAGCGGTTTATTATTATCAAACATGTCGATATGAACCGTATTCCACAGGAGACTGGCAAATGGATTATTTTGTGACCCAGATGGCAGTTCATATTTTGAACGGGGAATACACCCTGGGAGCTTTTCAGAATGCGCTGAATCAACCGGGTTCCAGTGCTACAGCATCAGAAAAAGCATTGGCATTGGATCGGGTGACGAAAATCGTAAATGGTGCCAATGACCCATCAAATTATGGGGGATTCACCTCCGATGGCTGGATCGACATGAGCAACTGCAGTTTTTCGCTGGGCGGTTATCAGGATAGCTGGAGTTTATCCGGAGGACACTATTATTCCGGAGGAAAGTTTCAGGCTGCATTTACCAGTTATTATGGATATGACTTCCGGGAACAGATTACCGGATATGATATTTCTGTTCCGAGCGGAGTATCTATTCGGAAAAGCGATACAAAAACCTATTCCGATTTTGATCTATATATCAAGGAAGCACAGTATAAAAACTGGCAGCTTACCGGAAAAGAAATTCCTGTAAGCGTCACAGTGTCTATTCCGCGCTACTGGGGTGCTGGTATCTATACTGGACCGGCAAATTATCAGCCGGTATGTATGCTGACATGGGGAAGCGAAGGCGGCACTGCTCGTTTTACGGACTCTGCGACACTGCATATTCCGCAGCGAACCTATGATCTGACGATTCAGAAAGCAGATGCGGAAAGCGGTAAGAAACTGCCAGGTGCCAAATTTTCCCTGTGGGCCTGGAATGGAAACCGATATGCCAATAAAGTAGGCGATTTCAGGGATCAGGGAGATGGGAGTTACAAAATTTCCGGTGTTTCATACACGAAAGCAACGGATGGATGGTTTTTGATTAAGGAAGACACGGCTCCGGATGGATATGGTACCAACTACAAACTATTGAATTCCACAGACCGGAAAAATTATGAGGCATATGGCGGACGGCAAATTCGTTTAACTGTTGACGGATTTCAATTTGAAGGAGTTTCCGGAGGTGAAGTTTTCCAGGATCCACCACTTACTCCAAAAGCGAATCTGGTGATCCGCAAGACAGACGTGGATACCGGTAAGGGCGTTGCCGGTGCTGAATTCACGGTCTACGAATGGAGCCAGGCAGCCAACCGTTACCGGGAAGAGGCATACTGTGTATTGAGCGAGTCTGGAGGAACTTATAAAACCAAAGAGCCGGTGGTGAAAACGGAAGACAACCAGGGAAAATTCCGGATTGTTGAGACGAAATTACCGGAAGGGTATAAGTGCCCATGGAGCAAAGAAATTCAAATCACAGAACCGGGAACCGTAACGCTGGAATATGAAGCATTGAATTATCCCGTTCGCCAGCTGGTGATCAATAAAAGGATTAAAGCAGAAGACATCAACTGGGCACATGGAAATCCCACCTTCTTTTTCACGGTCAGAGGGACGGATATCAATGGTGAAACATACGAATATCACCGCTTTGTGGAATTCCGGAAAGACGAGGTGACGATAGGAGAAGATGGTTATGCGTCGGCATCCACAGTGATCCGCAATATGGCTGCAGGCAGTTATACGGTGGAAGAGGATGAGGGAGTGCTGCGCTATATCCTGACAGACGCCTGGGCGGATACGAACAACATTACAGTTCAGAAACAGGTTGTTGAAGAGGTGAATCAATTAAAGAAAATCACCGCTTCCGTGACGGCAGATCTGACACTGGCTGACGGCGAGCTGACCTATACCAATGAAAAAGTGATGCATGATCAGCTGTCGGATAATGCGGTAGTGGTAAATGAATTTCAGTAATCATACCGGGAAATGGAGAGGAGGTGATGACAGAAACCATTGTTCGTTTGGATTGGTGCAACTGTAATTTTAGGAATTATCGTGTTCCTTATTGGAAGATTTCATAAAAGATAAAGGGAAAGATGAAGAGAAGAAAATTAAAAAGTGCGATTGCGCTGGCATTTTATCTGATGCTCCAGGTGGTGCCGGTATTTGCATCCGCAGATAGTATTTTTGACCAAAAGTTTACAGTGTTTCAGGATCTGGTGTCCTCATTTGTTTCCGCGGTGGGTATTATTATCACCCTGTGGGGATTTTTCGAATGGGGCAACAGTATGCAGTCAGGAGACGGATCGGCGCAGAGCATGGCGTTTCGGAGGATCGGGGGCGGCCTGGTGATGCTTCTGGCTCCCCAGATATTAAGTATTTTGTTGTAAAAGGGGGAGGAAGATATGCCGGAATGGTTTCGGGAACTTTTATTGGGCCCTCTTGTACATATAGGTCAATTGTTTTGGGGCGGCTGCATGACATTAACAAATCAGATCATTGGAATCACACCAATGGAAATCAGTTCGGGTGTGCTTTGGGAATTTATTTCCCAGCAGATGTATCCGTTTTTTTTGGTGCTGGGCTCATCATTGATGGGAGTATTGTTCCTTGTGGGTTTTATCCGACAGGCAGCGGATTTAAGACATAACCTAACAATCGAAATTCTGATTATGCAGGCTCTGAAGCTCTTTTTGAGTGAGGGCCTGCTTTTAAATGGTCTGCCTTTGATGCGGGAACTATTTATTTTTGCCGGTGCTCTGGCATGGACGGGGGGAGGTATTTTTTTCCCATCTATTCCCACACCGGAAGAAATTAGTATCGGAACGATTCTCCTTTATTGGGTTCTGGGGCTTTTTTATTGTCTGGCGGCGATTGTCGGAGGATTTGTTATTCTTTTTACCGTATACAAGCGGTATATTAACCTTTTTGTGCTGGTCATTTTTTGTCCGGTGGCAATTGCGTGGCTTCCTGGGGATGTGCATACAACCCTTGCCTGGGTTAAATCATTTTTGGGATCGGTCTTTGAAATCGTCGTAATTGCCTGGGTATTGGCATTGGTTTCGCTAATGCTTAATAATGGCGCTATCGTGTTTTCAAGTTTGGAAGGGACGCCGGCAGAGCCTTTCGTTGCGATGCTGGAAGGAATGCTTATGATGTTGATTTCCAGCGGGTGTGTCAAAGGCGCGGAAAGTTTGCTGCGGAGAAGTTTCCATCTGTAATGGACGGGGAGGTTTGGAAATGCAAATACAAATTAATAAAGACTTCCAGGAGTATAAAGAAGATTCCTGGAGGGGTTTTTCCCTGAAAGAACTGCTGAGCCTGATTGCTGCCACAGGCAGCAGCGCGGCTGTTGTCTTTGTGCTCTATCAGATTGCGGGCGTTCCCATGACATTGGCGGTTTATCTTGCTGTGCCGGCTGCGATGCCTTCTCTGCTTACTGGTTTTTACCGATATCAGGGAATGAGCTTTTTGAAACTGATCCGGGAAAGACTTTGGCGGAAACAGGTGAGTATCCTGACTTATGAAGCCGGCGAACTGCCAGCTATTGGAGTTGATACAAAAATGAGAAAATCAAGCAAAGGAAAGGGGATGATGAAGCATGGGAATCATGAACAGTGACCAGCACTTTCTGGCAGCAAAAAAGATAACAAAAGCACCTTATGCGGTTCCCCAAAATACCAGGGAAGCAATTCCGATCTCTCTGATATATCCGGATGGTATTTTTGAGATAGAACCTGGACCCGGGATGCGGCAATTTGATAAAGCTTATACCTTTGCGGATATTAATTATCTTTCTCTGGATGATGAAGAAAAAGAACGTTTTCTGGAAGAAAAATGGATGAAGCTTTTAAACTTGCTGACGACGGACTGGAAAATCGTGATTGCAAATGAACGCCGGTCACCGGAGCAGTTTCATCAGCAAGTCGCCTTCCCAGACAATCAGAAATGGGCGAAAGAAGCAAATGAATGGATGAGAGAGGGAATATGCCAGGGAAATACGGAAATCACGCAAAAGAAATATCTTATTATTACCTGCAGAAAATACAGCTATGAGGAAGCAAGGTTGTATTTTGCCGCGATGGATGCCCAGTTGGATACCATATTCCAGGCTATGCGGAGTACCTTGACTCCTCTCAATGCGAAGGAGCGCCTTCGGATTCTTTATGGCTGTTATCGGCCTGGACGGGAAGAAGAATTTGCTTTTGCCTGGAATTCTGAGCATCCGGAGAGATGCTGGAAAAATCTCATTGCCCCTACCTCGCTGGAGCAGAACAAAAAGTATCTGTGTATCGGGGACAGCTATGTATCTGTTCTGTTTGCACAGGTTCTGCCCAACGTGCTGGATGAAAGTAAGGTCATGAGTGAACTGTCCAATTTGCCCTTTCCCAGTATGGTTACCGTAGATGTGGCATCCATTCCTAAAAAGACATTGAAAGATAAACTTCGTGGAAGCTTTATCAATAATGAACGAGCTATCAGCCAGGAAGCAGAGCGCCATTTGAAATACCACAACTATGTGAATGGAATATCCTACGACAAACAAAAAAGGAAAGATGAGCTGGAAGATTACATGAACCGGATTGATGACAATGATGAAAACGGTTATTTTCTGGGCCTCCTGGTTGCCGTTTATGCGGAATCGAAAGAAGAGCTTTCCGTGAGAATCAGTATGGTCCAGGCAATAGGAGCATCTCTGGGGGGCATCTCCTTTGACAGCTATCATTACCGACAGCTGAAAGCCTTCCATACAGCAATGCCGGCGGGAGTAAGACAGGTGGATTTCATGCGATCTATGCTGACCAGCGCCATGGTGGCCGTGCATCCGTTCCGGGCCGCAGATCTGCTGGAACCAGGCGGAACTTATTATGGGGTGAACCGGATTACAAAAAATATTATTATTGGGGATCGTAAAAAGCTTAAAAACTCCAATGGCATCATTGTCGGGCATACAGGATCCGGAAAATCCATGCTGATTAAGCTGACTGAGATTCTTCAGACCCTGATTCGGACGCAGGATGATATTATTGTCATTGACCCGCAGAATGAGTTTGAGAGTATCTGCAAAGAATTTGGTGGACAGTTTGTGGATGTCACGTTACAGTCCAGACAGGGACTGAATCCGTTTGAAATCCCTCAAAAGCTCCGGGAAAGCAAAAAAATGGGGGACTGGGAAAGTTATATGGCGGAACAGAGTGCTTATGCGAAGGCATTATGCTATGCGGCCATGACTGGGATTGTTCCAACCGGCCTGCATAATACCGTGTTGGATTTTGCAATAAAATCCATGTACCAGAAGGAGTACGCAAAGGCGAAACCAGGCAGTCCCACCATTATGAATTTATATGAGGAATTGACCAGAGATCTCAGCCAGGAGGCTCTGCAGCTGGCAAATTCTATAAAACCATACACACAGGGCTCTATTTTTACCAGGCGGACAAAGATTTTCATGAAAAACCGATTTATCGTTTTCGGTTTAAAAAATATTTCCAGGGAAGAGCAGGAAATTATGATGGTGACGATCATGCATGTTTTGCGGCAGAAAATTGAGCATAACCAGGCAATCCGGCGGGCAACTCACCTGATTGCTGATGAGGGGCAGATGTTATGCAGAAATGCCTATTCCGCCGAACAGCTTTGCAATGCATTCCTGACATACCGCAAGTTCGGAGGAATCTGTACATTGGCAATGCAGAATATCACGGCAGCGCTGGAAAACCCCAGTGTTTTGGAGATGGTGTCCAACTGTGAGATGAAAATCTTTCTGGATCAGGGTGGAGCGGACAGGAATGCGCTGGCATCTATACTGGAGCTGTCCGCATCCGAATATCAGGCATTGGAAGAGGATATGCCCGGAAGATTTTTGATGGTCTGGGGGAAAAAGATTCTCCAATGTGACTGCAGATTATCGAAGGAGAATCCTTTATATCAGCTTTTTCAAACCAGCTTTCATGAGAGTGTAATTTGACATGAAAATTCGAAAAGCTCCGAAAATGGCTATAAGAAAGTTACGAGGCCGCAGTGGAAGGAAACTCCCTACGCCAAAAAGAAAAATCACGAAAATTGTATCGCCATCGGGGAGACGGAAACCGGCAGAAAATGTGGAGGAATGGGTTCAGCAGTCCGCACCTCTCAGAATTCGCAGGGCATGGAAGGCAATGCCGCAGATTCGGAAAAAGTATTATTCGGGAAAAGCGGAATCCTTTCAAGAACCGCCAAAAGAGACGAAAAGCAGCCGTATCGGGTCAGTAAAAGTTCAGAGTCAGGGCTTGTTTCTTCCCGAAATACCCACAGCACTGGAAGAAACAAAACAGAGAAAACCTACCGGGGAAAGAGAAATACGGGCTGGAAGCTTTCCACGGAAATCTATAAACCGCACATATTTTACAAAAAAACAGAAAAATCAGAGAAATGCCAGGAAAAGGGATAGCCCAAAAGATGCCCGTAAGATGGGGGTGGTCAAAAAAGGGAAACTCCCGGGGCATTTATTATCTGCCGCCCGGGAAGCAGAACATTATGCCTGGATTGCGGCCAGAAAACTGAAGGACGCATTTATAAAGAATGAAAAAAGCGAAAAGCCGGAAAGAGGAGCCCTCTATGAAAATCCTGGAGGTTCCTATTTGACAAAGATTTTTTCCGGATTAGCCGCGGCCTATGTTCATGCAGTCAGTGTAATCAGCATGGTTTCCATCCCGGTTGCTCTGGTGCTGGTAGCTCTGGGGATACTGCTGATTCTGGCTCTGATAGTTCTTGTTGCGATCCTGGGAGGCGTCATTATTGGCAGTATGCAGGGAGGGCTTTCCAGCCGGGAGGATCCGGCCTGCTATCTGTCTGCAAAATATGAGTCACATGGAGATCCCGGAGCTATTGGAGGACATGGGGATCTCGCATATGGAGAATACCAGTTTCACGCAACTGCAGGTACCGGCTTAGAAGATTTTATTCAATGGTGCTATGAATCTGACGCAGATACTTATGCGGCGTTTGCGCCATTCCTTTATTTGGAGCATGGTGCATTGGGAGGAAACGAAGATTTTAAAACCGTATGGAACAGGCTTGCATCAGAAGAAAAAGTACGGTTTGAGGCGGATCAGACCATTTTTACTTATAACAATTATTTTATTCCTGCTGCTGCGGATTTGACGGATCGCTATGGATATGATTTCCTGAATGCGCCGGAGGCGGTGCAGGCATGTATCGTATCTTTTGCAGTACGGGATGGAGGATACGGAACCGGGAGCCCGCTGTATCGGTATTTCGGCGGAGTAACGGCAGACAGCACGGCGGAAGAAGTGATTACCATGGCCTATGACCGGATGCTTCAAAGACGTGGAGGAGGGCATGAGGAAGCTCCTAGGTGGCAGGATGAGAAACAGGACTGTCTGGATCTATTGGCCGGGGAACTGGATATTTACGAACCGGATACCTCTCCCAGCGGTTATGGGCAGATTGACTGGAGCTGGAAACGTGGAACAGCAAGTGAAAGCGGAAGCCGTGTGGCGGAGCTGGCCCTGTCAAAGGTGGGCTGCCAATACAGCCAGGCTCTTCGGGATGAAGAAGGATATTATGATTGCTCTTCTCTGGTATATCGGTTATATCGGGAAGTGGGAATCGATTATCTGTCAGGAATGACAGCAGCCGCAGAAGCTCAGTACCTGGAAGAAAACAATATGGGAATTTCAGAACAGGAGCTTCAGCCAGGGGATTTGATATTTTACAGCTATGGTACAAACGGAAGATACAAAAACATCACCCATGTAGCTATCTATGTGGGAAATAATCAACGGGTGCATGCGGCCAATACCAGACGGGGTGTTGTGCTCGATCCCTATGCGCCCAGTAATATAGGGGTGTACGCAAGACCCCGCTGAGGGGAGGAGAATACTTGAAAAAAACAAAAGTGATTGTTGGCATATCGATCATTGGAGTAATCCTGATAACCGGAATTTTGTTCATGGGAAACAGAGCGGCGGATGTGGAAACAAAACCAGATGACCGAACCGTGAAAAATAGTGAGAATTCTGAGGATGAGATATCGGATAACAGGGAAATAAGGGAAAGCGAGGAACCTGCAGAACCGGATTTTCTGTCGGCATATGATTCGGTTTACAGGGAATCCCTGGAGCGGAGGGAGGTGGAAAATACATTTGAACTGGAACCGGCGGCCTATATTGAGGAGATTATGGGCGACTGGGAATATTTGCTGAAAGAAGAAATCGTATCTTATGTGATGGATAAAGGATTGGAGGCATACAGAGCAACGCCGCTGGCTTATGGAGGGTATCTTGCTGATCAGGATACACATTTGTTTTATCTGGCTTTGGATGATCCAAAGCAAACGGTTCTTCTGGCGAGATACCGTGCGTATCATGTGAACGTCGAAGCGGTCAATCGGACGGAAGAAGAAATACTAAGTGAGAAGGAGGCGCAGGGAGATCCGGGGCTGATAGACGAAGAGGAACAGTAGCAGAGCTGTCCGATAGTAACGCTTCAGCATTCCAGACAAGGGGTACCATAGAGGTACCCCATTGCTTTGCCACAAAGGAAATCATTTTTTATAGTTTACGATGGTTTTGAGATCGTAAAGATAAAGACTGTCTGAGTTTTCGGCCTCTGCTTCGATTTTCTCATCAAAACCGGATTCAGAAAATAAGGCATAGTAGAATTTTGATTTTACCTTTTGCGGAGTTAATTTTGCTAAAGTATCAAGATATTCCGAATAATGAAAGGGGCTGTGTTTGAACTTACATTCACCCACTAAATATTCTTTGGCATCCCTTGCGATACCGAGTAAGTCAATCTCTGTTTCTGCTGTTCGCAAACCATTTTCTGCATTTCTGTCGCGAACAGTCGTTTTTCCCATCCAACGTCCCATTCGGGCATAACGAAACGGCAGAGCATTTTGCTTTTGCAGTTCACGCACAAATTCCCTGCAAACATCTTCGAATGATAAGGATGCAAACTCGTGCAATGCAGGTTCTACGAGATACTGATAAACCCCGTCCACATCCCCATCTTCAAGCTGTGACAGATTCGCAAAACCGAAAGCATACCAAAACCGGAAGAAATTATCGGTTAAACGGTAGGTTCCCCGATTGGTATTCGCCTTTTCTTTTGTTCCAATATCAACAGAAAATTCGCGATCAACAATACCGAGCTCTATCAGATTTTTCAGATAAACGCTCGTTTTTGAAGTGTCCTCGACAAGCGATTTCTGGCTAATGTCATTCAGCTTTGAGTTACCCAGAGCTACGGCTTCAATAATGGAATTATAGATGGGAGTCTCTCTGAGTTCCTGATGGAGTAAAAAATCTACTTCGCTATACAGCACGGAACCTTTGGTAAGAACGTTGCGTCTGATGTTTTCTGCCAGATCAAGATCAGGGTTGAACTGATTGAGATAGTGCGGAATACCGCCAAGTACAGCATAAGCCAGTATCTTATCTTTTTCCGGGTAATGTGGAAAAAAACGGGCAGCATCGTAAAATCCCATTTCTTTCATTTTGTAAATACCGGTTGCTCTGCCGTATAAAGGATTTTTTTCTGCAAGTAGCTCTTTTTCAATAAAGCTCATTGCACTGCCGCAGAGGATGACCATTACATTGCTGTCCTTCATTTCGGCGTCCCAAAGGTTTTGCAGAATAGACGGGATACTGGGATTTCCCTTGCACATATATGGAAATTCATCGATTACAATCAGCTTTTTCTTTTCGCCGTATGGCAGATCGAGGATTGCATGAAATGCTTTCTCCCAATCGGGAAACTCTGAAATATATTGTTTCGCTGGAATATCTTCCCGTAGAATTTGTTTTGAAAACTTTGCAAGTTGTACTCTGTCAGTACTTTGCGTACAGGAATAGAAAACATGAGGCTTGTGCCTGCAGAACTCTCTGAGCGTCTCCGTTTTTCCAACACGCCGCCTGCCGTATAGTACAATCAGCTGGCCTTTTTTTTCAGTGTATTTATCTTGCAGAAATTTTAGCTCTTTTTCTCTGCCGATGAACATAGCATCACTCCTTGGAAAATATCTAATCGTAATTTACTAAATCGTGATTTGATATTATTATATGCATAAAGGAAGAAAAAATCAAGGAGATCTGATTCCTAAAATCAGAACAGTTCCATTTCCGTTTTTGCTTCGTCAAGATCGTAATCCTCTTTCAGAATACCGGTAAGAGAATCCGTCAGATAAGAAACTACCGCATTTTTGGGGATAAAGCGTCCAATTTCGCGCCCATTCTTCGTTACAATGATCTTTTGACCAGACATTACAAGATTCAGATATTTTCCAAAATTATTCTGCATTTCGGTCACGGTTGTAATTGAAATATTTATGGCATCACCTCCTGACTAATTCTAGTATATT
The DNA here is from genome assembly GCA_946494335.1 of uncultured Ruminococcus sp. Classification (GTDB taxonomy): domain Bacteria; phylum Bacillota; class Clostridia; order Lachnospirales; family Lachnospiraceae; genus Ruminococcus_G. The sequence goes on along the minus strand of CAMMBV010000042.1, from coordinate 3,119 downwards.
TTAAATTGGCTATTTTACAAGAGTTCTGTAGAAATTTCCTTCTCACAAAGAATATTGGATAAAGTCAAATATTGTTTTGATTTTCGCAAGGAAATGCTATATGATGGAAATATAAAATATTTTTCCATTAAAATTCTATGGAGGTTATTATGGCAAGAAGAAAAAACTATTTGAAACAATTGGAAACCCTGCAGAAAAAGCTGACAGATTTGGAAGAAAAATATAAGGCAGCGAAGGAAACAACAGAAACTCTGGAAGCGGAACGGGAAGAAATCGTACAGGAGATGGAGGAGATCAAGCTCCTGCAGCTGCGGCAGCTGATGGATGAGAAGCAGCTGACGGTTGATGATTTAAAAAAGATGATTGAAAATGCAGAATGAATAATAACAGGGCACTTCATCAGAGGTGCCTTTTTAATTGCCGATATCAGATAAAAAAATTTCATAAAAATCACAATTCGGTTTACAAAACAGATGTCTCTTTCTTTTTTAATAATTGAATTTGCAAATTCGATTAATTGGAAAAGGAGATAAAGGATATGACAGATTATGAAATTTCAGTAATCAGCAACATTTTGTACGCTGTAGAAACAGGCGGTAATGTATACGGTAATAAGGATTATGGAAATTTTACCGAAGCGTATACCAACAGTGAGGCGGAACATGCAATTACAATTGGAGCCGGAGGCTGGATGGGCGCGGAAGCAAAGAAATTACTCAATAGGGTAAAGGAAGCAAATCCTTCCGAATTTAGTCGCTTGGATACTGCGGGCATTGCCGCGGATATGGCAGCGTCCAATTGGAGTTCATACAGAATTTCAAAGAATTCGGCCAAAGCAAAATGCATTTCTGCAATTATTGATACAGAAACCGGGCATCGGTGTCAGGACCAGCTGGCTGCGGAAGAAATGGGAGCTTACATGAATGAAGCCGCTGCTTTGGGAGTTACAGATACGGCAGCTCAGATGATGTGTGCAAATTTCCGTCATCAGGGCGGGTATTCGGCAATGACCCGTGTGCTGGCAAAGACGAAACAGCCCTATACGCTGGATAATCTGTATGCAGCATGTCAGACCGATACTGGAAACCAGGTGGGTACCTATAGAAGCCGCCAGAAGATGGTTTATGAATCTCTAAAAAATATATCGAAGAGTTTCAAGTGACGTCAGAAACAGCGATTGACGCTGTGATTAGAATTGCACAGGGAGAGGTCGGATATCTGGAAAAAGATAGTGCGGCGGATCTGGACAGTAAAACGGCAAATGCCGGCGATAAAAACTATACCAAATACTGGAGAGATATTGCACCGGAACTGCAGGGATCTTACTGGTGTGCGGCTTTTGTGACATGGGTATTTGTCAAAGCATTTGGAATCGAAAAGACCCGTGAGCTTTTAAAGCATTATCCGTACATTCAGGTGGCTCAGCTGGGATCACTGTTTCATAATTATGATACACCGCAGAAAGGTGATATTGTAATGTATCATAACGGCAGCAGATTCTATCATACAGGAATTGTTATTGAAGTAAACGGAAATAATTTCATCACAATTGAAGGAAATACAGGACCCGAGTCAGGTGTAAATCCTAATGGAGGAGGGGTTTATCAGAAGACGCAAACCGTTAACTCCCGTACAAAATTTGCGCGCCCGGATTACAGTCTGGTAACAACGATCAATAGTGGCGGAAGCGGAGAAAGCCCTTATCCTGGTGATTCCTGGACGCCTGTTGGTACAGCAACCTGCGGTGGAGACAATGTGAATGTACGTAGTACGCCCAATGGTACCGTAATCGGAAAACTGCAGAAGGGTAATCGGTTTGAAGTGGATGGCACCAGATCCGGAGAATGGGTACGAGTGAATGTCGCCGGTATTGGAATCGGATATATTCATGAAGACTATGTGATTTATGATAAGAACGGCAGTCCGAATGTGAAACGAGCACAGACAGAATTAAACAGCCGGTTTGGCTCTGGAATCGCGGTAGATGGAATCTGGGGATCCGCCAGCAGAAAAGCGTTTATTGCAGCAATGCAGTCTGCCATGAATTCGGTGTATGGTGAGCAGCTTGCGGTTGACGGTATCTGGGGAGGTGCGACAGAAAGCGCCTGCGCACGCCACGCACTGAAAGAAGGTGATCAGAACCTGTATGTTGCGGTTCTGCAGATCGGTCTTATGGGAAATGAAATCGGTCTGGATGGCAATATCGATGGAAGTTTTGGTGCAGCAACGAAAGCCGGCGTGCAGCAGTTCCAGACAATTTATGGTATGCAGGCAGATGGTGTGGCGGGTATTAATACCTTCCGAAAAATGGCACAGTTAGGAGCTTCTTCATCGAGTGGAAACTGGACTGCAACCGGAACGGCTTATTGTACCGGAAATGGAGTATATGTGAGAAAGTCTCCCGGCGGAACAGTCATTGGTTCTGTGAACAAAGGGGATTCTTTCGAGGTTGACAGGACGACATATGGAAGTTGGGTTCATGTAAGGGTTGCAGGAATCGGAATCGGATATATTCATGGCAACTATGTGTCTTATGTTTCTTCCGGAAGCAATTCCTGCATCCGCACTGCGCAGAGTGAGCTTAACAGCAGATTTGGCGCAGGTATCACTGTTGACGGGAGCTGGGGAGCAGCCAGCAGAAAAGCTTTTATCAAAGCTATCCAGAAGGCCTTAAATGATACCTATGGACTGTCGCTTTCTGAAGATGGCATCTGGGGATCTGCAACAGAAAATGCTTGTGCAGGTCATGTCCTGGTGAGGGGAAGCAAAAATCTTTATGTGGGAGCGTTGCAGATCGGTCTGCATGCCCACGGAATTTCTCTGAGCAATGGCGTGGACTGTGACTTCGGTGCTTCTACCCAGCAAGGAGTGATCTCATTCCAGACTGCAAATGGTCTGGCTGCAGATGGAAAAGCCGGAAAAGATACAATGAAATCTCTTGCAGGAGAATAAGTAATAGGGGGCTGTCGCACTAAGTGATTAGTGCGATGGCCTCTTTTCTCTTCAAACAAGCCAAATGCCGGGCTAAACAAAGCCCGGCAAAAGGTGTAAAATATAGTTATGAACTAAGACTTCCCACACCAATAAGGAGTGTTGAACCTTGAAAATTCAATATTTCA
>CAMMBV010000041.1 GCA_946494335.1 uncultured Ruminococcus sp. | reverse complement strand
CAGATAGTCAAAATCCCTTCTTTTTAAAATGTCCTTGACAAAGGGTACACTTTAAGGCGTTCGTGAAGTATTATCTGGGTGAAGGTGTTTCAAAGGAGTTTGTCTGCTATCTACTTCAGAATATGTTTTCCATAGATCCGGAAACTGCTCAGAAATATTTTGCGGGGTAAAGATTTTAAATACTTTGCTGAACGCGGCGTGGAAGAATAATTTTTATAATATTTCTCTGAGGCAGCGAGGGCCAGGAACCCGATTAAAGGTTCCCGGCCCTCGCTGTGTTTATATCCAATTATGACGGTTCTTTACCAAAGCATGCTTTATTATACAAAATGCATACAGCCCATATGGATTATCTGGATTTCTCTCTTCACGCAGGAGAAATCATTACTATATCATCAGACCGGTTTCAGGTGATCCGGGAGGTTGAACAGCTGTTTAAAGGGGAAATAGTTCCCCGAAAGGGAGAAATCTATGTTCATCAGAAACCATACCGGCCACGGAAAAAGCATCAGATATTAAAGCGGTTTTCCATAGCGGTCATCGAAAATCCCATGAAAGACCAGCTTCTTTTGAATCTGAATTTTTATGATAATCTCTGCATCAGCCGGGGACTTCAGATGAGGGGATTCTGGTATGATCGTTCATTGAAAAACAGCATCCGGGATTATGTGAACCAGTATATGGGAGAGGATTTTACAGACAGAAAAGCAGCAGAGCTTACCATGGCAGAAAAGCAAAGACTTCTTTATCTGCGTTGGATGCTCTGCTCACCGGATGTTGTGGTCTGTGTGGAGCCCTTTAAAAGCGTGGATAAGTATCTGGAGGAAGATGCCGTCGATATGATACTGGAAATGGCCAGGAAAGGAATCGCCGTCATCGTTTTAACCCATAATGCAGAGTTTTAAAGAAAAAATTATCTTTTCAATCACGTAGGCGAAACATTTTCCGGGCGTTCTGACGGGTGGTATCCACCACTTCTTCATAAGAAACATTTTTAATCTGCGCAATGGTCTCAGCCACGTATTTCAGATAAATGGAGTTGTTGCGTTTCCCGCGGTATGGGACAGGCGCCAGGTAGGGGCAGTCCGTCTCAAGGAGCAGAGAAGACAGGGGTGCGTACTCCACCACTTCTTTCAGCTTTTTGGCGTTCTTAAAAGTGACGACACCGCCTATCCCCAGATAGAACCCCATATTCAGGTATTCCCGGGCCATTTCTTTCGCATAAGAGAAGCAGTGGATGACACCGCCGATCTCTCCGCCGCGAAATCCTTTTACCATATCCAGTGTGTCGGCTGCCGCCTCTCTGCTGTGGACAATGATGGGAAGTTTTTCTTCCCGGGCCAGCTGAGCCTGAGCGTCGAACCATTTTTTCTGGAGAGAATGGTGTTCCTTGTCCCAGTAGTAATCCAGACCGATCTCTCCGACGGCCAGGGCTTTTTCCTGGCGGCACAGGAGGCGGATTTCCTCCAGAAGGCGGTCGGTCATATCTCCCACTTCATCGGGATGGAGCCCGAAGGCTCCATAGATGAAGGGATAAGATTTCATCAGTTCTTTTACTTTTTCAAGACTTTTTTTGCTGGCGCTGACGTTGACGATGGTTTCCACGCCGTTTTCTTTCATGGAAGAGAGCAGCGATTCTCTGTCCTCATCGAATGCGTCGTCATCGTAATGTGCATGACTTTCAAATATCATAGCTTTCCCCTTAACAGATTTCTGCACCGGAGGGCATGTTTTTATCCGGCACCATCAAAGCAAGTTCTCCGTTTTCATCTTCTGCACACAGAATCATGCCTTCTGACATAACGCCCGCCAGTTTGGCCGGTTTTAAGTTCACCAGTACCATCACTTTTTTGCCCACCATGTCTTCCGGTTTATAATGAGCCTTGATGCCGGAGACAATCTGGCGTACCTGGCTGCCGATTTTCACCTGAGAGCAGAGAAGTTTTTTGGATTTTTTTACCGCCTCGCAGGAAATAATCTCTCCCACCTGAAACTGCATTTTCATGAAGTCGTCGTAAGTGATCTCATCTTTTGGTTCGATATCGATTCCGGGCTCTTCAGTCTCTTCTGGTTTTGCTTCTTCGGCTTTTTTTGCCTCCACTTTTTCCAGGACTTCCTTTACATCCAGACGGGCGAAGAGGATCTCCGGCTTTTCTGTCACTTTATTTCCGGAAGGATAAAGACCGAAGGAGGAAAGCTCATCGTAGCTGCGTTTTTTGGCGTTCAACTGGGTGCGAATCCGCTGTGAGGTTTCCGGCATATAGGATTCCAGCAGCTCTGCACCGATGCAGATGCCTTCCACCAGATTGTACAGCACGGTGGCCAGGCGGTCTTTTTTGGCTTCGTCCTTTGCCAGAGCCCAGGGCATGGTTTCGTCAATATATTTATTGCACCGTTTAAAGAGATTGAAAATTTCCGTCATGGCATCCGCCACTCTCAGGCCGGCCATTTTTTCCGCCACTTTGTCTCTTGTGGAGGTTACGACAGCTTTCAGCTCTTCATCCACCGGCTCGCATACGTTTTTGTTTTCCACAACGCCGCCGAAATATTTGTTGGACATGGAGATGGTGCGGTTTACCAGATTGCCCAGCGTATTTGCCAGCTCGGAATTCATACGCTCCACCATCAGTTCCCAGGTGATGACGCCGTCATTTTCAAAGGGCATTTCGTGAAGTACGAAGTAACGCACCGCGTCAACGCCGAAAAATTCCACCAGCTCGTCTGCATAGAGGACGTTTCCTTTGGATTTGCTCATCTTGCCGTCGCCCTGCAGCAGCCAGGGATGGCCGAAGATCTGTTTCGGCAGCGGAAGATCCAGCGCCATCAGGAAAATGGGCCAGTAAATGGTATGGAAACGGATGATGTCTTTTCCGATCAGGTGAAGATCGGCCGGCCAGTTTTTCTTAAAGAGGTCGGAGCTGTTTCCGTCGCAGTCATATCCGATACCGGTGATATAGTTGGTAAGTGCGTCCAGCCACACGTAAGTAACGTGTTTGGGATCAAAGGATACCGGAATTCCCCAGGTAAAGGATGTTCTGGATACACACAGATCCTGAAGTCCGGGCAGCAGGAAGTTGTTCATCATCTCGTTTTTGCGGGATACCGGCTGGATAAATTCCGGGTGGGTATTGATATACTCAATCAGCCGGTCGGCGTATTTACTCATTTTAAAGAAATATGCCTCTTCTTTTGCCGGAGTTACCGGACGTCCGCAGTCGGGACATTTGCCGTCCACCAGCTGGGATTCCGTAAAGAAGGATTCGCAGGGGGTGCAGTACATTCCCTCATAATATCCTTTGTAGATATCGCCCTGATCGTAAAGCTTTTTGAAGATTTTCTGCACCTGGGCCTCGTGATCTTCATCTGTGGTGCGGATGAATTTATCGTAAGACGTATTCATCAGATCCCAGATTCTTTTGATTTCACCGGCCACGTCGTCGACGAATTCCTTCGGCGTAACCCCTTTTTCAGCAGCCTTTAATTCCACCTTCTGACCGTGCTCGTCGGTTCCAGTCTGAAAGAATACATCGTATCCCTGCTGTCTTTTGAAGCGGGCGATGCTGTCGGCCAGCACGATTTCATAGGTGTTGCCGATATGCGGTTTGCCTGATGTATAGGCGATGGCCGTAGTCATGTAAAATTTTTGCTTTTCCATTTCAATGTACCTCCTTTTCCATCATAGAAAAAAAGACCCGTCTTCTCAATTTTGAGAAGACGAGCCGTAATTGCCCGTGTTACCACTTCTGTTCATCTTATGCCTCACGGCAGAAGACCTCACTGGGTACGAATCATACCCGCTCGCTATAACAGGCGAATCCTGTCGCAGCCTATCGTGTACCGAATATACACGGGTCGGTGCGCCTCTCAGAAGCCATCTTCCTTCCGGATCTGATTATCCCTCTCAGCATACGGGAATTCTCTGTAAAAAAGACGTCGGAAGTACTCTCTTCGTCACGGTGTTTTTCCTGATTACTCTCAGGTTACCATAAGGAGGCCGGATTGTAAAGGCTAAAATTTAATACCGGTAAATCTCCGTCACTGTGCCCGTTTCCAGATCTTTTTCAAACAAAGCGCTGGCCTGACGGCTGTATCCGGTGCGCCAGCCGATGGAGGAAGAAGGATCTTCCGTACATGCGTTCAACAGGTAGTATACTTTACCGTCGATCAGGGCGGCTTCTTCCAGGCCGATGCCGGTGCTGTCAAACACACCGCACAGACCGCTGGCAAAGGAGGCGTAATCGGCTGGAGAAACGAGAAGTTCCGGCTGTCCTCCTGCTTCCCGGTTGTAGAAATAAATGTTTCCATCTATAGTATAGTAGGTTTGCATGGTGTTGCTGGTATAGGCAAAATCAGGATCATCCACCACGGCGGATCCGTCTTCGGCAATCTGGAAACAGGGTTCGTAAAAAATTTCCGAACCGGATGCGATATGGCCGTTGGAACCGTCCGCTCCCACACAGGCCACTTTTCCTCCCTGATACAGCAAAGCTGTGCCGCCGTAGGAACCGTAGGCGAAGTAAATCTGATCGTCCCGGTAGGCCATCTGGGAAATGACACAGGTATTATTGTTGACCGGAAAATCGGCGGTTACAGTATAAAGATTACGTACCTGCTGATCTTCCAGGGATACGCAGGCCAGTGTTGCCCTGGCTGTTTCCGTGGCCGATTCATAGGACTCCTGCGGCTCGAAATAAACCGTCTTGTTGCGGTAATCCAGATACTGTACTGCATCGGATGCCAGTGTTGTGAGCGTGCCGTCCTCGTTGGTGACGAAGATGGATGAAAGGGAATATGACGAGTGTGTATAACCGATCGCCCGTCCGTCATCGGTCACTGCCTTTAAGTGACCGCCTCCGTAATTAATAATCTCTCCGCTGTCCAGGGAATAAGAGAAAACACTGGTATAAGAAACATCCGTGCTGTTTGGATCCGGCATATCAAAAAACAGCTTGCCGCCGCTGATACCCAGGGTGCCGCAGTCTTGCACATGTTCCTCCGGCGGAATACTGGATTCCAGCAGTACCTGTTCTGTGCCGTCCGCGCTTCGACAGATCAGCTGGTTGGGAGCGAGCCAGCCGGAGCCGAAGTAGGCCAGCGCCCCTGAGGTTTCATAGCTTTGGGCGTTGTATTTCCAGTAGAAAATTTTATCATCGTATGTTACCACACTGCCGGTGACTGCATTTTCCGGTTCTTCCTCCGGAGCAGGTGCGGCATCAGGCTGTGTATCCTCCTGACTGACAGATTTCAGGTCCTCCCGGCCGATCTTTTCTTCGATCTTTTCTTTGTATTCATCGGAAACCTGCGGATAGACCGCAATGATCCTGTCACGGATCAGATCGCTTTCCCCGGTGGCGTCGTAACCGGTCAGCAGTACGTCGGCCGCCTGATCATAATCTTCCGTCGCCATATAGACATCGGCCAGGCGGATGTGTCCGGTTTCCTTCTTTTCGTTGATCTGGATCGCATTTTGAAAAGCGATGGCAGCGTCCTCGTAATTCATTTCCTGCAGATACTTGTCGCCCAGTGACAGCTGCTCGTTGTAATCCTTTGTACTTTTGATCCGGGAAAATAGCAGCAGAACGACAGCAAGCAGTGCAAGAATCAGTACGATGATGACGCCGATCAGTACATTTCTTGTGTTCTTTTTCATATGAAGCCTTCCTTAATAATATATTTACCAGTATATTGTAACAATTTATGCTCTGTGCTTCCAGCTATTTCAATTATTTTTGATTATTTTTGATTTCCAGAATATTACAGTTGACGAAAGGGAAAATATTGTGTATTATAATGATAACGATTATTATTATTGAAAGGAGGAGAATATGGCAACTCTGAAATACAGCCGTCAGCGGGAATCCATAAAGGACTTTCTGATGTCACGGCAAGATCATCCTACGGCAGATACCATTTATGACAATATCAGGATTATTTATCCCAATGTCAGCCTGGGTACGATTTACCGGAATCTGACTCTTCTGGAAAATATCGGAGAAATCTGCAGAATTACTGTGGAGAACGGGGCTGACCGATTTGACAGCAATGTAAAGCCTCATCATCATTTTATATGCCGTCAGTGTCACAGTGTATCAGATCTGGAGATGGACAATATTGATTACATCAAGGATGTGGCTTCTGAGAACTTTGACGGTGTGATTGAACGGTATGTGACTAATTTCTACGGGCTGTGTAAAGATTGTGCAAAAAATACGAAAAGTGCTTAAATAGTCCTTGACAGAAAAAAAAATGTATGGTAAATTAAAATAGTAATAATTACTATTATTAAAAATAAAAAGAAAAGGAGAACATGGCAATGAAAAAATTCGTTTGTAGCGTATGTGGTTATGTTTATGAAGGAGATGCAGCACCGGAAAAATGTCCGCAGTGTGGTGTTCCGGCAGATAAATTTGTAGAGCAGTCAGCAGAACGCAGCTGGGCTGCAGAACATGTAGTAGGTGTGGCTCAGGGTGTCAGCGAAGATATCATCGAAGACCTGAGAGCAAACTTCAACGGTGAATGCTCAGAGGTTGGTATGTATCTGGCAATGGCAAGAGTTGCTCACAGAGAAGGATATCCGGAAATCGGTCTGTACTGGGAGAAAGCAGCTTATGAAGAAGCAGAGCATGCTGCTAAATTTGCAGAGCTTCTGGGCGAAGTTGTAACAGACAGCACCAAGAAAAACCTGGAAATGAGAGTAGAGGCAGAAAACGGAGCAACAGCTGGGAAATTTGATCTGGCAAAACGTGCGAAAGCTGCTAACCTGGATGCAATCCATGATACCGTTCATGAGATGGCAAGAGACGAGGCTCGTCACGGAAAAGCTTTCGAAGGTCTGTTAAAGAGATATTTCGGATAATTAAAAATTACCAAGTGCCGGTTTTTCGGAACCGGCACTTTTTTTGAGTCTGAAGCGGCAGCAGTTTAAAGTTTTATGGTATTAAAATCAATCTCAAGATCTGCATATATTCCTGCTTTTACGGAATCGGAAAAAGTATAGTCTCCCGTATCCTCGGATTCAAAGTTGTAAACAAGAATTCTGTTTTTGTCTGGATCTACAATCCAGTATTCTCTCACTCCGGCGGTACGGTATTTAAATAATTTGGTAAAGTAGTCTGTGCGCCTGCTGCCTGGCGAGACAATCTCAATAATCCAGTCGGGGGAACCATTGCATCCCTTGTCTGTAAGCTTTTCGGGTGAGCATATAACACTGATATCCGGCTCGACATAGTTTTTATTATCCGCATTCAGAAAGACGGCGAATGGGGCGATATCGACCTCACAGTCTCCGCCCTTTTTATCGATGTAATCGGCAATCCTGCGGCTGAGGGATAAAAGTATCTGCTGATGTGCCCGTGTCGGCGGCGCCATCATATACATCCGGCCATCAATCAGTTCTGCCCGCTGTCCTTCCGGCAGGGCATAGATATCGTCAATAGTATACAGGGTGTTCTGCTGTGGTGATGGCATGGCAACACATCCTTTCTAAAATGAGGTTCACAGGTTTTCATATATGGGCTAAGTATATCACATATCGTAACATATGTACTATAATAAAGATAAGATTTTCCACCTCTTTTCTTGACAAAATATAGCCTATCCTGCATAATTACTTTGATAATATGCGGAGTCAAATATTGTGATTCCTGCAAAAAAAGAGGGAGGATTTTTTATGGAAAACAATGCACCTGGAAGATTGAAACTAAAAGTAACTGGAATTTTATACATCATCAGTGCAGCCATTTCTATTTTAGGAGGGCTGGTGGCATTGGCAGGAGGAGCCTTTGCGGTAGCTGCGGATGATAGCATGAGCGGTTATGGAGCTGCCATCGGAATCGTTGCGGGCATAGTGGGAGTTGTGGTAATCGTGTCTGCTGTGTACAGCCTGGTTATGGGTATCCTGGGAGTGAAAAACAGCAATAAACCGGAAAAATGTGGTGTTAATTTTGTCCTTGGAATTATTATGATCGTATTTTGCGCCATCGCACTGATTTTGGGTGTGACAGGAGACGGTGATAATACGTCTTCTATCGTCGGGCAGGTGATATCTTTGGTGCTTGCGATTATTTATACCATTGGCGCAAAACAGAATAAGGATGCGGTCCGTTAAAAGGCTGGCTTCAAATCCCCCGGCAGGTACGGGGGATTTTATTGACAGCTCCTATACCGATTGGTATAATAGGGAAAAGGAGCGGAAAATGGATAACAGAGAGACAATTTTGAAGTGTGCCCTGGATTTATTCTATGCCAGAGGGTATGACGGCGTGGGAGTCCAGGAGATTGCAGATGCAGCGGGGATTACAAAGCCGACGCTGTATTACTATTTTGGAAGTAAAAAAGGTCTGCTGGAGCAGGTGCTGAATACTTATTACAGTAAACTTGATGAGATGCTTGGCAGCGCAGTTTCTTTTAAGGGGAGAGTTCCGGAACGGCTGTTTCAGATTGCGAAAGCCTATTTTGCATATGCGGCTCAGTATCGGAAATGCTATCTTCTGATGCTGTCACTGTTTTATTCGGGGAGGGAGAGCGAGGGCTTCCAGACGGTTTATCCTCTGATAGAAAAGTATTATAACCGGATTGTTCAGGTATTTCAGGATTCAGCTTATGAACTGGGAAATATGCATGGTAGACAGAGGCAGTTCGCCGTGGGCTTTATCGGAGGGCTGGATCATTATCTGATGATGTGTCTTCGGGACGGCCCGGAGGATGAGACAGTGGAGATTTCAGATGAGCAGATTTATGGGATCGTTCATCAGTTTATGTATGGAATATATTCATAGAAAAGGGGAAGTATTGTATGGGAAAATGGTATGAAGAAGCAGTGTTTTATCACATGTATCCGCTGGGGATGACGGGTGCGCCCAAAGTAAATCAGGAGGATGAGACGGTACACCGTTTTGAAAAATTATATCCCTGGCTGGATCACATGAAGGATATGGGACTTACGGCCGTTTATATCGGACCTTTGTTTGAATCCTCGACCCATGGATATGATACGAAGGATTATAAAAGAACGGACCGGCGTTTGGGCGATAACGAAGATTTTAAGCTGTTTGTGAAAAAGGCGCATGACCGGGGTATTAAAGTGGTGGTAGATGGTGTGTTCAACCACACGGGCCGGGAATTTTTTGCATTCCAGGATATACAGAAAAACAGAGAAAATTCTCCCTATTGCAGCTGGTATAAAGGACTGTGGTTCGGGGGAAACAATCCTTATAATGATGGCTTTTCTTATGAGGCATGGAGAGGCTGCTTTGAACTGGTCAATTTAAATCTCCAAAACGAACAGGTGAGAGAGTATCTACTGGACGTGATTCATTTCTGGATCACCGAGTTTGATATAGACGGAATACGTCTGGACTGTGCGGACTGCCTGGACTTTTATTTCATGGAGGAAATGCGGCGCAGGACGAGAGAGTGGAAAGAAGATTTCTGGCTGATGGGCGAGGTAATTCACGGGGATTATTCCCGATACATTCAGGACGGAGAAAAGATGCTTCACAGCGTTACCAATTATGAACTGCACAAAGGGCTTTATTCCGGCCATAATGATCACAATTATTTTGAGATCGCCCACACCATCCGCCGTCAGTTTGATGCAGGCGGAGGAATTTATAAGGGCATGAGGCTGTATTCCTTCGTGGATAATCATGATGTGGACCGGCTGGCCAGCAAGCTGAATATATGGGAACACAGTTTTTCTGTATATACCCTGCTGTATCTGCTTCCGGGGATTCCTTCTGTTTATTATGGATCGGAATGGGGCATCGAGGGCAGGAAGGAAGGTCCCAATGATGACGGAATGCGCCCCCAGGTGGATTTAAAAGAGGCCCTGGCGGATAACCCCCATCCGGATCTGATGGACTGGATCAAAAAGCTGGGACAGATCCACAGCAAATACTCCGCGTGTGTATACGGGGAATATAAAGAGCTGCTGCTCACCAACCGGCAGTATGTTTTTGCTCGTATTCATGGTGATCAGGCGGTTGTGGCGGCAGTCAACAATGATGAAAATCCGGCATCTGTTACGGTTTCGCTGCCTGTTGGAGGGAAAAAGTACCTGGATGAGGTTTCAGGAAAAATATACAGCGGCGATGATGGTCCTGTGACCATTGAGCTGGAAAAATATGGCTGCGCGGTTTTATGTACGGCAGCACAGGAGGTATGAAGGTATGGAAAAAGTGATATTTGGGGAACTGGATCAGTATCTGTTCGGGCAGGGGACACATTATGACATTTACAAGAAAATGGGCGCCCATCCCATGACGCTGGACGGTCAGAAAGGCGTTTATTTCGCAGTCTGGGCTCCCAATGCAAAGAGTGTTTCTGTAATCGGGGAATTTAATGACTGGGAGGAAGATGCGGATCCTATGACAAAGGTGGGAGACGTGGGTGTCTATGAATGCTTTGTGCCAGGGGCCGGTGTGGGACAGCTGTACAAATTTCATATTATTGCCAAAGACGGGCGGAAGCTGTATAAGGCGGATCCCTACGGCAACTGGGCGGAGATGCGCCCCGGCACCGCATCCCGGATTGCAGATATCTCCAATTTTCACTGGAGCGACAGTCTCTGGATGAAAAAGCGGGCTCAGAGTGATCCCAGGGACCAGGCCATGTCTATCTACGAAGTACATCCCGGTTCCTGGATGAAACATCCGGCCACGGAAGAGAACGAAGACGGCTTCTATAATTACAAACAGTTTGCCCACTCACTGACGGAATATGTTAAGAAGATGGGCTATACCCATGTGGAATTGATGGGAATTGCGGAACATCCCTTTGACGGTTCCTGGGGCTACCAGGTGACCGGGTATTATGCCCCTACTTCCCGCTATGGTTCGCCTGCGGAGTTTCAGTATCTGGTGAATTATCTGCATAAAAATAAAATCGGTGTGATTCTGGACTGGGTTCCGGCACATTTCCCCAAAGATGCTCACGGTCTTGCAGAATTTGACGGAACTGCCGTCTATGAGCACGCAGATCCCAGACAGGGAGAGCATCCCGACTGGGGAACCAAGATCTTTAATTATGGGAGAAGCGAGGTCAAAAATTTCCTGATCGGCAACGCCCTTTTCTGGATCGAGCATTTCCATGTGGACGGACTGCGTGTGGACGCCGTGGCTTCCATGCTCTATCTGGATTACGGCAAACAGGACGGCGAATGGGTGGCCAACAAATACGGCGGAAATGAAAATCTGGAAGCGATTGAGTTCTTTAAACATCTGAATACGGTTGTGCTGGGAAGAAACAAAGGAGCGGTGATGATCGCGGAGGAATCCACTGCATGGCCGAAGGTGACAGGACCGGTGGAAGAAGACGGACTGAATTTCAGCCTGAAGTGGAATATGGGATGGATGCACGATTTCCTGGAATACATGAAGCTGGATCCCTATTTCAGGAAGTATAATCATAACAAGATGACCTTCTCCATGACGTATGCTTACAGCGAAAACTATATTCTGGTGTTGTCCCACGACGAGGTGGTGCATCTGAAGTGTTCCATGCTGGAGAAAATGCCAGGATATTTTGATGATAAATTTGAAAATCTGAAAGCAGGATATTCCTTCATGTTCGGCCATCCCGGCAAAAAACTGCTGTTTATGGGACAGGAGTTCGGCCAGCTGAGAGAATGGAGTGAAGAAAGGGAACTGGACTGGTATCTGCTGCGGGAGGAGAAACATCAAAAGCTGCAATCGTATGTCAGCGAACTTCTGAACCTGTACAAAAAGTATCCGGCTCTTTACGCCATGGACAGAAACACAGAGGGATTCGAGTGGATCAATGCGGACGACGGAGACCGCAGTATCTTCAGCTTTGTGAGAAAATCCCCCACGGGAAGAAATAATTTGCTGTTTGTCTGCAACTTTACTCCGGTGGCCCGCCCTGATTATCGTGTGGGCGTACCGAAGAAAAAGAAATACCGTCTGATTTTGAACAGCGCAGATCCCAAATACGGCGGAAAGACCGCTATACGCAAGACAGAATATACAGCGGAAAAGAAGGCCTGTGACAACAGGAAATATTCCTTCGGATATAAGCTTCCTGCTTACGGAGTAGCGGTATTTATCTATTAATGGAGAATAAATATGGCATCATGGAAAGCTGCGCTGATTCAGATGGACAGCCAAAATGACGAGAAAGAAAACAGGAAAAAGGCAGAGTATTATATCAGGCAGGCAGCCCTGGAGGGCGCCTGCCTGGCGGTGCTTCCGGAAACGGCGGATTATATCGGCCCTGGGATAAAAGACCATGCAAAAGAGCTTCCGGGGGAATGGGATGCATTTTTTTCGGATCAGGCAAAAAAATACGGGATTTATCTTCACGGAGGAAGCATCACAGAGAAAAATCCCGGAGGGAATCCTTATAATACCAGTCTTATGTTTGGACCTGACGGGAGAATGGTCGGGAAATACCGGAAGCTGCATATGTTTGATGTAAATGTAAAGGAAGGACCCTCTTACCGGGAATCGGACAGTATCTGTCCGGGAGAGGAAATTGTTCTGACCAGGACGAAGCTGGCCTGTTTCGGTCTGTCCATCTGCTATGATCTGCGTTTTCCGGAGCTTTACCGGATACAAAGCCGCAGCGGAGCGCAGGTATTGATTGTGGCGGCCAATTTTACCTATGCTACCGGGGAAATGCACTGGGAAACACTTTTGAGGGCCAGAGCTATTGAGAACACCTGCTATGTGCTGGCATGCTGCCAGTGCGGAAAGAAGCCGGCCTTTGAAGCTTACGGCCATTCCATGATCATCAGTCCCTGGGGAGAGGTGCTGGCCCGGGGTGATACAAAAGAAGGCTGTATCTGGGGTATGGTGGACCTGGAGGAGATTGAGAAAGCGAGAAATCAGATCCCGTCCCTGAAGAATATCCGGGACGACGTCTGTCGGTTGAACAGTGACAGGATTATCCTTTTTTGAGAGAGGGGATGATCCTGTTTTTATATTTATAGTGGAATATATTCATTAATCTTTCAGGGACAATTGTGGTCGATGCAGTTTTACCGGGGACTTTTTGAGATAGAGCGAGATATGCATTATGTAAAGGGAATTAGATATGATGCTTGTTGCGGCGTTTTTGGGCTATTTGATAGACTTGCTCGTCCGTTCTTGCAGAAATGACAATGATTTTCATTATATTGCCAAGAGCAATAGTTTTATATACAACTCGTATGCCCAAATCGCGAAATTTGATTTTTAACAGATTGGTAAGATTGGTTCCTGATTTGTTTCCCAAAGGTTTGCCATATCCGCCTTCATATACGGAAAGCGGATTTTGGCTTACCTTTTGAATTCCTTTCAAAACCTGGAGTTGGATGGAATGATCAAGCTTTTTCAAATCTTTTTCTGCTTCTTCTAAAAATTCTATCTTCCATTTCATTCGATTACAGTATCCTCCGTTTCTTCCAGCTCTTCTTCGCGGATACCCAAGTGAGTAAGGACATTTTCAAAAGAAATTCCTGATTGATCGCCAGCGGAGGTTAGACGTCGATTTGCTTCTAGGAGCAGCAGATAATTTTCTTCGATCTCAGTGAGTCGGGTATACTCTTCGGGAGCCAGGATTACTGCAGAGGGTTTGTTATTTTTCAGAACGATTAGTTCTTTTTCTGTGTGAAGTCGGTCGAAGATCTGAGTAGCTTTTCCTTTGTTGAATTGAGAAATGGATATGAAACGATTCAGGATATTTGTCGTGTTTGCCATTTGAAATACCTCATTTCTTTTTTTATTATTATAAGCAGAATCTGAGAAAGGTTCAATATATAATATAAATTTATCGATAAATTTTCAATGCTATTTTAATGAAAATAATTATATAATATAAATGCAGTTATTGTAGAGGAAAATGTAATAATACATGCAGGAGGAATAGCGGAGCAAAGAAGCATTCACCCTTTATTGTAACGTATGGAAGATATGCGAAAGGCTGGATTTTCTGATGTGGAACTTATATGGAAATCTCGTACTTTGACGGGATTTCTGGGAGTCAAAATAAAAGCTGTCGCTAACGGGTAATCCAGTTTTAAGATGAAATATATTCATCTATAAAATGAATAGTGCTCACACTTTCACTTTACTTTGGTGAAATATGTAATTATAATAGACCTTGTTGAAAAAAACAAAATATAAAGATGAATAAAAATACACAGAATCAAGGGAGAGATGATGATGAGCACTGGATATGAGATCAGATGGCATGGCCGGGGAGGTCAGGGCGCCAAAACAGCAGCGCTGCTTCTGGCTGACGTGGCGTTTAAGACGGGGAAATACGTACAGGGTTTCCCGGAATACGGACCGGAGAGGATGGGAGCGCCCATAACAGCCTTTAACAGGATCAGTGAAGTGCCCATTCGTGTTCACTCCAATATCTATACGCCGGATCTGGTGGTGGTAGTGGATGAAACACTGCTTCACACGGTGGATGTCACCGCAGGGCTGAAGGCCGACGGTGCCGTTATCGTCAACACGGCTATGAGTGAAGCGGAGGTACGCCCCCTTCTTGGAGGATACCAGGGCCGTATCTATACGGTGGACGCCAGAAAGATTTCCATGGAGTGTCTGGGAAAATACTTCCCCAACTCACCTATGCTGGCAGCGGCAGTGGCGGTCAGCAAAGTGATGGACAAGGATGAGTTTATTGCGGATATGCAGGCGTCCTACCAGCACAAATTTGCCAAAAAGCCGGAAGTGATCGAGGGAAATATGAAAGCGCTCAAAATGACTCTCGAGGTTTTTGAAAATACAGCGGATGAAAACGTAGAAAAGAGCGCCTGATAAAAATTAGGAACGGAGAAAAATCCAGATGAGAACAGATGTACATAAAATCAACGAGCAGACGCCTCATGAGGAACTGACAGAAGGCCTGATGATGTTTGCCGGCGGAACCTCAAAATATTTTCAGACAGGGGAATGGAGAACCAGCACCCCTGTTCTTCATGAAGATCTGTGCAAGCAGTGCCTGCTGTGCGCGCCGGTCTGTCCGGATTCCTGCATTCCGGTGAAGGAAGGAAAACGGGAAGATTTTGACTATGATCACTGTAAGGGATGCGGAATCTGTGCCGCGGTATGTCCCTTTGATGCAATTGAAATGAAGGAGGGGAGATAAAATGGCGATAAAAGACCGTATGTCGGGAAATGAAGCGGTGGCTTATGCTATCCGTCAGGTGAATCCGGACGTTATGCCGGCGTTCCCTATTACCCCTTCTACAGAAATTCCTCAGATGGTGTCCACCTATATTGCCAATGGGGAAATGGATACGGAATTCATTCCTGTGGAGAGTGAGCACTCATCCATGAGCGCTGCCATCGGATCTGAGGCTGCGGGAGCCAGAAGTCTGACGGCCACATCCTCCGCCGGTCTGGCGTTGATGTGGGAAGAACTTTTGCTGGCGGCATCCAACCGGATGCCTCTGGTGCTGACGCTGGTAAACCGAACTCTGTCAGGACCGATCAATATCAACTGCGACCATTCTGACGGCATGGGAGCCAGAGATACGGGATGGATCCAGATTTACGCGGAAAATAATCAGGAGGCCTATGACAATTTCATCCAGGCATATCCTATTGCAGAGCACGCGGATGTGCATCTTCCTGTCATGGTATGCCAGGACGGATTCATCACCAGCCATGCAGTGGAAAACATTGAGCTGATGGAAGATGGCGTGGTAAAGGATTTTGTAGGCGAGTATGAGCCGGAGGAATATCTTTTAAATCCCGGCAAACCCATTGCGGTAGGCCCCTATTCGGTATCCAATTATGCCATGGAAGCCAAGAAAAATCAGGAGATAGCGCTGGAACGTTCCAAGGAGGTAATACTTCAGGTGGCTGAAGCCTTTGAAAAGATATCCGGCAGAAAATACGGACTGTTTGAGGAATACCGGACAGAAGACGCGGATTATATCATGCTGATTATGGGATCCGCTGCGGGAACTGCGAAGCAGGCGGTGGACGATCTGCGCCTTCAGGGGAAAAAAGTGGGCGTTGTCAAACTGCGTGTGTTCCGGCCCTTCCCTGCCAAAGAGCTGGCGAAAGCCCTGAGCCGCTGCAAAGCTGTGGCCATTATGGACCGCTGTGAGAGCTATAACGGCAACGGAGGCCCCCTTGGCAGCGAAGTGACGTCAGGTCTTTACCGGAACAAGGTGATGATCGAGACGGTCAATTATATCTATGGCCTGGCGGGAAGAGATTTTACGGTAAATGAGGTTTATGACGTTTTTGCCCAGCTGGAGAATATGATTGAGAATGGCCAGCAGGCAGAACAGTATCAATATATCGGATTACGGAAACAGGAGGCGCCCAGTGAGTAATTACAGTTTAAAAGAAATAATGAATAAACCGGAGCGCCTTGCGCCGGGACATAGAATGTGCGCCGGATGCGGAGCCACCATCGCGGTGAGAGCCGTGCTTCGGGCGCTGGATGAAAAGGATCGGGCGGTAATTGGAAATGCCACAGGATGTCTTGAGGTGTCTTCCTTTACTTATCCTTATACTGCATGGGAGGACAGTTATATTCATAACGCCTTTGAGAATGCAGGAGCAACCTTAAGCGGGGTGGAGACTGCCTATAAAGCACTGAAAAAAAAAGGCCGTCTGCCGGAAGATGAAACCTTTAAATTTATCACCTTCGGCGGAGACGGGGGAACCTATGATATCGGATTTCAGTCTCTGTCCGGCGCCATGGAGCGGGGCCATGATATGGTCTACGTCTGTTATGACAACGGCGCCTACATGAACACGGGAATTCAGAGATCTTCCGCCACGCCCATGTATGCAGATACCACCACTACGCCGGTGGGAAGCCAGTCCAACGGAAAAATGCAAAACAGAAAAGATCTGGCCAGCATTATTGCGGATCACGACGTGCCTTATGTGGCTCAGACTACTTTTACCAGAGATTTTAAAGATCTGCATGAAAAAGCCAGAAAGGCTATTTACACAGAGGGCGCCTGCTTTTTGAATATTATGACGCCCTGTCCCAGAGGATGGCGCTATAATACGCCGGATATTATGAAAATATGCCGTCTGGCGGTGGAGACATGTTACTGGCCGCTATTTGAAGTGGATCACGGAAAGTGGAAACTTTCTTATGAACCAAAAAAGAAGCTTCCCATCGAAGAATTCTTAAGAGAACAGGGAAGGTTTAAGCATCTGTTTAAACCGGGCAATGAAGATCTGATTGCTCAGTTCCAGGCGGAAGTGGACAGAAGATGGGAGGATCTGCTGTTTAAATGCAGCCGTTAAAAGGAGAAAAAGATGACCCTGCTTACGTACCAGGTTTTTAAAACGGTAGTGGATATGGGAAGCTTTCATAAAGCGGCCGATATACTGGGGCTGACGCCGTCGGCGATCAGCCACGCCATTTCCGCTATGGAGAAGGAACTGGGTTTTTCTGTGCTGACCAGGAGCAAATCAGGCATTGCCATGACCAACGCGGGAGAACAGCTGCTGCCTTATGTAAATGCAGTGCTCAACAGTGACGAAAGTCTGCAGCAGATCATAGCGGAATTAAACGGGCTGAAACAGGGGAAAGTGAAGATCGGAGTATTCTCCAGCATCTGTACCAGCTGGCTGCCGGAGATTCTTCAGTCTTTCCGCAGAAAATACGAAGGGATTACCATAGAGGTGTTCCAGGGAACGTATGACGAAGTGTATTACTGGATTAAAAACAGTGTGGTGGATCTGGGATTTCTGTCCGTGTCCAGCACCAGAGACATTCCCATTGAGCCCCTCTACCGGGATCCCCTTCTGTGCGTTTTGCCCAAGGGCCTGAAAAAATCAGGCAGTTATATGGATATTGAGGAAATGCGCTGCTATCAGTTTGTGACGCAAAGGGAAAGTACAGATGCGGATATCCAGAAATTTCTGAAAGAAAATCACCTGCAGATTCAGTCCAACTACCATGTGGTGGATGATCTTTCCACGGTAGCGCTGGTGGCGAAAGGATTCGGCATCTGTCTGATGCCGGAGCTGGTGATGAGAGATATTCCCTATGAGGTGGACTGCTACCGTATCCGCCCGGAGGCCAGCCGCATTATCGGCATTGCCGCTTTAAATCCCGGCTTCATGGCTCCGGCGGTACGGTCTATGTATCATCACATTTTAAGTCATTATCAGGAAGACTGTTTTAAAAACAGAGAGGATCGCTGAGGACGGGAAAATGCAGGAAGATTATAAAAAAATGACCGGGGCATATCTGGTGAAGCGGGAAGGCAGAGAAAAAATCTGTCAGCCCCTTTTGAAAGAACAGGAGATAGAGTTGTTTATCAACGGAAACAGGGAGCGGGTGTTTTCCTGTACGCCGGAGATGATCCATCAGCTGGTGGCGGGCTGCCTGTATTCGGAAGGGATAATCAGCAGCGTCCAGGATATAAAAAGCATGGAACAAAAAAAGGGCAGCGTGTATGTGACCTGCAAAAGAAGCGGAGGGTCCCATGTTGGTAAAAATCTCTTTTCGGGATTTGGAGAGGATGATGTACGGGAATTTATCCGGATTTTCTTCGAGAGATCTTTCCGTCACAGGGAAACTCATGCCAGCCACAAGGCCATATTGTTTACAGAAGATAAAGATTGTTTTTGGGAAGCGGACGATGTAAGCCGCAGAGCTGCCGTGGAAAAAGTGATCGGGCAGGGCGTTTTATCCCAGACAGACCTGAAAAAAACATGCCTTATGTTTTCCGGGAGAATTCCACGGGATGTGGTTTTAAAAACCGTGACCTCCGGGATTCCGCTGCTGATCGGACGTTCTTACCCCACCGGGGAGGCTGTGCAGGAAGCCAGGGATCACGGACTGGTTCTGTGCGGCTGCGCACGGGAGGATTCTTTTGTCTTATATGCCGGAAAGCTGGGAAACCGCTTCGTCACAATTCACGAAAATTAATGGGAATCACAGGATATATTTTCTGAGAAATCCTTTGCATTTCCGGGTGTTGTGTTATATAATGAATGCATGAGTAAAATAGAAGACAGGGAAGATAGAAAGGGGTATTACAATGAAAATTAAAAATATTAATGACGTAGACAAATTCTTTGAAGTAGTTGACAGCTGCAAAGGTAAAGTAGAGCTGGTTACAGGTGAGGGCGACAGACTGAACCTGAAATCAAAACTGTGTCAGTACGTTTCTCTGGCAAACATTTTCTCCGGCGGAGAAATCCCTGAGCTGGAAATTATCGCTTCTGAGAAAGAAGATATTGATAAATTGTTTAACTTTATGATTAATGGTTAATAATTCAGAAACGATGAGAGAAGGGGGCTGTTTTTAACAGCCTCTTTATTATGTTAAAGGAGGCCTTTATCATGACAAAAGTGGATATTATTTCCGGCTTTCTGGGAGCCGGAAAGACAACGCTGATTAAACTGCTGCTGAAGGATGCGCTGAAAGAGGAACAGGTTGTTCTGATTGAAAATGAATTCGGTGAGATTGGGATAGACGGCGGTTTTTTAAAAGACGCGGGCATTGAAATACGTGAGATGAATTCCGGCTGTATCTGCTGTTCCCTGGTTGGAGATTTTGGAAAATCTTTAAAAGAAGTAATCACATCCTATCATCCGGACCGTATTATTATTGAGCCATCCGGTGTAGGGATGCTTTCCGATGTGATGAAGGCTGTGGAGGGGGTAAAGGATGAATGTGATATCGTCCTGAACAGCCACATTACGGTTGTAGATGTAAACAAGTGCAAAATGTATCTGAGAAACTTTGGGGAGTTTTATGAGAACCAGGTGCGTTATGCCAGCACCATTATCTTAAGCAGAACAGATACCGCGCCGGAGGAAAAAGTAAACAAGGCGGTGAAAGAAATCCGCAGCCTGAACGAGAAGGCGCATATTATCACAACGCCTGCAGCCAGTCTGGGCGGGGCAAAAGTGCTACAGGTAATCGAAGATGATGTTTTGAATCTGGAACATGAGATGGGGGAGATGCTGCCCTGCGAGCATGGCCATCACGATCACGACCATCACCATGAGCATGGCCACCATGGGCCTGATCATCATCATGACCACGACCACCATGATCACGATCATCATCATGGCCACGACCACCATGATCACGATCACCATCACGATCATGACCACCATGATCATGACCATCATCATGACCACGGAGAAGGATGTACCTGCGGATGCCATGACCATGATCATCACCACCATCATCACGCGGATGAAGTGTTTACAAGCTGGGGCTGTGAGACGGCTGGAACCTACAGTAAAGAGAAGCTGACTGAAATTATGAAGGCTTTAAGCGAGGATGAAGGGTATGGCATCGTGCTGAGAGCCAAAGGAATGCTGCCGGACAAAGAGGGCATCTGGCATTATTTTGATATGGTGCCGGGAGAATATGAAATCCGGGAAGGAAATCCTGAATTTACAGGAAGAATCTGCGTGATCGGATCGAAGCTGAAAGAGGACAGGCTGAAAGAGCTTTTTGAATTGTCATAAAGGATGGGGTAGAAAATGGCGAGAGAAGATTTTGAAAAGCCGGTATATCTGATTACCGGTTTTCTGGAAAGCGGCAAGACCACGTTTCTGGATGGGACAATCCGCCAGAATTACTTTCAGATACCGGAAACCACACTTCTGATCCTTTGCGAAGAAGGCGAAGAGGAATATGATGAAAAATATCTGAAGAAAAAGCATCGTACTGTAATTGAGACAATCGAGGAACCGGAAGATTTTACGCCGGAATCCCTGGAATATCTGGACAGAAAACATCAGCCGGAACGGATTCTTGTGGAATTTAATCCTTTCTGGTCCACAGATAAATTTTATCAGATGAAGCTTCCTGCGGACTGGACCATCGTGCAGCATATCGTGACGGTGGACGCCAGCTGCTTTCAGGTGTATATGAACAATCTGAAGTCTCTGTTTGTGGAGATGATTCGTCAGGCTGATATGGTTATTTTCAACAGGTGCAAAAAAGAATTGCCCCTTGCTTCCTTCAGAAGAAGCGTAAAAGTGGTAAATCCGGCAGCGGAAATTATTTTTGAAAATGAGAACCATGAGGTGGAAGACATTTTTGAAGACAGTCTGCCCTATAATCTGGATGATGATATAGTAGAAATCATGGAAGAGGATTACGGTATCTGGTATGTGGATATGATGGATAATCCGGAGGACTACGAGGGGAAAACCGTACGGTATAAAGGCAGGGTATTAAAAAGTGAAGATCTGTCGGCGGAATATTTCGTGCCCGGCCGTATGGCCATGACCTGCTGTGCCGACGACACGCAGTTTCTGGGATACGTGTGCAAAAGCAAGATGGCTCCTCAGCTTGAGATGGGAAGCTGGGTGGAAGTGACGGCACAGATTCACCGGGAATATCTGGATGTATATCATGATGAAGGGCCGGTACTGTATGCCAGTGAAATCAGGCCCTGTGAGGCGCCTTCAGATGAAATGGTTTACTTCAATTAAAAGAACATTACGAAAGCGGAGGACGGATATGTATATAATAGTTGGCCTTGGAAATCCTACCAGGCAGTATGAGCATACCCGCCATAATGTGGGATTTGATACGATTGATTATCTGATTGATCAGTATCGGATCCCATATTCCGGCATAAAGCATAAAGCCATGTACGGAAAAGGCATGATAGCCGGTCATAAGGTGATTGTGGCCAAACCGGTGACTTATATGAATCTCAGCGGTGAAGCGGTGAGGGAGCTGGTGAATTATTATAAAATTGATCCGGAGGATGAGCTTCTGGTGATTTATGATGACATCAGCCTGGAGCCGGGACAGCTGCGGATCCGGAAAAAAGGCAGCGCCGGAGGCCATAACGGAATCAAAAATATTATCTCTCAGCTTGGAACGTCGGAATTTAAGCGGATTAAAATCGGAGTAGGTGAAAAGCCCAAAGGATGGGATCTGGCGGAATACGTGCTGGGACATTTTTCCGACGGGGACAGAAAGCTGGTGGATGATGCCATTAAGCGGGGAGCAAAAGCGGTGGAAATGATACTGGAAGGTGATATTGACGCCGCTATGAACGAATATAATAGAAAACAAACAGAAAAGGAATCGGAATGAAGGCATTGGAAAATCCCCTGAAGAGCCTGGCTGAATTTCAGGAAATCAAAGAAAGTCTGAAACGAAAAGGGCCGGGGATACGGCAGCTTTGCGGCTGTATCGGAACACAGAAGGCTCATGCGGCCTTTGGGTTGGGGAAAGAATTTTCCCATCGTCTGATTGTGGCGGAAAACGACCTGAAGGCCAAGGAATTTTATGAGGATTACCGTTTTTATGAACCGGACGTTCTTTTGTATCCCGCCAGGGATCTGATTTTCTTTCAGGCGGACGTTCACGGTAATCTGCTCACGAAAGAGAGGATGCGGGTATTTCAGGCTTTGCTGGAAGAAAAAGAAGTGACGGTAATCACCAGCATCGCCGGCTGTATGGATTATCTGCTCCCATTGGATGAGATCAAAAAACAGGTGCTGTATCTGAAAAATGACAGTGTGCTGGATGTGGAAAAATTAAAACAGCAGCTGGTATATCTGGGATATGAGAGAAGTGCTCAGGTGGAATCCTCCGGGCAGTTCTCTGTTCGTGGCGGAATCATCGATATTTTTCCGCTGACAGAGGAAAATCCATGGCGTATTGAGCTGTGGGGAGATGAGATTGATTCCATCCGAAGCTTCGACGCCAAAAGCCAGCGTTCCATTGAAAATCTTGAGGAAATCCGGCTCTATCCTGCGGCGGAACTGTTTCTGGATGAAAAGAGAGCGGCGGAAGGCCTGAAAAGAATAAAAAAAGAAGCAAAAGAGACGGCGGGCCGCTTAAGGGAACAGTTCAAGACAGAAGAGGCAGCCAGACTGGCCCGCCATGCGGATGAATTCTGTGAACAGTTAAAAGAGCTTTATGACATAGCGGGAGCGGAAAATTATATTCATTATTTTTATGACAATACCGTCTGCTTCCTGGATTATTTTTCAAAGGAGGATACGCTGCTTCTTCTGGATGAGCCGGCCAGGCTGAAGGAGACGGCGGACGCAGTGGAGGCGGAGTTTCGGGAGAGCATGGCCAGTCGTCTGGAAAAAGGATATGTGCTCCCGGGTCAGGTGAAACTGCAGAAAAGCAGAAAGGAAGTGACGGCGGCCATAAACCGTTTCCGCAGCGTTTCTCTTTCTGTCATGGAGCAGAGGAAGGCGGACTGGGAGTTTCTGGAAAGCTATCAGGTTGAGGTAAAGTCCGTCAATTCTTACAACAGCAGCTTTGATCTTTTGGTAAAGGACCTGAAAACATGGAAAAAGGGAGGTTATCAGGTGCTTTTGCTGTGCGGCTCCAGGACGAGAGCCAAACGGCTGGCTCTTGATCTTCTGGAAGAAGGTCTGAGCAGCTTTTACAGCGAAGAGAAGGATCGGGAAATCGGGCCGGGAGAGATTATGGTTACCTATGGCCATGCTCACAAAGGTTTTCTCTATCCCATGATCAAGTTTGTTCTTATCACGGAGACAGATATTTTTGGCCGGGAAAAGAAAAGGAAGAGAAAAAAGACACAGTACAGCGGTCAGAAGATCAGCAGTTTTTCTGAGCTGTCCGTCGGAGACTATGTGGTTCACGAAAATCATGGTCTGGGCGTATACCGGGGAATTGAAAAGGTTGAAGTCGATAAAGTCATGAAAGACTATATGAAGATAGAATATGCAGGAGGGAGCAATCTGTATATTCTGGCGACTCAGCTGGATGCACTGCAAAAATATGCCGGCGCCGACGCCAAAAAGCCCAAGCTAAACAAGCTGGGCGGCCAGGAGTGGAAAAAGACGAAAACCAGGGTTCAGGGGGCGGTAAAGGATATTGCCCGGGATCTGGTTTCACTTTATGCGGCGAGACAGGAGAAGGACGGCTATGCCTACGGGGAAGATACTGTATGGCAGCGGGAGTTTGAAGAAATGTTTCCTTTCGAGGAGACGGAAGATCAGCTTATGGCCATTGAGGCTGCGAAGCATGATATGGAAAGTCATAAAATCATGGATCGTCTGATCTGCGGCGACGTGGGCTACGGAAAAACGGAAGTTGCCCTGCGGGCGGCGTTCAAGGCCGTACAGGAGGGAAAACAGGTAGTGTACCTGGTTCCCACCACCATTCTGGCTCAGCAGCATTATAATACTTTCGTCCAGCGGATGAAGGAATTTCCGGTCCGGGTAGATCTGCTATGCCGTTTCCGGACTCCGACCCAGCAGAAAAAGACCATAGAGGATCTGAAAAAGGGCTGGGTGGACGTTGTAATCGGCACCCACCGGGTGTTGTCCGCCGACGTGCAGTTTAAGGATCTGGGACTTTTGATCATAGATGAAGAGCAGCGATTTGGCGTTACCCATAAAGAGAAGATAAAGCAGATGAAAAAGAATGTGGATGTGCTGACGCTGACGGCGACGCCCATACCCAGGACACTGCATATGAGCCTGATCGGAATCCGCGATATGAGCGTACTGGAGGAACCGCCCATGGACCGTATGCCCATCCAGACCTATGTGATGGAATACAGCGAGGAGATGGTGAGGGAGGCCATCAGCAGAGAGCTTGCCCGGGGAGGACAGATTTATTATGTGTATAACCGGGTAAATAATATTGCGGATATCGCCGGAAAGATATCTTCTCTGGTTCCGGAGGCTTCCGTGGCTTTCGCTCACGGTCAGATGAGCGAGCGGGAACTGGAAAAAGTAATGTACGGTTTTATCAATGGTGAGATCGATGTGCTGGTGTCCACCACGATCATTGAGACGGGACTGGACATTTCCAACGTGAATACCATGATTATCCACGATGCGGATCGGATGGGACTTTCCCAGCTGTATCAGCTGCGGGGGCGCGTGGGGCGTTCCAACAGGACAGCCTATGCATTTTTGATGTATAAAAGGGATAAGATGCTTAAAGAAGTGGCGGAGAAAAGACTGCATGCCATCCGGGAGTTTACCGACCTGGGGAGCGGATTTAAAATCGCCATGCGTGACCTGGAAATCCGGGGAGCCGGAAACCTGCTGGGCGCTCAGCAGCACGGCCACATGGAAGCGGTGGGGTACGATCTTTACTGCAAGATGCTGGAGGAGGCCGTTCAGGAAGAAAAAGGCGTGAAAAGGCAGGAGAGCTTTGAGACCACCATAGATATGAGTCTGGACGCATTTATTCCCGACCGCTACATTCCCAATGAGGTGCAGAAACTGGATATTTATAAGAGAATTGCCGGAATTGAATCTCAGGAGGAGTATGAAGATATGCTGGAAGAGCTGATGGACCGTTTCGGTGAACCGATGAAATCCGTGCTCAATCTTCTGGAAATTGCACGGATGAAAGCGCTGGCCCATAAAGCTTATGTGGTGGAAGTAAAGCAGAAAGGGGATACGGTGCGGCTTCTGATGCATGAACGTGCGAAGCTGAATCCTGCCGGAATCCCGGAGATTTTAAACCGCCATCAGGGTGAGCTCACCTTTAAGATAGAGACCAACTCTTATTTCCTCTATCATCCGGCGAAAAGAAAAAGCGGCGAAACGGTGCCCATGATGGAGCGCACGGAAGAACTGCTGGAGGAGATCTTGAGTTTTACGGAAAAATAGTTTATAATACTGTGAGCGTAAAGAATGGCTACAGGAGGAAAAAATGAAAACATTCAGGATAAAAACAGTATGTGCGGCTCTGTGTGCAGCCGTATGTACGGCGGCCCTGGCAGGCTGCGGATCCGGTACACTTGACGGAACCGAGACGGCGGCAGTGGTCGATGGAGAGGAAATTCCGGCCGGCGTACTGAGTTTTGCAGTGCGGTATCAGCAGGCGCAGACGGAATATTATTATTCTTATATGTATTCTATGTATGGCTCCAGTGCGGACGCCGCAATCTGGGATAATGAGACAGAGGATGGCGAGACCTTCGGAGAGCAGACAAGACAAAACGTTCTGGAAGAAACGGAGAAAAAGTACCTGGCCAGAGCGAAAGCGGATGAATATGGTCTGGTGATTACGGATGAGGAAGCTGCATCCATGGATGAAGCAGCCCAGGCGTTCATTGAGGCCAACGACTCCGAGATCCTGGAGAAAATCGGCGTTTCTCAGGAAGATGTGAGGGAATACCTGGAGATTTCCACTTATTATGACAAAGCATTTGAACCGGTGATTGCAGATGTGGAAATTGAGGTGACGGATGAGGAGGCTGCCCAGTCCACTCTGACGTACGCCTTTCTCTCCACAAGTGATCTGGAAGACGATGCAAAACAGGAAGTGCACGACAAGGTAGAGAGCCTTCTGGAAGAGATACAGGCCAGTGAAGATCCTGCGGCAGCGGATATTGAGACGATGGCGGAGGAGATGGATGAGTCCTTTATCACCACGTCTTTTTCCTACGGAGAGGATGATACCACACTGGATGACGCGGTGAAAGAGGCCGCTTCCGGTCTGGAAGACGGGCAGGTATATGACCAGGTAGTGGAAGGGGAAGCCGGCTATTTTGTAGTCCGCCTGGATAAAAAGCTGGATGAGGAGGCCACGGCATCCAAAGAAGAGTCTTTGAAGCAGCAGAAGCAGCAGGAGGCCTTTGATGAAATTGTTCAGGGCTGGTATGATGAAGCAGATCTGGAAGTGAAAAACGGGGTATGGAAGAAAATCAGACTGACAGATCAGGAAAGCTATCAGATGGCAGTTCCGGAGACGGAAACTTCGGAGGAAAGTTCTGGAGAAGAACAGGAATAGACTCGGTACGAAAGGGCCGCATATGACGAAAAAAGAATTTGCAGATTGGACTGCAGGGAAATTAATTTTAATGGATGGAGCCACAGGATCTAATCTGATGGCAAAAGGGATGCCCCAAAATGAATCCTCGGAGCTGTGGATACTGGATCATCCGGAGATGGTGCAGGAGCTGCAGAGAGAATACGTGCAGGCGGGAAGTCAGATTATCTATGCATGTACCTTTTCCGCCAACCGTTACAGCCTGAAAAAGCATGGTCTGGAAGACAGGACGGCGGAACTGAACCGCAGGCTGGTGCAGCTTACGAAAGAGGCTGTGGGGGAGAAAGCCCTTGTGGCCGGAGATCTGACCATGACGGGCGAGCTTCTGGAACCGCTGGGGGATATGACGGAGCAGGAGCTGACAGATATATATACGGAGCAGATAAATGCTATGGTACAGGCAGGCGTTGATCTTCTGGGCGTAGAGACGATGCTGTGTCTGGACGAGATGGTGACGGCTCTGAAAGCGGCGAAGCAGGTGTGCGATCTTCCTGTTATGTGCACCTTCACGGTGAACGAAAAAGGGATGACGCTGTATGGAACGGATGCGGTGGAAGCGATTCCTGTTCTGGAAGAAGCGGGAGCTGCGGCAGTTGGCATTAACTGTTCCCTGGGACCGGATCAGCTGCTGGATGTGGTGAAAAGAATGGCGGCAAAGGCGAAGGTTCCCGTGATTGCAAAACCCAATGCGGGACTTCCCACAGTGGATGCTTCCGGAAAAATCGTATACAATATGGATGAAGAAACCTTTGCAGTATATATGAAAAAACTGGCGGATGCAGGCGCCGGCATCGTTGGCGGATGCTGCGGAACCACGCCGGCTTATATTCGGAAAGTAAAGGAAATAATGAAACTTGGATGAAAAATTTCAGGCAGCGGCACCGGGGCAAACAGTGCTGCTGCCTGAATGCATTCTGGAAGTGTTTACATTGGATCATCTTCGCCAGGTGACAGAAACAGATATTTGCGGATGGCAAAAAGAAGGGCAATGGCTACAATGCCGATCAATGTCTCGAAAGTTTTCAGATGCTCCACCACCATCTGACGGGCGGTTGCGAACATCAGAACCTCCACCACGGTTTCCGGTGTGTGTCTGCAGAGCATTTTGACGAACTCAATTCCCACCACCAGGGTAAGGGCCTGGGCTAAAAATACGGTGAAATGATCGGTATCCAGCTGAAAAAGAGGAGTCCTTACAACGCCGTAGATCAGATTAACAATCTGCAGCAATATGACGACAATGATGATTGCTGATATAAAGAGTTCGATATACCGGGTGGCGGCGGAAATGATGCCGTTTACTTTTTTAAATAATTTATCTTTCATGTTCTTTCTCCGTTATTGAGTGGTATAGGCTGGTGTCAGTATATCACATTTTGCAGGGGGAAGGAATAAATATATTTGCCTATTATGGTAAAGTGCGGTAAAATAAGGCAATGCAGCCTGGATTATGGATAATTTTGAGAGGAATGAATATATTTTGAAAAAAGAAAAAAATAAGGCGGTAAAGATCATCCCCCTGGGCGGATTGGATAAGATCGGGATGAATATTACCGCCGTTGAATATGAAAATACAATTATTGTGGTGGACTGCGGAATTTCATTTCCGGAGGATGATATGCTGGGCATCGACAAGGTAATACCGGATGTCTCATACCTGGAGCAGAATATCGAAAAAGTGAAAGGCTTTGTGATCACCCATGGTCATGAGGATCATATCGGCGCTCTGCCCTACATCCTTCCCAAGGTAAATGTGCCGGTTTATGCCACCAGACTGACCATGGGCTTAATTGAACATAAGCTTCAGGAAGCAAAGCTTCTGAAAAAAACAAAGCGGAAAATAGTGAAGCAGGGCGGTTATGTGACGCTGGGGGATTTCAGGGTGGAATTCATCAAAACCAATCACAGTATAGCGGGAGCTTCCTCCCTGGCTATCTACACGCCGGCGGGAGTGATTGTCCACACCGGTGATTTCAAAGTAGATTACACGCCGCTGTTCGGCGAGTCCATAGATCTGCAGCGCATGGCTGTGCTGGGGAAAAAGGGCGTTCTGGCTGTCTTAAGCGACAGTACCAATGCCATGCGGCCGGGATTTACACCTTCAGAGACGAAGGTGGCCAGGACTTTTGACATGCTTTTTTCCGAGCACCGGGGCAGCAGAATGATTGTGGCCACTTTTGCGTCCAATGTGGACCGTGTGCAGCAGATTATAAATACGGCGCACCGTTTCGGACGTAAGGTAATTCTTCAGGGAAGGAGTATGGAAACGGTCATTCAGATCGCTCAGGATCTGGGTTACGTAAAGATACCGGAGAAAACGCTGATTCAGGTGGGAGAGATGAACCGCTATCCCGACGAACAGCTGGTATTTATCACCACGGGGAGTCAGGGAGAATCCATGGCGGCGCTGTCCCGGATGGCTGACGGCACCCACAAGAAAGTGCGCATCAAGCCGGGAGACGTGATTATATTAAGCTCCAATCCCATACCGGGGAATGAAAAGGCCGTCTCCAGGATTATCAATGAACTGGCTATGCGGGGGGCGGAAGTGCTGTTTCAGGATACTCACGTTTCCGGTCACGCCTGTCAGGAGGAGATTAAGCTGATTTATTCTCTTTTAAAGCCCCGCTATGCCGTGCCGGTTCATGGTGAATATCGTCATCTGACAGCAGCGGCGGAACTGGTCACGGAGCTGGGCATAAAAAAAGAGAATGCTTTTGTTCTGGAAGCCGGCGATGTCTTAAGTCTTTCGCAGAGAGAGGCGAAAGTAACGGGAAAAGTGTCAGCCAGAGAAATTTTTGTGGATGGCCTGGGGATCGGAGATGTGGGAAACATTGTGATCCGCGACCGTCAGAATCTGGCGGAGCATGGAATTGTGGTAGTGACCATTGGGCTGGAAAAGGGCAGCAAGAAACTGGTATCCGGTCCGGATATTATTTCCAGAGGATTCGTATACGTGAGAGAATCAGAAGAGCTTATGCGGGAACTTCGGGAAGTATCGCAGAAGGCCATTGAAAAATGCCATAAGAAAAAAATCAGAGAGTGGGGAAAAATAAAAGGAGAGGTAAAGGACAGCCTGTCAGATTTCCTCTGGAAAAAGATGAAGCGAAATCCGGTGATCATACCGATTATTATGGAAATATAATTAAAATAAAAGGAAATTAGCATAAATTCTTCCGTTCTACACAAACTACCATGAAAGGAAATTGATAGTAATGTAAACGGAGGAATTTTTATATGAAAGCTACAGGAATTGTAAGAAGGATCGACGACCTGGGCCGAGTGGTGGTGCCGAAAGAAATTCGCAGGACACTGCGGATAAGGGAAGGGGAGCCCATGGAGATTTTTACAGGCCGGGAAGGGGAAATCGTTCTGAAAAAGTATTCTCCCATTGGAGAACTGGGCAAGTATGCCAGAGAATTTGCGGAAGCCATTTCTTCAGTAACGGGATATCTGACCTGTATTTCCGATCATGATCAGATTGTGGCGGCAGTTGGGCCCGAACAGAAAGAATATAATCAGAAAGCAATCAGCGAAGATCTGGAACAGGTGATAACCAACAGGGAATGTGTGACCGTTTTATCCGGCAGCCGTGAACGGCTGGAACTGATGTCAGATAAAGAGGCCCACTATCAGTCGGCGATTGTGGCCCCCATTATAAGCGCAGGGGATGCTATCGGTTCCGTAATCATCTGCAGCAATAAAGAAGATGTGGGAGAAACAGAAAAGAAAATTGCACAGACCGCATCCGCTGTGCTGGGAAAACAGATGGAAGGTTAGCCTGCTTCCATCTGGTAAAATTCTTCCAAAGTCAATCCCGTTAAAGTTAAATAAAGAGCCAGCGAGCGGGTGACGTACCGGATATGCCAGGGTTCCCAGGCGTATCCGGTAATTTCCGTTTTACGCAGAGGATACCGCAGGATAAATCCAAACAGGGCGGCGTTGCGGGCCAGCCACTTTCCCTCCGGGGTGTAGGCAAATTCCTCCGTCAGATCATAACCTACGCCGGCGCAGGTGACATCCAGGGCAAGTCCGCTCTGGTGTTCACTGGCTCCAGGAGGCGCAATATAAGGGTTATCTTCAGGATGGTTTAGAAGCGCCATTCTTTCTTCGTAAAGCTGCTGCTGTCGGCTGTAGGAACGGTAGGCGGAAGCGCCGAAAAGATAGATATCATCCCAGCGTGCCTGGGCAAAAAGCAGCGCGGCCCAGTCCGCCGCTTCCTTTCTCATGAGCTTTTTTGAGCTGCCCTTTGGGGCGCAGAAAGGGAAAATGGCTTCTGTCATATCTTTCGGGACATAAGAAACAGGCAGAAGATGTTCTTTGTTAATGAGACGTACATATGAATTCATAAAAAACCTCCGATACCACAGACTTTTTAACAGCCTATGATAACCGGAGGCTACTTATGACATTATTGATATTTTAAAGCGGCAGTTCCCATCTCTTCCAGAAGGTCGCTTTTGATTTTATACAGTTTGTCTGACAAATCCACATATACTTCGTGGGGATTGACAAGACGCCGTGTTTCATCCCATAAAGTTTCCTGTTCCTGTTTGCAGAGCTTTTGCATTTCCATGACGCTGGGCGAAGTGTAAACGCATTCTCCCTTCAGGAATATGGGTACCAGAAGCTCTCTCAATGTGTAAGTGCCGCCTTCGATCTTTGTCTTCTTCCAGGTCTCGGCGGGGTCAAAAATAATCATATCTTTTGATTCGTCGAAGGTTTCGTCCGCCAGACAGATCAGGTCTGCGCGGATTTTCCCGTTTTCTTTATCATAAATACGGTAAATGGTTTTGTTGCCCGGGTTTGTCACCTTTTCCGAGTTTTCCGAGAGTTTGATTTTGGGTTCGAAGTCCTTGTCTTCGGAATTCTTAATGGCAGCCAGTTTATAAACGCCGCCAAAAGCAGGGCAGTCCTTGGCCGTGATCAGGTTGGTACCTACGCCCCAGGAGTTGATCTTGGCGCCCTGGGCTTTCAGGCTGTCGATAAGATGCTCGTCAAGATCGCTGGAAGCAGATATGATGGCGTCGCCGAAGCCAGCAGCTTCCAGCTGCCTGTAAGCTTTCTTGGACAGGTAAGCCAGGTCGCCGCTGTCGATGCGGATTCCATAGCCCTTGAAATCGGGATTTTTTTCCTTCATCTCCTTAAATACCCGGATGGCGTTGGGCACGCCGGATTTCAGCACGTCATAGGTGTCCACCAGGAGGATGCAGGAATCCGGATACAGATCGGCATAAGTTTTAAAAGCGGTATATTCATCCGGGAAGCTCATGATCCAGCTATGAGCATGGGTGCCTTTTACAGGAACGTTGAACATCTGTCCCGTCAGCACATTGGAGGTGCCGACACAGCCGGCGATCATTGCGGCTCTGGCGCCGTATATGCCTGCATCAGGGCCCTGTGCCCGGCGCAGACCGAATTCCATCACGCCGTCGCCCTGAGCGGCATAGACCACTCTGGCAGCCTTGGTGGCGATGAGACTCTGATGGTTTATGATGTTTAAGATAGTGGTCTCTACCAGCTGGGCTTCCATAACCGGAGCGATCACTTTTAAGAGGGGTTCTCTGGGGAACACCACAGTGCCCTCCGGAATGGCGTAGATATCGCCCGTAAAATGAAAGCCTCTTAAGTACTCCAGGAAATCCCTGTCGAAAATGTTCAAAGTTTTCAGGTATTCAATGTCATCGGGGGCAAAATGAAGATCCCTCACATATTCAATCACCTGCTCCAGCCCTGCTGCGATGGCATAGCCTCCATCGCAGGGATTGCGGCGGTAAAACATATCAAATACCACAACCTGGTCTGTCGGATTTTTAAAATAACCCTGCATCATGGTCAGTTCATACAGATCCGTCAGCAGGGTCAGATTTAAAGCGCGCATATCATGTTTCTCCTTGTCAAATGTATATTGAACATATTATAGCACTGTTAAATTCCAATGTAAAATGGAAAAAGATGATTTGTCCAAGTTAGTTGTTTCCTGTCATTTTTATCGTTTCTATGGCGTATAGAGGGAGGTTAATAAGACCATCTTCCCGTTTGAAATCCGTCATGGAAGTGCGGATGGAAATTTCAGGACTATATTTGTCGCGGTAAGTTTTGAGACTTTTCGCTTTGAGATTTACTTCCGCCTTCACGGGTGTTTGACAGTTACATAATAGAAAAATAGCTTGCAGGCCTTATAAAACCTG
>CAMMBV010000040.1 GCA_946494335.1 uncultured Ruminococcus sp. | reverse complement strand
TTTTTCTGCTGTCAGAAACACAATTATATAAAGCACAAAAATCAGAAGACATATGTTGTCTGGGATAACCTGGGCGGCATATGTCTTTTTGCGTTTATAAGCAGCAATATAATACGGAAAGGAAATAGGCTTATGAAGAAAACGAGAAAAGGGCTGGCGTGCCTGCTGGCAATGGTGATGATGCTGACGGCACTGCCTGTCGGGGTACTGGCAACAGAGTATGATACGCAGACGGACGGAACGGCTGGCGAGGGCTGCACGGTCCAGTATGACGCCAATGGCGGTGAGAACGCTCCAACAGACAATACGGCCTACCAGAGCGGCGGCCAATTTACTATCCCGGACGCCATCCCCACCCGGGAGGGCTATGCCTTCCACGGCTGGGCGCGGAATGACAACACGGATACGCTCTACTGGCCGGGAGATACCGTGTCCATTGACAGCGGCAATTCTGTCACCACCATGAAAGCCCAATGGGATGATCAGAATGTCTCGATCACCACCGGCGGCGCCGTTGCCTACTACACCTGTTTGGCGGACGCTTTTCGCTTTGCGGCTGACGGGGCGATTATCAAGGTCGAAAAGGACTATGCCGACGGCAGCACCGCAATGCTGTATGACGAGGAGACTTCCCGCTCTCTCACGCTGGATCTGAACGGCAAGGCCGTGTCCCTGGGCGGCACCGATGGCAACAACGGCGGTATCATCATTGGGAGCGGGAGCCTGACCATCACGGGTGCGGGCCAATATAATGGGATGATCCAGCATCAGGGCGGTGACCTGACCATTGAAGACGGCACCTATGGCCTGCTGTATGTTTCCAAGTCCGGTTCGTCGGGCAAGGTTACCCTGGGCGGCGGCACATTTACCGGCCTGACAGGGATCGATGAAGCATTGGACGGCAAGGGCATCGTCTATGTCAGCGGGTCCGCGGATGAATCCGCCGCTCTCGCCGCCCTGGCGGGCCTGCTGGGCGAGGGGAAAGCGTACAACAGTGAGAGTGAGGCGCAGGCCGAGACAAAGACCGAAGGTTCGGACAGCTATGTTTTGGCATGGTATGGAAATGTTAGCATTGCGACGGATGACGGACACACCCATAGCTGGGCCACGGAGTGGACGAGCGACGGCACCCACCACTGGCACGAGTGCCAGGCCTCCGGCTGCGATATCACAGACAACAGCCAAAAGGACGGCTACGAGGCCCACATCTTCGACAGCGAGCAGGATACCGACTGCAGCACCTGTGGCTATACCCGCACCGTCCAATCCGGATTTACCATCTCCGGCACGGTGACGAGCGGTGGATCCAATCCCGCTGTGTACGCCGCTGTAAAGCTGATGCAAGGGAATACCGTGATTGCCCAAACAACGACGGATCAAAGCGGTCATTACAGTTTTGGCGGTGTTTCGTCCGGCATTTACAATGTGGTGGCTGAACAGGATAGTATTACAAAAACTATCTTGGTCACGATGAGCGACGCCGACGCCACAGAACAGAATATCAATTTGCCCAGTAAAGGGCCCAACAGTGTTGTCACAGTCGAAACTGATGCTCCCGCCATTGTGATTGGTGGAGTAAGTGAGATTGCTGAGGCAGAACAGCCTTCCAGTGACGAGACTATTACTGTCACATTCATTGCAAAAAAGGAAACTGATACGGGCAAACAAGACGCCATCAATGTTGCGCTTCCGAATAGCAGTTCGGACGATGTGCTGTATCTGGATCTGTCCCTGACAAAAACAACGAAATCAAGTACAGGCAGTAGTACAACGCTTTCTATCGCCGATACCGGCGATAAGGTCCTGGAGATCGCGGTGCCCTATGAGTTTGCGGGAAAGACCGGCGTGACCGTCTACCGGCACCACGACGGGAGCGCCGCCGCGCTGACGAGCCTTGACAGCCAGCCGAGCACCCTTACGGACGGGACATTCTGGGCGGACGAAACAGGCGGATATGTCCACATCTATGCGTCAAAATTCTCCACCTACGCCATCGCCTATACGGAGCAAACACAGGGGCAGACCAGCCTTGTGGAAGGCAGTACGTATTGGTTCGACCTGTCCGATGTGGGGATTCCGGGTACGGTGAACTCCGCCCTGCCGGGCGGTTCCATCTCCTGGGTGCCCTTCACCTATGTGGGAACAGTGAACGCCTATGCCCGCACTGAGGCTGGGGTAAGTACGGCGGAGAATGTGTCACCCTATAATCACAGCCTGTTCATTGCGGATTACAACGTGACCAATAACGTGAGCTGGAATGATCTGAACACCGCCGACCTGATTTTTGGAACGACTTATATCAGCGGCGGCGTGAATTATAAGCTCCGTGCCCCGTCCGTGGGGAGTGGTCGGGAAGGCGACAGTGGGACTGAGAACGAGCGTGGCACTCCAAACTCCAATGAATGGGACATGATTTTGAATAAGGCTAATCAAAACTACCAGGATAATACAAACGGCTATATCAAAAACTGGTCTGGGGCAGCTTCTCTGGGGCAGGATACAAACCAATTGAACAGCACGAATGGACGCGGATATAGTACGGCGCGTTTTTCAGCTATGGCAGACATGTCCAGCCGTTTTGGGTATCTTGGCTACCGCCCCGTTTTGGAACTCCCCGCCGAGTCGCTCTCTGACCTGACCACCGTTACCATCGACCTGAACGGCGGCAGCCTGAATGGCTCCACGGACACGGTGGAGCTGGTGGTGAAGTCCGACGAGAGTTACACCGCCCCCTCCGTTAACGGCCTGACCGCCCCGGAAGGTAAGGGATTTGGATACTGGCAGACTGAAAATGAAACAAACTACAGGGTCGGCGACACCGTTTTGGGTAGCGTGACCTCTCTGACTGCCCAATGGATTGACCTTCCGGTAGTTAAGGAACAGCTCCAGAGTGCTACTTACTATGTGGGCGATACGGCGACACCCCTGACTGTGGAGGCCAGTGTCACCGATGGCGGTAGACTTGAGTATCATTGGTACAGCGCCACCAAAGACGACTATACTGACATCACAGAGATTGCAGGCGCCAGCTCAAACACCTATACCCCGTCTACAACGAAAGTAGGCACCACCTACTATTTCTGTAGTGTTATAAACATCAATGGTTATGGATTATCCGCGATCATGTTGGAACCTGCGGTGATAACAGTACGAGAGCGGACCGGCGGCACTTATACACTGACTTTCGATACAGACGGCGGAAGCGCGATCCCCAGTTACAGAGGCGTGTATGGCACCCGTGTGGATCTTTCACGCTATCAGCCCACCCGCGAGGGATATGAGTTCACCGGATGGTATGCAGATAAAGAACTGACAGAGCAGATCACGGAGATCCGCCTGTATGGCAGCAAGACGGTATATGCAGGGTGGGAGAAGCTGGATACCCGCCAGGAGCAAAAGATCTATATGACCGTCCCGGCACAGGAGCGGGATCTGAAGAACGGCTCACGGACAACCAAGAGTAAATTGTGTACATTGAAGCTGGGCTTTGCGGTGGAAGATGAAGACATGGCACTGACCTATGAGACCAGTGACCCGGAAGTGGCTACAGTGGAAGACGGGAAGATCACGTATCAGGGCGTGGGGACATGCACCATCACAGTGACGGCACAGGAGACGGCTGCCTGCAAAGGAGCAAGCCTTGATATTACGGTAAAAGTAGGGAAGCCGGGAAGGCCGACCTTCACGCCGACGGTGTCTTCCAGGACAGCAAAGAAAGCCTTCACTGTCACCTCCAGCACCGTGCGGGGCGTGGACGGCTGGGAAGTGCAGTACTCCATCCGCCCGGATTTCTGGAGAGCGACGACAAAGGACTTCCTGGGTACAGGAAAGAAGCTGTACCGGAAGACCTGCACCACGGTTCACTCAAACAGGACATATTATATTCATGTAAGAGGTTATCAGATCGTGGACGGTAAGAAGGTTTACAGCGACTGGTCACCGATGAAGACCATCCGGACAAAATAATGTATTTGGCCATGGGGCAGAACCTGAATTTTACAGGCTCTGCCCCAGCCTGTATCAGCGAAAAATCTGCAAAAAAAGATGCAAGTCCCCGCAATACTACAGTCCCCCGCAATACTACAGTTGCAAGGGGGCGAAAAGACTGATATAATGGAGAACAATCGAGTATACGAGGAGAGAATATCTGATGAGTGTAATAAAAGAAGCAGCAAATTTGAATACAAGGATGAGAGAAGTGGTGCCGCTGGTGCATAATATTACTAATTATGTTACGGTAAATGACTGCGCCAATGCACTGCTGGCCATCGGTGCTTCTCCCATCATGGCGGATGATATCCGGGAGGCGTCGGATATCACGGCCATTTCTTCTGCGCTGGTGATTAATATCGGAACTTTGAATCAGCGGACGGTGGAATCCATGCTCCGTTCCGGCAAAACGGCCAATGAACTGGGAATTCCGGTGGTATTTGACCCGGTGGGAGCGGGAGCCTCCGCTTTTCGAAACGAGGCCACCCGTCAAATTCTGGAAGAAGTGAAAATTTCTATCTTAAGAGGCAACCTGTCGGAGGTTTCCTTTGTGGCGGGCCTTAATGCGGCTGCAAAGGGTGTGGATGTGTCAGAGGCGGACAGCGCCAACGATCCGGTGGATGCGGCTAAGATGGCTGCGAAAAAGCTTTCCTGCGTCGTGGGCGTGACAGGAGCAGTGGATATCGTGACGGACGGCGAAAGAGTAGCGAAGATCAGCAATGGTCATCCCATGATGTCAAAAATAACGGGAACAGGCTGCATGACGTCAGCCATCACCGCCGGTTACGCGGGAATGAAGGAGGATATGTGGGTGGCGGCCACGGCCGGTATCCTTTCCATGGGACTGGCAGGAGAGATTGCCTGGGAAAAAGCAGGACACCTGGGAACGGGAAGTCTGCGCACCGGCATAATCGACGGCCTGAGCAGTCTGAATGAGACAAAGATAGAGGAGATGGCAAAAATTGAAGAAATGTGATGTGGATTATACCCTGTATCTGTGCACGGATCGGGAACTGATGAGTACGGACACGCTGGAAGAGGCTGTAACTCAGGCCATCGAGGGCGGCTGTACGGTGATCCAGTTAAGGGAAAAGGACTGTTCTTCCCTGGATTTTTACCGCACGGCTCTGAATATCCGACAAATTACAAAAAAATATAACGTTCCTTTTATTATCAATGACCGGGTGGACATCGCCCTTGCGGTGGATGCCGACGGCGTTCATGTGGGGCAGAGCGATCTGCCTGCAAAAGAGGTGCGCCGGATTCTGGGACCGGATAAAATTCTGGGCGTTTCCGCTGCCCGGCTTCCCGAGGCGGTAAAAGCGGTGGAGGACGGAGCGGATTATCTGGGAGTGGGAGCCATGTATCCCACCGGAACCAAAACGGACGCCCGCCCGGTAACTATGGAAGAGCTGAAAGAAATCCGCAGTGCGGTAAACGTCCCCATTGTGGTGATCGGAGGCATCAACTTAAATACGCTGGATAATTTTAAAAATACAGGAATTGACGGTCTGGCCGTGGTTTCCGCTGTCATCGGGGCGAAGGATATTAAAAAAGCGGCCGAAGCGATGGCAGGGCGGTTTCGGGAGAAGTAAGTATGAAGGATTTAAAAGGAGCTATCTTCGATCTGGACGGCACGCTGCTGGATTCCATGTGGGTCTGGGAGCAGATTGACATTGATTTTTTGAAAAAACGGGGGATTGATCTGCCGGAAGATTATGTAAAAAAAATTACCCCCATGGGCTTTGAGGCGGCGGCCCGCTATACCATCCAACGGTTTGGCCTGAAGGAAAGACCGGAGGATCTTATCCAGGAGTGGTATGATATGGCGGTGGAGTTTTATAAAACCCGGGTGGGCTTAAAGCCGGGCGCAGTCCGGTATCTGGAGCATCTGAAGGCAAATGGCGTAAAAATTGCGGCGGCCACCTCTTCCGATCCGCAGCTTTTTGAACCGGCGCTGATACATAATGGAATACGTGACTTTTTTTCCAGTGTGGTGACGGTAAGAGACGTAAGCCGTGGAAAGGGCTTTCCGGATATTTATCTGTTTGCCGCGGGAAGACTGGGGGAGAGTCCCTGCCGGTGTGCGGTCTTTGAGGATATTCCGGAAGGAATCCTGGGGGCCAGAGACGGCGGCTTTCACACCGTGGGAGTTTACGATTCCTATTCCGGTCATGAGAAGGAGCAGATGATAAGCCTGGCGGACCGGTACATCTATGATTATGAAGAACTGTTGGAGGCGGAAATATGAAGACGGTACTGACAATAGCGGGGAGTGATTCCAGCGGCGGCGCGGGGATTCAGGCGGATATCAAGACCATAACCGCCCATGGACTGTATGCATCCAGCGCCATAACGGCGCTGACGGCACAGAATACCACAGGAGTGTACGGCATCATGGAGGTTTCACCGGAATTTCTGGCCAGTCAGCTGGACTGCATTTTTCAGGATATCTTCCCGGACGCGGTGAAGATAGGGATGGTGTCCTCCAAACCGCTGATTGAGGTGATTGCCGCAAAGCTTACGGAGTATCAGGCCAGACATGTGGTGGTGGACCCTGTCATGGTATCCACCAGCGGCAGCCGGCTGCTGGCGGATGATGCGGCGGATACACTGATTGGGGAGCTGATCCCGCTGGCGGAGGTGATTACGCCCAATATTCCGGAGGGAGAAGTGCTGTGCGGCTTTTCCATAGAAAGCGAAAAGGATATGGAAAGGGCAGCCGGAAAGATCGGGGAACGCACGAAAACGGCAGTGCTGCTGAAAGGCGGCCATGAATTAAATGACGCCAATGACATTTTATATCAGCAGGATCGGTACTGTTGGTTTATGGGAGAGAGAATAGACAATCCCAATACCCACGGGACAGGCTGCACATTATCTTCAGCCATTGCCTGCGCTCTGGCGTCGGGATATTCCCTGGAGGACAGCGTAAAGAAGGCCAAAGAATATATCTCCGGTGCGCTGCGGGCCGGCCTTGATCTGGGAAAAGGCAGCGGACCTTTGAATCACATGTTTCGTATGCAGAAAAATGGGACTGGAAACCATGTATAAAGCAGTTGAAAAAAAAGAAATATTCGGATATACTATAATTCAGGCATCACAACTGGTGTGATGAAAACGTTTGGAAAGAAGGAAGGTACATCAATGAGTTTATTAAAACAGTGGAGAGATATGGCATATGATCAGAAAGCCGACAGAGGAAAACTCCAGAAATTTTGGGCGGATTATTTTCTGATTGAAAAAAGAATATATGAAGAGCTTTTGAAAAACCCCGATGAGGTGGTTACCGGTACAGTAAAGGAACTGGCAGAAAAGTACAGCGTCAATGTGATGACAATGACCGGATTCCTGGACGGTATCAATGACAGTCTGAAAGAGGCAAATCCCATCGAGGAGATGGAAGAGGATACGCAGGTAAATCTGGGATTCGACAAGGAACTGCTCTACAAAAACATGGTGGACGCCAAAGCCGACTGGCTGTATGAGCTTCCGGCCTGGAAAGAGATATTCTCCGATGAAAAGAGAAAAGAGCTTTATCTGGAGCAGAAAAAGTCCGGCACTGTTGTCAAAGGGCCGAAGGTGGGCAGAAATGATCCATGCCCCTGCGGAAGCGGTAAAAAGTATAAAAAGTGCTGCGGACGGAATGCATAAAGTCTGTATCATATATTTCAGCCAGCAGGCCCCGGACCCGTCGGCTTTGCCGTCGGACGCTGCTAATGCAGCTTCTGTCCGGGGCTTTATGGGCGTTCCGCCCATATCAAAGGAATCATCCAGCATGCTGCAGGTAAACCTGCGCATTCTTCCTGATTCTTTTGCTGCAGGCTGAACTGTTACTAAAAAAAGTCTAAAATAATTCTGAAAGCCTTGACATTATGTCAGGGCTTTTATAATATACTAAGTGTATTAAGATAATTAATACACTTGAGACGGATGGGAAAGGAGAGGAGGCAGATATGATCGTATTGGACTATCAGGACCGCAGACCGCTGTATGAACAGGTGGCGGAAAAACTG
This sequence comes from uncultured Ruminococcus sp., assembly GCA_946494335.1. Classification (GTDB taxonomy): domain Bacteria; phylum Bacillota; class Clostridia; order Lachnospirales; family Lachnospiraceae; genus Ruminococcus_G. Next base: position 25,986 of record CAMMBV010000040.1, on the reverse strand, counting down.
CAGAGAATGATTGTAAAAGGTATCCTTGCAAAAGATGAACAGCTGCCGTCAGTCAGAAGCCTGGCAATGGAGCTTTCTGTCAATCCCAATACCATTCAGCGGGCATATGGTCTGCTGGAACGGGAAGGGTATATTTATCCGGTGAAAGGGCGGGGAAACTTTGTATCGCCTCCGGAATCTTTTATGAGAGGGCAAAAGGACAGTTTTTTCAGAGAACTGGATCAACTGCTGCTGCAGGGATATGATCTGGGAGTTTCCAGACTGGAGGTCTGTGAACATGTGGACATCGTTTATAAGGAGGGGAGCCGATGATAGAAGTAAAAAATGTCCGAAAACGATTTGACGATATTGAAGCTTTGAATGAAATGAGCACGGAAATAAAGGAAGGAGCTGTTTTCGGGCTGGTAGGATCAAACGGAGCGGGAAAGAGCACCTTTTTGAGAATCGTAAGCGGGATTCTCCGTCCGGATGAGGGTGAGGTTCTGATTGACGGAATTCCGGTCTACGAGAGGACAGACGCCAAGCAGAAATTGTTTTTCGTGCCGGATGACCAGTACTTTTTTCCCAACAGCACGTCCCGTGAGATGATGGAGTATTACAGTATGATATATCCTGATTTTGACAAAAGAAAATTTCAGGAATATATGGAACGGTTTGGTCTGGATATCAGAAGGAAAATCAGTACGTTCTCCAAAGGAATGAAAAGGCAGGTATCCGTACTGCTGGGGATCTGCGCAAATACAAAATATATGCTCTGTGATGAGACCTTTGACGGTCTGGATCCTGTGATGCGCCAGGCAGTGAAAAGTATATTTGTGTCGGAGATTATGGGCAGGGAATTCACACCGGTGATCGCTTCTCACAACTTAAGAGAGCTGGAGGACATTTGCGACCATGTGGGGCTGCTCCATAAAGGCGGTATCCTCTTTTCCAAAGATCTGGAGGAGATGAAACACAATATTCAGAAAATCCAGTGTGTAATCTCGGATTCGGCCATGGAGGAACAGCTTTTGAAGGAACTGGATATTCTTCAGTGTAGCCGCAGCGGTTCCCTTCTTACCATCACAGCCAGGGGGACCAAGATTGAGATTATGGAACGGGTGGAACAGAAGAATCCGCTGTTCTGTGAGATCCTTCCATTGACTCTGGAGGAGATATTTATCAGTGAAACGGAGGTAGCAGGCTATGACATCAAACATCTCGTTTTTTAGTATGGTAAAAAGTGATCTGAAACGGCGTATATGGGTGACGGCGCTTCTGTTTCTGAGTTTATTTGCGGCGCTGCCTCTTAGCGGCATGATGTATATAGATGGGCAGGCCAGTCAGCTGGGCAGTAAATACATCACATTGGAACAGATGATAGAAAACCTGGCCCATTTTGCAGGTCCCACGAATGTGGGCATGTATATAATCGTGATAGGCGGCTCTGTACTGACGGCATTTACCGGATATGCCTACCTGCATTCTTCCAGAAAACTGGATCTGTTTCACAGTCTTCCGGTTACAAGGGAAAAACTGTTTTTTGTGCAGTACGTAAGCGGTATTCTGGTATTTGCCCTGCCATACGCTGTCAATCTTGTACTGTTTCTGATCGTATGCATTATAAAAACAGTATGTACGGCAGCGGTGCTGGGGAGCCTGGCGGCCGGCGTGATTCTGCATTTTCTCTATTTCCTGTTATTTTATCAGGTAGCAATTATTGCCATATTGCTGACCGGACGGATACTGGTAAGTCTTCTGGGACTTGGGGTGATACAGGGCTACGCGATTTTATTCTGGCAGGTGACGCTGGGCTACTGTAATGCGTTTTTCGACACCTTTTATCAAAGCCAGAGCGGCCTGGCGGAAAAGATTGTCCAGGTGTTCAGTCCCTTTTATCTGTATGCTTTCCACACCAATGCCTTTTCCTGGAAAGAGCTGCAGAGCATGCGGGTTTTTGCCGGTCAGTGGAAGCATCTGCTGCTTTTGCTGGCGGAGATTATCCTGCTTTTGTTTGCGGCGGTTATGCTTTACAGAAAGAGGGCTTCCGAGGCAGCGGGCCGTTCCATGGCTTTTGAAAAGACAAAGCCGGTGATAAAGGTGATGATAATGATTCTGTTTTCAGCGGCGGGGGGCCTGCTTTTTGAGGGGCTTGCAGAAGACAACAGTACCGGATGGCTGATATTCGGCGTTGTGTTCATCGCGCTGGTGCTTCATTGTCTGATCGAGGTGATTTATTCTTACGAGTTTCGGCAGGTTCTGGCCCATAAAGCGACGTTTTTCGCTTCACTGGCCGTTACGCTTCTGGGAGCGCTGGCCTTTTGCTTTGATTGGTTTGGATATGACACCAGTCTGCCCCAAAAAGACCGCCTGGATAGTATTGCCGTGTATATAAATGATCTGGAAGCGGGAAGATATTATGATGGAGAGTTTATTGATCCTTCCGAGTATGCCTTTGAAAACGGAAGGATGACAGAGGTGGAAGCAGGATACCGTCTGGCTCAGATCGGTGTGCGAAATGAAAAAGACGGACTGTTCGAGGACAGCGACTGGTCTGGCGGAGACGATGCGACAACGGTGAATGCGGTCGTGACATACTATATGGGCGGCGCAAAAAAGACGCGAAGCTATACTCTGACAGGTGAGCAGATGCGGCAGTGTCTGCCTGCACTCTATGATACGGACGAATTTAAAAAAGGGCAGAATACCATTCTGGGGATGGATACCGATTCCGTAACATTTGACTATGTGAACATGTTCGATGCCGGTCACAGTGGAAAGATTAATCTTTCGCCGGAGAATATTGAGAAACTGCTTGCTGCTTATCAGCAGGAGCTTTTGGAGGCTTCCGGAGAAGAGCTGCAGATCGATAAAATATGCGGCGGTCTGTGGTTCGGGGAAGAAAAAGGAGAAGAAAACAGCTCCGTCACAGTTTACGAAAGCTTTGACCAAACGCTGGGACTTCTGGAAGAACTGGGATATCCCATGAAAAAAGTACCGGATATAAAAGATGTAACGCAGATAACCGTGCATAATTATAACATGGCAGGTTACCAGGAGAACGGCGAAGTTTACGAAGATCTCAACGTTGTCTTTGAAGATCCGGAAGATATAAAAGAGATTCTGGAAAAAGCGGTGGTAAGCGACGCTCCCTACTTTGAGGTGGAGCAGGATTATATGGTCACTGTGGTGGTAAACAGCAAAGAAGGAGAAAAGAGCAATTACATGGAGCTCAGTTACAGCTTTGCATTGGGAGAAATTCCACAGTGCGTGCTGGACGCTTTCCAGAACCGGTAAAGATTCAGGATTGACAAACAACGGGAAATCATGTAGGATTACAGATAAGTTAAAAAACAACACGTTGACGAGACGAGTAAAATGGGAAACCTGCCAGAGAGAGATGCATTTGCTGGAAGCATCTTCAGGGGAAGCATTTGAAAACTACCTCTGAGTGGCCCCAATCCGGCCCGGTGATTCCGTTATCATCAAATGAAGTGGTTTCGGCCATTGCCGGAACAATCAGGGTGGAACCGCGCGTATAGTCGTCCCTGTCTGCGAGAGCAGACGGGACGGCTTTTTTGTGCGATACGCCCGGAGGGCGGCTGCCGTGCCTGCACGAGCAGACATTTGCCGCGATAAAAGGCCTGTCTGGAATTGCTCTCGGTGATAAAACAGGAAAAGGAGAAGGAACATGAATGTTACATTAAAAGACGGTTCAGTAAAAGAGTATCAAAACCCCATGTCCGTGTATGAGATCGCTGCGGACATCAGCGAAGGCCTGGCAAGAGCGGCCACAGCCGGCGAAGTAAACGGACAGGTGACAGATCTGCGTACCGTAGTGGATCAGGACAGTGAAGTAAATATATTGACAGCCAATGACAAAGAAGGTCTGGCGGCTTTGCGCCACACCACATCCCATGTGCTGGCGGAGGCGGTAAAGCGTCTGTACCCGGAGGCAAAGCTGGCCATCGGTCCATCCATTGATACGGGATTTTACTATGATTTTGACTGTCAGTCCTTTACCAGAGAAGATCTGGACGAGATCGAAAAAGAAATGAAAAAGATCATAAAAGAAGGCGCAAAAATTGAGAGGTATACCCTCCCCAGAGAAGAAGCCATCGCTTTTATGAAAGAGAAAGATGAGCCTTATAAAGTGGAACTGATCGAAGATCTGCCGGAGGGAGAAGAGATTTCCTTTTATTCCCAGGGCGATTTCGTGGATCTTTGCGCAGGTCCTCATTTGATGTCAACGAAGGGAATCAAAGCCTTTAAGCTGATTTCTTCCTCCGGCGCTTACTGGAGAGGCAGTGAGAAAAACAAGATGCTGACCCGTATTTACGGTACGGCCTATGCAAAAAAGGATGAGCTGAAAGCTCATTTGGAACGTCTGGAAGAGGCAAAAAAAAGAGATCACAATAAACTGGGAAGGGAAATGGAACTGTTTACTACCGTGGACGTAGTCGGTCAGGGACTTCCGTTGATTATGCCAAAAGGTGTGACCATGATTCAGACGTTGCAGCGCTGGATTGAAGACGAAGAGGAAAAACGGGGCTATATCCGGACAAAAACACCGCTGATGGCCAAAAAGGATCTGTATGTCATTTCGGATCACTGGAATCATTACAAAGAGGGAATGTTTGTCCTGGGGGATGAAGAAAAGGACGATGAGGTTTTTGCACTGCGTCCCATGACCTGCCCATTCCAGTATTATGTGTATAAGGCTTCCCAGCACAGCTACCGGGAACTGCCGCTGCGGTACGGAGAAACCTCTACTCTGTTTCGAAACGAAGATTCCGGAGAGATGCACGGCCTGACCCGTGTCCGTCAGTTTACCATTTCCGAGGGTCATCTGATTCTGCGGCCGGACCAGGTGGAAGAGGAATTCAAAGGATGTGTGGATCTGGCAAAATACTGCATGACCACACTGGGGCTGCAGGATGATGTGACCTACCGGCTGTCCCTGTGGGATCCCAACAACCAGGAGAAATACCTGGGTACGGAGAAGATGTGGAATGAAGTGCAGGATACCATGCGCCGCATCCTGGACGATATCGGTCTGGATTATACGGAAGAAGAAGGAGAAGCCGCCTTCTACGGGCCCAAACTTGACATTCAGGCCAGAAACGTATACGGCAAAGAAGACACCATGATTACCATTCAGCTTGATATGTTTCTGGCGGAGCGTTTCGATATGACTTATATCGACAGAGACGGGGAGAAAAAAAGGCCCTATATCATTCATCGTACCTCCATGGGATGCTATGAACGTACGCTGGCATGGCTGATTGAAAAATATGCCGGACTGTTCCCCACATGGCTCTGCCCGGAACAGGTGCGCGTACTGCCCATTTCCGAAAAGTACCAGGATTATGCAGCAGCAGTAGAAGCAAAATTAAAGGAAAACGGCGTCCGCTGCTCCATGGACAACAGAAGCGAGAAAATCGGTTATAAGATCCGGGAAGCCCGTATGGCAAAGGTTCCGTACATGCTGGTGGTAGGTGCCAAGGAAGAAGAAGAGAAAAAGGTTTCCGTGCGCAGCCGTTATCTGGGAGATGAAGGGCAGAAATCACTGGATACCTTTATCGATGATATCTGCCGTGAGATTCGCACAAAAGAAATTCGTAAAATCGAAGTTGAAAATGACGGGGATAAAAAATAAGAAGACTGCACATACTACTCCAAAATGAAAAGGAGGTAGTATGTTATGCCAGCATTAACCTGTGCAGCGACGACATGCATTTACAACAAAGATGAGCTTTGCTCCAAAGGAGACATCAAAGTTGGAGGAGAAGACGCACGTCATTCCGACGATACATTCTGTGCCAGCTTTGTGGAAAGAGGCAAAGGCTCCGTCACTAACAGCGCTGTAGACGGCTGCGGATGTTCTACCATCGATATCTGCTGCGAAGCCTGTACCTGTAAATATAACCGGGATGAGGCATGTACGGCAAGTCAGATCGGCATTGAAGGAAGCAACGCCTGCGAGTGCACGCAGACAGAGTGCGGAAGCTTCTGCTGTAAGAACTGAAAACAGGAATGAGTAAGGAGGGTGTTCCTTGAGTGTAAACAGCTCGAGGGACGCCTTCTTTTTGTTGTGTCCGTTTTGCTTTTTAAATTGAGTTTTATAAAAAGGTAAAAATGAACAAAAATAAAATTCAAAATTATATAAAACGTTTAAATGTGAAAAATGCTTAAAAATCTATTGACTTCCGAGAAAATCTCAGTAAAATTAGATATAAAGTAAAATTAAGTAAAAATAAATATAAAAATATAAAACAATAAATTAAAAAACATAAAACAAAGGAGGAAAGAGAGTGGGCAATTACATACAGATACGTGATATATCCAAAAAGTTTTATGGGGTTTACGCATTAAAAAATGTCAGTTTTGATATTGCCAGGGGAAGTGTACATGCCGTCATGGGAGAAAACGGCGCGGGAAAGAGTACACTGATGAAAATCCTGGGCGGTGTTTACCAGGCTGACGGGGGAAGCATCATCATTGACGGGAAAGAACGGAATATCCGCAGCGTACAGGATTCCGCCGGCTGCGGTATCAGTGTCATCTATCAGGAATTCAATCTGGTTCCCGAGCTGACGGTGGCAGAAAATATTTTTATATCCGATGTGCCGAAAAAAACCTTCCTGGGTATTGTGGAAAAAAAGAAGCGCAGCGACAATGCCAGGAAGATTCTGGACATGCTGGAAATTCACGTAGACCCGGATGAATTTGTAAAAAACCTGTCTGTATCGGAAAAACAGATGGTGGAGATCGCCAAAGCTCTTTCTTTGAATGCTGAAATTATTATCATGGACGAACCGACAGCCGCCCTGAATGAAGAAGAGGTGCGCAGACTGGAAGAAATTGTAGGAATGCTGAAAAAAGAGGGTAAAACGATCATCTACATTTCTCACCGTCTGAAGGAAGTGTTTGATATGGCGGACACCGTCACCGTACTTCGAAATGGGGAATACGTGGACACAAGACCCGCAGCCGAGCTGACAGAGGCGGAAGTAATTCGTCTGATGGTGGGACATGATGTGGTTCAGGATACGGATCGCCCGGTTTATGCCTCCGAGGATGTGCTTTTGAAGGTGGAAGATCTGACGCTGAAGAATGTATTTGAATCCGTGTCCTTTGAACTTCATAAAGGAGAAATTCTGGGAATGGCAGGACTGATGGGGTGCGGAAGAGAAGAGGTTTTATCGGCCATATACGGTCTGTTCGGCTATGACAGCGGGAAGGTTTTCCTGGAAGGGAAAGAGGTTCGCTTTAAAAATTCCGGGGAAGCCATCGAACAGGGTATCTGTTTTCTGACTGACGACAGAAAGGACGCAGGCATTTTCCCGCGGATGTCAGTGGAAGAAAACATCACCATCATGTCTATACGGCATATGAAAAAGAAATGGGGCTTTTATATCAGTCCCTCCCAGGAGGCCGGACAGCTGAAGAAAATGACGGAATTCATGAATATCAAATATGCACGGCCGGAACAGAAAATTTCCTATTTAAGCGGGGGAAATCAGCAGAAGGTTCTGCTGGGGCGAGATCTTCTGCTGGACAATAAAATCTTTATCATGCTGGAGCCCACCAGAGGAATCGATGTGGGAGCAAGGGAGGAGATCTACAGCCTTTTATACCAGCTGGCCAGAGACGGGATGGGGATCATTGCCGTATTTTCCGATATGAACGAGCTTATCCGTGTCTGTGACAGGGCCGTGGTGTTCTGTGACGGCAGGATAACCGGAAGTCTGACAAAGGAAGAATTCAATAAAGAAAAAATACTGACGTATGCGGCGGGGAAGGGGGCCTGATTTACAAATGAAGCAGAAATTATCCAGACAGAGTGAAAATATCAGTCTTGCCGGTGTGGTTGTAGTTCTGTTTATTGTTTTTACGATTTTACAGCCCAATATGATGACGGTTTTCAATATCAAAAATATTCTGGTGCAGGTTTCCCTGACGGCCATTGCCGCAGCCGGAATGACCTTTGCCTACACGGCCGGAGTTTTTGATATGTCCATAGGGTCAGTGCTGGCGCTGATCAGCGTGGTGGTGGCGAAGGTGGCCACCACGGCGGGCGTCTTTCCGGCCATACTGGCGGCCTTTGCCATCGCGGCGGCAGTGGGAATCTTAAACGGTCTGATTGTGACGAAGCTGGGGATACAGGCTTTTGCGGCCACGCTGGTCTCCATGATCCTGATCCGGGGAATCGCCGTACTGATGGCGGATGGGGCGGATGTGCCGCTGTATTCAGTAAATGCCATAAAGTTTATCTCATCGGGAACGATCCTTGGGATTCCCTTTCCCATAATACTGACAGCCCTTGTCTATGCCGTTTCCTATTTTCTGTATTACAAGACGGAATTTGGAATGAAAATCAGAAGTGTGGGTTCCAACGCGGACGCATCCAGAATCTCAGGCATCCGTACACAGCGAATGATAACGGCCGCTTTCATCCTGACGGCGGTGACGGCAGTTTTTTCCAGTCTGATCAAAACCGCTCAGGTGATGTTCGGCAAGGCCACCATCGGTGAAGATTTTGCCCTGGATGTGATGACGACGGTAATACTTGGGGGAACCGTCATCACAGGAGGAAAAGGAAATCTGACCGGTACGCTGATCGCCTCGGTACTGATTGCGGTGATAAAAAACGGTCTGAATATCAATAACGTAAATTCCTATTATCAGCAGCTGGCCATCGGAGTGATTCTGATTTTTGCACTGATATTCAACGGAATAAAAACAATGAGAAATACACGCCAGATCAGACGGGAGGGATGAAGAAGATGAAAAAGATCAATCTGGGCAGACATGCAGTGATACTGATTCTCATTGTACTGTGGGGTATCATGTTTGCTCTTAACGAAAGTTTCCGTACGGGCGCCAATCTGGGCAGCATTCTCAGAGAAGCTTCCTCCACAGGCATTGCCGCGCTGGGCATGACCTTTATCATTATCATGGGAGATTTTGATCTGTCCATCGGTTCCATGCTGGCTTTTGCCGGGATGATTATGGCGGGGTGCATGGAGAACATGGGGATTGTCCCGGCGCTTATTATGGGGGCTGCGGCAGGGCTGGTCTGCGGACTGATAAATGGAATTATTATCGCTTATTTTCGTGTGCCGGCATTTATTACTACGCTGGGGACATACTACAGTCTGCGTGCTCTGGCCTACATCTTCAACGATGCCAATACCATTATCTGTACAGACACTGCTTTTCTTAAGATAGGAACGGGCAGTATAGCGGGAATTCCCATTCCATTTCTGATTTTCCTGGTTTTGGCAGCTGTTTTGGCCGTAATACTGAATCGTACCACTTACGGCCGTCATGTCAGGGCGATGGGAAACTCGGAAAAAGCCTGCCGTATCAGCGGCATTGATACAAAAAAGGTAAAATGCGCCGCTTTCGTGCTGATGGGGCTTTGCACCGCAGTGTCCTCGGTCATCGTGACTGCCAGACAGGCCTGCGCCAGCCCGGATGTGGCTGCGAATTTTCATTTTGATGCGATCACCATGGTGGTTCTTGGGGGGACAAAAATGACAGGAGGGGAGGGAAGTATCTTTAATACGGTGATTGCCGCAGTGCTGTATGCAAGCGTGTCGAACTGCCTGAATCTGTATCATGTGGATGCACAGTGGCAGAGAGTCTGTATGGGACTGATTCTGCTGGCAGCATTTTCATTTGATTTTATTCAGAAACATTTTGCCGGACTGCGGGAAAGATCTCAGAAAAAAACAATACAAAGTATATAAGAAAAGGAGAAGGTGTATGAAAAACTTAAAAAAATTATTGGCGGTTGTTTTGATGGTTTTACTGGCGATGCAGGCCGCAGCCTGCGGCTCTTCGGAAGAAAAAAAGGAGACCGGGAGCGAGAGCAGCGCTTCCTCCAATGAAAGCCAGAGCAGTGAAACAGAATCTTCCCAGGATTCCAAAGGTGTGATTGCCTATTCCTGCTACAACATGAGCTGGGAATACTATGTTACCCTCGCCCAGGGCGTGAAAGAAGCGGCAGAGGCGGCCGGGTATGAGTACGTGGAGCATGACCAGCAAAGTGACCAGAGTTTGATGATTCAGGGCTGTACTGATCTTCTGAATCAGGATATTGCCTGTCTGGTGCTGACGCCCTGCAAGCCGGAAGCGGCCGCCAGCATTTATGAACTGGCGCAGGAAAAGGGAATTCCTGTTATCCTTGCTGACATTGGTACGGAGGCATCCGGTTACCTGGCATGCCTGAAATCAGACAATTATGACGGGGGCGTTCTGGCCGGCAATTACGTGCTGGATAATCTGACGGATGCGCAGTCAAAGAAAGCGGCCATGATTACGGTGGATCCCTCCAACACCAATATTGTCAGAAGCGACGGCTTCAAAGACACGCTGGAAGCGGGAGGATGGACTATAGCGGCTGAGCTTTCCGGACAGTCCGAACCGGATATTGCCTACTCCTGTATGCAGGATATTATCACGGCCAATCCCGATGTGGAAGTAGTTTTTTGCAGCAACGACCCCATGGCTATCTCCGCATCTCAGGCAGTTGCCGACGCAGGACTCACCCCGGGAGAAGATGTAAAGGTGATTGGTTATGACGCCCAGTCCAATGTATTTGAGCCCATTGAAAACGGTACTGTACTGGGAACGGTAGCCCAGGATCCTTACGGTATGGGAGAAGGAGCGGTGGACTGTTTCCTGAAAAATTTAAACGGCGAAGAGCTGACCTTTGACGATGAAGAAACAAAGACAATTTATACAGATCAGTGGATCATAGACGCGGCCAATGCTGCCGAATACAAATAAAATGAGAGAATTTAAAACAGGAATCTGCCTGTGGGGCTTTCCGGGAAAAGAACCGGGCAGCCTGCAGGCGGCGGCAAAGCTGGGACTTCAGGGGGCTCAGATCAGCCTTGGAGCATTTGAAGAGAATTATCCTCTGTCTGACAGCCTTCTTCAAAGAGAATATGTCAGAATCAGCAAAGGCTGCGGGATAGAGCTGGTTTCTCTGTCTGTGGAGCATCTGAATGAATATGGGCTGTCTAATCCTTCGGGCAGCAGGAGAGGGAAAATCGCCATGGAAGGAAGCCGGGCGGGGCTGGAGGCGGCCGCACAGATGGAAATACCGGTGGTACAGCTTCCAAGCTTCAACAACGGAGCCATCCGCACGGAGGAAGACTTTAAAAATACCTGCGAAAAAATCAGCATCCTTTGCGAGAGGGCCAAACAATACGGAATCATCATAGCGACAGAAAACGTTCTGTCTGTAGAAAACAGCCAGCGTATGATGAAAACAGTGGCCTGCAGTAATTTTAAACTGATGTTTGACACCCAGAACTATTTTCTGGATCATGGGGCGGACACGGCCGAAGTGCTGAGAAAGCTGCATCCGTATGTGGTACAGGTGCACTTAAAAGACGGATACAACGGCAGGCTCAGCAGCGCGCTGCTGGGAAGGGGAGAGACTCATTTCCTGCAGACAGCCCAGGTGATAAAAGAGACGGCCTGCAGCAGATGGCTGCTTTTGGAAAATTATTATGACCGTCCGCCCTTAAACCAGCTGTGTGCAGATCCGATGGAACTGATACAGACGGACATGAAAACGATAAGAACAGTATTTGATATGGATTAAGGAGGTGTATGCCGTGGGAAAAATGTTGGCGGCGGTGTTTCAGGGAAACGGTATATTAAAACTGGAGGAGAGGGAAATTCCCCGGATTGTCCATCCGACGGATGTTCGGATTAAGGTGACCGCCGCGGGAATCTGCGGAAGTGACCTGCATGTGCTGCATGTTCCCCCTGCCCAGTATGCAAAGCCGGGAACGATCATGGGCCATGAGTTTTTCGGCGTGGTTGACGAAGTGGGATGTGAGGTTACTCAGTATAAAGTGGGAGATACAGTGGTTGTGGATAATATTCAGAAATGCCACGTATGTGAATACTGCAGAAACGGAATGGACAACCTCTGCCCGGATGCGGAAATTTACGGACAGACACTGCCCGGAGGATTTGCCCAATATGCGGTCATTCCTCAGGCCCAGCTTTTACCCATGCCTGCCCAGGTGAAACCGGAGCTGGCAGCCCAGACAGAACCTCTGGCCTGTGTGGTGAACGGCATGAAGAAAATCAATCCCTCGCCGGATGAACGGGTACTGCTTTACGGCGCAGGGCCTATCGGACTGACCTTTATCCGGGTGCTGAAGCTGTACGGAGTGAAAAATCTGGCAGTCTGCGAGATGGCTGAAAAGAGAAGAAAACAGGCAGAAAAATGTGGAGCGGATCTGGTTTTGGATCCTTCAAAAGAGGATGTAAAAGAAAAGCTGCAAAACAGCTGGGGTGGTCTGTGCGATATCGTCATTGATGCAGTGGGAGCCGGAAGTATCTTCGGGGAAGCGGTTCATCTTCTGCAGGCGGGAGGCAGACTGCTGATCTTTGGACAGAATGCAAACGCCATGTCTCAGGTGCCGCCTGCCATTATCACAAGAAATGAACTGACCGTGATGGGGACCTATTGTGCCCATCACACGTTCCCCACTGCCATAAAACTGCTTCAGGATGAGCGGCTTAAGCTGGAGTGGATTGTCAGCCATAAACTGGAACTGAAGGATATTCTGACAGGAATTCAGCTTCTGAAGGAGCAGGAAGCCTGCCGGGTGATCATCTATCCAAATGGCATACAGTAGGAAATACAGGGTGGGAAAGCTTGCATTTGGCAAAGAAAACGTTTATGCTAAACATATAAAGCGATAGAGGAGAACGTTGTGGATGAAATGTACGATTAGAGAAATTGCCAAGATGGCAGGAACCTCCCCATCCTCTGTTTCACTGGTCCTGAACAATAAACCGGGGGTCCGTAAAGAAATGCGGCAGCAGATAGCAAAACTGCTGCAGGAAAATGGGTATACATTGAAATCACAGGAAAAAGGCGGGAATTCTGACGTAAAACGAATCTGCTTTATTTATTATAAAAGTTCCAACTGGATTGCCAGGAGAAAAGACAATTTTCTGCTGCGTATTCTGGAGGGAATTGAAAACGCCTGCCAGAAACTGAATTGTGAATGCACCATGGTCAATGCAAATTATGACGATCTGGAAAGAGTGCTTCAGGATATGACGAAAGAGAAAGTGGACGGAGTTATTTTCCTGGGGACGGAGTATGCCCATGATGCTCAGAAGCTGATGGTAAACAGGGAAGTTCCGTTTTTATGTATTGATCACTATTTTGATGAAGAAAATTTTGACTGCGTCAATATTGACAATATGCAGAGTCATTACCAGTCAATCCGTCACCTAATGGAGCTGGGCCATGAGAAAATCGGTTATCTGACCAGCAACCTGGAAAGCGGGGCCTTGCAGAACAGAAAGGAAGCCTTTTGCAGCGTGATGGGAAAGCTGGGCCTGAAGGTCTGGCCGGAGCATATTATTTATCTCAGCCTGCTTCAGGACGAAGCGGAGGAAAGTCTGGAACAGTATCTGAAAACATTTCAGGAACTGCCCACCGCATTTATTGCCTGTAATGATGTTATGGCGATTGCTGCCGTTGGAATGCTGCAGCGCGCCGGATATCGGGTTCCAGAGGATATTTCCGTCATCGGCTTTGACGATTCCGGCGTCTGTGAGATGATCGTCCCGCGGCTTACCACCATCCATGCTGATCTGGAGCGGATGGGAAGTCTGGCAGTGGAGAGACTGAGAAATGTGATGGATCATAAGACCTCGGAGGTCCTGAAAATGACCATCGGAACGAGACTGGTACGCCGGGAAACGACAGGACCGGCAAGAAAATAACAGAACAATCCCCGCAGGAATCTTTTTGGTTTCTGCGGGGATCGTTCTGATAAGCAGCAATAATATTACACTTCAATTTCAAAAGACAATTCTTCACCAGCCAGTTCACTGTCAAAGACTAGTGTTCCTTTGGAAAAATCGGAGCTGACTTCAAATGCGATCTGTCCGGAAGAGGACTGTCCATTTTCGGCCGGTTCAGCGGATGCCAGGAAGGCTGCGTAATAAGGGGCGCAGGCAGTATCGCCGTCTACCAGCTTAAAGCTCATATCGTCCAGGAGGAGCGGTTCGTCAGAGGAATTGGTATAGGAATAATCGATGACCACAACCTTTTGGGGGCTGCTGGCATTGTTTTCGTCCCGTTCGTCTGTAACCGCTGCCTTTTCAATTTTAAGTGTTCCCAGTTCAGCGCCGGATTCGGCAGTCATTACACAGTCCTGTTCAAGGGGAGCCGCGTCGATGGAGGAAAGATCGGGTACGCTTGTATCCGTTGTGCCTTCACCCTGGATATCTTCCACAGGCGTCGGATCTTCTTCGCCTTCCGGGAGAGTATCGTCAGCATCTGAATCATTCGTTTCTTCTTTGGAATCTGCATCAAAACTGTCGGCATCCTCACTGTCTTCGGATTCATCTGCAGCTTCTGTCGGCGTGGGTTCATTTGCAGGTGTATTTTCATTTCCCTTCGAGCTGCATCCAAACAGAGAAAATGAGAGAAGACTCAGCAGAGTCAGTGTAATCAGCAGTGTTTTTCTTTTCATGATTAAATCAATCCTTTCTGAAAATCTTTCACTTTTCTATAGTATTGTAACAGATTGAGGGTCAGGAAACAACTAAAGAAAGTATGAAATTGCTGTGGAGGGATAAAAAAGCGGATAAGAAAAAGTGTTTGATTTGAAATAAATGTGATATACTGTCATTAGCGTCAGCGGCGCTGCTTAAACAGAACTGGAGGTTTTACATGAACATCAAGAAGCTAAAAGAATATACCATGATCCGCCGGGAGCACATTGCGGATATCCAGTCAGAGGGATATCTGCTGCGCCATGATAAAAGCGGAGCCAGAGTAATGGTGATTGAAAACGATGATGAGAACAAAGTGTTTAACATCGCCTTCCGGACTCCGCCGGCGGACAGCACAGGGGTGGCACATATTCTGGAACACAGCGTACTGTGCGGATCCAGGAAATTTCCATTGAAGGATCCTTTTGTGGAACTGGTTAAGGGATCGCTGAATACATTTTTAAATGCCATGACTTATCCGGATAAAACCATGTATCCGGTGGCCAGCTGCAACGATCAGGATTTTAAAAATCTGATGGACGTTTATCTGGATGCGGTATTTTATCCCAATATATATGAAAAAGAGGAAATATTCCGTCAGGAAGGGTGGCATTATGAGCTGAAAAGCCTGGATGGGCCCCTTGCCTACAACGGAGTGGTGTACAACGAGATGAAGGGGGCCTTTTCTTCTCCGGAGGAGATGATGGACCGGGAGATTTTCAACATTCTGTTTCCGGATACGGCCTACGGAGTGGAGTCGGGAGGCGATCCTGATAAGATTCCCGATCTGACTTATGAGGCATTCCTTGATTTCCATCGGAAATACTATCATCCCTCCAACAGCTATATCTATCTCTACGGCGATATGGATATGGAGGAGCGCCTGACCTGGCTTGACAGAGAGTATTTAAGCTGTTTTGATAAGACGGAGGTGGACTCCGGCATTGCAGTGCAAAGATCATTTGACAAGCCGGTGGAGAAAAATATCTACTATCCCATCGGTGACAATGAGACGGAAGAAGGCAATGCCTATCTGACCTGGAATGTGGTGACGGGGGATGGACTGGATGTGGAGAAAAACACAGCTTTCCAGATCCTGGAATACGCCCTTTTAGGGGCGCCGGGGGCTCCGCTTAAGCAGGCCCTTCTGGATGCTGGAATCGGAAAAGACGTGATGGGTTCTTATGAAGATGGAATCCTGCAGCCTTTTTTTTCCATCGTAGCGAAAAATGCTGATGAAAACGACCGCGACCGTTTCTGCCAGATCATAGAGGAAACGCTGCAGGAGCTGGCTGACAAAGGGATACGCAAAAGAGCGCTGGAAGCGGGCATCAATTATTTTGAGTTCCGTTTCCGGGAGGCGGATTACGCTTCCTTCCCCAAAGGTCTGATGTATGGCATCGACGTGTTTGACAGCTGGCTCTATGATGAGGAGAAACCCTTTGACTATCTGCATCAGCTGAAAGTATTCGATTCGCTGAAGAAAAAAATCGAAAGCGGCTATTTTGAAGGATTGCTCAAAGAGTGCCTGCTTGAGAATCCGCATAAAGCGGTGATTACAGTCAGACCGAAAAAGGGATTGGCCAGGGAGAAGGAAGAAAAGCTTGTCAAAAAGCTGGCGGCTTATAAAGCATCTTTGAGCAGGGACGAAATTCAGCTTCTGAAAGATCAGACGGAAGCGCTGGTGAAATATCAGGAGGAAGAAGAGACAGAAGAAGCGCTGGCGTCCATTCCCATGCTGAAGCGAACGGATATCAGGAAAGAGGCGGTAAAGCTTTGCAATGAAATGCGCAGCCTGAATAATGTTCCTGTACTGTTTCACAATATTCCCACCAATCAGATCAGCTATATGACTCTGTTGTTTGACACAGGAAAAGTGCCAAAGGAGCTGGTTCCCTATCTTGGACTTTTAAAAGCGGTGCTGGGATATGTGGATACGGAGCATTACACCTACGATGAGCTATTCAATGAAATTAATGCCAATTCCGGCGGAATTGTATGCGGGATACATGTATTGTCCAGAGCGCAAAAAGAACAGTCCTGCCGCGGTATGTTCGGCATCAAGGCAAAATGCCTTTACTCTCAGGTGGGATTTGTGTTCCGGATGATAAATGAAATCCTTACCACGTCCAGACTGGACGACGAAAAGCGTCTGTATGAGATCATAGCGCAGCAGAAATCCCGGCTGCAGATGGCCATCCCCGATTCCGGCCATACGTCGGCTGTTTCCAGGCTGACTTCCTATTTTTCTGTCAGCGGCTGTTTCCAGGAGGAAATCAGCGGCATCGGCTACTACAAATTTATTGAAGAGCTGGAAGCCCAGTTTGAAAATCGGAAAGCGGAAATTACGGCAAATTTAAAGAAACTGATGAAATTTTTGTTCCGTCGGGATAATTTCCGGATTGATTATACCGCTGATGAGGAAGGATATCGGGTTCTGGAAGACAGCGTTCCTGATTTTGGCGCCATGCTGTACCAGGAGGCGGTGGAGGAGGAGCCCTTTACCTTTACGCCGCAGCAGAAGAATGAAGGATTTAAGACGTCAGGCCAGGTTCAGTATGTCGCAGTGGGAGGAAACTTCAAAAAAGCGGGTTATGAATATACGGGAGCGCTTCAGATCCTGCGGATGATTTTAAGCTATGACTATCTGTGGAACAATGTCCGGGTAAAAGGAGGAGCCTATGGCTGCATGAGCGGATTTAAACGGACAGGAGACGCCTTTTTTGTATCCTACCGGGATCCGCATCTTAAAAAAACCATATCCGTATATGAGGGAATTCCCTCCTATCTGCAGAAATTTACGGCGGACGAACGCCAGATGACGAAGTATATCATCGGAACGGTAAGCGGCATGGACATGCCTCTTACTCCCCAGGGAAGGGGAAATCTTTCCTTCCAGGCATACTTTTCCGGCGTGACCCAGGAACAGCTCCAGAAAGAGCGGGATGAGATTTTACAGGCAAAAGAAGAAGATATCAGGAAGCTGGCGGATATTGTAGAAGCGGTGCTGAAACAGAATAATCTGTGCGTGATCGGAAGCGAAGCCGCCATTGAGAAAAATGAAGACAAATTCCTTCTGGTGAAACACCTGATTGGATAGAGGAGAGGTATGAATACGAACGAACAGTTTAGATCAGGTTTTGTGGCTATTATCGGACGGCCCAATGTGGGAAAATCCACGTTGATGAATCATCTGATCGGTCAGAAAATAGCCATCACTTCAAAAAAACCCCAGACCACCAGGAACCGGATTCAGACGGTATATACCTGTGAGAAGGGACAGATTATTTTCCTGGATACGCCAGGTATCCACAAGGCCAAGACCAGGCTGGGAGAATACATGGTGGATGTGGCATCCCGGACGTTAAAGGATGTGGATGTAATTCTCTGGCTGGTGGAGCCCTCCAGCCATATCGGCCCGGGGGACAGGCATATTGCCCGGCAGCTTGAAGACGTGGGACTGCCGGTGATTCTGGTGATCAACAAGATCGATACGGTGTCAAGGGAGGAAATCCTTCTTTTTATCGACGCCTACCGGAAACTTTATGAATTTGATGAGATCATACCGGTGTCGGCTCTGCGGGGACAGAACACAGAGGATATCATCGATACACTGTTTCAGTATCTTCCTTATGGACCGCAGTATTATGACGAGGATGTGGTTACGGATCAGCCCATGCGCCAGATTGTGGCGGAGGTGATCCGGGAGAAGGCGCTCCATGCGTTGGATGATGAAATTCCCCACGGGATCGCCGTTTCGGTTGATGTGATGAAAAAAAGGAAAAAAAGTCCCGTCACGGATATCGAGGCCACCATTGTCTGTGAGAAAGAATCCCATAAAGGGATTATTATCGGAAAGCAGGGCGCCATGCTGAAAAAGATCGGCAGCAACGCCCGGTACGAGATCGAACGGCTGGTGGAAGGGAAAGTCAATTTAAAGCTGTGGGTCAAGGTCAAAAAAGACTGGAGAGACAGTGATTTTCTGATTAAAAATTTCGGGTATGACAGGAAAGAAGTATAAAGGATTATGAGTGGACCGGTAGCGGTAAACGGCGTCGTGCTTCTGGCGGCGCCGGCGGGAGAGTATGACAAAAGGCTGATACTGCTGACGAAGGAAAGAGGAAAGATTACAGCTTTTGCCAGAGGGGCCAGAAAGAGCACAAGCCCCCTTCTGGCAGCGGCAAATCCCTTTGTCTTTGCCACTTTTTACGTATATGAGGGGCGGACTGCCTATAATCTGTATCAGGCTGAAATTCATCATCATTTTACAGATCTGGCCCGGGAAATTCCCGGCGTTTATTACGGTTTTTATTTTCTGGAATTTGCAGATTACTATGGCCGTGAGGGAGTAGACGGTTCATCAATGGTAAATCTGCTTTTTGTGGCGCTTAAAAGTCTGGGCAACCCGCAGATATCCAATGAACTGGTCCGGTATGTGTTTGAGCTGAAGCTGATGGTGCAAAACGGAGAATATCCCCAGGTATTTGAATGCGCTTCCTGCCGTGCAAAAGAAAATCTGAATTATTTCAGCATATCCCGCGGCGGCGTGCTCTGCGAAGACTGCGGCGGCAAAGCGAAGGATGCAAAAAAGATTTCCTCCTCGCTTCTTTACACCCTGCAGTACATTGTCTCGGCGCCCCTTAAGAACCTGTATACTTTTACCGTTACCCGGGAGGTTCTGGCGGAACTGGCGGCTCTTATGGGGGATTACGTGAAAGAGTATACCGATAAAAGATTCAAAAGTCTGGAAATACTGGAAATGATGTGTTGAAAATATGGCCGTCTGCGGTTATAATCTAGGATAGACTTAAGCTAAGGAGGCATGTGTTGTGAAAAAATACATAGCACTTTTGGCGGGCGGACTGCTGTTTTTGCTGTCCGGCTGCGGTTCCGCAGCTGATCAAAGTACGGTGTCCATTGACAACAAAGGAAGAGTTACGGCTGAGACGGTGGAAAGTTTTGAAAAGTCCTACTATGATTTTGAAGAGCTTGAAGAAACGGTCAGCCAGGCGGTCAGTGAATATAACAGCCAACAGGATGAGGAAAAGATTAAAATAAAAACCTGTAAAGAGGACTCCAAAAAAGCGCAGGTTCGCGTAACGCTGCAGTATGATTCCTGTAAGGATTATCAGGATTTTAATCAAAGGCAGCTGTACCGGGGAACTGTGGCGGAGGCTTCCAAAACGTATGATTTTGACATCGCATTTCTGGATCGAAAGGGAGAGGAGGCGGATGTGAAAACCATACAGGCCGATTATTCCCAGGCAGGAATTATCATACTGCAGGAACCGGTGGCGGTTACCGTACCGGAGGATATCCTGTATGTCAGCGACAATGTCAAGATTCTGGGAGACCGGAAAGCACAAGTGACGAATGACGGAAATCAGGATAATGAAAATGCGGATACCAGCATCTATGAATATGCATATATCATATATCTCAATGAAAAATAATCAATAAAGAGGAGAACAGGAATGGAAAAAACAATGGAAAAAATCGTTGCCCTGGCCAAATCCAGAGGATTTGTGTATCCGGGGTCTGAGATCTACGGAGGTCTGGCCAATACCTGGGATTACGGCAATCTGGGTGTGGAACTGAAAAACAATGTAAAGCGGGCCTGGTGGAAAAAATTCATTATGGAGAACCCCTATAATGTGGGCGTGGACTGCGCGATTCTGATGAATCCTCAGACCTGGGTGGCTTCCGGTCATCTGGGCGGATTTTCCGATCCTTTGATGGACTGCCGGGAATGCCATGAGAGATTCCGGGCGGATCAGATCATTGAAAATTACAGCGCAGAGCACGGCATCACACTGGAAAGCTCTGTGGACGCCTGGACGCAGGAGCAGATGAGAGACTTTATCGAGGAGCATCAGATTCCATGTCCGACCTGCGGAAAGCATAACTTTACGGATATCCGTCAGTTTAATCTGATGTTCAAAACCTTCCAGGGCGTGACGGAGGATGCCAAAAATACCGTATATTTAAGACCGGAGACGGCTCAGGGTATCTTTGTCAATTTCAAAAATGTGCAGAGAACGTCGAGAAAGAAGATTCCCTTCGGAATCGGACAGATCGGAAAATCCTTCCGAAATGAGATCACACCCGGAAACTTTACCTTCCGTACCCGCGAATTTGAGCAGATGGAGCTGGAATTTTTCTGTGAACCGGATACCGACCTGGAATGGTTCGCCTACTGGAAAAATTTCTGCCTGAACTGGTTAAAGGAGCTGGGACTTAAGGATGAGGAAATCCGCGTGAGAGACCATGAACCGGAAGAGCTTTCTTTCTACAGCAAAGCGACCACAGACGTGGAATTTTTATTCCCCTTTGGCTGGGGCGAACTGTGGGGAATTGCAGACCGTACGGATTACGACCTGACACAGCATCAGAACACCTCCGGACAGGATATGACCTATTTTGACGATGAGAAAAAAGTCAAATACGTTCCCTATGTAATAGAGCCCTCTCTGGGTGCGGACCGTATGGTGCTGGCCTTCCTGTGCAGCGCTTACGATGAGGAAGTTCTGGATGAGGAAAAAAATGACGTGCGTACCGTGCTTCATTTCCACCCGGCTCTTGCTCCGGTGAAAATCGGTGTGCTGCCTCTTTCCAAAAAGCTGAACGAGGGCGCTTTGAAGGTATTTGATATGCTCTCCAAAACCTATAACTGTGAATTCGACGACAGAGGAAATATCGGAAAACGGTACCGCCGTCAGGACGAGATCGGTACGCCTTACTGCGTGACCTACGATTTTGAGTCGGAAACAGACGGCGCGGTGACAGTCCGCGACAGAGATTCCATGGAACAGGAGAGAATCAAAATCGAGGATCTGGAGCGTTATATGGCTGAGAAATTCCGGTTTTAACGAAAAACTGTTGTCTAAAACTGATGTTTTTGCTATAATCGTGGAGAAGTGATAAATCATTTAGGAGGAATTTACTATGGCAAAGAAAAATATTGTTGTAGGTCAGTCCGGCGGACCGACTGCCGTTATTAATTCAAGTCTTGCCGGCGTCGTTGCGGCTGCCAGAGATCTTGGATATGACAAAGTTTACGGTATGCATCATGGAATTCAGGGATTTTTAAATGAAGATCTGGTGGATATTTCCGAGTATGTAAAAGATAAAAATGACATCGAACTGCTGAAGAGAACTCCATCTGCATTCCTTGGCTCCTGCCGTTTCAAACTCCCGAAAATCGAGGGAAATGAAGCGATTTACGACAAGATTTTTGAAATCATGGAAAAGAACGATATTGAATGTCTGTTCTATATCGGCGGAAATGATTCCATGGATACAATCAAAATGCTTTCTGACTATGCTGAGCTGAAAGGCAAAAAGCAGAGATTTATGGGTGTTCCCAAGACAATCGACAATGACCTGCCGATTACAGACCATACACCGGGATACGGCTCAGCTGCAAAATATATCGCATCTTCTCTGAAAGAAGTAATCCGTGACAACTCCAGCTTCGGTATTGAGAAACCTACCGTAGTAGTTGTGGAGATCATGGGACGTCATGCAGGATGGCTGACAGCCGCTGCAGCTCTTTCCAAAGGTGAAGACTGTGAAGGACCGGATATGATTTATCTGCCGGAGTCTGACTTTGATATGGATGATTTCATGGCGAGAGTGAAAAAACTGTCCGAGGAGAAGAGCTCCGTTGTCATCGCTGTATCAGAAGGTATCAAACTGGCTGACGGACGCTTTGTCTGCGAGCTGGGAAGCGCATCTGATTATGTGGATGCATTCGGACACAAACAGCTGTCCGGCTGTGCAGTAGTGCTGACCAACAAGATCCAGGCAGAACTTGGCCTGAAATCCCGTGCCATCGAGTACTCCACTCTGCAGAGAGCAGCAACACATCTGGCATCTCTGACAGATATCAACGAAGCATACAATGCCGGATACGAAGCATGCAAGGCTGCTGACGACGGCAAGACAGGCATGATGGTTACCATCGAAGTTGTAAACCGCGATCCCTATCAGGTTACTTACAACATCTATGATATCCATGCCATCGCAAATGTGGAAAGACCGGTACCGGCAGAATGGATCATCAACGACGGTACAGATCTGAGCGAAGAATATGAAAAATATGCACGTCCGCTGATTATGGGCGAACTGCAGCCTGTCATGGTTGACGGACTTCCCAGACATCTGGTAATGAACAAATCTACCTACAGAAAATAATAAATAATGCAAAAGAGTGTAAATCGTCGGTTCCGGCATATGTCGGTTCCGGCGATTTCTTTTTTCTGTTTTTGGACTGAATAAGATACGTAAAAAGCGGGCATACTCAAATATTGTTATAATTGCACAATAAATGGAAAAATTTTCTTGACTGAAATGACAAATATGATAGAATTAAAAATATAAATACCCCTTAAGGAGGAAATTTAATGGTAAAATGGGTTTATTTGTTCAAAGAAGGAAATGCTGATATGAGGAACCTGCTGGGCGGCAAGGGAGCCAACCTGGCGGAGATGACCAATCTGGGACTTCCGATTCCACAGGGGTTTACGGTGACGACGGAAGCATGTACCAACTATTATGAAAACGGGAAACAGATTGCAAAGGAAATTGAAGATCAGATTTTTGAAGCGCTGAAAAAGCTGGAAGAGCTGCAGGGGAAAACCTTCGGGGATGTAAACGATCCGCTGCTGGTATCCGTGCGTTCCGGCGCCAGGGCTTCCATGCCGGGTATGATGGATACCATCCTGAATCTGGGCTTAAATGACGAGGCGGTGGAGGGCTTTGCCAAAAAGACCGGGAATCCACGGTTTGCCTATGATTCCTACCGCCGTTTTATCCAGATGTATTCCGACGTGGTAATGGAGGTGCCAAAATCCTATTTTGAAAAAATCATCGACGAGGTGAAAGAGGAAAAAGGCATCACCTACGACACGGAACTGACGGTGGAGGATTTAAAGGAGCTGGTGCGCCGGTTTAAGGACGTGTATCAGAAAGCCATGGGCGGGGAAGCCTTCCCCCAGGATGCAAAAGAGCAGCTGATGGGAGCGGTGAAGGCGGTGTTCCGCTCCTGGGACAACGACCGCGCCATCGTGTACCGCAGGATGAACGACATCCCCGGGGACTGGGGGACGGCGGTCAATGTACAGGCCATGGTATTCGGGAACATGGGGGATACCTCCGGTACCGGCGTGGCCTTCACCCGGAACCCGGCCACGGGAGAGAAAGGCATCTTCGGGGAATACCTGATCAACGCCCAGGGCGAGGACGTGGTGGCAGGCGTGCGTACGCCCCAGCCCATCAGCCGCCTGGAGGAGGACCTGCCGGATTGCTACCGGGAATTTATGGACCTGGCCATGAAGCTGGAGAACCATTACCGGGATATGCAGGATATGGAATTTACCATCCAGGAAGGAAAGCTCTATTTCCTGCAGACCAGAAACGGCAAGCGGACGGCGCCGGCGGCCTTAAAGATCGCCTGCGATCTGGTGGATGAAGGGATGATTACCGAGGAAGAAGCGGTGATGCGGATCGAGGCGAAGGCCCTGGATCAGTTACTGCACCCCACCTTTGACAAAGAGGCGCTGAAAGCCGGGAAGAAGATCGGAAGCGCCCTGCCGGCGTCGCCGGGAGCGGCAGCAGGGAAGGTATACTTTACGGCGGAGGAAGCCAAAGCGGCCCATGAAGGGGGCGCACGTGTAGTCCTGGTGCGCCAGGAGACATCGCCGGAGGATATCGAAGGAATGCATGCGTCGGAAGGAATCCTGACGGCCAGAGGCGGCATGACCTCCCATGCGGCGGTTGTGGCAAGGGGCATGGGAACGGCCTGCGTGTCCGGCTGCGGGGAACTGAAGGTACAGGAGGAAGAGAAATACTTCCAGCTGGGAGATGTGACGGTGAAGGAAGGGGACTATATTTCCCTGGACGGAACCACAGGAGATATCTACCTGGGAGACATCCCCACCCAGGAAGCGTCCATCGGCGGGAACTTTGCCCGGATGATGGGATGGGCGGACAAGTACCGGAGACTGAAGGTGCGAACCAATGCCGATACGCCGGCGGACACCCGCAACGCGGTGAAGCTGGGGGCGGAGGGCATCGGCCTTTGCCGGACGGAGCATATGTTCTTTGAGCCGGAGCGGATCCCCAAGATCCGCAAGATGATCCTCTCAGAGAGCCAGGAAGAGCGGGAAGCAGCCTTAAACGAACTGATCCCTTACCAGAAGGGTGATTTCAAGGCCATGTATGAGGCGCTGGAAGGACGGCCCATGACCATCCGCTACCTGGATCCGCCGCTGCATGAATTTGTACCGGCGACGGAGGAGGATATCCGGGAGATGGCCCGGGAGATGGGAATCACGGAAGCGGAGGTGCGTGCAAAATGCGACGACCTTCATGAATTCAACCCCATGATGGGACACCGGGGATGCCGTCTGGCAGTGACCTACCCGGAGATCGCCAGGATGCAGACCCGTGCGGTGATGGAAGCGGCCATTGAAGTGAAGGAAGAAAAAGGCTGGGATATCGTGCCGGAAATCATGATCCCGCTGGTAGGTGATAAAAAGGAACTGAAATATGTAAAAGACGTAGTGGTGGAGACCGCGGAGAAGGTGAAGGAAGAAAAAGGCTCGGATATGGCATACCGTATCGGAACGATGATCGAGATCCCCCGTGCGGCGCTGCTGGCGGATGAGATTGCGGAAGAAGCGGAATTTTTCTCCTTTGGAACCAACGACCTGACCCAGCTGACCTTTGGATTCTCCCGGGATGATGCAGGGAAATTCCTGGAATCCTACTATAAAGCCAAGATCTATGAGTCAGATCCCTTTGCCAGACTGGACCAGAACGGCGTGGGCCAGCTGGTGGCGGAAGCTGCCGAAAAGGGAAGAAAGACACGTCCACAGCTGAAGCTGGGTATCTGCGGGGAACATGGAGGCGACCCAAGCTCCGTGGAATTCTGCCATAAGATCGGATTGGACTACGTATCCTGCAGTCCCTACCGGGTGCCCATTGCAAGACTTGCGGCAGCACAGGCAGCTATTAACAGTAGGGAGGGCAAGTAATTTATACTTTGATTTTAGTATAGATTATGAGCAGGCACTGGCTTACCGTAAGGCTAATGGAGATTACTTGAGAAAGGGCCAGTGGAAAGACCTATATGTTGAAGTATATATAGTTTAATTATTAACAACGCTCTGTTCTTCGGAACAGGGCGTTGTATCTTTTCCATATAGAGATTATTTCAAGGAACCTGTTATATTAAATTGAATATGAATACATGAGCATGTTTACTGATAATTTGCCGGAAGGTTTTCAATTTACGAAAATCCTCCGGCTTTTTTTATGCCCATTTTTATACATAGCCATTTCCTTACACGGGAAGATGGCTATTAAATTTTTAGGAAAGGAGGGAACCATATGGCGAATTGCAAAGTAATTGCGATTGCCAACCAGAAAGGCGGAACGGGGAAA